>NZ_BAAAQK010000023.1:37498-214257 GCF_039531635.1 Pseudonocardia ailaonensis | reverse complement strand
CACCCGCGCCGCGGTCGGCGGGACCGGGACCGCGAAGTGCGGCGGGAACTACGCGGCGTCGCTGTTGCCGCAGGCCCAGGCGGCCGAGCACGGGTGCGCGCAGGTCGCCTACCTCGACGCGGCGGAGAAGAAGTGGATCGAGGAGATGGGGGGCATGAACATGTTCTTCGTCCTCGGTGGGACCGAGCTGCTCACCCCGGAGCTGTCCGGGAGCATCCTCGAGGGTGTCACCCGGCACTCGCTGCTGGTGCTGGGCAAGGAGATCGGCTGCCAGGTCAGCGAGCGCCGGATCTCCGCCGAGGAGTGGATCACCGGTTGCGCGGACGGCAGTATCACCGAGGTGTTCGCCTGCGGCACCGCGGCGGTGATCACCCCGATCGGCAGCGTGAAGTACGCCCACGGCGACACGGTCGAGCAGGTCCGGGTCGCCGACGGTGAGCCCGGCCCCATCACCACCCGCCTGCGTGAGCTGCTCACCGACATCCAACGCGGCACCGGCCACGACTCCCACGGCTGGATGACCACCCTCTGAGCACCGCCCGCCCGGACCCGGAGATCGGCCGGGCCGTGACCGAGGTGCGGTGCGGTCGCGACCGACGACACGGGTCGACGGCACCTCGCGGACCCGAAGCAGAGCTGTCGCTCGCTCAGAGGCCGGAGCGGCTGTTCGCGGCGCGGGTCAGCGCCGCCAGGGCCGCCGCCGCCAGCGGACTGCCGCCGACCCGCCGCCGGACCGCCAGGATGTGCCGCTGGGCGTTCGGTCCCGCCACGGCGACCCTCCGCGTGTGCGGGTCGCCGGCCGCGCCCAGCCGCGGCACCAGCGCGACGCCGAGTCCCGCGCCCACGAACCGCCGCACGACGTCGTAGTCGTTGGTCCGGAAGGCCACCCGGGGGATGAAGCCCTGCGCGGCACACAGGCGCAGGAGGCACTCGGAACCCGACGTGCCCGCGGCGGTGGAGATCCAGGTCTCCCCCGCCAGCTCGGACAGCCGCACCTCGCCCGACAGGCGGTGGTCCTGCGGGAGCAGCAGGACCAGGTCCTCGCTCAGCAGGACCGACCGGTGCAGGTTGCGGGGCCACGCCCGCGGGACGAGGTCGTACTCGTAGACCAGCGCGACGTCGAGCAGGCGGTCCGAGACCCGCGGCACGAGGGTGTCGGGTTCGGCCTCCTCGAGCTCGATGCCGACGTGGGGCAGGCGCGCGGCGAGCTCGGCGATCGCGCCGGGGAGCAGGTGCTCGCTCGCGGTGGGGAAGCTGCCGATGCGCAGCCGTCCGCGCTCGCCCCCCGCCAGCTCGCCGACGGCGTCCTGCAGGTCGTCGAGGAGCGCGAGGACCTCGATGGACCGGTCGGCGAGGAACGTCGCGGCGGGTGTGGGCGCGATCGACCGCGCCCGGCGCTCGAACAGCACCAGCCGCACGTCGTGCTCCAGGCTCGCGATCTGCTGCGAGACCGCCGACGACGTGTAGCCGAGCTCCTTGGCGGCGGCGGCGAAGGAGCCCGTGCGCACGACGGCGGCCACCGTCCTGAGATGGATGGGATTGAGCACGGCCGTCCTTTCGCGTCGGCCGACCATAGCGTGGGTAGCAGGCAAGGCCAAGCAGGTCTGATGCTTGCGTCACGGACCCGGAGCCTCCGCCCGTCGCCGTCGACCGGTTCGTGCACGAGGCTGAGGAGGACCGACGGAAGGCCGGGCGATGGACGCGATCGACGCCAACTTCTCGAAGCGGGTCGGCGAGCTGCCCACCGGGGCCTCGCCCCTCGTCCTGACGCCGCACGGGGAGCACACGCTGCTCACACTGTTCGACGCCCAGGCCGTCAGCCGCCACACCGACTTCGCCGCCCGGGAGCTGCAGTCCCGCGGCGAGGCCTTCTACACGATCGGCTCGGCCGGTCACGAGTCGAACGCCGCGGTCGCGCTGGCACTGCGGCCGACCGATCCGGCACTCCTGCACTACCGCTCGGGGGGCTTCTACGCGGCGCGCGCGAGCCAGGTCCCCGGGGTGTCCGCGGCCGACGACATCCTCCGCGGCGCCATGTCCTCGACCGCCGACGCCATCTCCGGGGGCCGCCACAAGGTGTTCGGGAGCGTCGCGCTCGGCATCATCCCGCAGACGTCGACGATCGCCTCCCACCTGCCGAGGGCCTTCGGCCTCGCCTACGCGATGGACAACCCCGCGCGGCGCGACATCGAGTCGCCCTGGCTCCCGGACAGCGTCGTGGTGTGCAGCTTCGGCGACGCCTCCGCCAACCACTCGACGGCCCTGGGCGCGCTCACCGTCACCGCCTACTGCACCCATCGGCGGCTGCCGCTCCCGCTGCTCTACGTCTGCGAGGACAACGGGCTCGGCATCAGCACCCGGTCACCGGCCGGATGGGTCGCGAACCTGCTCCGCTCGTTCCCCGGTGTCCGCTACCACCGCGCCGAAGGGACCGCCCCGCTCGACCTGATGCGCACCGCCACCGACGCCGTCGCGTACGTGCGCCAGGAGCGGCGGCCCGCGATCCTGCACCTGGAGACGGTCCGGTTCCTGGGCCACGCCGGCTCGGACGCCGAGATCGCGTACCGCTCGGCCCGCGAGATCGAGCGTGACCACGAGCTCGATCCCCTGCTGGCCACGGCCCGGGCGCTGCTCGACGCCCGGGTCCTGACGGCCACGCAGATCCTCGAACGCTACGAGGCGGCCCGCGCGACGGTGGCCGCGAGCGCGGCCCGGGTCCCGCGGGAGTACCTGCGCAGCGCGCGGGAGGTCGCCGAGCCCCTCGTGCACCGGGAGCCGGTCGAGGTCGCGCGGCGGGCGGCCCGCTCGTCCGCGGACCGTTCCCGGGTCTTCCGGACCCGGGCGCCCGAGGACGAGGGTCCGCTGACCCTGGCGCAGTCGATCAACGCCGCGCTCCGGGACCTGCTGGCGGCCCATCCGCAGGCGCTCGTCCTCGGCGAGGACGTGGGGCGCAAGGGCGGGGTCTACGGCGTGACCCGCGGGCTGCTCAGGTCCTTCGGCCCCGATCGCGTCCTCGACACCGTGCTCGACGAGCAGACCGTCCTGGGGACGGCCCTGGGGGCGGCGCTCGCGGGCTTCCTCCCCATCCCGGAGATCCAGTACCTCGCCTACCTGCACAACGCCGAGGACCAGCTGCGCGGGGAGGGCGCCACGCTGCGCTTCTTCTCGAACGGGCAGTACGAGAACGGCATGGTCGTGCGGGTGGCGGGGCTCGCCTACCAGCGGGGCTTCGGCGGGCACTTCCACAACGACAACTCGCTGGCGGTGCTGCGCGACATCCCGGGCCTCGTCCTCGCCGTACCGAGCCATCCGTCGTCGGCGCCCGGACTGCTCCGGCAGTGCGCCGGCCTGGCTCTGGCGGAGGGCCGGGTGTGCGTCGTCGTCGAGCCGATCGCGCTCTACCACCAGCGTGACCTGCACGACGGCGACGGGGCGTGGACCGCGCCGTACGCGCCGCCCGCGGAGTGGTCGGCCGACCCGTCGTGCGAGCTGGGCCGGGTGCGGACGGTGCGGCAGGGGGACGACCTGCTGATCCTCACGTTCGGCAACGGGGTGCGGATGAGCGTGCTCGCCGCCGGGACCCTGGCCCGGGCGGGGATCGAGGCCACCGTGGTGGACCTCCAGTGGCTCGCACCGCTCCCCGTCGACGAGATCCTCCGTCTGGCCGGGCGACACTCGACGGTCCTGGTCGTCGACGAGACCCGCCGGAGCGGCGGCGTGTCGGAGTCGGTGCTGGCGGCGCTCGTCGACGGCGGTTACGACGGGCGGATCGCCCGGGTGACCAGTGTGGACAGCTTCATCCCCCTCGGCCCGGCAGCGCAGCACGTCCTGCTGTCCGAGGCGGACATCGTCCGCGCGGCCGGCGCGGCGCGACGAGGGTGACCACGGTGACGGACCCGCACGGCTCGACGCGGAGCGGGTCCACCGCGGTCACTGGGCGGACCAGCCGCCGTCGATCACCAGCTCGGCACCCGTGATGAACGACGCCTCGTCGGAGGCGAGGAAGACCACCGCGGAGGCGATCTCCTCCGGTTCGGCCATCCGGCCGAGCGGCGTCACCCGCATCAGCTCGGCCTGGAACTCGTCGGTCATCCGCTCGCGCATCGGTGGGGTCGCCACGGCACCGGGATGGATGGAGTTGACCCTGATGCCCTCCTCGGCGTACCGCACCGCGGCGCCCTTGGTCATGCTCCGGACGGCACCCTTCGCGCCCTGGTAGGCGATCATGATCCGGCTGCCGAGCATGGCCCGGACGGACGAGGTGTTCACGATGGAGCCGCCCCCGGCGTCCCGCATCATCGGGATGCACGCGCGCATGCCGAGCCACATCCCCGTCTGACAGACCCGGATGGTGCGCTCGTAGCCCTCGACCGTCTCCTCCTCGACCCCGCCGGTGGTGAAGGCCCCGGCGTTGTTGAACAGCACGGTGGTGGGTCCCGCCCACTGCCGCACGGTGGCGGCCGCGGCGGCCCAGCCGTCCTCGTCCCCGACGTCGAGGGGGGCGAACCGGGCGTTCGGCCCCAGCTCGGCGGCCAGCTTCTCGCCGGCCTCCTCCTGGATGTCGGTGATCAGGACCCGGGCGCCCTCCCGCACGAACGCGGCGCACGCCGCCGCCCCGATCCCGCTGGCGCCACCCGTCACCAGGGCGACCTTGCCCGCCAACCTGTCGCTCGCCACCGCGGCCTCACCTTCTCGAGCTCGACGTCGTCGCACGCACCCCGTGCCCGGCGGTCCCGAAGCACTGGACACGCCGGACTCAGCAGGTACCCTAGAGTACCGGTGTACGAACGTTCATCCACCTCATCGCTCACACCGTTCAGTGGGGAGAGTTCAGTGGCTCGTCGACCGCGGCGGCAACCCAGCGTGGCCATCATCGGTGCCGGCCTGGGCGGAGTCGCCACCGCCGTCAAGCTGTCCCGGGCGGGTCTGCACAACTTCACCGTCTTCGAGCGCTCCCCGGGCGCCGGGGGAACCTGGTACGACAACACCTACCCCGGCTGTGCCGTCGACGTCCCGTCCCACGCGTACTCGTTCTCGTTCAAGTCCTACGACTGGTCCGGCACCCACGCCAAGCAGCCCGAGCTGCGGCGCTACGTGGACGACGTGATCGACGAGTTCGGCCTGCGCGACCGCTGCCGGTTCGGGGTCGGCGTCGTCTCGGCGGTCTGGGACCCCGCCGCCTCGTCCTACACCGTGACGACGACGGAGGGCGAGGTCCGTGAGTTCGACGTCGTGGTCAGCTGCACCGGCATGCTGAACGTGCCCCGCTACCCGGAGTGGCCCGGCCTCGAGGACTTCGACGGCCCCCGCTTCCACACCGCGCGCTGGGAGCACGAGCACGACCTCACGGGCAGGCGGGTGGCGTTCGTCGGCACCGGGTCGACCTCGGCGCAGGTCGTGCCCTCGATCGCGGACTCGGTCGGCGAGCTGCACGTGTTCCAGCGCCAGCCCGGCTGGGTCGTGCCCAAGAAGGAGCGCGTGTACACGGAGCGGGAGCGGGACCGCTACCGCCGGTTCCCCCTGCTGCAGAAGCTGCAGCGGTACCAGTTCTTCCGGACCTACCACCGCCTGTACGAGGCCTACGACGCCACGAGCAGCACGCAGGCGGAGATGCGGGCGCTGTGCGAGAACCACATCGCGAGCACCATCGAGGACCCGGCCGTCCGTGAGGCGGTCACCCCCCACTACGCCTACGGCTGCAAGCGGGGCGTCCAGGCGAACAACTTCTACCAGGCCTTCAACAAGCCCCAGGTCGAGCTGCACCCCCACGAGGTCGTCGCCGTCGAGGGCAACTCGATCGTCACCGCGGACGGCACGAGGACCGAGGTGGACGTCCTGATCCTCGGCACCGGGTTCCAGCCGACCAACTACCTGTCGACCGTCGAGGTCAGGGGCAGCGACGGCCGCACGCTCACCGAGACCTGGGCGGGCGAGCCCAAGGCCTTCCTGGGCATGACGGTGCCGCGGTTCAAGAACTTCTTCATCCTGTTCGGCCCCAACACCAACGGTGGCTCCATCATCATCCAGCTGGAACGCCAGGCCGAGGTCGTCGCCCGGACGGTCGGCCGGCTGGCCCGGCGGGGCCGGCCCGCGGCCGTCGACACGAAGCCCGAGGCGCTGCGCCGGTACGTGGACTGGATCGACCGGCGCCTCGCGGTGCACTCGAGCGCGCTCGAGTCCGGCTGCACGAACTACTACCACGTGGCCTCGGGCCGCAACGTGACCCAGTGGCCCGGCGACCAGTACCTCTACTGGGCCGTGACCCGGTTCCTGCCCCGCCTCGGGCTGCGCCTGGACACCGCGTCCCGGCCGCCCGTGCACCGGCCCGCCGTCGAGAAGAGCCGGCGCGCCCCGAGCCCCGTCCCCGGTCGGTAGTCCCTCCGGGCCCGCCTGCCCCGGCGGCGGGCCCGGACGAGGAACGGCCACCGTGAGCTCCTCGGAGGAGCTCACGGTGGCCGTCCCCGCGTCGGACCGCGCTCAGCCGGCAGGCACGAAGATCGGCCCGAGGAGCGGTTCCTCACCGCGGCGCACGACGCCCACGGTCATCTCCACGCGGTCCCCGTGGCTCGGGGCGACGCCGTCGGGCCAGTCGAGGCGGGCGAACAGCCGGGCGCCCTCGTCGAGGTCGACGAACCCCACCAGGAACGGCGGCTCGAAGCCCCGCGGCGCGATCTCCATCCGCACCGACTCGAAGAGCGTCCCGGTGCCCGCGAACGCGAGCTCCTCGCACTCGCCGAGATCGACCGGGCAGAGCACCCGCCGGGGATAGCGCACGTCCCCGCAGGTGGGGCACCTGCTGCCGAGCAGCGCGGGTGTCGCGTCCTCCTCGCCCTCGGCACCGCCGAAGACCTTGAGGCCCAGGGACTGCTCGCCGATGGAGGTCATGACGGGGTCCCCTCGAGGATGGTGACGCCGGAGGTCGCGAAGTCGCCCTCGTGGAACCCGCCGGAGATCTGGGCCAGCGCGCGGCGCGCGCCCTCGACCTGGCGCGCCCCGGACCGGCCGCGGAGCTGGTCGGACAGCTCCACGAGCTGGGCCACGCCGGTGGCGCCGAGCGGATGGCCGCGGTTGAGCAGGCCCCCACCGGTGTTGACGGGGATCCGGCCGCCGAGCGCGGTGGCACCGCTCTCGACCAGGCCACCCCCCTCCCCCGGACCGCAGAACCCGAGGTCCTCGTAGTGGATGATCTCCGCGACCGAGAACGAGTCGTGGACCTCGGCCACGTCGATGTCGGCCGGGCCCACGCCGGCCTGCTCGTAGGCCCGCCTCGCGGTCTCCCGGTCCAGCCGGAAGCTCGTGAGGCTGCGCGTCTGGTCCCCGAAGTACCCGCTGCCGATGGCCGAGCCGCCGACCCGGATCGCCGGGTCGAGCCCCAGCCGCTCCGCGCCCCGGGCGTTGACGAGCACCAGCGCCGCACCGCCGTCTCCGGTCGGGCAGCAGTCCAGCAGGGTCAGCGGTCCGGCCACCGGCTTGGCGCCGACGACGTCCGCCTCGGTGATCGGCGCCCGGTACTGCGCCTTGGGGTTGTCGGCGGCCGCACGCCGGTTCTTCACCGCGACCTTGGCGATCTGGCTGCGCGTGGTGCCGTAGACCTCCATGTGCCGCCGGGCCGCCATCGCGTAGTAGGCGGGCGGCGAGAACCCCTGCTCGCCCTCCAGCACCATCCCGTCCGAGGTGATCGGGCGACCCTTGCCGTCCCGTGTGGACATCCGCTCGACTCCCACCACCAGCGCCACGTCGTGGGTGCCGGAGGCCAACGCCATGTGGGCCACGGAGAACGCGAGCGCACCGGACGCGCAGTAGGCCTTCTCGTTGTAGGCCGGGGCGCCCTCGATGCCGAGCTCCCAGCCGATCAGCTGCCCGACGCCGCTCTCCCGCGACTGCAGGCTGCCGCTGCGGGCCGTGCCGCAGGCGATCACCCCGATCTGCGCGGGCCGCACCCCGGCGTCGCGCAGGGCCTCGGCCCCCGCCATCCGGCCGAGGTCGCCCAGGGCGAGATCGGGGAACTTCCCGAAGGCCGTCATGCCGGAGCCGACGACGTAGACCGGCTGCACACCGGCGTCGGAGGTGCTCATCGGACCACGAACCAGGGGATCGTGCTGCCGTCCGGCGCCTCGCGGAACTCCGCCGCGACCGGGCTGCCGGCCCGCAGGGTCGCGCCGGGCTCCACCAGCAGGCCGACGCGGCCCGTCCGGGCGCCCTCCGCCAGGTCCACGATGCCGATGGGGTACGGCGTCCGGTCGGCGATCGACGGGTGGTAGTCCTGGTGGATCCGGGCGAACGTGTACAGGGTCCCCGTGCCGCCGGCAACCAGCCAGCGGGTGTCGGCACCGAGGCAGCGGTGGCACCGCTGCATCCACGGCACCGGCCACGACCGCGCACCGCAGTCCCCGCACTCGCGGAGGAGGAGCTCCCCGCGGCGGGCGCCCTCCTGGAACACGTCCCAGGGGTCCTCGTCGGGTCGTTCGGGATGTTCGGCGTTCATGTCCTCGCTCCTCGGTGCGGGCTCATCACGATCGACGCGTGGTTGCGGAGGATGCCGCCGTTGGCGCTGACGAGGATGTGGTCGTTGCGCGCCACCTGGCGCTCCCCCGCCTGACCGCGCCCCTGGATCACCGCCTCGGACAGCTGGGTGAAGGTCCACATGTAGAAGGACGACAGCTGCCCACCGCCGGTGTTGGTCGGGAGCGAGCCACCCGGGCCCAGCTTCCCGTCGGCGACGAAGGCACCGCCCTCGCCCTTGCCGCAGAAGCCGAGGTCCTCCAGCGTGACCAGCACCGTGTAGGTGAAGCAGTCGTAGAGCTGCAGCAGGGTGATGTCGGAGAGCTCGAGGTCCGCGGCGCGCAGGGCCGCCGGACCGGCCCGGCTCGCACCGGTGACGAGCATGCCGTCCCGGTCCCCGGTCCCGTCGTCCCCGGGGTGCGACTGCACGACCGAGCGCAGGTAGACCGGGGGCTGCGGCAGGTCGCGGGCCCGGGCACCGGAGGTGAGGACCAGGGCCACCGCGCCGTTGGACACCAGGCAGCAGTCGAAGAGGTGCAACGGCTCCACCACGAGCCGGGAAGACTGGTGGTCGGAGAGGGTCATCGGCTTGCGCATCTGCGCCGCCGGGTTGAGCTGCGCCCAGGCCCGCTGGGCCACCGCGATCGCGCCGAGCTGCTCGCTCGTCGTGCCGTAGAGGTCCATGTGTCGTTGGGCGGCAAGGGCGTAGCCCGAGACCGCCACCCCGAAGTCCCCGTGGACGAAGGGCAGGTAGTCCCAGCCCTCGGGCGTGCGGCTCGGCGCCCCGCCGTACTGCGTGCTCGACGCCTTGGCCCTCGGCCGCAGCGGGGCGTCGGAGAAGACCAGCGCCACGGTGTCCACCAGCCCCGCGCCGATCGCCATGGCGGCGTACTGCAGCATCCCGCCGGCCCCGGCCCCGGCCGCGTACATCACCGAGAAGAGCCGCAGCTCGCGCAGGCCGAGCGCGTTCGCCAGCTCCGGCGACGAGTCGGCGGTCTGGTTGCCGTGCACGAGCAGCCCGTCGAGATCGCTCTTGTCGAGACCCGCGTCGGCGAGCGCGAGGGCGAGCGCCTCCGCGGCGAAGTCCCGCCCCGAGCCGTACACCCGGTGCGTCATGTCCGTGACGCCGAGGCCGACGACGGCGACGTCGCCCAAGCCGTTCATGTGCGAGCCCTCCTAGAAGTGCGAGAAGCCGGCGTCCACGGCCAGGGACTGCGCGGTGACGTACCGCGACTCGTCCGAGGCGAGGTAGACCACCGCGTTGGACAGGTCCACGGGCTCCATGTACGGGATGCCGAACATGTTCGAGAACTTGTTCTGCCACAACGGGTGCTCGGCGAACATGTCCCCGAACCGCTCCTGCACCGCCGCCCGGCCGCCCTGCATCGGGGTGTCCACACTGCCCGGTGCGAGCGAGTTCACCCGGATCTTCTGCTCCGCGAGCTCGATCGCCAGCGCCTTCGCCAGGCCCGTCACGCCGTGCTTCGACGCCACATAGGGGGCGAGGAAGGGCAGCGCCTTCACCCCGGCCACCGAGCTCACCAGGATGAGCGACCCGCCCCCGGCCTCGACCAGGTGCGGCACCGTGGCCACGACGGTGTTCCAGGTCCCGGTGAGGTTGACCTCGATCTCGTTGTGCCACATCTGCGGGGTGACCTGGTCCCACGGGGTGGTGGTCGCGATCGCGGCGTTCGTGACCACGGCGTCGAGCCGGCCCAGCTCCCCCACCGCCGCCGCGACGTCCGCCTTCATGCCCTCGAGGTCGCGGATGTCGCGGACCACCTGGACCACGCGCCGGTCCTGGGCCTCCACCAGCCGCGCGGTCTCCTTGAGGTCCTCGGGCGAGGACAGCTCGTAGTGCAGCCCCTCCAGCGGCGCGCACACGTCGAGCACGATCACGTCCGCGCCCTCGCGCGCCATCGTCACCGCGTGCGAACGTCCCATGCCGCGCCCGGCCCCCGTGACCAGCGCGACCTTCCCGGACAACCGACCCGTCATAGCCACTCCCACCTCATTCGACACTCGACACCCCGCCGGACGCCAGAGCCGCCACCGTCGCGGCCCAGCGCCGGCTGAGCTCCGGACACACCGTCGGGAAGATCTCCACCGCATGGGTCGTGCCCAGCACGACCTGCCCGTCGGCCTCGACCCCCGCCTCCAGGAGCCGGCGGTACAACAGGATGCCGTCGTCCCGGTACGGGTCGAGCTCGTTCACCGACACGTGGACGGGCGGCAGGCCGGCCAGGTCCGCGGGCGTCGCGAAGATGCCCCAGGCAAGGGGATCCCGCGCCTCGTAGGCCTCGACGCCGTACGAGATCACCCCGATGTTCGTGTGGCAGTCGAGGAAGAGGCCGTTGTTCTCCACGGACGAGGGGCACTCGTCGGCGGGCCAGATGCCGCGGATGTAGGGCGCGAGGAGGCCGACGCCCCGGACCCGGCCCGCCGCACCGCGATCGCGCAGGGACATCGCCGTGGCGAGGGCGAGGTTGGCGCCCCCGCTCTCGCCCGCCACCGCGACGTCTCCCGACAGACCCAGCCGCCCGGCCTGCCGGGCGAGCCATTCGACGCCCGACACGCAGTCGTGCAGGCCGCCCGGGTACGGCGCGACCTCGGCGACCGACGACGGCGTGACCGAGTTGCGGAAGTCCACCATGGCCACCGCGACGCCGTGCGCGGCGATCATCCGGGCGAGCAGCCGGTAGTTGCCGTCGTACGCCGAGCCGCGGGCCATCCCTCCCCCGTGCACGTAGTAGACGCACGGGAAGGGGCCGCCGGTGCGCGGCGCGACCAGCCTGATCCGGCAGATGTTGCCGTCCGGCGCCGACGGGTACTCGAGCTCCCGCACGGCGAACGGCGCGGACGGGCAGACCGCCTCGCTCTCGAACCGCTCGAAGAACGCGGCCCGCCCCTCGGTGGCCCGCAGTCCCTCGGGTGAGCACGCGGCCGCGAGGACCTCCTCGCGGGTCGCGAAGTTCCCGTGGTCGGCGATCCGCCAGTCCGCGAACGCCGCCCTGATCCGCGGGTCCACCCGCGGGTCCGCGGCCAGCCGGTTCCCGGCCACGGCCACGCCCGCCTCAGCCAAGGCGGAAGCCCCGGTACCCGTCGGCCGCGACCTCGTTCCGCATGGCGACGCCGTCCGGCACGCTGTCCGGGCTGGTGAGGACGCCGCGGGCCTTGCCGGGGATGTTCGCGCCGGTGAAGTAGGAGTCCGCCCTGGCCTGGAGCCGGAGCTCGTTGGCGCTGTTGATGCGCTCGATCCACGCGTCCTCGGCGCCCTGCTCCGCCTCGATGGACCGGTGCCCGCCCTGCAGCACGTGCGCGATGCACCGGGTGACCCACTCGACCAGCGGTTCGAGGCCCCGGACGAAGTTGCCCGGCGCGGTGACGTTGAACCAGTTGGGGAACCCGGCGCTCATCACGCCGAGGTAGCTGCGCGGCCCGTCGCGGAACTTCTCCTGCAGCGTGAGCCCGCCGCTCCCGCGGAAGTCGAGCGTCGTCAGCGCGCCGGTGAACGCGTCGTACCCGGTGGCGAAGACCAGCACGTCGAGCTCGTGCAGGACGCCGTCCGCGGTCACCGCTCCCTCGGCCACCAGGTGGGTGATGGGGTTGGCCCTGACGTCCACCAGGTCCACGTTGGACTGGTTGAAGACCTCGTAGTAGCCGTCCTCGCACGGGATCCGCTTGGCGCCGAACGGGTGGTCGTACGGGACGAGCTTCTCGACGAGCTCCGGGGAACCGAGCCGCTCGCGGATCTTCCCGCGGACGAACTCGGCGTAGTCCTCGTTCGCCGGGCCCGGCTTCATGGTGTCCGAGAAGCCCGCCAGCCACTTCTTGTAGCCGGGCTCCTGCCACAGGCGCTCGTACACCTCGTGCCGCTCCTGCGCGGAGTACTCCATCGCCGGACCGTAGGCCGCCGCGTAGGGGAAGGCCGTCGGCGTCGTGGAGCAGGTCTCGAAGATCTCGTCGTAGCGGGACCGGAGCTCGTCCATGTACTCGGCCGTGATGGCCTTGTTGCGCAACGGCACGCAGTAGGTCGCCGTCCGCTGGAAGACCGAGAGGTGACCGACCTCGGAGGCGATCGAGGTGACCAGCTGGACGCCGCTGGCGCCGGTCCCGATCACGCCCACGCGCTTGCCGGCCAGGTCGACGCCGTCGGCGGGCCAGCGGCCGGTGTGCAGCCAGGTACCCCGGAAGTCCTCGATGCCGGCGATGTCCGGCGCGTAGGCGGCGGAGAGGTGACCGACCGCGGTGACGAGGATCGAGCACGTCGCCCGGCTGCCGTCGGCGAAACCGAGCGACCAGGTCGCCGCCGCGTCGTCGTAGACCGCGGACGTGACCTCGGCGCCGAGCCGGATGTCCGCGCGCAGGCCGAACTCGTCCGCCACGTGGTTGAAGTACCGCTCAGTGTCCGCGCGGGCCGAGTACAGCTCCCTGAAGTCCCACTCCTTGAGGAGCTCCTCGGAGAACGTGTAGGCGTAGGTGTAGCTCTCGGAGTCGAAACGACACCCGGGGTAGCGGCACCAGTACCAGCTCCCGCCGACGCCCTCCCCCTGCTCGTACAGGCGGACCGACAGCCCGGCCTCCCGCAGATGGTGCAGTTGCAGGAGCCCGGACGGGCCTCCACCGACGATGACGACGTCCAGGTGATCCCCTGGGACGGTGGCGGGTTGATGCCCACTCACTCGAGCGCCCCTTTCCTGTTGCGGCCGCCCTGTACACGCACGGCATGCTCCAGCACGCTACCAACCGCAAAATGAGCTGTCTAGGTGGACGTTCGTTCATACTCAAAGTCCAGGTCAGAGCAAACTCCGCCCGCGGAAGGCCGCTGTTGAAATGAATGATCGTGCGTATGGCGTTCGCGCACTGTATCTGGCATCGTGCGACGAGTGCGCGTATCGAAAGTCGTGTCGCTCGGCGAGGCCGTCCGGCTCGTCGAGCCGGGGGACCACGTCCACCTCGCCTACTCCGAGGCGCGGCCCAACGCGGCGGTCTCCGCACTCGTCCGGCGGTTCGCGGGCCTGGGCGGGCACGAGGCCGGGCTGACCGTGAGCACCGGCGGGCTGGTGTCCTCCCAGGCCTCCCTGGTCAGCGAGGGCACCGCGAAGCGGATCATCGCGAGCTTCGTGGGGGACAACTTCCCGACGGGCGCGCCGAACCGCCTGTTCCAGACGGCCATCGACGAGGGCCGGGTCGAGCTGGAGGAGGTCACCCTCTGGACCCTGGTGGCGCGCCTCATGGCCGGCGCGCTCGGTCTGCCGTCCGTGCCCGTGCGCTCGCTCGTGGGCTCCGACCTGGCCCGCCAGTCGTGGGTGAGCGAGGAACCCGGCGAGGGCGGCACGGTCCTGACGGCGTCCGCGCTGCGGCCCGACATCACCGTCGTCCACGGGGTCGCCGCCGACCGGCACGGCAACGTGATCCTCTCCCCGCCCTACGGCGAGGCGGCCTGGGGCTCGCTGGCGGCCCGGCGCGGGGTGATCGCCGCGGTCGAGGCGATCGTCGACGACGACGTGATCCGCCGCAACCAGGCCCTGGTCGGGATCCCGTCGCACCTGGTCAAGGCCGTCGCCGAGGTCCCGCTCGGCGCGCACCCGTACGGCCTCTACAGCCCCATCCCCGAGGTCGCGGGGTATGTCGAGGACGAGGAGTTCATCCTCGAGCAGCGCCGGGCGAGCCGGGAGCTCGACCGCTACCGCGCCTGGGTGCAGGAATGGGTCCACGGCGTCGCGGACCACGAGGCGTACCTGGGGAAGCTGGGGTACGACCGCATCCAGCGGCTGGTCGGCGGGGCGGGCGCGGGGGTGTGGCGGGTCGACTCCGCCGGCGACCCGTCCTGGCCCGCGGCACCCGGCGCCGAGGAGCTCATGGTCCACGAGGCGGCCCGCCTGATCGGGGCCCGGCTCACCGGCGGCGGCTTCGAGGTGCTGATGACCGGCATCGGGTACGCGAACCTGGCCGCCTGGCTCGCCCACTCCCGCCTCGGCGAGGGCGCCGTTCCGCTCATGGCCGAGATCGGGGCGTACGGCTACGAGCCCCGGCCCGGGGACCCGTTCATCTTCAGCCACCGCAACCTGCCCACCTGCACCTGGATGACCGGCGTGACCGAGATCCTGGGCAGCGTGATGGCCAGCGGGAACAGCCGGTCCCTCGCCGTGCTGGGCGCCGGGACCATCGACCGGCACGGCAACACCAACTCGAGCCGGGACGCCGACGGCCGGTTCCTGGTCGGCTCCGGCGGGGCGAACGACATCGCCAGCGGGGCCGCCGAGGTGATCCTCGTGGTGAAGCACGGCCGGTCGCGCCTCGTCGAGCAGGTCCCCTTCGTGACGTGCCCGGGCGACCGGGTGGGCGCGATCGTCACCACCCGCTGCGTGCTCGAGCGCCGGCCCGGCGGCACGGAGTTCGCGATGACCGCCGTCCTCCCCGCTCCCGGCGAGACCCTCGCCGACGCCGTCCGGTCGGCCCGCGAGGGCATCGGCTGGGAGGTCGCGGTCGCCGCCGACGTGGCCCCGTTCGCACCGGTCGACGAGGCCGCGGCCGCCGCCCTGCGCGCCTTCGATCCCCGGCACTCGTTCCTCCCGGGAGCCGCCGCATGATCCAGGTCGCGCACGACGAGAAGACCCACGTCGGGACGATCGCCCTCGACCGGGTGCCGCACAACTACCTCAGCGCCGCGGTCCTGGCCGCCGTCGTCCGCGCGGCCCGCGACCTCGACGCCGAGGGCTGTCGCGCCCTCGTCCTGCGCGCCAACGGCCGGAACTTCTGCGTCGGCGCCGAGCTGGGCGACGGGCAGGACCCGAACGCGCCCGACGCCCGGCACATCTACGACGTCGCCGTGGAGCTCTTCGAGATCGACGTCCCGATCGTCGCGGCGGTGCACGGCAAGGCCATCGGGGCCGGGGTCGGGCTCGCGCTGGTGGCCGACCTCCGGGTCGCCGCCCCGGACGCGCAGTTCACCGCGAACTTCACCCGGCTCGGGATCTCGCACGGCTTCGGCATGTCCGTCACGCTGCCGCGCGCGGTCGGGGCGGGCGCGGCCGCCGAGCTCCTCTACACGGGGCGGGCGGTGCCCGCCGATGAGGCGCTGGCCCTCGGCCTGGTCGACCGGATCGCCGCCGACCCGGCCGCCGAAGCGACGGAGCTGGCCGGGCAGATCGCCGCGAACGCGCCCCTCGCGGTGCGGTCCGCCCGGCGCCTGCTGCGCGGCACGCTGGCCGCCGAGGTCGCCGCGGCACTGCGCGGCGAGCGGGCGGCCCAGGAGACCGAGATGCGCACCGGTGACTTCCGGGAGGGTGTGCGCGCCGCGAAGGACCGCCGTCCTCCCGTCTTCGAGGGGAGCTGACGATGGCCTCCCTGATCCCGATGCCCCTCTCGGACGAGCCCGAACCCCCCGGCCTGCGGGCCAGGGTGCGGGCCTTCCTCGACGCCGAGCGGGTCGCGCACCCGGGCCTGGTCGGGCGCGGCGGCTACGACCGCGCGTTCAGCCGCCGGCTCGGGGCGGCCGGGCTGGTGGCCCTGTCGGTCCCGGTGCAGTACGGCGGCCCGGGTCTCGGCCCGGTGGCCCAGCTCGTGGTCGCCGAGGAGATGCTCGCGGCCGGAGCCCCGGTGGGCGCCCACATCGCCGCCGAGCGGCAGACCGCCCCGATGCTGCTCCGCTTCGGCACCGAGGAGCAGAAGCGGGAGTTCCTGCCCCGCATCGCCGCCGGGGAGATCGGGTTCGCGCTCGGGATGTCGGAGCCCGACTCCGGCTCGGACCTGAGCTCCGTCCGCACGCGCGCCACCCGCGTCGACGGCGGCTGGTCGCTCTCCGGGGCCAAGATCTGGACCTCGTGGGCGGACCGGGTCGAGTACGCGGTCGTCCTCTGCCGGTCCAGCCCGCTCGGCGACGACCGGCACGAGGGGCTGAGCCAGCTCGTCGTCGACCTGTCGGCGCCCGGGGTGGCGATCTCCCCCATCGAGACCCTCGACGGCAACGCCCACTTCTCCGAGGTCTCGTTCTCCGAGGTGTTCGTGCCCGCGGACCGGGTGCTGGGCGAGCCCGGCAGCGGCTGGCGGCAGGTCACCTCCGAGCTGGCGTACGAGCGCTCGGGCCCGGACCGGTGGCTGTCCGCGTTCCCGGTCTTCTCCGCCCTCGTCGACGCGGCCCCGCACCTGGAGGACGAGGCGCTGGTCGAGGTCGGCCGGGCAGCCGCCATGTTCCGCGTCCTGCACGCCTTCTCCTCCGGGATCGCGCACGCGGTCCGGGACGGCGACGACCCGGCCGTGGCCGCGGCCGTCGTCAAGGACATCGGGACCGGGTTCGAGCAGGGCCTCGTCGCCGCCCCGGCCGGCCTGCTCCCTCGTGACCCCGACCTCCCGCACGGTTCCGTGCGGGCGCTGCGGGAGACCTCGCAGGCGCTGGGACTCGTCTCCCCCGGTTTCACCATCCGCGGCGGCACCACCGAGGTGCTCCGCACCATCGTCTCCCGAGGACTCCTCCGATGATCGACCGTCGTGAGCTCGACGCCGTGCGCGACGTCGTCCACGCGCTGCTCGCGGACCGGGCCGCGGGCGATCCCGGCACGCTCTGGGCGGCGCTGCAGGACCTCGGCCTCGTGGAGCTGGTCCTCCCCGAGGCGCTGGGGGGCATGGGCGGGGGCGGCGCGGCGATCGCCGAGGTCGCGCGGGTCTCGGGGGCGCTCCCGACGCCCGTCCCGCTCGCCGAGACTGTGTGCCTGGCCGGGTGGCTGGTCTCGCTCGGCCTGCCCGTCCCGACGGCGGAGCAGCTCCCGCTGACCGCCTGCGCCGCGCCCGGCGCCGTGCGGCTGCGGGTGAGCGGGACCGGCGACGGGCTCGTCGTGGCCGGCGAGCTCGACCGCGTCCCCTGGGTGGGCTCCGCGCGGACCGTCGTGGTCGGCCACGAGGACCGCGTGCTGCTCCTGTCCACCGCGGACCTGAAGATCGAGCCCGGGACGGACGTCGCGGGCGACGACCGCGGTGGCGTCCTCGTCCCCGAGCTGCGGCTCGCCGCGGACCGCTGGACCACGCTCCCGGCGGCGCGGGAGGTGGTCCACCGCCGGGCGGCGGCCGCCCGCGTCCTCGCCCTGGGCGGTGCCGCGGACCGCGCGCTCGAGCTCACGGTCGAGCACTGCCGGACCCGGATCCAGTTCGGCAGGCCCCTCGCGCAGTTCCAGGCCGTCGGCCAGCTGCTGGCGCGGATGGCGGCCGGTGTCGCGGTCCTGCAGGCGGCCGGGCACCTGGTCGCCACCGCTCTGGACGACGACGAGCCGGACCCGCTCGAGAGCGCCGTCGCGGTGGGCATCCCCGCCGCGACCTCGGTGGCGGCCGTCGCGCACCAGCTCCACGGGGCGATCGGCCTCACCCGCGAACATCCTCTGCACCTGTCCACGACCCGGCTCACGGCGTGGGCCGGTGAGCTGGGCCCGGAGCGGTACTGGGCGTCGCGCCTCGGCTCCCGTCTCCTGACGGCGCCCGGCGACCCCTGGCACAGATTGGTGAAGGCGTGAACGACGACAACGGCACGATCCGGCAGCACGACCCGGGCGCCTCCTACCAGCCGCTGGCCGGGGTGCGGGTCCTCGACCTCACGCGCCTGCTGCCCGGCAACCTCTGCACCCTGGCGCTCGCCCAGCTCGGCGCCGAGGTCATCAAGGTCGAGGACACCGGTGCCGGGGACTACATGCGCGGCTTCGGCCGCCAGGTCGACGGCGCCGGGGTCTGCCACCACAGCGTCAACCGGGGCAAGCTGTCGGTCACCCTGGACCTCAAGGACGTGGCCGACCGCGAGCGGTTCGAGGCGCTCGTCGCCACCGCGGACGTCCTGGTCGAGTCGTTCCGGCCCGGGGTGATGGGCCGGCTGGGGTACGACGTGGAGACCCTCCACGGGATCCGGCCCTCCCTGGTGATCGCCTCCATCTCGGGCTACGGCTCCAACGGCCCGCTGAGCCAGGAGGCGGGCCACGACCTCAACTACCTCGCCTTCAGCGGGCTGCTCGACCGGCTGCGCCCGCAGCTCGGCCCCTCGGTCGGCCCGCCGCTCCCGCTGGCCGACCTCGTCGGCGGCGGGCTCGTGCCCGCCCTGCTGATCACCGCGTTCGTCGGGCAGGCGCGCCAGAGCCGGCGCGGGGTGTGGATCGACGCCGCCATGGCCGAGGGCATCGCCCTGCTGCCCCACGTCCTGATCAACGACCTGCTCAACGGGCAGCCGTCCACCGGCCCCCGCAGCTCGCTGCTCGACGGCGGCCTCGCCTGCTACGGCACCTACGCCCTGACCGACGGCCAGGTCGCCATCGCCTCGCTCGAGATCAAGTTCTGGCTCACCGTGTGCGACCTGGTCGGCGGCCTCGACGACTACCGCGGCAAGCACGAGGACCCGGCCAGCCAGCCGGCGATCCGTCGCCGCCTCACCGAGTACTTCCTCGGACGGAGCCGCGCGGACATCGAGGCTGTGTTCGGCGGGCGGGACGCGTGCGTCACGGTCGTGCGGTCCTACGAGGAGATGCTGGAGTCCGACCAGGCGAAGGCGCGGGACTTCCTGGTCGACCACCCGGACCTGCCGGTCCCGGTGCTCGCCTTCCCCGCCATGGTCGACGGGCGGCGGCTGGCCGAGCGCGGACCGGCCCCGGCACACGGCGAGCACAACAGCCATGTCTTCGGTGCCCTGGGCCTGGAGCGCGAGCCGGTTCCGGCGCGGCCCCGGGAGGCCTCGTGAGCACCGCGTCCTCCCTGCTCCCCCTGGTCTCCCCCCGCGGCATCGCCGTGGTGGGGGCCTCGCCCAGGGAGTCCAATGTGGGCGGTCGGCTCGTCGCCGCCCTGCGGGAGCACGACTTCCCGGGGGACCTGGCCGTCGTGAACCCGACGGTCGACGAGGTGTTCGGCGTCCCGAGCCACGCCTCCTTCGCCGATCTCCCGTTCGCCGTGGACCTCGTCCTCGTCGCGCTGGCCGCGGCCCGCGTGGAGGAGACGCTGCGCTCCGCGGCCGACGCCGGGGCCCGGGCGGCGATCGTCTACAGCTCCGGGTTCGCCGAGACCGGCGCCGCCGGGCACGAGGCCCAGCAGCGGCTGGGCGCGCTGGCCCGGGAGCTGGGCATCCGGGTGCTCGGGCCGAACTGCCAGGGTCTGGTCGACTTCGGCGCCGGCCTGGCGGCCTGCTTCGCCCCGGCGGTGCTGCGCGCCGATCCCCGGCACCTGGCCCCGGTCGCGTACGTCGGGCAGAGCGGGGCGGTCGGCGGGACGTTCTTCGACCTCGCCCGCGAGCGCGGCCGCACGCCGGCGGTGTGGGCCAGCACCGGCAACGAGGTCGACGTCTCGGTCGTCGAGCTCGCTCGGGAGCTGGCGGCGCGGGGCGACCTCGACCTGCTCTGCCTGTACCTGGAGAACATCCCCGACGGGGCGACCTGGTTCGACCTGCTCGACCGCGCGGCCGGGTCCGGGACCCGGCTGGCCGTGCTCCGCTCCGGCGAGACCGAGGTCGGCCGGCGGGCGGCGGAGTCGCACACGGGCGCCCTGCTGAGCGACGCCACCTCCTTCGAGATCTCCTGCCGGGACGCCGGGGTGCTGCGCGTCCGGGACGTCTCGGAGCTGGTCGATCTCGCCGTCTCCGTCCGGCGCCGGCCCCCGAACCGGCGTGGCATCGCCGTCGTCACCACCTCCGGCGGGGCGGGCGGCCTGGCGGCGGACCGGCTGGCCGAGGCGGGGCTCGAGGTTCCCGCCCTCGGCGAGCGCACGACCGAAGCGCTCACGGCGCTCCTCCCCTCCTTCGCGGGGCTCGCCAACCCGGTCGACGTCACCGCCGAGTTCATGGTCAAGCAGGCCGCCAACCTGCCGCGGGTGACCGACGCCCTGCTCGCCGACGAGGCCGTGGACGACCTGCTCGTCATCCTCACGAACGTCGTCGGCACGATGGCCGACGACGTGGCCGCCGCCTTCGCCGGCTCGGGCGAGAAGTCGATCACGTTCGCCTACCTCGCGGCCGGCGACGAGTCCGCCGCCGCGTCCCGGGTCCTGCGCGCGCACGGTCTCGCGGTGCACGGATCGATCGCGTCGGCCGTCCGCGCGATCGCCCTGTGCCGTGTCCCCCAGGCCCCGGCGCCGCGGGTCGAACGGGGACCGGCCGTCGCGCTGCCCGCCGGGTTCGGGTCGACCACCGAGTGGGGCGCCCGCGAGCTGCTCGTCCGGGCGCAGGTGCCGCACCCCGCGGCCCGGCTGGCCCGGTCGGCCGACGAGGCGTCGGCGCACGCCCGCGCGATCGGCGGACCGGTCGTCCTCAAGATCCAGTCGCCCGACGTCCTGCACAAGACGGACGTCGGCGGGGTGCGCGTCGGGGTGTCGGCCGCGGAGGCGGACGACGTCGCGGCGGAGATCCTCGACACCGTCACCCGGCTCCGGCCCGACGCCGCGATCGAGGGCGTGCTCGTCCAGGAGATGGCGCCGCGCGGGGTCGAGCTGCTCGTCGGCCTGCGCGCGGGCGTCGACGGCTATCCCGCCACCGTCACCGTCGGCATCGGGGGGACGGCCGTGGAGGTCTACGGCGACGTGGCCACCGCGTTCGCCCCGGTCACCCCGGAGCGCGCCGAGCAGCTCCTGTTGTCCCTCGAGGGCGCGCCCCTGCTCACCGGGGCCCGCGGGAAGGCGCCGGCCGACGTCACGGCGGCCGCCGAGGCCGTCTCGCGGCTCTCGGGGCTCGTCGAGTACGGCGCGATCGCCGAGGTCGAGGTCAACCCACTGGTGGCCCTGGACGACGGCAAGGGCGCGCTCGCGCTCGACCTGCTGGTGCGCCTGACCGGCGCCTGACCCCGTCCCCACCCCGATCACGAAGGAACGGATCCCATGCCCGACTACAGCGACATCCTCTACAAGGTCGACGACGGCGTCGCGACCGTGACCATCAACCGCGAGCAGGTGCGCAACGCGTTCCGCCTCCAGACGCTCGAGGAGCTGCGGGACGCGGTGCTGTTGTCGGAGAACGACACCTCGGTCGGCGTCATCGTGATCACCGGGGCCGGGGACAAGGCGTTCTGCGCCGGCGGCGACATCAACATGGAGTCCGCCTCCGGGCGGCAGGGTGCCCGCGAGCTCGGGCAGCGCGCCATGGCGTTCTCGCTGGCGGTCCGCACGTCGGGCAAGCCGGTCGTGGCCCGGGTCAACGGGTGGTGCATCGGCGGCGGCAACGAGATCAACCTGATCTGCGACCTGTCGGTCGCCGCGGAGTCCGCCAGGTTCGGTCAGTCGGGCCCGAAGATGGGCAGTGTGCCGATCTGGTGGGGCACCCAGCTCCTCCCCCGGCTCGTCGGCGACAAGCGCGCCAAGGAGATCGTGTTCCTCTGCCAGCAGTACACCGCGGCCGAGGCCAAGGAGATGGGCTGGATCAACCGCGTCGTGCCCGACGCGCAGCTCGACGACGCGGTCGACGAGTGGTGCCGGCGCATGCTGACGCTGAGCCCGCAGGCGCTCCGCGTGGCCAAGCACCACCTGAACATGGAGGCCGACCGGCAGTGGCCGTCGATCGCGGCCGGCTACGAGTTCATCTCGTTCATCCACGGCACGGACGAGTTCCACGAGGGCGCGAAGGCGTTCCTGGAGAAGCGCCCGCCCGCGTTCGACCAGTACCGCTGATCCCACCCGGTCACCCGAGAGAACCAGGAACGAATCATGCTCGACTACACCGGCCAGGTCGTCCTGGTCGCCGGCGGCGGCAGCGGGATCGGTGCCGCCACCGCTGCCGTCCTCGGTGAGCAGGGCGCGACCGTCGTCGTCGCCGACATCAACACCGCCGGGGCCGCCGCCGTCACGGACAAGATCAGGGCGGACGGGCACACCGCCGAGGCGGTCACGCTGGACATCACCGACCTGGAGGCCTGCCAGGCCGCGGTCGCCGGGATCACCGAGCGGCACGGCAGCCTCGAGGCGATGGTGCTGTGCCCCGGCTGGTCCGAGACGCACCGGTTCTCCTCCGAGGGCCCCGAGTACTGGCAGCGGGTCATCGACGTGAACTACGTCGGGACGATCAACGCCTGCTTCGCCGCCCTGCCCGTCATGAAGGAGGCCGGCTACGGCCGCATCGTCGCCTTCTCCTCCGACGCCGCCCGGGTCGGGACCTGGGGCGAGGCCGTCTACGCCGGGGCGAAGGCGGGTGTCATCGGGTTGATCAAGTCCCTCGCCCGCGAGTACGGGAAGTCCGGGGTCACCGCGAACGTGGTGTCGCCCGGCGTGACCGACACCCCCCTGATGCGGCACCAGGACCAGGTCGTCATCGACAAGATGGTCCAGCTCGTGACCCTCAAGCGGATCGGCGAGCCCGCGGAGGTCGCGGCCGCCGCCGTGTTCCTCGCGTCGCGGCAGGCCTCGTTCATCACCGGCCAGGTGCTGAGCGTCAGCGGCGGCCTCACGATGGTCGACTGAGGACGGCGCGGATGGAGAAGCGGGTCGAGGTCGAGCGGCACGGGAAGGTGGCGGTGGTGACCCTGGCGAACCCGGCGGCCCACAACGCCCTCGACAAGGCGATGGTGGCCGAGCTGTCCCGCACCCTGCGCGACCTCGACGACGACGCCACGGCGCGGGCCGTCGTCCTGCGCGGTGCGGGGCGGAACTTCTGCGCCGGGGGCGACATCTCCACGTTCGACGAGGGCGTCGCGGGCGGCCGGGACTACGTCTACGCGGTCATCGGGCTGTGCCGGCAGATCGAGCACGCCCGCACGCCGGTGATCGCCGCCGTCCACGGCCGGGCCCTCGGCGGCGGGTTCGAGCTCGCCCTGGCCTGCGACGACATCGTGGCCGCGGAGTCCGCCCAGTTCGCGGTCCCGGAGCTGCGGGTCGGCGCGGTCCCGGGGTTCGCGCTGGTGCGGCTCGGCGAGATCGGCGGGCGTGCCCTCGCGAAGCGGATGGCCTGGACCGGTGCCGCGCTGGATGCGCGGGCGGCGCTGGCGAACCGGGTCGTCGGGGAGGTCGTGCCCGACGAGGACCTCCGCGCCGTCGCGCTCGCCAGGGCCACGGTGATCGCCGCCCAGCCCCGGGTCGCGGCGGAGACGGTCAAGGCGCTGGCCAACGCGTCGGTCGCGGACCGGTCCCTGGTCGAGTCGGTCACGTCCTCGGCCCTGCAGTGGGGCACGCGCGCGCTCGCCGAGGGCAAGGACGCCTTCTTCGGCAAGCGCGCCCCCGTGTTCCCCGACGACGAATAGAGGTACGCATGAGCAAGGACGGATTCGCCAGGTTCGCCGGCCGGACAGCGGTGATCACCGGCGGTGCACAGGGAATCGGGGCGAGCCTCGCGGCCAGGCTGGCCGGCGAGGGCGCGACGGTGGCCGTCCTCGACCTGGACGAGACGGCGGCCCGCACCCGTGCGGCCGGCCTCCCCGGCGCGGCGGTCGGCCTCCGCTGCGACGTCACCGACTCCGCCTCGGTCGACGGCGCGGTCGGCGAGGTCGTGGACCGGTTCGGTCGCGTCGACATCCTCGTGAACAACGCCGGCATCACCCGGGACAACCTGCTGTTCAAGATGACCGACGACGACTGGGACGCCGTGGTCGGCGTCCACCTCCGGGGCGCGTTCCTCATGAGCCGGGCCGCCCAGAGGTCGATGACCGCGCACCGCTCGGGCCGGATCATCACCCTGTCCAGCGTCGCCGCGCTGGGCAACCGCGGCCAGGCGAACTACTCGGCCGCGAAGATGGGCATCCAGGGGTTCACCCGCACCCTCGCGATCGAGCTCGGACCGTTCGGGATCACCGCGAACGCCATCGCGCCCGGCTTCATCGTCACGGACATGACGGACTCCTCCGCGCAGCGCCTCGGCATGACGCCGGAGCAGTTCCGGGAGCAGAACGCGGCGGTCATCCCGGTCCGCCGGGTCGGGCAGCCGGAGGACGTCGCCGCGGCGGTGGCGTTCCTCTGCAGCGACGAGGCCTCGTTCATCACCGGCCACACCCTCTACGTCGACGGCGGGCAGGCGCTCTAGGAAGGCGCGGTTCGCGAGGAGCTCGGAATGACGAAGAAGCTCGCCTTGGCCGCGCTGGCGTCGCTGCTGACGGTGGTGGCGGCCTGCGGGTCGGGAACCGCGCCCGGGCCCGGCGCCGCGGGTCTGCCCGCGGTCCTCACCCTCCAGGCGATCCAGGACCTGACGGGCCCGGCGGGCTACGCCGGCGTCGCCGTCCAGCAAGGAGCGATGGTCGCTCTGGAGGAGATCAACACGACCCGGTTCCTCGGCGCGACCACGCTCGGGATCGACTACTCCGACACCCGCAGCGACCGGCAGCAGGCCGGCATCCTCGCCAGCCGCGCCGTCGCCTCGGGCACGCCCCTGCTCCTCGGCACGGTGGCCAGCACGTCCGGCCAGGTCATGTCGCCGATCGTCGAGCGCGCCGCGCTCCCCACGATCTACACCATCTCGACCGCGAACGGCGTGAACATCGGCCGCTACACCTACCGGTCGAGCGTCCCGGCCTCGAACATGGTCCCGGCGCTGGCACCGGTCCTCGTCGCCCGCGGGATCACGACGATGTCGATCATCCACGACTCGGACAGCGACGGGACGGTGCTCCTGGGCACGAAGGCGATGCCCGAGCTGGCCCGCCGCGCGAACGTCCGGGTCCTGGGGACGAGGGTCACCCAGTCCACCCAGGGCGACTACGCGGCGGTCGTGGCCGCGACGCTCGCCGACAAGCCGGGCGCCGTCGCGATCGCGCCGGTGACCGAGGCGGGCGGCACCGGGATGATCCGGGCGCTGCGGCTGGCGGGCTTCACCGGGCCGATCGTGGCGAGCGGTGTCCTCGCCACCGGTGCCGTGAAGGCCCTCGGCGCCGCCGCCGGAGACGTCTTCTGGACGGTGGCGTTCCACAAGGACCGCAGCTCCGACGCCACGCGTCACTTCGACGCCCTCTTCCGGGCCAAGTACGACGCGGACCCGAACGAGTACCACGCGTCCGGCTACGACCAGGTCTGGACGGCGGCCCGCGCGCTGAAGGCGGCGAGCTCCGTGGACCGGGCCGCGGTTCTGCAGGGGCTCGAGAAGGTGGCGGCCGAGGGCTTCTCCGGCTCCTCCCAGGACCTCAGGTACACCGACCGCGACCTCGCGACCGCATCGCCGGCCGTCGTCGCGTGGGTGAAGGATCACGAACAGCTGCAGAACTGACCGGTCGCCGAACGTGCGTCCGTTCGCCGTGGAGCCCGCTCACGAAGGAGTGCCGATGGAGCCAGCCGGCGATGCCCCGGTCACCGAGACGGTCCCGCCGACCCGCCGGCCGGACGCCGCGGCCGGAGCGGACTCCGAGGGCGCCGGACCGTGGACCGGACCGACCTGGCTGGAGCACTTCCTGCGTGGTGCGGCGGACCACCCGGACGCGACGGCCGTGGTCGACGAGGGCGGTTCGCTGACCCGGTCCGAGGTCCTGGGCGCCGCTCGCCGGCTGGCCGCGTACCTTCTCTCGCGCGGGGCGGTCGCCGGGGACGTCGTGACGCTCGTCCTGCCCAACTGGCGCGAGTTCGCCGTGGTGCACGCCGCGGTCGGGCTGACCGGGTGCGTCGTCAACCCGGTCCTGCCCACGCTCGGCGCCCGCGACCTCCGGCACGTCCTGGCCACCGCCGGCTCCCGCTTCGTGTTCGCGGCGGGCCGGCACCGCTCCGGCTCGCCCGCGGAGCAGGTCCGGCTCGCGGCGGCCGACCTGGCGGACCCACCCGAGATCGTCGTCGTCCGTGCGGACGACGGGGCGGCGGGCTCCCTCGAAGGCGTGCTCGCGCTGCCGTGGGAGGAGACCGTGGCCGTCGTGCCACCGGTCGCCGACGCCTCGGCATGGGACACGATCACGTTCACCTCGGGCACCGAGGCGCTGCCCAAGGGGGTCGTCCACAGCCACCGCTCGACGATGTTCGGCATCGACGCCTACAGCCGCCGGGTGCTCGGGCTGACCACCGAGGACAGCGTGTTCATGCCCTCGCCCATCTGCCACGCGTCCGGGCTGCAGTGGGGCCTGCGGGCCGCCGCCGTGATCGGGATGCCGCTGGTCCTGCAGGACCGGTGGGACGCGGCGACCGCCCTGCGGCTGATCGACGCCCACGGCTGCACCTACACGCTGGCCGCGACGCCCTTCATCGTCGACATGATCGCCGCGCGCCGGGCGGGCGCGGGCAGCGGGGCGTCGCTGCGGTGCCTCGCGTCCGGGGGCGCCCCCGTGCCGCGCCACCTGGTCGTGGACGTGCGGGAGGAGCTCGGCGCGGAGCTGCTCGTGTGCTTCGGGGCCAGCGAGACCTACGTCGCGACCGCCACCCGGCCGGGATCCCCGGACCACCTGCTGATGACGGACGGGGTGCCCCTGCCCGGGACCGACACCCGGATCGTCGACGAGCTCGGCGAGCCGCTGCCCGCCGGGACGGACGGCGAGATCGTCACCCGCGGACCACACGTGTTCCTCGGCTACCTCGGCGACCCGGAGCTCACCCGGCGGTCCTTCCACGGCAGCTGGTACCGCTTCGGCGACGTCGGGCGCATCGACGAGAACGGCTGCCTGCGGGTCACCGGACGGATCAAGGACATCGTCATCCGCGGCGGCGAGAACATCAGTGCCCGTGAGGTCGAGGATCTCCTGCTCACCCACCCCGGCGTGCGCCAGGCCGCCGTGGTCGGCTACCCGGACGCCCGGCTCGGCGAACGGTGCTGTGCGGTGATCGTGCCCGAGGGGCCCCCGCCGACGCTGCCCGACCTGGTCGACCACCTGACGGCGGGCGGGCTGGCCCGGTTCAAGCTGCCCGAGCGGCTCCGCGTCGTCGACGCGATGCCGATGACCGCCACCGGCAAGATCCGCAAGGCCGAGCTCCGCGGCCTCCTGCTCGATCCCGTCCCGGAGACCTGAGCGGCGGGGTGAACCGGCGGACCACCTAACCGGCCCGCGGCACCGAATCCTCGGCGGCGACCTGGGCCGCCGGGACCTCGGACCGCGGCAGCCCGATCTCCGTGACCCCCAGCATCCGGTCGGCCAGCTCCACGAAGAGATCGACGAGGAGCTCGCCGCTCCAGCCACCCGGCTCGGTGTACCAGTCGGAGATCGACGTCATCAGGCCGAACAGGGCGGTGGAGGTCAGCCGGGCCGCCTCGGCCGCCGAGGCGGTGGGCGTGAACTCGGCACTCTCGACGCCCGCCACGATGATCCGCTCCACCTGGTCGCGCAGCGACCTGCGGCGCTCCAGTATCAGGTCGAGCATCGCCTGCGGGAGCTCCAGGGACTCCCGGTTGGCCACCTTCGCCTGGTGCGCCTTGTGGCAGTGCCACAGGGTGACAGCCTTGATCACCGCCACGAGCCGTTCCCGGGAGGTCTGGCCGGATCGGCCCAGCTCCATGTCGATCTCGCGCTGCAGCTCGACGAACGAGTCCACGATGATGCTGTAGAGCAGCTCGTCCTTCGACGCGAAGTGGTTGTAGAACGCCGCCGGGGTCAGCTTGCAGGTGCTGGTGATCTGCCGCATCGTCGTGGTTCGGAAACCCTGACGGTAGAAGAGCTCGAGAGCCTCCTGGGTCAGCCTTTCCCTCGTTG
The DNA here is from genome assembly GCF_039531635.1 of Pseudonocardia ailaonensis. NCBI lineage: Bacteria > Bacillati > Actinomycetota > Actinomycetes > Pseudonocardiales > Pseudonocardiaceae > Pseudonocardia > Pseudonocardia ailaonensis. The sequence goes on along the minus strand of NZ_BAAAQK010000023.1, from coordinate 186,241 downwards.
ACACCACGCCACTCACCCTCTGCCTGTCGAAAGCACTGCCGGCGCACGATTCTACGAGATGGACGGACGCTCAGTCACTTTCAGGGGACCCTGGCCGCCTCTCGCCGTCCCGCAGCCCACTACAGCAGGAGCAGGGGGTTGACGTTGCTCCCCGTGGCACCCTCGATCGGCAGCGGCGCCACGACGAGAGCGGCCGCGCCGTGACCGGGGCGTTGCAGCGACGAGCGGGCCGCCGCGAAGGTGCAGTTGTCGACTAGTACCAGGCCGGTGGCCCAGCTGAGCTGGTGCACGGGCCCCACGATGTTCTGGGGGTTCTGACCGTCGAGCATGTCCCAGCAGACGAGGCCCGGCCGGTGCTCGTGCATCCACCTGGCCGCCTCGGGGCCGACACCGGGTCGCGGCCGGGAGCCGTCCCAGGACCCGACCTCGCTCTCGTACCGGTCCCGGCCGCAGTCCAGGAGCAGCGCGTCGCCCGGCCGGAACTCCAGGCCGGCCGCCGCGACGGCCTTGTCGATCTCGTCCCCCGTCACGGGCCGGCCGAGCTCGACGTAGGAGGTGCCACGGACGGCGCAGATGTCGGCGTGGACGGCCCGGGTGAAGATCCCGAACTCGGCGAGGGGCAGGACCGAGCCGGAGACCGGCGGCTCGCCGACCGGGGAGCCGTCGTACCACGCACCGTGGAACGCGACGTGGTTCAGGGCGTCCACATGGGTGTTCGAGCCGCCGTGGCAGTCGAGCTCGACCCGGTCCGCGAACATGGCGAAGCCGTCGGGCATGGGGTCGCCGGCGGCCGTCGTCGCGATCGCGTACGTCGTCAGGGCGAAGGCGGACTCCCCGGACCGGCGGAGCGTCGGACCGGGGCGCAGCGGCATCGCGAGACTGATCGCCACGCCGGTGCGCAGGCAGTCCCGGCCACGGGCGCGAGCGGCGTCGTCGAGGTGGTTGAGGCTCCCGAGCTGGTCCCCCGGGCCGTGGACGCGCTCGGCGTGCAGGCCGTGCACCCAGCTGTCGAACTCGGCGGCCGAGGCCACCTCGTACGTCACGAGACGACGTCCGGCACGGCGTGCCGCGGGGACGCGGGGCGCGGCTCCGCCCCCGACGGCGCCACTCCCGACGGCTCCGCCCCCGACGGCTCTGCCACCGCGGTGTCGCCGAGGAACGCCCGCACGAGCGCGGCATCCCCCCGTGCCTGCTCCACGCTCCCGCGGAAGACGGGCCGCCCGAGCCGCAGGACCACCACCTCGTCCGCCACCTTCATCGCGGCGCGGGCGTTCTGCTCCACCATCAGCACGCCGATGCCCAGGTCGGCGATCACGCGGGCGTGCGCCATCACCTGGTTCACCACGACGGGCGCCAGGCCCATCGACGGCTCGTCCATCAGGATCACCAGCGGATCGGCCATCAGCGCCCGGCCGAAGGCGAGCATCTGCTGTTCGCCGCCGCTCAGGTAGCCGGCACGCTGGGCACGCCGCTGCTGCAGGATCGGGAACATGTCGTAGCAGGTGTCCAACGTCTGCTGCTTGCGCCTGCGGCCGAGGCGGTAGGCCCCCAGCAGGAGGTTCTCCTCCACGCTGAGGGAACCGAAGACGCGGCGACCCTCGGGCACCATCACCAGGCCCGCGGACGCGACCTGCGACGCCCGCAGCCGCCCGATGGACCGGCCCTCGAGGCGCACCTCGCCGGGGGTCCTGCGGATGAGGCCGCAGACGGCGCGCAGCGTCGAGCTCTTGCCGGCCCCGTTGGGTCCCAGCACGGTGAGGATCTTGCCGCTCTCGACGGCGAGGTCCAGGTCGTGCACCACCTGGGTGGTCCCGTAGGACACGTTCAGGCCCGTCACCTCAAGCAGCGTCATCGTCGTCCACTCCCAGGTAGGCGGTTCGGACCCGGTCGTCGGCCACCACGTCGGCCGGTGCCCCCTCGGCGATGACCTTCCCCTGGTCGAGCGCGATGAGGCGCGGGCACGTCTTCACGATGAAGTCGACGTCGTGCTCGACGAGGATCTGGGCCAGGCCCTCGCCGTGCAACTGCCGGACGAGCGCGGCGACGTCCGCGCGCTCCTCGGAGGTCATGCCGGCCAACGGCTCGTCGAGCAGCAGGAGCCGGGGGCGGGTGGCCAGCGCCCGTGCGATCTCCACCCGGCGCCGCAGGCCGTACGGCAGCTCGTCGACCAGCACCGAGGCCACGTCCTGCAGGCCGGTGCGCTCGAGGACCTCGTCCACGGTGTCGCTGCCGCCCTTGCGGCGCAGTCCCCCGAACAGCCGCAGCGGCGAGGAGGTGGTGGGCGCCGCCTTGCGGGCTCCGAGGTCCGCCCCGAGCTGGATGTTCTGCCGGACGGTCTGTTCCTCCAGCACGCGGACCGTCTGGAACGTCCGGCCGATGCCCAGCCGCGCCGGACCGCACGGCTGGACGCTCTCGTAGCGGCCGCCGTCGAGCCAGAGCGCGCCCCTCGTGAGGGTGGTCAGGCGCGAGACCGCCGCCAGCAGGGTGCTCTTCCCGGACCCGTTGGGGCCGATCAAGCCGACGAGCTCGCCCGGGGCGACCTCGAAGCTCACCCCGTCGACCGCCTTGATGCCGCCGTAGTGGACGGCGAGATCGTCCACGCGGAGCACCGGCACGGCCGTCTCCGCCGGGGCCTGCACGGGGACCTGGTCAACGGACACGAGAGCTCTCCTCCAGCTGCCGGGCGGGCGGGGGTTCGGCGACGGGTGGCGGTACCGACCTGCGCCGGATCCCCCGCAGCCGGCCGAAGAGCCAGGAGAAGACGCCCAGCAGCCCGTCGGGCGCGAACATGCCGAGGACGACGATGAGCAGGCCCAGGATGATCTCGCGGGTGGCCCCCTCGAACCAGACCAGCCAGGTGGGCAGCCACGAGATGAGGATCGCGCCGAGCAGCACCCCGGCCCACGAGCGCTGACCGCCGACGATCACCACGGTGATCATCGTCGTGAGCATCGCGAAGCCGGCGTCGCTCGGGCTCACGGCACCGAACGACAGCACGTTCAGGCTGCCGGCGAGACCACCGATCGCCCCGCTCAGCAGGAAGCTGATGTTGCGCATCCGCCGGGCGTCGATCCCCACCGAGGTCGAGAGGAGCTGGTCGGTGCGCAGCGCGTTCGTCGCCCGGCCGGCGCGGCCGCGCTCCCACAGGCAGGCGGCCGCGATCACGACGAGCGAGGCCAGCACCACCTCGGGCGCCGAGATGGTGATCGGCACGCCGTACATGCCGTTCGCGCCGCCGGTGAGCGTGCCGCCGTTGGCGGCGATGACGCCGAGGATGAGCACGAACCCGAGGGTCACCATCGCCAGGTACAACCCGCGGACGCGGTGCAGGGCGAGGCCGAACGCCAGCGACAGCAGCCCGCACACGACGATCGAGGCGAGGATCGCGACGGGCGCGGGGATGATGTCGCGCAGGACCACGATCCCGGTCGCGTAGGAGCCGACGGCGTAGAACCCGAGGCCCGCCAGGGACAGCACCCCCACCCGCATGGTCACCTGCATGCTCATGGCGAGCAGGAAGGTGATCCCGAAGGTGATGATCGTGGTCTCGTTGCCGGCGTACCAGCTGCTGAGCGTCATACTCGGTCCACCGCCGTCCGGGACGAAGCGAAGAGGCCCTGCGGGCGCAGGAGCAGCACGAAGATGATCAGCGCGAACGAGATCGCCGGGGTCCACACCCCCGACGTGTTGTACGCCAGGACCGTCTCGAGGACGGCGAGGATCAACGCGCCCGCCAGCGTCCCGGTCAGGCTCCCGACGCCGCCGATGATGATGATCGCGAACGCCGTGGTGAGCAGCCGGCTGCCGGCATAGACGTCCGTCGCGCCCTGGTAGCTGGCCAGCAGCACCCCGGCCAGGCCCACCAGCACACCGGCCGTGAACATCGTCGCCCCGGCGACCCGCCTCGAGTCGATCGCCATGAGGGAGGCGACCTCCGAGTTCGCGGCGACCGCCCGCAGGGCCCGGCCGCCGCGGGTCCGGGTGATCCACAGCCCGAGGGCGATGCCGACCACGGCGCCCACGACGACGATCACGACCTGGAGGTCCGTGGCCCGCAGCCCGCCGAACTCGAGCATCGACTGCGTGAAGCCGGTGGCGATGCTGAAGGCCTGGGACCCGGTCGCCTCCGCCACGATCGCCGTGAGGATGGTGCCCACCCCGATGGACGCGATCAGCACCTGCATCTCCATCTGCCCGTCGTCGCGGGCCCGGCGCCGGATCGGGGCGAAGATCAGGACCTGCAGCAGCAGCGAGACCAGCCCGCCGGTCAGCGCACCGACCAGGAGGGCCACCGGGAGCGAGATGGCGACCTGCGCCGCGACCAGGTGGGCCGCGAACGCCGCCGTCACGAAGATCGTGCCGTGCGCGAAGTTCAGGATCCCGAGGGCACCCCACGCCAGCGACATGCCGATCGAGAACAGGGTGTAGATCGAGGCGAGCACCAGGGCGTCGACCAGCTGTTGGAGCATCGGTACCTCCTCGTTCGCCGGATTCGTGTGTGCCGCGACACGATTATGAACGTATGTTCACCAGAACCTAGCGAGTGCCGGTTCCGCTGTCCACAGTCGGTTTTCCTAGATGACGCCCTCGGCCGCGAGCGCCTCGAGCTCGTCGGGATCGAGGCCCAGGAGCTTCGTGTAGACCTCCGCGTTGTCCTCGCCGTAGCTCGGTCCGAGGCGGTCGACGAGCCCACCCTGGTAGCCGGGCGTCACGCTGAGCCGCGAGGGTGGGGTCTTGGTCGGCCACCACCCGATCTCGGACTGCCGGAGCTCGGTCAGCCAGCCCAGGTGGGCCAGCTGCGGGTCCCGGTCGCAGCGGTCCTCGGCGGTCGCGCAGATCCCGGCCGCCACCCCCTCGCCCTGGAGCTGCGCCATCAGCTCGACGCCGTCCCGGCCGTCGACGGCCCGGCCGACCAGCTCGTCGAGCGCGTCCTGGTTCGCCAGCCGCCGCTCGAGCGTCGCGAACCTCGGGTCGGCCGACAGCCCGTCCAGCCCGAGGACCCGGGTGAGCCCGGACCACTGCTCCTCGTCGAAGGCCGAGATCGCGATCCACCGGTCCTCGCCCCCGGTCCGGTAGACGCCGTTCGGGGCGGCCGGCTTGTAGGGCGAGCGGTTGCCCGTGCGGGACCAGGAGCGCCCGTTCACGGAGTGGTCGAGCACCGCGGTGCCGCTCAGGAAGATCCCGGCCTCCACCTGCGAGGAGTCGATCCAGCACCCCTCGCCGGTGAGGCGCTGCCGATACAGGCCGGCCATCATCGCGAGCGCCATCTGGTAGGCCCCGAACCAGTCCAGGTAGGAGTAGCCGATCCCGGCGGGCGGGTACGGCGCCGGGAGCCCCGACATCTCGGTGAGGCCCGACATCGCCTGCGCCACCGGCCCGAAGCACTTCAGGCCACCGTAGATCCCGTGGTGGCCCATGCCGGACTGCTGGACGTACACGATCCGCGGGTTGATCTCCCGCAGCACCTCGTAGCCCAGCCCCATCCGCTCCATCGTCCCGGGCGAGTAGCCCTCGACGACGACGTCCGCGTCCCGGATCAGCCTCTTCAGCAGCTCGCGCCCGCGGGGGCTCTTGAGGTTGAGGCTGATCGCGCGCTTGCCGGTGTTGTTCTCGTGGAAGCTGCCGCTGCGGTTCAGGCTCCCGGGCGGGCCGACCGGCAGCGGGGCGGTGGCGCGGTCGCGCGCCTCCCGCAGCCCCTCCGGGGCCATCGCGCCGCCCCGGCGCTGGATGTCCAGCTTGGACTCGTGCTCGACCTTGATGACGTCCGCGCCCAGGGCGGCGAGGAACCGCCCGCCGCCGGCGCTCGCGAGGATCCAGCCGAGGTCGACGACCCGGACGCCGTGAAGCGCCCAGGGCGTGCCGTGCGGGCTCAGCTCCTCGACCGCGGGCTCGGTCCGTTCGGCCTCGGCACCCGCGTGGGACCTGGTGGGCCACAGGGCCTCGCGCTCCGCGTCGTGCTCCCCGAGGCGGGGCGCCTGCCGCCCGGTGCACCACGGCACCTGCGGCGAGTACCACTTCGCCCCGACGTGCACGATCTCGCGGCCCAGCTCCGGGTGCTCGAGGCCGACGAACGTGCCCCGCTGCCGCCAGTGCTCGTCGCCCACGTTCTCCTCGGGGCGGCGGACCGGGGCCCACGGCAGGCCGGTCCGCTGCGCCTCGAGCCAGAGGTCCCGGTCGAAGGTGTAGCTGCGGACCAGCCGGGCCACGGTGTCGTTCATCTCCGTGACCGAGGGCGCCTCCCCGGCGTCGAGCCCGTGGCGTTCGACGAACGCCTCCAGCAGCTCACCGGGAGACGCCACACCGGGCAGGTAGGTCTGGTAGGGCAGCACCCACCGCCCGTCCTTCGCCATCACGTGCGTCGGAGTGGAGGGCAGGTCGCCGACCCCGGTCGAGCGCGTGGTCGGGAACGAGTGCCGCCCGGTCAGGCGCGAGTGCGGGAGACGGCGGTAGATCCAGTCGGGCAGGTCGGTCTCGGTGTTCTTCGCGACGGCCTCGTGCACGGCGGTGCCGACCTGCTGCCCCACACCGGTCCGGTGCCGGTGGAACAGGGCCGCGACGACGTAGATCGCGGTGACCTCGCCGGTGATCTGGTAGGCCTGCCACATCTGCGGCGCGACGGGGGGCGTGTCGTACACCCCCTCGGGGGTGGGGTCGTACCCGCAGTTCATCATCACGCCGCCGAGCGCCAGGTGGACCAGGTCGCTCGCCTTGTGGTCCGCCCACGGCCCGTCGTCGCCGAACGGGCTGATCCGGGCGTACACCAGGCCCGGGTTCACGGCGCGCAGCCGGTCGTAGCCGAGGCCGCGCTCGGGCAGGTGGTCGCGGTGCCGGGAGTCGATCAGCACGTCGGCCGTGCGGACCAGCTCGAGGAAGGCCTCGGCCCCGCGCTCGTCGTCCAGGTCGAGGGTGATCCCCCGCTTGCCGAGGTTGTAGTGCCAGAAGTGCAGGCTCCGATCGGGACCCGGGACGTCGTCCACGAAGGGTCCGATGCGGCGGGTCGACTCCCCGCCGGGCGGCTCCACCTTCACGACGTCGGCGCCGAGCCCCGCCAGCACCTTGCCGCAGTACTCGCCGAGCTCGTCGCACAGCTCCAGGACCCGCGCTCCCTGCAGGAATCCCCGGTCGTTCGAGGGAGACGCCACCGTGCTCACCTGTGACCACCTTCCGCCATGAACACACACTGGTCATGACCTTCGCCGCGAGGCACGCTAACAGCCGGGGATGGCCGAGTCAAAGCGTACGTTCATTCACAACCGTACCGCCGCATCCGCGTCGTTGACAGGGGTCTGCGCCGCTGCCTAGGGTCCGATCGGATCCGAACAGCCGTTCACGTCGCTTCGGAGCCGGTTGCACGACGGACGGAGGCACAGATGGACGAGGGCGAGCCGCCGGTGCGCTCCTTCCGGTTCCCGATCGAGCTGGGCAAGATCCGCGAGCTGAGCCGGGCGACCTGGACGGAGGCGCCGGAGGTCCTCGACGGCACCGTCATCCCCCCGACGTTCCTCTACGGCGCCCGGATGTGGGACGACGAGGCGCCCGAGCAGCGTCCGGCGGACCCGGGCGACCGGGGCCGGCTGCACGCCGAGCAGGAGTTCGTCTTCCACGGCCCGCCCCCCGGCGCCGGGGCGGTCCTCACGGTGAGCACCCGGGTCGACCCCGAGTACGAGAAGCGCGGCCGCCGTGGCGGGCTGATGTCGTTCCAGCTCGTCGTCACGGAGTACCGGGACCCGGACGGGCGGCTGGTCGCCGAGGCCCGCCAGCTCGGCGTGCGGACCTCGGCCGAGGCGGGCGGATGACCTTCACGCTGCCGGCACCCCGGACCTACGGACCCCTGACCCGCACGGACTTCGTGCGCTACCAGGGCGCGTCCGGTGACATGAACCCGCTGCACCACGACGAGGAGTTCTGCCGGGCGCGGGACCTGCCGATGCCGATGGGCCCGGGCATGCTCGGGGCCGGTGTCCTGGCGGGCTGGCTGGTGGGCGTCGTGCCGCCGGCGTCCGTGCGGCGCTACCGCGTCCGGTTCGAGGGTCCGGTGTGGCCGGGCGACTCCCTGACCTGCGTCGCCACCGCCATCCGCGAGTACGACGAGGACGGCCGGGGGATGCTCGATCTCGAGCTGGTCTGCCGGCGCCAGACGGGCGACACGGCGATCCGGGGCTGGGCGACCTGCGTGCGCGAGGACCCGGCCTGACCCGCTCCCCGCGGGGCTCACCGCGGGGGCGGCTCGTCGTCCTGCGCGAGCGAGCGGCGCCGCAGCGCCTCCGTGCCCTCCCGCGCCGGGGCGAGGTGCCAGCTCCAGCCCTCGTGCCCGATCGCGGAGTCGACCCCCATGAAGGCGGACAGCTGCAGGACCCGGTTGACGCTGGCCTTCGTCCACTGCAGAGCGGCCGAGGGCATCGCCAGCAGCTTCTCGACGACCTCCGCGGTCGCCGCCGCCAGCTCCGCGCGCGGGACCACCGCGGTCACGACGCCCAGCTCGTGCAGCTCCTCCACGGTGATGCGCTCGTTCAGCAGGAAGAACCGCTTCGCGCGGTGGATCCCGAGCAGGAACGGGAAGGTCAGCGTCCCCCCGTCGCCCGCGGCGATCCCCATCTCGACGTGGCTCTCGCCGATGACGCAGCCCTCCGCCGCGACGACGATGTCCGCCAGGCTCATGAGCGAGGCCCCGAGCCCGATGCCGTCCCCGTTGAGGGCCACGACCAGCGGTTGCGGCAGGTCCAGCGCGTCGCGCACGATCCAGCGCGCCTCCCGCATCGACTGCTGCCACGCCTGCTCGTCCGTGGCGACGTACTCGGCGAGGTTCACCGCGCCGAGGAAGTGCTCGCCCTCGCCGGTCAGGACCACCACCCGGCAGGGGTCCGCGCGCAGCTCGGCGAACACCCGCGAGAGCTCGGTGTGCATCGCGCGGCCGCGCTCGCGCATCGTCACCGTGACGACGTCGCCGTCCCGGGCGATGCCGAGCTGCTCGTAGTGCTTCTGTTCCGGCACTGCGTCTCCCCCTCAGAGCACGGGCGACTGGTTGACCCGCGGGAGGACGAGGTGGCCGCCGTCGACGGGCAGCACCGTACCGGTGATCGCGGCGGCGGCCGGCGACACGAGGAAGGCGACGGCCTCCGCCACGGTCTCGGGTGCGAGCGGGCCCGTGTGCGCGAGCGCGGAGTGCCGGTGGCCGGCCATGACGAAGTCGTCCCGGGTGCCCTCGCTGGTGCCCGAGAACATGTTGAACGCGCCGCGCCAGTCGACCATCGGCGTGTTGATCATCCCAGGGGCCACGACGTTGCACCGGATCCCGTACGGGGCGGTCTCCAGGGCGAGGCCCCGCATGAGGCCGATGACCCCGTGCTTGGCCGAGGAGTAGTGCACGCTGTTCCAGCCGGCCTGCAGGCCCTGCATCGAGGAGATCAGCACCAGCGAGCCGCCGTCGCCCTGCCGGATCATGTGCGGGAGGACCGCCTTGGCGGTGCGCCACTGCCCGCTGAGGTTGACGTCGACGACGTCGAGCCACTGCTGCTCGGTCATCTCCCAGGCCGGCGTGGTGTTCCAGATCCCCGCGTTGCTCACGGCGATGTCGATGCGCCCGAAGGCCTCGATGCCGGCGGCCACGGCGGCGTCGACCGAGTCCTGGGACCGGACGTCCCCCTCGGCCACCACGGCCTTCTGCCCCTCGGCCTCGACCAGCCCGGCGGTCTCCGCGAGGTCGGCCGGGGTGCCGAGGCCGTAGGGCATCCCGTCGATCGGCGGCGGGGCGTCGAGCAGGACCACGTTCGCGCCCCGCTTCGCCAGCGCGACGGCATGGGCACGCCCCTGCCCCCGGCCGCCCCCGGTGATCAGCGCGACCTTGCCCCGCAGGACGTCCTTCAGGTCGCTCACGAGGCCCTCCGGACGGGTACGGTGATGGTCGCCGGGCAGTGCGTCACGATGAGGGACCCCTCTCTCGCGCCCGGAGACCGGTCGGGACCGCTCCGGCGCAGTGTACGAACGTTCATGAACGCTAGGCTGATCCAGCCCACTTGTCCACCGCCCGTCGACCTCCGCGCGGGGCCGCTGTCACACCTCGCCGCGGGACCCTTCGCATGCTATAAACAATCGTTCATGCACACGGAGGGATCACGCATGCGAGACAGTTGGCCCCAGGAGATCGCCGATCTGCGGGAGGTCGTCGCCCGTCTCGCCGACCAGCGGATCCGGCCCATGGTGCAGGAGATCGACGCCGCCGGGGTCTTCTCCACGGAGCTGATGGGGATCCTGCGCGACCAGGGCCTGACGGCGCTGCCCGTCCCCGAGGAGTTCGGCGGCTGCACCACGGACCTCCGCAGCTTCGTCACCGTGATGGAGGAGCTGTCCCGCGTCTTCCCCACCGCGTCGACCATGCTGACCCCGCACTGGTTCAGCACCAAGCAGATCGTGCGCTGGGGACACGCCGGATGGGTCGAGCCGCTCCTGCGCGAGGTGGCCGACGGCCGGCGGGTGGGCGCCCTCGCCCTCACCGAGCCGGAGGCCGGCTCCGACCTCGGCGGCCTCACCACCCGCGCGACCAAGGACGGCGACGACTGGGTCGTCGACGGCGGCAAGCGGTTCATCACCAACGCGGGCCACTGCGACTACTACGTGGTGCTGGCGCGGACCGGGGAGAAGGGGCCCCGCGGCATCTCGATGTTCTACGTCGAGGCGGACAGCCCGGGCCTGACGGTCGGCCGGTACGAGCACAAGATGGGCCTGCGCGCGTCCGCGACCGGCGAGGTCCACCTCGATCAGGTGCGGATCCCGGGCGACCACCTGCTGGGCACGGTCGGGAAGGGCTTCGCCCAGATGGCCGAGGGGCTGCTCGAGGGACGCGCGATCGTGGCCGGCCTCGCGGTCGGCATCGCCCAGGGCGCGCTCGACCAGGCCGTCGAGTACGCCAAGGTCCGCAAGCAGTTCGGCAGGCCGATCGGCTCGTTCCAGGGCCTGCAGTTCCTGCTGGCCGACATGGCCATCAGGACCGAGACCGCGCGCAGCATCACCTACGACGCCGTCGACGCGCTCCTCGCGGGCAGGCCCGACGCCAACCGCCTCGTCTCCATCGCGAAGACCCACGCCACGGACGCCGCCATGGCCGTGGCGACCGATGCCGTCCAGGTGCTCGGCGGGAGCGGCTACGTGACCGACTTCCCGGTCGAGATGCTGATGCGCGACGCCAAGATCCAGCAGATCTACGAGGGCACCAACGAGATCCAGCGGGTGCTGATCGCCCGCGATCTGCTGGGCGATGTCGCCCGGGGGTGAGCCGGGTGGACCGTACACTCCGAAAAGTCGCCACGAGAGCGGAGGGAATACCGTGAATCCCAGGCAGGAGCAGTTCTCGGCGCCGGGTTTCTGGGCAGATCCGGTCGACTTCTTCTCCGACCTCCGACGGGACGAACCGGTGTTCGAGCTCCCGGGCGACGGCAGCTACATGCTCTCCCGGTACGACGACGTGAAGGCCGCCTCCGCCAGGCCCGCGGTGTTCTCGAGCCGGCGGCCGCGGCTCGGCGAGGGCGACCCGGAGTACGAGGCCATCGAGGCGGACTCCTATCCCGTCGTGGCGACGCTCCCGCAGAACGACCCGCCCGTGCACACCCGGTTCCGGAAACTGGTCAACCGTGCTTTCGCACCGAACGTGGTGGCGGCGCTCGACGCGAGCATCCGGGAGATCGCGAACAGCATCGTCGACGACTTCGGCGGCCGCACCACGGTCGACTTCTGCCGCGACTTCGCCGACGTCCTGCCCAGCTACGTCATGGCGGACTGGCTCGGCGTGCCGCGCAGCGAGCAGGTCCGCTTCAAGGCCTGGTCCGACGACATCGTCGAGACCACGCTGACCCCGAACATGAGCCGCGAACGCATGCTCGAGACCCGGCGCACCTACGCGGACTTCCAGAAGTACTTCGCGGACATCATCGAAGACCGGCGGGTTTCGCCCCGCGCCGACGCGGTGTCCCTGCTCGTCGGGTCCCGCGTGGACGACGAGCGCCCGCTGGACGTGCCGGAGATCCTCGACATCCTGCGGGCCTTCCTCGTCGCCGGGAACGACACCACGGCCAACCTGCTCTCCGGCGCGATGCTCCTGCTCCTGGACCACCCCGACACCTTCGCCGAGGTCCGCGCGGACCGCGCCGCCCTCCCGAAGATGATCGAGGAGGCGCTGCGCTACGTCAGCCCGGCCCAGGTCACCATGCGCACGCTGGTCGCCGACGAGGAGATGAGCGGCTGCCCGATGCGGAAGGACCGGCGCGCGCGACTGGTGCTGGCGTCGGCGAACCGCGACGAGAAGCAGTTCGCGGACCCGCACACCTTCGACATCCACCGCGACACCTCCGGCCACCTCGCCTTCGGGCACGGCGTCCACTACTGCATCGGGCACCTGCTCGCCCGGGCGGAGGCGAAGATCGCGTTCGAGGTCCTCTTCGACCGCCTGGAGGACATCCGGCTGGCCGGCCCCCGGGACGAGGTGCGGCGCAAGCCGATGCCCGGCGTGTTCCAGCTGGCCGGCCTGGACCTCACGTTCCGCTACTCCACAGGGGACACCGCCCGGGCCGACCGGCTCGGGCCCTAGCAACCGCGCCACGGCAACCACGACACGGCGAGGGCCTCCAGGAACTTCCTGGAGGCCCTCGTCGTGTCGGTTGCGGTCAGTTGGTGAGCGTGGGGGTGCCCGCCTTCAGCCACACGACCGCGGGGGACGCGATCTGGAAGTCCCGGTTGACGTACTTCAGGCCGTCCGAGGAACCCGCGAAGCCGGTGGCGGCGACCTTCTCCAGGCCCGCGGTCACGGCCTCCCGGTCGACGCTGTTGGCCTCCTTGATCGCCCGGACGGCGGTCCAGACCGCGTCGTAGCCCGAGGCGTCGTACTCGGTGGGCCCGTCCGCGCAGGTGGCGCAGTACTGGGCGAACACCTTGTCGAAGTTGCGGGTCGCCTCGGTGGCGCGGTTCTTGTTGAACGCGGTCGCCCAGTAGACGTCACCGGCCCCCGCACCCAGCTTGCCCGAGACGGAGTCGAGCACGCTGGTCGCGGCGATCGGCCCGGTGAAGCCCTGCAGCCGCAGCTGCTGGATGAGCGCCGTCCCGCCGGCCGCGGTGACCAGGCCGATCCCGACGACGTCGGGCTTGTCCTGGAGCACCGACGAGACGACGGCCGTGTAGTCCGCGGTCGTGGACACGGTCGTCTTGCTCGCCTTGACCGGGATCCCGAGCTTCTCGGCCAGGGCGGGCATCGCCTTGGTCCCCAGCAGGACGGTGCCGTCCGCGTCGGAGTCGTAGATGATCGACATGGACTTCGGCGAGTACTTCTTCAGCGCCTCCGCCTGGGCGACGACCATCGTGGCCGCCGGGACGCTGGCCCGGTACGTGTAGCGCCCGATGTTGACGCCGTCCGCCGTGGAGATCGCGTAGATCGTGGGGAGCTTGGCCCGCTCGACGATCGGGGAGATCACCTGGCCCGACGTGCTGGCCGTGGTGCCGAGCAGCACGGGGGTGTCGGTGGCCGCGGCCTTCGTGGCCAGGATGCCCGCCTGCTGGCGGTCGCTGCGGGTGTCCGCGTAGGCGAGGTCGATCTTCGTGGACCCGAGGAAACCGGTGTCGTTGATCTCCTTCACCGCAACCTGGGCGCCGCGCTGGACGTAGGTCCCGGCGTAGCCCGCCGGACCCGTCAGGTCCTGCACCGCCTGGAGGGTGATGGTCGGCGGGAGGCCGCCGGCGGCCGCCGCGGGGGTGGTGCTCGCCGAGGAGCCGCAACCCGCCAGGGCCACGGCCAGTGCTCCCATCACTGCCGTCGTTGCCAGTGCTTGCTTCTTCATCGTCTCACTCTCTTCACACGGGACCTGTCGTGCCGGAGGCATGTCGTCGGGGGCCTGCCGGCCGGTCGGGCGACAGGGGTCGGGGCCGGTCGTCCGGCTCGGAACGGGCGGCCCGCTCGTGGCGACCGTCGTTCTCGTCGGGGCGGTGGTCCGCAGGGAACCGCTGGTGCATAAACGCTCGTTCACTATAGGGAGGCGGGGACCCTGTGTCCAGCACCACATGAGACCGCGTTCAGTCCCGGTGTCCACGAGGGACCACGGGATCGCCCGTGGACGCCGGCGGGCTCACCCGGGTCACGCTCACCCGTTCGCGATGGCGAGCATCTCGGCCCGGTCGGCGATCTTGGCCCGCTCCCGGCCCTCGTCCCGACCCCGGCGGAGCTCGGCCTCCTCGATGGTGCGCCAGCCCGCCGTCGAGACCCAGGAGCCCACGGTGGCGAGCAACCCGTCGACCGGCCGCAGGACGGTGGCGGTGTCGAGGCGGCCGGCGCGGAGGTCGTCGACGAGGTGCGCCACCGTCTCCTCGGCGCAGGGCCGGTTGGTGCCCACCACGCCGTTCGCGCCGCGCTTGGCCCAGCCGACGGTGTAGAGCCCCGGCACCGGCGAGCCCCCGGCGTCGGTCACCCGGCCCGCGCTGTTGCGCAGCGCCCGGGTGCGGGCGTCGATCGGCAGTCCGAGACTGTCGTCGGACAGGTGCCCGATCGCGGTGACGACCAGACCCGCCGGGAGCCGCTCCCCGGTCCCCGCGCCCGGGTCCGCCGTTCCCCCCGGCGGAGTCCGCACGATCTCGAGGGCCTCGACCCCGGCGTCACCCACGAACCGGAGCGGGGTGCTCCGGAAGCGCAGATGGATCCGCCGCCGGGCGTCCTCCACCGGTGCGGCCGCCCACTTCTGCAGGACGCCGTAGAGGATGGCGAGGCGCCGGTCGCCCTCGACGGTCCGCCGGTCGGCCTCCGAGAGCACCAGGTCGACGGCCCGTACCCGCACGGCCACGTCGTCGAGCCTGCCGAGCTCGCGGAGCTCCATGGGGGTGAACCTCATCGCGGCCGGCCCACGCCTCATCACGAGGTGGACGTCGGTGATCCGCGAGCCGCGCAGCGCGTCGAGGACGTGCCTCGGGGCGTCGGTGGGCTCCAGGTCGTCGACCGGCCGCGTGAGCACCCGCGCGACGTCGAGGGCCACGTTCCCGGCGCCGACCACGACCGCGTCCGGCCCGCGGGTCAGCAGGCCGGGCGCCATCCGCGCCTCCGGATGGCCGTTGTACCAGCCGACGAACGTCGCCGAGTCGTGGACGCCCGGCAGGTCCTCGCCGGGCACCCCGAGCGTCCCGCCGAGCTGGGCACCGGTCGCCAGGACAACGGCGTGGTAGCTCGCCCGCAGCCGGTCCAGCGGGAGTGTCGATCCGATGTGGACGTTCCCGATGAAGCGGACGCCGGCCCCGTCCCAGAGGGGGCGGAACGCCTCGGCCAGCTTCTTGATCTTCACGTGGTCGGGTGCGACCCCGTGCCGCAGGAGCCCGTAGGGCACCGGCAGCCCGTCGAGGACGTCGATCTCCGCCGGGCTCCCGTCCAGCGCCTCCCGGAGGGCCTCGACCGCGTAGAGCCCCGAGGGGCCGGCACCGACGACGGCGACGCGCAGGGGTGTGGCGTTCACGAGCCGGCTCCCGTGGTGGTCAGAGCTGCGCGACGTGGGGATGGTCCACGCCGACCGGACCGAGCTTGCGAGAGCTGCGGGGGGTGCCGAGCGGCTCGTCGCGGCCCGGCAGGGGGGCGGCGAAGAAGGACTCGTTGACGCCGACGAAGGCCGTCAGCTCGGCGGGCACGTCCTCCTCGTAGAAGATCGCCTCGTTGGGGCAGGCAGGCTGGCAGGCGCCGCAGTCGATGCACTCCTGCGGGTTGATGTACATCGACCGGGCGCCCTCGTAGATGCAGTCGACCGGGCAGACCGCCAGGCAGGCGCGGTCCAGCACGTCGACGCACCCCGCCGTCACGACATGGGTCATGGGACTCTCACCTTCGTTCCGTGTCGGTCATTCCCCGATGGACAGGGCAGCCTTGGGGCACGCCGCGACCGCGCTGCGCACGGCCGCCGCCTCGGGCTCACCGAAGTCCTCGCGCAGCAGGGTCAGGGTTCCCTCGTCGTCGAGGTCGACGAGCTCCGGGACGTGCTGGACGCACATCCCGTGCCCCTCGCACTCGGTCCACTCCACGTGCAGCTTCATGTCTCCGTCGTCCGATCTGGAGGGTTCTAGGACCGGTGCGCGAGCGCCGGCCGGAGCCGGACGGGGAGCTCGACGATGCTGTTCACGTTCGCCTTGGCCGCGCGCCGCGGCTTCCCGACGAGCTCGACCGACCGCACCCGCTTCGTGAGCTCCTCGAACAGCACCCGGACCTGCATCCGCGCGATCGGGGCGCCCACGCAGAAGTGCGGGCCACCCCCGCCGAAGGCGAGATGCGGGTTGGGGTCGCGGTGGATGTCGAAGGTGTCCGGGGACTCGAAGGTCTCCTCGTCGCGGTTCGCCGACGGGTAGTACATCGCGACGGTCTCCCCCGCCTCGATCACCTGCCCGTCCAGCTCCACGTCGGTGACGGCGTTGCGCCGGAACGACACGATCGGCGAGGCCCAGCGCAGCATCTCCTCCAGCGCGCTGCCCCGCAGCAGCTCCGGGTTCTCGGCGATCTCGGTGTACGCCCCGGGATCGGCGGCGAAGGCGGTCATCGCCGCGGTCATGGTCGCCCGCGTCGTCTCGGCACCGGCGGACCACATCATCGAGAACTGGGCCTGCTGGTCGAGCTCCGAGATGGGCTCGCCGTCGACCTCCGCCCGGGCGAGGAGGCCCATGGCGTCGTCGGTCGGTGTGGTCCGGCGCGCCGCGACCATCTTCTTCGAGTAGGCGCGCAACGCGTCGAAGGAGTCGATCCGCTGCTGGATCTCCACGTCGCCGGCCCCGTCCGTGGCCATGACGTGCACGAACAGCGCGGCGCGGTCCTCCGCCGGCACACCCATGAGCTCCGCCACCACCTGCAGCGGCAGCTCGGTCGCCAGTGCCCTGACGAAGTCCACCTCGCCCTGCTCGACCACCTCGGCGACGAGGCGCTCGGCGATCTCCCGCACCTTGTCCTCGAGCCTGCGGACGGCCGCCGGCCCGAACTTCGGCAGGATCGCCCGGCGGAACTTGCCGTGCGTGGGCGGGTCCATCTCGACGAACATGTGGCCGAACCTCGGATGGCTGACGGCCAGCTTCGCGCCCTCGCGGGTGTTCGACAGGAAGCCCGACACCCCGCCGCGGTCACGCTCGGAGCTGAAGCTCCCCCACTCCCGGCTGACGTGCACGATGTGGCGGTGCCTGGTGAGCACCCAGGGTCCGACGCCGCCCGGATCCGGGTGCCGCCAGACGGGTGCCTGCCGGCGCAGCGTCCGCAGCGCCTCCCAGTGCCGGCCGGACCCCCACAGCTGCGCGTCGGCAAGGTTGACGTCCTGCAGTTCCACGATCGGACTCCCTCGTCTGGTCGGTCGTGCGCCCCGGCCTCCTCGCCGGCATCACACGCTAAGACCCACGGCGTGGGAAATCAACGTTCGTTCATAGCCGATTTGCTCTGTTCCACCGACCGCCCCGGCTTGTAAGGTCCGGCGCCGTGATCGACGCCGCGACCGACCGGGACCTCGAGCCCTACACCGTCTCCGTGCCCGACGCCGAGCTGGCGGAGCTCCGGGAGCGCCTCCGCGCCGCCCGCCTCCCGGACGAGCTCCCCGACGCCTCCTGGCGGGACGGCATGCTCCCGGCCGAGCTGCGGTCGCTGCGGCACGAGTGGGCGGACTCGTTCGACTGGCGCGCGGTCGAGGCGATGCTCAACGCGGAGACCCAGTGGCTGACCACGATCGACGGGACCGGGGTGCACTGCCTGGACGTCCGCTCCGGGAGACCGGGCGCCGTACCCCTGCTGCTCCTGCACGGATGGCCGTCCTCGGTCGCCGAGTTCCGTTCGGTATGGGGTCCGCTCACCGCCCCCGAGAACGGTTCCGTCGCTTTCGACGCGGTCGTTCCCTCCTTGCCGGGATTCGGTTTCTCGGGACCCACCCGGGAGCGCGGATGGGACGCCGACCGGATGGCCGACGCGATGGCCGTCCTGATGTCCCGGCTGGGTCACGAGCGGTTCGTGGTCCACGGCGGGGACGTCGGCTCCGAGGTCGCCACCGCCCTGAGCCGGCGCCACCCCGAGCGGGTGATCGGGCTCCACCTGAACCTCGGCGGGACCCGTGGAGCCGGCGAGCACCGCGCGGAACCTCCCGCGAACGAGGCGCAGCGACGGGCCTTCGGGCAGTACGACGCCTACCGCGCCAACGGATCCGCCTATGCCGCGATCCAGGCGACGCGACCCCAGACCGTCGCCTTCGCCCTGACCGACTCCCCGGTGGGCCTGCTGGCCTGGATCGCCGAGAAGTTCCGGGAGTGGGCCGATCCCGCACACCCGGTCACCGGCGCGGACATCCTCACGGCCGCCTCGATCTACTGGTTCACCGGCACCGTCGGCTCCTCCGCACGCTTCTACCAGGAGAGCTTCGCCGGCTGGGCCGCACCGGGAGCAGCCGTCACCGTGCCGGTGGCGGTGTGCGCCTATCCCTTCGACATCGTCACCCCGGTGCGGGAATGGGCGGAGGGCTCCTACGACATCGTCCAGTGGCGCGACCTTCCGGACGGCGGCCATTTCCCGGCACTCGAGACACCCCACCACCTGATCGACTCAGTGCGCGCCTTCGCCGCCGCCCTGACCTGACGGGGGTCACCGCATCGGCGGCTGGCCCCCTTCAGTCCGTCGTGGTGAGATGAAGTGAACGTTCATTCATAGGGGGTACAGCGTGCGGGGCTCGCGGACGTCCACCGGGCGGGACGCGACGTCCGGGCGCCTCGTCCTCGTGCTCTCGCTGTGCGGCATCGTCGTCTCCCTGCAGCAGACGCTCGTGCTCCCGCTGCTGCCGGACCTCCCCCGCCTGCTCGGCACCACCGCGGACAACGCGACGTGGCTCGTCACCGCGACCCTGCTGGCGGGCGCGATCGCCACCCCGACGGTCGGCAGGCTGGCCGATCTCTACGGCAGGCGCCGGATGATGCTCTGGACGCTGGCCGTGTCGGTGCTCGGCTCCGTCCTGGGTGCCGTGACCACGGCCCTTCCGGCCCTGATCGGTGCGCGGGTCCTGCAGGGCATCGGCATGGCCCTGGTCCCGGTGGGCATCGCCGTCATGCGCGACGAGCTGCCGCGCGACCGGCTGCCGCTCGGCGTCGCGATGCTGAGCACCACGCTGGCCATCGGGGCCGGCCTCGGCCCTCCGGTCGCCGGCGTCGTGGCGGACCGCCTGGACTGGCACGCGATGTTCTGGCTGACCGGGGCGTTCGGCCTCCTCCTCCTGGTGATGCTCGTCCGCACGCTGCCGGTCTCCGCGCCGCCGGTCCGTCGGAAGTTCGACCTGCGCGGGGCCGTGCTGCTGACGCTCGCCCTGACCCCGATGCTCCTGGCGCTGTCCAAGGGCAGCCAGTGGGGCTGGCTGTCCGGCCTCACCCTGGGCTGCGCGCTGGGCGGGCTCGCCCTGCTGCTCGCCTGGGTCCCCCTCGAGTGGCGCACACCGAGCCCGCTGGTCGACGTCCGGGTGGCCGCGCGCCCGGCGGTGCTGCTCGCGAACGGCGCGTCGGTGCTGTGCGGCTTCTCGGCCTTCGCCAACCTGCTCGTCACCGCGCAGTTCCTGCAGATCCCGCGCGAGTCGGGCTACGGGCTCGGGCTGAGCGTCACGCTGACGGGCCTGTGGATGATCCCGCAGGCGGCGGCGTTCGGCGTGGTCGCGCCGGTCTCGGCATGGGTGACCCGCCGCTTCGGAGCCCAGTGGGCCATGCTGACCGGGGCCGCGACGATGGCCGTCGCCTACGCGTTCCGCCCGTTCCTCAGCCAGAACCTGCCCCAGATCGTCCTCGGCTCCGTGGTCGTCGCGGCCGGGACGGCGATGGCGTACGGCGCGGCCCCGCTCCTGATCAGCCGGATCGTCCCGGCCACGGAGACGGCCTCCGCCAACGGGCTCAACGTCCTGGTGCGGTCGATCGGCCAGTCCACGTCGAGTGCCGCGCTGGCCGTGGCGGCCACGGTCGGCGCGGTCGGCGTGGGCGGCCTGCTCGTCCCCGGGCTCGCGGCGCTGACCACGCTGTTCTGGCTCGCGGCCGCGAGTGCCGCGGTCGCCGTCCTGTTGAGCACGGCCGTCCTGCGCCATGTGCGGGAGGAGCCCGACCAGGCTGCCGACCTCCCCGCGGGCCCTTCCGCCCTGGCCGCGGGCGGCGGCGGCCTGGACGGCTCGTAGGGAGCGTCAGCCGTCGAGCAGCCCGCGCAGCGAGCGGGCGGCGAGGTCGATCGCCTCACCGGCCCGGTCGAGCCGGCCCGGGATCGTGAAGAAGCCGTGGTGCATGTCGGGGAAGTCGAGGCGCTCGATCCGGTTCCCCGCCGCCCGCAGGCGCTCGCCGTAGGCCAGCACCTCCGTCCTCAGTGGATCATGGCCGGCCACGACGAGGACCGTCGGGGGCAGGCCGGCGTGGGTGGCGGCGCGCAGCGGGGACGCGAGGGGATCGTCGCGGGCCGCCGGGTCGGGGAGGTACATGTCCCAGTACCACTGCATCGTCACCCGCGTCGTGGACAGACCCGTCTCGAACTGCGCGTAGGACGCGGTGGTGAAGTCGTGGTCGACGACGGGGTACACCAGGAGCTGGGCGGCGAGCCGCACGGTCCCCTCGTCGCGGAACCGGAGCGCGGCCGCCGCCGCGAGGTTCCCGCCCGCGCTGTCGCCCCCCACCACGACGCGCGGCCAGCGCGCCGCCGCCCACTCGATCACCGCGCAGAGATCCGTGAGCGCCGCGGGGAAGGGGTCCTCGGGGGCGAGCCGGTAGTCGACGTTGAGCACGGCGCTCCCGGTCCGGGACGCGAGGCGGGTCACGCACGCGTCGGCGTCCGCACCCCTCATCAGGGCCCAGCCACCGCCGTGGCACCAGACCACCACCTCGGACTCCTGGCCGTGGCGCGGCCGGAAGAGCCGGACGGGGACCGTCGGGCCCCCCGCCCGCACGATCCCGAGATCGGACACGTCCGGCACGGAACAGCCGGCGTCGAGCCCCTCGCGGGCCCCCTCCGCGAACACCCTCGCGCGCTCGACGGGCATCGTGTGGACGAGCGGGCCGCTCGTCGCGCGGGTCACCAGCGCGAGGGCGTCGGGGTGCAGCGGGACCGGGTTGCGGCCCCGGTCCTGCGTCGTGCTCCCCATCAGGCCGGCTCCCCCTGCTCGGCGGCCCGCCGCTCCAGGTGCCGGAGCGCCTCCTCGGCCGCGGCCCCGAGCTCCGGTGCGCCCGGGGTGTCCGCGTCCGTCATGCGGCGGAAGGCGTCGAGCTCCTTGCGCATCAGGTCCACGAAATGGCCGGGCGCGTCCCCGAGCCGGGGGACGGTCTCGTCGATCGCGAAGCTCGCCGCGCTGCTGTGGAGGAACACCGATCGCGCCTCCTCCCGGTCGATCCCGCCGTCCTCGGCCACGGCCAGCGCCCGCAAGGCGTTGTCGATGTTGACGAGGTGCGTGATGTTGTTGACGACCTTCGTCCGCTGCCCCGCCCCGATCCCCCCGAGATGGTGGACGGAGCGGGCGTACGCCCCGAAGACGGGGCGCACCCGGTCGAGGACGGCGGCCTCACCCCCGGCCATGACCGTGAGGAGCTGCGCCCTGGCGTGGCGCGGGCCCCCGCCGATCGGCGCGTCCAGGGTGTCGATGCCGGACCCGGCGAGCCGCCGGGCGATCCGCTCGCAGGCCGGCGGGCCGATGGTGCTGTGCACCACGACGGTCGACCCGGGCCGGAGGCCGTCGGCCGCTCCCTGGTCGAAGAGGACGGACTCGATGTCCGCGGCACTGAAGACGCAGAGGCACAGCACGTCGACCCCGGCCCCGAGGGCCCGGGCGGACTGGGCGATCCCGACCGACGTCCCGGCGAACTGGTCGAGGCTCGTGGACCTCCGCGCCCACACCGTGACGTCCAGCCCGGCCCGGGCGATCATCAGAGCCATGGCTCCGCCCAGGTCGCCGACCCCGATGAACCCGATCCGCATGGCCACCCCCTGTGAATAAGCGTTCGTAACTATGCCATGGTTCGCGGCCGTCGTCCGAACATCAGGGCCTGGCGGCGGGAGCACTCACAGGATGCGGAGCATGGCGTCGACCGCGGCGGGCCAGGAGTAGGCCTCGGCGCGGGTACGGGCGGCGGTGCGGCGGGTGGGTTCGTCGGCGGCCAGCAGCGTGGTGACGCCCCTGGCGAACGCCTCGGGGGAGTCCGCGGCTCCGGTGCCCACGATCTCCGGCAACGCCGAGCTCGCCGAGACGACGACCGGGGTGCCGCTGGCGAGGGACTCCAGGGCGGAGAGGCCGAAGGTCTCGTGTTTGCCCGGAGCGAGGCTGACGTCGGCCGACGCGAGCAGGGTGGCGAGCGCGCGGCGGTCGGGGACGAAGCCGAGGAACTGCACCGGGAGCCCCGCCGCGCGGCGTTCCAGGAAGCCGCGGCGGGGGCCGTCGCCGGCCACCACCAGCCGCACCCGGTGACCCGAGTCCCGAAGGGCCGCCACGGTGTCGATGCTCCGCTCGGGGTGCTTCTCCGGGGAGAGGCGGCCGCAGTGGACGAGCAGGACGTCGGCGTCCCGGCCGAGCCGCGCACGCAGCGCGGGATCGCGGCGGTGCGGGGCAAAGGTCGCCAGGTCGACGCCGAGGGGCACCTGGCGGACGTTGCGGGCGCCGATCCGGTCGAACTCCTCGCGGGCGAACGCGGTGGTGCAGACGACCGTGTCGTAGGCCTCGGCCATGCGGGCGTTGGCGTGGTCGGCCACGCGCCGGGCGGCACCGCCAGGCAGCAGGAACTGGTGGAGCAGCCGGTCGAGACGCTCGTGTGAGACCACCACACTGGGCACGCTGTTCCGCGAGGCCCACGCGCCGAGGCCGCGCAGCGTCAGCCGGTCCGACACCTCGATCGCGTCGGGACGCAGCCGCTCGAGGAGGCGCTGCACCCGCCACGGATCGACGGCCCGGTAGCCGCCGGTGCCGGGGATCCGCGGCGCCGGGACGGTGATCCGGCGGATGCCGCACTCGACCTGGTCCGCGGCCCGCGCGCCGGGCACCACCAGCACCACCTCGTGCCCGCGGCCGGCGTAGCCGGAACCGAGCGCGTTGAGGGCGGTGCGCAACCCGCCGGAGCGCGGGCCGTAGAAGTTCGCGAGCTGGACGATGCGCACCGGCTCAGGCGGCCTGGAGGTGGTCCGTGCCGATGACGTCCGCGTAGTGGCCGAGCAGCTCGTCGCACACCGCGGACCAGGTGCGGCGCAGCACCGAGCGCCGGGCCGCCTCACCGAACACCCTGCGCTGCACCGGGTCCCGCAACGCCTCGACGGCGTCGCGCAGCGCGGCGTCGGCGGCCGGCCAGCCCGCCTCGTCGTCGGGTCGCGGCGGGACGAGGTAGCCGGTGCGGCCGGGCAGCACCAGATCGCGGGGCCCACCGGCGTCGGGCGCGACGACCGGGAGCCCGGACGCCAGCGCCTCCTGGACGGCCTGGCAGAACGTCTCGGTGGGTCCGGTGTGGACGAAGACGTCGAGGGACGCGTAGATCTCCGCCAGCTCGTCGCCACCCCGGAAGCCGAGGAACGCCGCCCCCGGCAGCGCCGCCCGCAGCCGGCCCTCGCTCGGTCCCGCGCCGACCACGACGAGCCGCACGCCGGGCATCCCGGCCAGGCTGCCGAGCCGCTCGACCTGCTTCTCCGGGGCGAGCCGGCCGACGTAGCCGACGAGCATCTCCCCGTCCGGCGCCAGCGCGCGGCGCAGGTCGGCGGAGCGCCTGGCGGGGGTGAACCGCGCGGTGTCGACGCCGCGCGCCCACTGGTGCACGCGCGGCACGCCACGCTCGCGCAGCGCCTCCGTGGCCCAGCTCGACGGGGCCAGCGTGCGGTCCGCCTGGCCGTGCAGCCGACAGGTCCACCGCCAGGCCGCCCGCGCCGTCAGGCCGAGGCCGTACGAGGAGGCGAACCCCGCGACGTCCGTCTGGTACACCGCGACGGTCGGGATCCCGAGCCGGCGCGCCGCCGTCAGGCCCCGGGCGCCGACCACGAACGGCGCGGCCAGGTGCACGACGTCCGGACCGAAGTCGCGCAACGCCTTCACGATCCGCCGGGTCGGCACACCGACCGGCATCGAGGACACGACGGGCAGGTCGAGGGCCGGCACCCGGACGACCGGGACGCCCTCGTGGGAGTCGGCCTCGTCGGTCCCCGGCGCCACCACGAGCGCCTCGTGCCCGGACGCACGCAGGTGCTCCAGCACCCGCAGGACCGAGTTCGTGACGCCGTTGACCACGGGGAGGAAGCATTCGGACACGATTGCGACGCGCACACGGGCACGGTGTCGCCTCCGGCGCGCGGGCCGCCGTCGCCGACGTGGCCGGGCGGGGAACGTCGGGCCAACATGCTCCGCGCCGCCCGGGCCCGATGTTGCGCGCCGCGCAGGGTTCACCGCGGTCGACCCCCGGCCGTCACCACCCGGACACCCCCGGCCCCGACCCTCGGGTGGCATGACCGTCCTGTCCCGCCCCACCTCCCCCGTCGACCCGGGACTCGTCTCGCGTGCCCTCGAGGTCGCGGGACGCCTCGCCAACGACGCCGCCGAGGTGATCGCGGCGACCGCGGGCCGCAGCCCCGGCGCCGAGTCGAAGAGGGACCCGTTCGACTGGGTCACCGACACCGACCGCACCCTCGAGCGGCACACCCGCCGGGTGCTCGCCGCCGAGTTCCCGCACATCCCCGTCGTCGGCGAGGAGTACGGCGCGGACGCGGCGGCCGCCGGATCCCGCTACCGCTGGGTCGTCGACCCGGTCGACGGCACCGCCAACTACGTCGCCGGCTTCCCCTGGTGCGCCTACAGCCTCGCCCTGGTCGACGACGCGGGGCCGGTCGTCGGCGTCATCGCCGATCCCAGCCGGGCCCAGATCTACGCCGCCGCCCGCGGCCGCGGGGTGCGGGCCAACGGGACACCGGTGCGCCCCACCCCCCGGTCCACGTCGGTCGGGGCGCTGGTGTGCGCGGAGTCCCCCAGCCCGGCGTTCACCGAACGGGCGGTCGCGAACCACACCGGGGTACGGGTGCTCGGTTCCTCGGCACTGGCGATCACGCAGGTCGCGCTGGGGCGGGCGGTCGGCGCGGTGCTCGACGGCTACCACGAGTGGGACGTCGCGGGCGCGCTCTGCCTGGCCCACGAGGCCGGTGCCGTGGTGCTCGGCCGGGACGGGCGGCCGGCGGCGCTGCCCGAGGGCGGCCTGGTCGTCGGGCAGCCGGGGATCGCCGAGGAGCTCTACGGCTGGTGGGTCTGACTGCTCGACCGAGAGGCCTGTCGGCTTGATCCGGAGGCCTGTCGGCGGCGGCGCACGCCCCAGGACGCGCCGCCGAAGACCACCCAGCCCGCTGCGGCGAGGCCGAGCGACGGGAGCAGCCCGGAGAAGGCGGTGCGCCCGGCGACCCGGACGAGGTCCGGCTCGGTGCGGTCGTACTCGACCTCGACGGTCGTGCCCGGCGTGAGGCCGCGCGGGTAGTAGACGCCGCGTTCGGGAACGCGCAGCTCGCCGTTCGGCGTCGGGAACCGGATCAGGGTGCGGGCCGCGGTCGAGCCCTCGAGCACCTCGGCGGTGGCGACGGCCTCGTTGCGGCTGATCGACACGTCGTCGAGCACCGCACCCGCGAATCCCAGCGCGACCAGCACCGTCGTCACGATCGCGAGGCCCAGCAGGATCTCCGGGAGTTTCCGGCGCAGCGTGCGGCCGACGGCCCGGGCGGTGCGCCCGGCCTCCTCGAGCGTGTCGCCCGCGACCCCACCGGCCATGACCTCACAGTAGAGCGCACGCCGGCACGCCCGGCCGCCCGGGGGCGCGCCCGGGCGTGAGCATGACCACCGGGGACGGGCGCCCGTCGCGGCACGTGCCTACCCTCGAACCCGTGACGACCGCTGCGCTGCCGACCGAGCTCCGGGTCCGGACGCGGCCGATCGACCCGCCGGCCGGCGGCCTGCTCGGGCTGCTGCCGGACCCGCGGGGCCCGCTGTCCTGGGTCCGCGGCGGCGAGGGGCTGGTCGGCTGGGGCGAGGTCGCGCGGTTCACCGGGGCCGGCGCGGGCCGCTTCGCGGATGCGGACGCGTGGTGGCGCGGGCTGCTCGGCGAGCTCGACGTGGTCGACGAGGTGGGGGTCCCGGGCACCGGTGCGGTCGCCTTCGCGTCGCTCACGTTCGCGGACCGCTCCCCCGGGTCCGTGCTGGTCGTGCCCCGGGTGATCGCCGGGATGCGCGGCGGCCGGGCGTGGGTCACCGAGTTCGGCGAACCGGGTCCCGTCACCTCGATGGAGCCGGTCCGGGCGGGTGGGCGGCTGCGCTACGCCGACGGCGCGCTGCCGGTCGCACGGTACCGCGCCGCGGTGGCCGAGGCGGTCCGGCGGATGCGGGGCGGCGGCCTGCAGAAGGCCGCGCTCGCCCACGACCTGCTCGCCGTCGCGGACACCCCGCACGATCCCCGCCACCTGCTGCGCGGGCTCGCCGAGCGCTACCCCACCTGCTGGGCCTACGCCGTCGACGGCCTGGTCGGCGCCACTCCCGAGCTGCTGCTGCGCAAGCGGGGGGACGTCGTGGAGTCCCGCGTGCTGGCCGGGACGATCTGGCCGGGCTCGGGAGGCAGCGAGGATCTGTCGGCGGACCTCATCGCGTCGGTCAAGGACCGCGAGGAACACGCCTACGCGGTGGACTCGCTGGTCGACACGCTACGCCCGTTCTGCCGGAGCCTCGACGTGCCCGCCGAGCCGTCCGTGCTCGCGTTGCACAACGTGTCGCACCTGAGTACGGACGTGCGCGGCCGGGTCCGGGGCGAGGCCTCGCTGCTGCGGATCGCCGGGGCCGTGCACCCGACCGCCGCCGTGGGCGGCACCCCGCGAGCCGAGGCGGTCGCGGCGATCGCCGAGCTGGAGGGTATGGACCGGGGCCGCTACGCCGGCCCGGTCGGCTGGATCGGGGCGGACGGCGGCGGGGAGCTGGGCGTCGCGCTGCGGTGCGCCCAGCTCGACGGCCGGACGGCCCGGCTCTACGCGGGCTGCGGGATCGTCGCCGGGTCGGACCCGGACAGCGAGGTGCGGGAGGCCGCCGCGAAGCTGCGGGCGGTGCGCGAGGCGCTGGAGAACTAGGAGGGTGCTGAAGAGCTCCGGCCGCGCAGTAGGCCCGAGCTTTTCAGCGCGCTCCTAGTCCCGGTACTTCGGGACCAGCAGGGCCAGCGCCACGCCCAGCAGCACCACTCCGCCGAGGATCACGAGCCCGGCGGGGGTGGCGAGGCGTTGGCGGAGCGTGCCGACGTAGGGCACGTCGTACCAGAGCCTCCCGTGGACGTCGGCGGCCGCGATCGGGTGCAGGTCGTTCGTGGGGTTGGCGTCGCCCTTCGTGACGAACCGCGGCCCGGGCGCCACCTCGACGACGCGATGGGTGACGATCCGCGTCTGCCCGGTCGAGAGGTCCCGGTCGGTGAAGTTCACGATGTCGCCGACCGCCAGCTGCGCCGGCTCGACGGGCCTGACCACGGCGATCGACCCCACGTGCAGCGTCGGTTCCATGCTCCCGGACAACACGGTGAGCGCCCTGCCGCCGACGGCGAGGGGCAGGATCGCCACCGCCGTGGCGAGCGCGAGCAGGGCCAGGACGACGAGCGTCCCGACGGCGCCGAGCACCCGGCGGGCCGGGTGGCGCCGGCGGGCGTGTGCCCTCGGCGCAGCGGTGTGGGTGGCCATCCGTACGTCCTCTCTCGCGGAACGCGAGCGATTCTCGCCTACCCGACGGATTTCGCTCGTCCCACCACTCGATCGAATGGCGATTTGCGCTGGAATTGCTCCTGATCATGTGCGTGCGCATACTCGGCCCCCTGCCGCGCACATTTCTCCCCTGCTTCCGCGGCGTTCACCGATTCCCAGTGACCGGAGCCCAGGCATGACCGTTCAGGAGCCCGAGAAGAAGGACAAGCGCCGCCGAGCGGGCTTGATCGTCGGAGTCGTCGCGGCGGTGATCGCCGCCGCCGCCATCGGGGCGGGCACCTATGCCGCCTTCACCGACACCGAGAGCGGACCCGGTGGTACCCAGACCGCGGGCACGCTCGACCTGGAGATCGGCGGAACCGGCTTCCAGACCCTGTTCACCGGCACGAACATCGCTCCCGGGTACACGAAGGACTTCACGTTCACCGTGAAGAACTCCGGCTCGATCGCGGGCAACCTGACCAACAGCCTGACGCTCGCCGGCGCGGACGGCACCTGCACGGAACCGGAGCGCACCGCCGAGGGCGGGGCCTGCAAGGCCGGGGGTGACCTGCAGGACCAGATGACCGTCGTCGTGGTGTC
Source organism: Pseudonocardia ailaonensis (assembly GCF_039531635.1). Taxonomy (NCBI): domain Bacteria; kingdom Bacillati; phylum Actinomycetota; class Actinomycetes; order Pseudonocardiales; family Pseudonocardiaceae; genus Pseudonocardia; species Pseudonocardia ailaonensis. Next base: position 157,974 of record NZ_BAAAQK010000023.1, on the reverse strand, counting down.
GTCGCCCGCCTCCACCGTCGCGACCACGCCGGTGATCATGACGGACTTCGTGAAGAGCCCGTTGCCGGGCAACAACATCAACCTCGCGGCGAACACCACCGGTACCTACGTGCTGCGGTTCGCACTGCCGAACGACGCCACGACCACCGCCGAGACCAACTCGAACAACAAGGTGCAGGGCGACACCGTCACCCTCAGTTCGACGTTCAACCTCGTCCAGCAGGTCCCGTGACCCGAAAGTCGTAGGACCCGTCACACTCAGTCCGTTTTCGAGGTGCCCCGTAAGCTCTTTTCGGGGCACCTCGTCGACCATTCAGGAAATGTGATGCGACGCCGGGTCATCGCGGTAGCCGTCGCCATAACAGCGATTTTGACGACGGGTTTCCTGTCCACCGCGGACACCACTCTCGCCCGCTACACCGACGTCGAGGCCAGCCCCGGACAGCTCGGGGCGGCCACCGTGGTGATCGGCGACGCGTCCAAGTCCCCGACGCTGATCTTCGCCAACGGCACCGGCTCGGGCACCGTCACCGCCACGCTCACCGTGGTCTACACCGGGACCACCGCGGCCCGGATCACGCTGAACGCGAAGCCGGCCACGACCTACGCCTCGAACTTCTGCACGTACGCCAGCAGCACCGGCTGGACGACGAAGAACATCCTCGGGCTCATCGGCCCGACCATCACGTTCTCCGTCGCCGGGACGTCGATCCCCTACTGCACGCTGCTCAACGGCGCCGAGAACACCCTCGCCGCGTCCGTCGAGGCGGGGAGCACGACCACCTCCACGATCACCGCCACGTACGGCGGGGTGCTGCAGGGCCTCTTCACCGGCAAGACCGACAGCGTCCCGCTGCAGCTGCACGCCTACGCCACCTCGGGCAGCGGCTTCAACCACACCACGACGGGGACGTTGACGGTCTCGACCTCGGCGTCCGCGACCACCCCGAGGTCGCTGATGGCCGCCCGCGCCGCCACGCCGGCGTCGACCACCAAACCGGCGACCGCCTCGGCCACCCCCGCGCCCGCAGCCTCGCCCGTGACCGCCGCCGACGTGCCCGCGGAGTGCGCGGCGGCGGGGATGACGGTGGCGTCGTTCGCGGAGAAGATCACGCTGACGGCCGCGAACCCGTCGTTCGACGCGGCACGGGACCGGCCGGGTGTCGCCGGCCCGTTCCTCGTCATCGGCTCGGCGGCGGGCGACACGATCACCGGATCGGCGGGTGCGGACTGCCTCGTCGGCGGTGACGGGGACGACACGATCTCCGGGGGCGCCGGCGACGACGTCCTGGTGGGTGGGGCGGGCATCGACCACCTGGCCGGGGAAGCCGGAGCGGACCGCCTCTACGGGGGATCGGGGGTGGACGCCCTCGACGGCGGGCTCGGTGCCGACCTCCTCGACGGGCAGGTGGACCTGGCGACCTGCACCACGGACCCCACCGACACCGCCACGAACTGTGTGACAGGGGAAACCACTCCCCCGGCCACCCCTCCGGCAGATACTCCTCCGGCGATCACGCCCCCGAGCCCCACGCCTCCGAGTGCCGCACCTCCGAATCCGACGGCCGAGGCCCCGGCCCCCGCCCCGATCGCCCCTGCTCCGACCACCGAGCCCCCCGCGCCCCAGGCGCCGGCGCCCGCCCCCGCGCCGGAGGGCGGAGCGGACCCGACCACCACAGCCGGAACCGCCGGTGCCCCGCCCGGCCCCGCCCCGGAAGGCACCCCGGACACGACCCCCACATGATCGCCGGTCGTGTCCGAGCAGCCGCCGGAAGTGGCGCTTTCCCGATAGAAGCGGCGACCACCAGGCCGAAGATCACCACTTCGGCCCCATCACGGCCGGCAACGGCGCCGATCGGTCCCGGACGGCGATCACAGCCGTGGAGTCGCCGACCCTGGCGACACCTCACTCGGCGCCTTCATGATCAGCATCCCTGTCCGAGAACCCGCCGGAAGTGGCGCTTTCCGGACAGAACCAGTGATCACTGCGCCGAACTCGGCAGCAGGGATGGGAGGGCCGTCAGGCGCGGGCGGCGGGGCGGCGTTGGTGCGGGACCGGGCCGGTGGGGGTGCCGGTTGTCGGGTCCGGTGAGGCCGAGCTTCGCGGACCGACGGCCCCGGTCCCCGCGCTCCCCGGATCAGTGCTCCCCGGATCCGCGCCCCGGGTGGCGGGAGCGGTGACCGAGGCCCTCGCACCCGACCTCCAGACGCCGGGGGCCTCCCGGTTCCGGCCGTCCGACCTGACGGAGGACGGGGCGCGCGGGGCCGGGGTGGAGCGGGACGTGCTGGAGCGGCGCGCCAGGAGGCGGCGGGTGCTGGCGTAGTAGGGGACGGCCGCGCCCAGGAGGACGACCGTCGCGGCCAGCTCCAGGGCCAGCGGCACCGCGACCGCCACGCCCGAGACCCGGATCGCGTGGGCGATCGCCAGGGCCGCGAAGGCCAGTCCCGTGCGGCGGAGCAGCGGACGGTCCCGGCGCAGGCCCGCGCCGACGGCCAGGAGGCCGGCGGCCCCGAGGCCGGCCCAGATCGCGAGGGACGCCCCCGCAACCGCGCCCGACGGGACCCCGAAACCGGGGACGAGCCCCCGCAGGGTGCCGGCGGCCGCGACGCAGCAGGCCAGGACGGCGACCGCGACGGTCACTGCCGGACGGTCCGCCGGCGATCGCCGACGCACCGCCACGACCAGCAGGATCACGACCCCGAGCAGCATCACGAGCCCGACCAGGGGCCACAGTCCCGGCGCCGGGCCGCCGCCGAAGGCGAGGGGCAGCGGGCCGACGAGCGCGTGCCCCGCCACCGCGGCGGCGATCCGGACGGCGCGGCGGTTGCCGGTCGACCGACCGGCCAGCGCGATCATCAGGGCCGCGAGGCCCTCCCCGGCGACCCCGACGATCCCGGACACCCGCTCCGGCAGCGGTCCGGCGGCCGAGCGCAGCGCGAGCCACAGACCCAGGGCGACGACCAGGAGGGTCGCGCACTCCTGTGCGGCGCCCCGGACGGCGGGGGTCGTGAGGCGGAGCGTGGACAGCACGATGTCCTCGGACGGGTCGGGGAGCGGTCGGGCGGGGGACCGGCCGGAGGGCCCGTGGCCCCGATGTCGGCATCGCCCACCAGGCCCGCGCCGTTACGGAGAACTCACAGTAGCTGGCGGAGAGTGACCGCTCGGCGCAGCCCTCTCCCCCGGACGGCCGAGTGCATGTACGGCCGATCGGCCGCTCACCTCGACGCTGCGATCACGCCTGTCGAGGAGCACCCGCAGCTGCCGGCGATGCCGCAGCGCGCGGGCATGTCCTCGCACGGGCGAGCGCATCGCGAAAGTCCCCCTCGACGCCCACGATCCGAGCACCGATCGTCCGGCGGACGCGGCCCCTCCTGATGATCAGGTCGATCAGCCGCGAGAAGGACTCGGCTGAGGTTCCTCGTGATCGACCGGCGCCCGATCCCTGGTGCTGGCCGAGCACGAGGAACGGCCGAGGTGCCCCGGCGCCCGCGCCGTGGTCAGCTCGGCTGCGACGGCGTCGCTCCCACCGCCGCCACGGCGGCGGCGATCTCCTCGGCGAGGGCGGCGTGGCCGGCGCGGAGCGTGGCCCGGTCCGCGCGGACCTCCACGATCCGCAGTCCGGGCGGGCCGTCCGGTTCCGGGACCAGGGCGGCGGCGAGCTCGTCGGGGGCGGTGGCGAGGGTGTGGCTGGCGCCGAAGCCGCGCGCCACGGCGGCGAGGTCCACGCGGTGCGGGGTGCCGAAGACCCGTTCGAACGAGGCGGCGTGGGCGGGCGCCCCCTGCTCGAGCAGCCCGAAGATCCCGCCGCCCGCGTCGTTGAGCACGACGAGGGTGAGCGCCGGCCGGGGCTCGTCCGGGCCGATGAGCAGGCCCGTGGTGTCGTGCAGGAGCGTGAGGTCGCCGAGCAGGGCGACGGTCGGGCCGGGATGGGTCAGGGCCGCACCGACCGCCGTCGACACGGTGCCGTCGATCCCCGCGACCCCCCGGTTGGACACCACGGTCAGGCCCGGGCGCGGCGCGGCGGCCAGGCCGACGTCGCGAACCGGGTTGGAGGAGCCGAGCACCAGCCTGCTGCCCGCGGGCAGGGCGGCGACGAGGTCCCGCGCCAGGCCGAGCCCGCGCGGCGCCCCGAGCCGGTCGAGCGCGCGGTCGAGCGCTGCCGAGCCCGCCGCGTCCGCCTCCCGCCACCACCGCACCCAGTCCGCGGGCGGGTCCAGCGCGGGCAGGGCGCCAACGGCCCGGACCGTGCCCGGCACGTCCGTCCACGGCAGACCGGACGGGTCGGCGGCGGCGTACACCGCGACGGCCGGCGAGGCCAGCAGCTGCGCGACGCCCCGGTGCAGGGTCGGCCTGCCCACCACGACCACCTGCGCGGGCGGCGGTAGCGAACCGAGCAGCCACGGACCCGTGCGCAGGGCGTGGGCCCACAGCGGCGACGACGGCTCGGCGACGACCGGTGTGTCCCCGAGCAGCGCGGGATCGACGCCCGCGCCGTCGCCCGCGACCACGAGGGTCGGGGCCGAGGGATCGAGCGGCAGCGGCGGCGGGAGGCGCCGCACCCGTCCGACGTCCGTCCACGGCAGACCGTTGTCGCGCCCGGCCGGCACCGGATCGTCGCCGGGTACCAGCGGTTCCGCGAAGGGCGCGTTGACGTGCACCGGGCCGGGAGGGCCACCGAGGGTGCCGAGTGCCGCGGCCACGGCGCGGTCGATCGCCGAGCGCCACGCGGCGTGGTCCGCGGCGGACCGCGCGACGGCGAGGGTGACCGCGGCGCGGACCGCGGAACCGAAGATCCCGGCCTGCGCGATCGTCTGGCTCGCCCCGGTGCCGACGAGCTCGGGCGGGCGGTCGGCGACCAGGGCCAGCAGCGGGACGCCGGAGTGGGAGGCCTCGAGGACCGCCGGGTGCAGGTTGGCGACCGCGGTCCCGGACGTCGTCACCACGGGGACGAGGAGCCCCGAGCCCCGGGCCAGGCCGAGCGCGAGGAAGCCGGCCGTCCGTTCGTCGATCCGCACGTGCAGGCGCAGCCGGCCCGCGACGTCCGCGGCGTGCAGCGCGAAGGCCAGGGGGGCGTTGCGCGAGCCGGGGCAGAGCACGGCGTCGCGGACGCCGCAGCGCACCAGCTCGTCGACGACCACCCCGGCCTGGACGGGGCCGGGTGCAGTGCTCATCCCGCCGATTCTAGGCGCCGAGATCGTGCAGCTCGAAGGTCGTGGCGAGCGTCGCGCCGGGCAGCTGCTGCGCGGCCTGTTCGGCGTGGGGACGCAGGAAGGCCTCCGGATCGGCCATGCCGCCCCCGCCGAGCCCCCGCAGGTAGAGCTCGTGGGCGGACAGCGAGGCGACCGCCCGGTCGAACACCTCGCCGATGTCGACGCCGTGCGTGGCCTGCGGCGATCCCGACACGGCGAGCCACCGCACGCCGTTCCAGGGCTCGCCGCCGGCGCCCGGGAAGACCCAGCGGTTGCCGGCGTCGCGCACGGCGTCGAGGGTGGCGCGGCCGGTGTGGACGTGGTCGGCCATGTTCAGCCCGCCCGTCGCCCAGCGGTCCGCGAAGTTGCCGGTGATCACCAGATCGGGGCGGTGCCGGCGGATCGCGGCGGCGATGTCGCGGCGCAGCGGCAGGCCGTACTCGATCACCCCGTCGGGATGGTCCAGGAACTCGCACTGCTCGACGCCGACGGCCGCGCACGCCCGACGCTGCTCCTGCTCGCGCGCCGGCCCGCACTCCGCGGGCGACAGCGAGTCGATGCCCGCCTCGCCGCGCGTGACCAGCAGGTAGGCGACCTCCTTGCCGGCCTGCGTCCACGCGGCGACCGCCCCCGACGCGCCGTACTCCATGTCGTCCGGATGCGCGACGACGGCGAGGGCGCGCTGCCAGTCGGTGGGGAAGGGCTCCAGCGTCATGCGGGCATCATGGCCCGTAGGCCGACCGTGCACCGGCCGCAGCGCCGAAAGGCGTCACCGCACCCAGACGTACCGACGTTGCGGACTGCGCTGAGCGCCGACGGCAACGACCCGCCCCGCGGTCGCGAGCCCCCGCAACGCCGTCAGCACCGACGCCCTCGAGCGACCGACGGTGTCGGCGAGCTCCGCGGCCGTCGACTCGCCGATCCGTTCCAGCGTCTCGGCGACGAGGTCCGTCGTCGACGAGCCGGAGGCACCCGGGCCGAAGAGATCCGGCTGGGCGGCGACCGGTTCCGGCACGAGCCCGTACCACGCGTAGCGACGACCCCCCTGCTTCATCACGAGCCCCGCGGTGACGAGGTCACCCAGGACTCGTGTGGCCTCACCGCGATCTGCGCCGTACTCGCGCAGGTGGGCGTTCGTCACATCGTGGCCGTGCCGCATCATCGCCAATGCCAGCTCGTGCAGCTGCCCGAATCCGGGACGGTGCAGGGCGCCGAGCCAGCGACGGGTCTCCGGGTCCATCAGCTCGGACCGGGCGAACCGCACCTCGAACCGGCTGGGGTGATTGTCGAAACGGGGGCGCCCCAGGCCGGACCGTTGCAGCTCGCGGATCATCACGAGGATGCCGGAGGCGCGGTTCTCGGCGACCAGACGATCGCTGCGAGGCAGGTAGGTGTCCGAGAGCAGCTGCGCGAGGAAGCTGTTCCGGGACGACGAGACACCCTCGATCCCGAGGTCGGCCACCGTCACCGGCCCGAACAGCGCGCCCGGGCTCCGGACGACGAGGTGGTCGGGATGGAGCTCGACCTGGATCTGCGTGCCGCGCGTGCCGGGGCTGTAGTCGCGGTGCAGGACCGCGTTGACCACGGCCTCGCGCACCGCCTCCATGGGGTAGTCGAGCTGGTCACGGCGGCCGTCACCGTCGACATAGGTGCGCACCGACAGGTGCCGTCGCACCGCGGCCAGGCACTCGGCCACCAGATCCGGGATGGCCCCACGGATCGTCGGGTTGTCGACGAACCTCGGCGCGACGGGCGACCGGTCCGCTGTGGTCGAGGGCATCACCACGAGCGAGATCGTCAGCTGGGGGAAGAACTGCTGAGGAAAGACCCCGAACGTCAGCAGGCCGGCGAGCGTGGGGACCTCGGCGTCGTCGCGGCTCAGGATCCGTAGTCGCTTGAGGGCGGTCACGTCGTCGACGTCCCGCAGAGCGCGGCTCGTGGTCCGCACCCGCTCGAGCGTCCGCAGGATCGGCGGCCGGTCGAGGTCGTCGATCGTCGCGCCCGGTACCGGCTCCGCGTCGTACCGCGGCTGGCCCCGGTTGGCGATGGCCAGGCCGACCTCGGTCTGGGTCATCCGCCGGTCGCCGTCGCCGGTGCGCACGTAACACCCGGTCGCCATGCCTCGCCGCTCCACGAAGCACGGGCGCTGGTCGGACGGCAGCGGATCGATCTCCGCTGCCACGACGACCCGGCCGTCGATCTCGACGAGGTCCACGGTCGGCCGCAGCGGCGGGGCGAGCTGGTCGCTCAGGGCCGACACCAGGTCGTCGCGGAGCTTGACCGGATCGGGGAGCGGGACGAGGGCGAACCCGTCACGCTCGTCGACGCCGAGGACGAGGGTGCCGCCATTCGTGTTGGCGAAGGCCGAGGCGGTCTCGGTCACCGACGCGGGCAGCCCTCCCGCTGCGGCCTTCGCCTCGATGTCCGTCGGCTCGCCGCCGAGCATGCGCAGCTCGTCGAGCAGTGCGACGAGATCATCCTTCTTCACGGCATCAACTTTCAAGTATCAAGTTGGCTTCAAGCTAGTGCACCAGGCTGTCAAGTTCGGCGACCGACACCCCGTACGCTCGGATCCGTCATGACAGCGACTCTTCAGGCCTCCGGCCTCGCCGCCGGGCACGGTGCCCGGATCCTGTTCAGCGGGCTCGATCTCGTCGTCGCGCCCGGGGACGTCGTCGGGCTCGTGGGGGTGAACGGGGCGGGCAAGTCCACGCTGCTCCGGATGCTCGCGGGTGTGGACGCGCCCGAGGAGGGCGGGATCTCCCTGAGCCCCCCGGACGCGAGCGTGGGCCTGCTCCCCCAGGAGCCCGAACGGCGTCCGGGCGAGACGGTGGCCGCCTACCTGGCCCGCCGCACCGGCGTCACCGCGGCGCAGGCACACATGGACGCCGCCGCCGAGCAGCTGGCCGAGACCGACGGCACGGAGTACTCCGCCGCCCTCGACCGCTGGCTCGCGCTCGGGGGCGCCGACCTGGAGGAACGGGCCGGCGAGGTGGCCGCGGAGGTCGGGCTCGGGGTGCCGCTCGACGCGTTCATGACCGATCTCTCCGGTGGCCAGGCCGCGCGCGCCGGGCTGGCCGCGCTGCTGCTCTCCCGCTACGACGTGCTGCTGCTCGACGAGCCCACCAACGATCTCGACCTCGACGGCCTGGACCGGCTCGAGCGGTTCGTGCAGGGCCTGCGGAGTCCGGCCGTGATCGTCTCCCACGACCGGGAGTTCCTGGCGCGCACCGTGAACCGGATCGTGGAGCTGGACCTGCACCAGCGCCGGGTCGGCGTGTACGACGGTGGCTACGACAGCTACCTCGCCGAACGCGAGATCGCCCGCCGGCACGCGCGCGAGGCCTACGAGGAGTACGACGACAAGCTCGACCACCTCAAGGACCGCGCGCAGATGCAGCGGAACTGGATGGCCCAGGGCGTGCGCAACGCGCGGCGCAAGTCGAAGGACAACGACAAGAACGTCAAGGCCAAGCGGACCGAGACGAGCGAGAAGCAGGCGTCGAAGGCTCGGCAGACGCAGCGGATGATCGAGCGGCTGGACGTCGTGGAGGAGCCCCGCAAGGAGTGGGAGCTGCACATGACGATCGCCGCCGCGCCCCGCTCCGGCGCGGTCGCGGCGCGCCTCGACGGGGCGGTCGTGCGCCGGGGGGAGTTCACCCTCGGCCCGGTGACGCTGCAGGTCGACTGGGCGGACCGGGTGATGATCACCGGGGACAACGGCAGCGGGAAGTCCACGCTGCTCGGCGCCCTGCTCGGCCGGATCCCCCTCGCCTCCGGCGAGGGCGGGCTCGGCTCCGGCGTCGTCGTCGGCGAGGTGGACCAGGCCCGCGGCCTGTTCCTCGGCCCCGAACCCCTGGTGACGGCGTTCGGCCGGGCCGTGCCGGACTGGCCGGAGTCCGAGGTGCGGACCCTGCTGGCCAAGTTCGGTCTGACGAAGGAGCACGTCCCCCGCCCCGCCGCGTCCCTGAGCCCGGGCGAGCGGACCCGCGCCGCCCTGGCGCTGCTGCAGGCGCGCGAGGTCAACCTGCTGGTGCTCGACGAGCCCACCAACCATCTCGACCTGCCCGCGATCGAGCAGCTGGAGGAGGCCCTCGACGGCTTCCCCGGCACGGTCCTGCTGGTGACCCACGACCGCCGGATGCTCGACACGGTCCGCGCCACCCGCCGCTGGGCGGTCGCGGACGGCACCGTGACCGAACAGACCCCGTAGCCCGTTTCCGCAGGTCAGCCGAGGTCGTGAGTGCTCTCGCCCCTGCCAGGGGCGTCACCACTCACAGGGGGAGCTGGGCGGCGAGGGCGAGGAGGCGGCGTTCGGAGCCCGGTGGGCCGATGAGCTGGACGGCGCCGCGGAGGCCGGTGGGGCGGTGGCCGACCGGGACCGACAGCGCCGGGAGGGCGGCGAGGTTCCAGGGCGCCGCGAACGGCGCGTAGCGCAGGGCGGCGAGGATGTTGGACCGCCACGGGCGGAGGTGCCAGTCCTCGGCGGGCGGCGGATCCGCGGCGAGCGTCGGGGTGAGCAGGACGTCCCGGCCCTCGGCGAACCAGGCCTCGCAGCGCGCCCGCCAGGCCGCTCGCGGGCCGGGGCCGGCGAAGCGTGCGAGCCGGCGGCCGAGCGCGGCGTGCCGTCGGGAACGCGGCTGCAACGCCGCCCGGTCCAGGCCCAGCTCCTCCACCTCGGCGTTCACCGCCACGGTCCACAGCATCGAGCCGTGCGGCCCGAGCGAGGCCGGCTGCGCGGGCCCGCCCTCGACGACGGTGTGCCCGGCCCCGGCGAGGACGGCCGCGGCGGTGGCGACGGCCTGCCGGTCGGCCGCCGACACGGCCATCCCGCGGACGGGATTGCGCAGGTCGACCGAGATCCGCAGGCCGGTCGGCTCCTCCAGCGGGGTCGGGGAGCGCCCGGCCAGCACGTCCAGGCCGAGGGCGACGTCCGCGGCGCTGCGGGCGAGGACGCCGTGCTCACTGAGCCCGAGCCAGGAGCCGGCCGGCATGTCCGTGGGCAGCAGGCCCCGCCCGGGCTTGATCCCGACGACGCCGCACACCGCGGAGGGGATCCGGATCGAGCCGAGCCCGTCCGTCCCGTGGGCGAGCGCGACCATGCCCGTCGCCACCGCGGCACCGGCCCCGCCGGACGATCCACCGGCCGTGACCCGCGGATCCTGCGGGTTGCGGGTGATGCCGGTCGGGTCGTCCGTCATGGGCCAGATCGCCAGCTCGGGCATTCTCGTCGTCCCGACGACGACCGCGCCCGCACCGCGCCACCGCCGGACGATCTCGTGGTCCGGCCCCACGTTCTCCTTGACGGCGACGGGCACACCGGCGAGCGGCAGCGACGCCCGGTCCGGGTTCTCGTCGACCGCCGCGGCGTCCTCCCGGGCCACCGTGCTGACCTCGCGGAACGCCCGGATCCCCGGATCGAGCTCACGGATCCGCGCCAGAGCCTCCTCGACGACGTCGACCGCACTCCGTCCCGCCTGCACCTCGGCGGCGATCGCACCCGCGTCCATCGCTCCTCCTCGAGCCGGGGCACCCAGGGTCCCGCACAGGGGAAGACCCCGCGGGTGCCCGTGTCCCCGGGAGGGGTACGGGCACCCACAGGGTCCGGTGAGCGGGGGGACTGCGGGCTAGGCCTGGGGGCCGATGGCGAAGCGGAGCTCCTCCTCGCCCTCGGGCGTGGTGAAGGGCTGCACGTCGAGGACCTTGTCGTCGAGCACCTCGGCGGCGGTGGGTTCGAGGAAGACGGTCAGCCCCTCCCCCTCCAGGACGGTGTCCGCCTGGTCCGCCTGCGCCGCCAGGGAGAGCTCGAGGCCCTCCTCGGCGTCCGTCGCCGCGATGCGCAGGCCGCCGCCGTCCGGCAGCTCCGCGTCGCTGGTCAGGGACTTGATGGCTTCGGCCGCGGTATCGGTGATTGCCAACATTCGGCCGACCGTACCGAGGTTCCGCGGACCTCGCAGGGCGCGCTCAGCTCAGGTTGTCCGGGTTCGGGCCGAGCCGGCCCGCCTCGCCCTCGTCCAGGCCGCTCAGGGTGGCCACGTCGTCGTCGGCGAGCTCGAAGTCGAAGACGTCGATGTTCTCCCGGATCCGCGCGGGCGTCACGGACTTGGGGAAGACGATGTTGCCCAGCTGGAGGTGCCACCGCAGCACCACCTGGGCGGGGCTGCGGCCGTACTTCTCCGCGAGCGCGGTGACGATCGGGGCGGACAGCAGCGGGCCGCCCTGCCCCAGCGGGCTCCAGGCCTCCGTCGCGATCCCGTTGTCACGGTGGTAGGCGCGCAGCTCGGGCTGGCCGAAGGTCGGGTGCAGCTCGATCTGGTTGACCGACGGCACGGTGTCCGTCTCGGCGGCCAGCCGGTCCAGGTGCGCCACCTGGAAGTTGGACACGCCGATCGACCGGGTCCTCCCGGCGGCCTTCGCGTCCTCGAGGCCCCGCCAGGTGTCGACGAAGTCGTCCCGGGCCGGCAGCGGCCAGTGGATGAGGAACAGGTCGACGTGGTCGAGGCCGAGCTTCGTGAGGCTCTCCTCGAGGGACTTCTGGGCCTCCTCGCGGCCGTGCCGGTTGTTGTTCAGCTTGGTGGTGACGAAGATCTCGTCCCGGGAGAGGCCGGACTCGGCGATCGCCTGCCCGACTCCCTCCTCGTTGCGGTACATCTGCGCGGTGTCGACGTGCCGGTAGCCCGCCTCGAACGCCTGCGTCACGGCGTCGACCGTCGGCCGACCGGGCTCGACCTGCCAGATGCCGAAGCCGAGCTGCGGGACCTGCACACCGTCGTTCAGCGTGATCGTGGGAACCATGCCTGGAGACATACCCCATGACGGCGGGCCCGCACCACGGGTCATCTCACACTGCGCTCGGGGACCGCCCCCGCCGGCGCGCCCGCCACGGCCCGGGACGCGGCCAGACCCCAGATCGCCAGCGCCGCGACCGTGAGCACCTCGGTGAGCGCGAGGCCGCGTTCGACGAGGCCGAGCGGGATCGTCTGCCACCAGGAGCGGCCGGTCACCGGGCGCAGCGCGAATCCCGCCACGATCGGCAGGAACCAGGCCAGGGACGCGACACCGAGCCACCGTGACCAGGCCGCGTGGGCGCCGCGGTGCCCGCGGGCCGCGACGATCGCGGCGACCGGGAGCACGAGGAACGCGACGAGGCTCGCGTAGCGGTGGATCGAGCCGCCGAGGCTCGGCCCGACCGACCAGTCCGTCTTCTCGAAGACGACGACGGTGGCCAGCCCGAGCGCGGCCACGCCCAGCCCGGTCGCGGCTCCCCACCCCGCGATCCCCGCCCGCGGCAGTGCCGCCGCGACCAGCACGCAGGCCGCCGCGAACGCCAGCACGCCCATGTCGAAGATCGTCCTGTACTCCGGCTGCAGGCCGTACTCGCTGATCGTGCGGCGGACCGGGTCCACATCGGACACGAACAGGGTCAGCCCGAGGATCAGCACCACGGCCAGCGCCAGGCCGGCGAGTGCGGCCGACGACAGGGCGCGGGTGAGGGGCACGGACGTTCCTCCGGGGTCGGGGTTCTCGACCCGGTGAACGCTCAGCCGTCCGCGGGCGTTCCCCTGACTGCGCGAGCCGCCAGTGTGGCCAGGTGGACGGGCTCGCGGGTGCCGGCCTGGCGCAGCTGGGTGCGGCAGGAGAACCCGTCGGCGAGCACCTCGACGTCCGGGGCCGCGGCGCGCACGGCCGGCAGCAGCACCCGCTCGGCGGCGGCCATCGACACGTCGTAGTGGCCCTTCTCGAAGCCGAAGTTGCCCGCGAGCCCGCAGCAGCCCGAGTCGAGGATCTCGGCCTCGACGCCGAGCGCCGCCAGCACGGCCCCGTCGGCGTCCGACCCCAGGTCCGCGTGCTGGTGGCAGTGCAGCTGGACCAGGGCGGTCGTCGGCGGGCCGGCCGGCAGCTCGTCGAGGTGGTCGGCGAGCAGCTCGGCGAAGGTGCGCACGTCCAGGGCCTCGACCAGCGGCTCGTCCGGGAGGAGCTCCCCGGCGTCCGCCCGCAGCGCGGCGGTGCAGGAGGGCTCCAGACCGACGACGGGGACGCCGGCGGTGAGCCACGGCTCGAGGGTGCGCAACGACCGTCGCAGGACCCGGCGGGCCGCGGAGACCTGGCCGGTGGAGGTCCAGGTGAGACCGCAGCAGACCGTCCGCGGCGGGAGCTCGACGGCGTAGCCGAGGTGTTCGAGGACGGCGACGGCGTCCTCGGCGATGGCGGGATCGAAGTGGTTGGTGAAGGTGTCCGGCCAGAGGAGCAGGCGGCCGCGGGAGCCCGGCGCACGCGGACCCGCACGCCGGTCGGGCACCGCTCCCGGGGCCGCCCCCAGGGCCCGGATGCGGGCCGTCGTCGTGAAGGTCTCCGGCGCGATCTCCGGGATCGACCGCTCCGGGGCGATCCCCCCGGCCCGCTTGGCCAGCGCGGCGAGCGGCGTCACCCGGGCCAGGGCGTTGAGCAGCCCGACCGCGCTCGCCGGGAGCTTCCCGACCAGCCGCATCCAGCGCGGCAGCGCGCCCATCGAGTAGTGCGAGCGCGGGCGGAGCTTGTTCTTGTAGCGGTTCGCGAGGAACTCGGTCTTGTACGCCGCCATGTCGACGCCGACCGGGCAGTCGGTCTTGCATCCCTTGCAGGACAGGCAGAGATCGAGCGCCTCGGCCACGTCGTCGTCCTGCCAGCCGCCGGTGACCACCTCGCCGTTGGCCATCTCGAACAGCAGCCGGGCCCGGCCGCGGGTGGAGTGCCGCTCCTCGCCGGTGGCGCGGTAGCTGGGGCACATCACACCGCCGTGCGACGTGACGCACTTCCCGACCCCGAGGCAGCGCCGGGTGGCCCGCGTGAAGGAGCCGCGATCGTGGGTGAAGGCGAGCTGCGGGTCGTCGTGCATCGTGGGCATGCCGACGAAGATCCGCAGGTCCTCGTCCATTCGCGCGGACCGGACGATGCAGCCGGGGTTGCACCGGTCGTCCGGGTCGAAGATCCCCTTGAACTCCTCGAAGGCCGCGATGATGTCCGGCGGGTACATGCGCGGCAACAGTTCCGACCGCGCGCGCCCGTCGCCGTGCTCGCCGGACAGGGAGCCCCCGTGCGCGACGACGGCGTCCGCCGCGTCCTCCATGAACGCCCGGAAGTTCGCGATCCCTTTGTCGCTCAGGAGGTCGAAGTCGATGCGGACGTGGAGGCAGCCGTCGCCGAAGTGTCCGTAGTAGACGCCGCGGCGGCCGTGCCGCTCCAGCACCCGGTCGAACTCGCGCAGGTAGGACCCGAACTTCTCGGGCGGGACGGCGGCGTCCTCCCAGCCGGGCCAGGCCTCGCCGCCGTCCGGGCTGCGGGTCAGGATCCCCGCGCCGTCCTCGCGGATCCGCCACAGCGCCTTCATGCGCGCCGGGTCGTCCTCGACCACGGCCTCGGTCAACCCGTAGGGCCGCATGGCCTTCGCGATCGCCGCGGCGGAGGCGCGGGCCTCGGCGCGGTCCGCACCGCCCGTCTCCACGTAGAGCCAGCCGCCGCCGGGCGGGAGCGCCCTCGACATGGTCTCGACGGGGTTCTGGGCGCGCAGGGCCGCGATGAGGCCGGCATCCATGCCCTCGATCGTCAGCGGCGAGTGCTCGCGGACGACCATCACGTTGTCCGCGGCGACGTAGGCCGACTCGAACCCGAGGACGGCCAGCGCGCGGGCCGGCGGGGACTCGACGAGCCGCATGGTGGCCGCGGTGATCACGCCGAGCGTGCCCTCGGAGCCGACGATCGCCTTGGCGAGGGCCCCCGGCCCACCCGGCCCACCCAGCTGGTCGAGGTTGTAGCCGGACACACGGCGGGTGAGATCGGGGAAGGCCTCGGCGACGCGTGATCCGATCCGGTCGTGCAGCGCCGCAAGCTTTTCCGGGATCTCGCCGGTGGGGGCGGCGGTGTCCAGTCTGGATCCGCGGTAGGTGAGCAGCTCGAGGCTCTCGGTGTTGTCGACGGTCTTGCCCCACGCCACGGAGTGCGAGCCGCACGCGTTGTTGCCGACCATCCCGCCGATCGTGCAGCGGTTGTGGGTGCTCGGGTCGGGGCCGAAGGTGAGGCCGTGGGGGGCCGCGGCGTCGCGGAGCTGGTCGCAGATCACGCCCGGCTGCACCCGTGCACTTCGCGCGTCCGGGTCGATCGAGAGGATCGCGTTCATGTGCCGGGTGAAGTCGAGGATCACCGCGGTGTTCACGGCCTGGCCCGCGATCGACGTCCCGGCGCCGCGGGGCAGCACGGGGACCTGGTGCTCCCGACACACGGCCAGGGCGGCCTCGACGTCGGCGTCGTCACGCGGGGAGACCACGCCGATGGGCACCTTGCGGTAGTTCGAGGCGTCCGCGGACCACATGGCCCGGTGCGCGGGATCGAACCGGACCTCGCCGCCGACCACGCGGGCCAGGTCGGCGGCCAGCGCGGCGGAGGGGTCGGTGAGGGGGTCGAGCGCAGTCACGATGTCAGTCTGACCTCCGGGCCGCGGGACGCTCGCGCGCCCCGAGCGGCAGTGCTGCCCTCCTGCGGAGCAGGGGGGTGGACGGCCCCCGGATGTCAGTCGCCCTTCGGGGCCGGCGGGGCCGCGGGGGCGGCGTGGCCATGACCGTGGCCATGTCCGTGGCCGTGCGCGCGGGCGCCGGGGACGGGTGGGGTGCCGGAGAGCGGGATGTCGCCCGCCCGCAGCGGGACCTCGTGGTAGCGGCCCTCGTGGGCCAGGATCGGCCGCTGGTCCCCCGCGATCTCCGGGTACTTCTCCTCCAGCTTCTGCCGGGCGTCCCAGTCCCGGCGGGCGCGGTCGACGTACTCCGCGTTGCCGTCGTACACGCCCTTCCAGGTCTGCGGCATCTCGTCCCGGGACAGGCCGGGACTGGCCTGGCCGCCGAGCGAGAAGCGGGCCGGGACCTTCGCGGTCTCGCCGCCGCACGAGGGGCACGCGGGGGTGGTCGTGGCCGTCATGGACGTCAGGTGCTCGAACCGCACGCCGCACCCGCAGCGGAAGACGTAGATCGGCATGGGCCCTCCGGGCCTCGTGAGTGGCAATAGTCGCTCTGGCGACTATTGCCACTCACAGGGGCTTCACCAGTTCTGGACGGAGCGGGTCAGGATCGAGGCGATGTCGTCCTCGGTGGGGGTCTTCGGGCAGGTGGCCAGGAGGCGTTGTTGCTTCATGGTGCCGGGGACCAGGTCGGGGACGTCCGCCTCGGTGTAGCCGACGCCGCCGATCCCGTTGGGGATGCCGATGTCCTGCATGAGCCGGGTGAGGACGGACGGGAGCTGCTCGCGGGGGTCGTTGTGCCTGTCCGCGCGCGGGTCCATCAGCTCGGCGGCGCGCAGGTGCCGCTCGGGAGCCGACTCGAAGGAGAAGCGGAACGCCTCGGGCGCCGTCAGGGAGACGGACTGGCCGTGCGGGACCATCGGCTCGTCGGGCGGGTAGCCCTCCGGGACGTAGTCCTTGACCATGCCGGCGATCGGGTACGCGTTGGCGTGCGGGATGTGCACGCCGGAGTTGCCGAAGCCCATGCCGGCGAAGGTCGCGGCCATCATCATGTTCGAGCGGGCCTCGATGTCCTCGTGACCCCGCTCGACGGCCGTGCGGAAGCTCTGGGCCAGCAACGACATCGCCTTCTCGCACCACAGGTCCGACACCGGGTTCGAGCCGCAGTACGTCACCCGCTCCTCGGGCTTCTTGCGGTCGAACGTGGTGTACCAGCGCGCGGTGTAGCTCTCCACGGCGTGGCAGGTGATGTCCATGCCCGCCGCCGCCGTGACCTCGGGCGGGAGCGTCATGGTCAGCAGGGGGTCGATCACCGCGAGGGTCGGGCGCAGGCGCCAGTGGCTGATGCCCGTCTTGACCTTCATCGACAGGATGTCGAGGACGCACATGGCGGTGGACTCGGAGCCCGTGCCCGCCGTCGTCGGTACCGCGATCAGGGGCTTGAGCGCACCGGGTGGGACCTTGGCGTTGCCGATCGGCTTGTTGATGTAGTCCATCAGCGTGCCGGGGTGGCTGGTCAGCAGGTTGATCGCCTTGGCGGTGTCGATGGCCGAGCCACCGCCGACGGCCACGAACCCGTCCCACGGGCCCTGCACGCGGGCGTACTCCGCCGCCTTGTCCATGGACTCGTCCGTGGGCTCGACGTGCACGCCGTCGAACACCTCGGAGTCGATGTCGTAGCGCTTGAGGGTGTCCGCGAGGCGCTGCGGCGCACCGAGGGCGTTGACCCCGGGGTCCGTGACGATCAGGACCCGCTTCGCGCCGTAGGCGGTGAGCTCGAAGCCGATCTCGTCGATGGCCCCGGCGCCGAACTTCAGCGGCGGCGCGCCCCAGGTGAAGATCGTCTCCTCGGTCAGCTCGGGGACCTCGAATGTGCTGGTCACGTGTACGACCCCTCCGGTGCCGTCCGCAGCTCGTGGATCTGGTTCGCGTCGTGCCCGAAGATCATCTGGGCGCCGGTGCGCTCCTGGATGCCGCGCAGCTTCTCCACCGAGGAGAACCACTGCTCCAGGTTGTTGACGATCGCGGCGGGCGCCGCGGGCGGGCCGTAGCTGTCGCCCATGTAGACGGCGTCCGAGGTGAAGATCATCGGCCCCGAGTCGGGCAGGTCGACCTGCATGGACATGCAGCCGATGGTGTGGCCCGGCGTCTGGATCAGGGACACGCCCGGCAGGAAGTTCTCGACGTCGCCGCTGACCGTCTCCCAGTCGAGCCCCTCGTAGTCCGCCTTGAGGTGGGCCCCGTTGAAGTCGCCGTCGAAGTTGAGGGCGAACTCCTTCTCCTTGTCCGAGCACACCATCTTCGCGTTGGTGTTCTTGAACATCTGGGCGTTGCCGGCGTGGTCGAAGTGCAGGTGGGAGAGCACGACGTAGTCGATCTCGTCGAGGCCTACGCCGATCTGGTTGAGCCGGGCGTCGAGGTACTCGTCCGGACCGGCCTTATCGTAGGGGAAGAAGTTCTGCAGGCCGGTGGGCTCCCAGCGCTGCTCCCAGTCCGCCGGGCACGAGGTGTCCCACAGCAGCTTGCCCTCGTCCGTCTCGACGAGGACGCAGTGCGTCGGCACGTCCACCCAGTCGGTCGGGGCGTTCTTCTCCTGGCGGGGCTTGATGCTGACGCCGGGCTTGAGCAGCAGCCAGGTGAGGTCGGCGGTCATCGCTCCGCACGGGATGACGGTGAGCTTGGTGGCGGTGGCCATCGTGGTCCCTTCAGCGCTGGAGGGGGTGCACCCTGCGGACCGACCGTGGCATGTGGCATGCCACTCGTCAACGCGGGGCGCCTGGCCGAGGGGTCAGGGTCCGCACGTCCAGTCGAGGTCGAGATCGAGCGGGATCTCCCCCGCGTCGGGATATCCCTTCGCCTCCTGGGCGATCAGGAGCTCGGCGGTGTGCCGGATGTGGGCACGCATGGCGTCGGCGGCGCCGTGGGAGTCCCCGGACTCGACCAGGTCCAGGATCAGGCGGTGCTCGGCCACGATCTCGTCGAGGCTGCGGGACTCGCGCGCCGTCGAGACGCCCCTGCGCAGCACCATGTCCCGTAGGCCGTCGACGTGGGCGGCCAGCCGGGCGTTGCCGGAGGCCTCGAGCAGCGAGCGGTGGAAGCGGCGGTCGTGCTCGAACATCGTGAAGTCGTCGTCCGCCTTCGCGGCCTTCTCCATGGCGGCGAAGGCGCGCCGGACCTCGCGGCGGGTGGAGTCGTCGAGACGGGTGACGGCGCGGGCCACCGCGGGCGGTTCGAGGAGCAGCCGCAGCGCGAAGACCTCCTCGAGGTCGTGCAGGCTCGTGAGCAGCACCCGGACGCCCCGGTTGCGCTCGAAGCGCACCATGCCCTGCTGGGCGAGCTTGATCAGCGCCTCGCGGACCGGCGTGCGGGAGACGCCGAGCTGCGCGGCGAGGGTGTGCACCGAGTAGAGCGTGCCGGGGACCAGCTCGCCGCTGATCACCGCCGCCCGCAGCGCCGCCAGCACCTGCGCGTTCACGCCGGCGGTCTCGCGGATCGGCTTCATCGCGGCGTCCCCTCCACCCCGGCGACCGTGGCACCCGTCGGGCGGGCGGGCAACCGCAGCCCCGAGGCGCCCTGCAGCAGCGCCGCACCGACCGCCATGCCGAGCATCGAGAACACCCCGACGGGCCAGTAGATGTGGGCGTACAGGAAGGGGACCGACGCCGCGACGAGGACGACCCCGCCGGGCAGTGCGCGGATGCCGTGCCGGCGCAGCACGACCAGCGCGGTCGCGACGGCGGCGGCGAGGTAGGCCCAGGAGCCGACGTCGCCCAGGGCGTTGCCGATCCGCAGCATCGCGAGCGCGGCGGGGCTCCCCTCGGGCTGCAGCTCGACCGCCCGGCCGGCGGCGATCCCGGCCAGCACGTCGAGGCCGGTGTAGAAGGTCGCGTAGACGTAGGCCCCGACCCGGGCGACCCAGGCGACGGGATCGTGCCGGCCGCGCACCAGCCACACCAGGACCAGGCCCAGCAGCGGGAACACCGGCACCAGGGCCACGTGCATGGTCCACCACATGTGCGCGGTGGACGGGTCGAGCACCTGCGGATGGGTGGTGCCGACGATCCCGAGTGCCACCCCCGGCACCGCGACCAGGCCGATCGCCAGCATCTCGCGTGCCTGCATCCCGGCTCCCCCCTGCGGCCGACCCGACCGTACGCCGGATCGACGGGGGTGTGGTCACGCAGGGTGCATCAGGCGCTTGGTAACGTCACCCGGCGCAGGTCCAGCAGCGAGGCCCGCGGTCCCTTGCAGACCGAGACCGCTGGACTGGTGTGTAGATGCCCGACGACCTCGATCCGTCACGCCCGGACGAGGCCCTCCTCGAACGCGTCGCGCAGCTGGAGACGGCCCTGCGCAGCCGCCCCGTGATCGAGCAGGCCAAGGGCATGTTGATGCTCATCCACGGCTGTGACGACGACGGCGCGTTCCGGATGCTGATCGCCGCCTCGCAGTCGACCAACCGCAAGCTGCGGGATGTCGCCGTCGAGCTCGTGGCCCATCTGCCGAAGGGGACCGCCCCGCCCGCGGACATCGGTGCGGCGATCGAGACGGAGGCGAGCCGACTCGTCAACTCCGAGGCGGGCCGACTCGTCGCGCCCGAGGCGAGCGGCTCGCCGGCGGGCGGTTCCACGGTGCCGCGGCGGGGCGGGCCGGGCGGGTTATAGATTCCGGTCGTGAGCAGCCCGGCCGACCTCGTGTCCGAGACCTTCGATCCCGCGGCCTGGGCGGTGGTGCCCGGGTTCGACTTCACCGACATCACCTACCACCGGGCCGTCGACTGCGGAGTCGTGCGGATCGCGTTCGCCCGCCCCGAGGTGCGCAACGCCTTCCGCCCCCACACCGTCGACGAGCTCTACCGGGCCCTGGAGCACGCCCGCACCAGCTCCGACGTCGGCTGCGTGCTGCTGACCGGCAACGGACCCTCACCCAAGGACGGCGGCTGGGCGTTCTGCTCCGGCGGCGACCAGCGGATCCGGGGGCGCACCGGCTACCAGTACGCCTCCGGCGACACCGCCGACAGCGTCGAACCCGGACGCGCCGGGCGCCTGCACATCCTCGAATGCCAACGACTCATCCGGTTCATGCCCAAAATCGTCATCGCCGTCGTCAACGGATGGGCCGCCGGCGGCGGACACTCCCTACACGCCGTCGCCGACCTCACCCTCGCCAGCGCCGAGCACGCCCGCTTCAAACAGACCGACGCCGACGTCGGCTCCTTCGACGGCGGCTACGGCTCCGCCTACCTCGCCCGCCAGGTCGGCCAGAAGTTCGCCCGCGAGATCTTCTTCCTCGGCCGCACCTACACCGCCGAACAGATGCACAACATGGGCGCCGTCAACGCCGTCATCCCCCACGCGGAGCTGGAAACCGAAGCACTGCAGTGGGGCCGGGAGATCCTCGGCAAGTCCCCCCAGGCCCAACGCATGCTCAAGTACTCCTTCAACCTCATCGACGACGGCCTCGTCGGACAACAGCTGTTCGCGGGCGAAGCCACCCGACTGGCCTACATGACCGACGAAGCCGTCGAAGGACGCGACTCGTTCCTCGAGAAGCGCGAACCGGACTGGTCCCCTTACCCCTGGCACTACTAGGGTGATCGGCATGACTGCCGGGTCGGCCTCGCGCCGTGCACAGATCGGTTTCCCGGCTCAGTCGTGATCACGAGGCGGGCCAGGGGCCCGCCACCTCCACTGCGACGTCGATCGACACAGCAGTGGAGGGAGGTGAATTCATGAGTGAGCACAGCGAGATCACGCCGGCGCCGGCGTGGCAGGAGTTCCTGACGCAGCTGGCGGGCGCGGCCCCCATCGAGGGGACCGTCGTGTCCGTGCTGCCGTTCGGGGCCTTCGTGCGCCTGCACGACGGCGCGTCCGGCGGCGTGGACGGGCTGCTGCACGTGTCCGAGTGGCGGGGCGGCGAGCCGCAGGTCGGCGGCACCGTGTCGGTGCGCGTCCTGCAGCTGGACCTGGAGCAGCGGCGGGTCAGCCTGACGGCCGTGTAGCGCGGTGTGGTCCGGGGGTGGCGGCACCACCCCCGGACCACGTCCGGGAGCGTAGGCGAGACTGGGCCGCATGCGTGAGCTGCGTGCGGTGCCCGTCGACGGCTCCCCGGACTCGGTCGAGGACCTGACGGAGGCGTTGCGGGCCGCGCTCGACGGCAGCGGGCCCGCGGTCGTGCCGGGGACGGACGTCCCGCCGGCGGCCGAGGTGCCGGCGGAGGTCGCCGTCGTCATCTCGACGTCGGGGTCCACCGGCCGGCCCAAGCACGTGATGCTCACCGCCGCGGCGCTCGCCGCGTCCGCCCGCGCCACCGAGGCCCGGCTCGGCGGCCCCGCCCGCTGGGTCCTCGCGCTGCCCGCCGCCCACGTCGCGGGGGTGCAGGTGATCCTGCGCGCGTTGCTGGCCGGCGCGCAGCCGGTGGTGCAGGACGTCCGGGAGGGGTTCCGGCCCGCCGGGTTCGCCCGGGCCACGGGGCGGCTGCCGCACGGCGCCCGCCGCTACGTCTCCCTCGTCCCGACGCAGCTCGGCCGGATCCTCGACGACCACTCCGCCGGGATGTACGCCCTGGCCGGGTACGACGCCGTCCTCATCGGCGGGGCGGCCCTCGCCCCTGCCCTGCGCACGCGGGCCGAGGACGCCGGGATCCGGGTCGTCACGACCTACGGGATGAGCGAGACCTGCGGCGGGTGCGTGTACGACGGCGTGCCGCTCGACGGCGTCGGCGTGCACCTCGACGGGGGCCGGCTCGCCCTGTCCGGGCCGATGCTCGCCTCCGGCTACCTCGATGACCCGGCGCTGACCGCGGCGGCGTTCGCCGGGGGGCGGTTCGTGACCGGGGACCTGGGCCGCTGGGACGGCGAGCGGCTCACGGTCCTCGGCCGCGCGGACGACGTGATCGTCACCGGCGGGGAGAAGGTCGCCCCCGCCGCCGTGGAGCGGGTGCTCGCGGGGCAGCCCGGGGTGGCCGCGGTGTGCGTGGTCGGGGTGCCCGATCCCGAATGGGGGCAGGCCGTGGTGGCCGCCGTCGTCCCCTCGGGTGCCGGGCCGGATCCCGATTCCCTGCGCACGGCCGTCCGCGAGGCCGAGGGGCGGGCCGCCGTCCCCCGGCGGGTGGCCCTGGTGCCCGAGCTCCCGCTGCGGGGAGTGGGGAAACCGGACCGGGAGGCCGTCGCGGCGCTGTTCACGACACCTGTCGAGTGAGGCACCCCCCGAACCGGTGACGGATCGTGACACCCCATGGGGTCGCTCACTCTCCGTTGATTGACGGTTACGGCTTCATCCGATCTGCTGCGTCCCGTACGACACATCCTCACCTGTCGTCACAGGAACCACACCGATCGGGGGCGCACATGCGGACGAGGTGGCGCGCGGTGCTGCTGATGGGAACGGCGGCACTGCTGGTGGTCGGCGGCGTCGCACCGGCGCAGGCGGCAGAGCGGGCGGCGCAGCCCGAGGGCACCACGTGGACGGCCGACCTGGGCGCCGGCGAGGCCTCCGGCGTCACGACGTCCGGCGGGACCGTCGGGCTCCAGGGCGCCGGGGCGTACTCCGCGCCGCGGGAGGGCGGCATGACCGAGGGCGGGGCCGAACCCGCCGGCGCGGTGCCGACCGGCCTGCTCACCCTCGCCCCGCAGAACCTCGCGGTCCCGACGAGCCGCGTGAGCTCGGCCGTGGACGGCGACCTGCCGCCCGGCACCAGCGCCTCGGTCGACGTGCGCGGGATGCGCGCCAACGGCTCGTGGACCGAGTGGATCCCCGCGGCCCCCACCGACCCGCGCACCGGTTCGGTGACGCTGCCCGAGGCCACCCGCGAGGTGCAGGGCCGGCTGGTGCTCACCGGGACCGGCACGGTGGCGCCGACGGTGCGGTCCGTGCAGCTCACGGCGGCCCCGTACCGGGGCACCGAGGGCG
This sequence comes from Pseudonocardia ailaonensis, assembly GCF_039531635.1. Lineage (NCBI taxonomy): Bacteria > Bacillati > Actinomycetota > Actinomycetes > Pseudonocardiales > Pseudonocardiaceae > Pseudonocardia > Pseudonocardia ailaonensis. The sequence continues at coordinate 134,391 of NZ_BAAAQK010000023.1, read as the reverse complement.
GCGCCGACCTCGGTGAGGCGCTCCCGTTCAGCGCCAACGTCTTCGCCACCCGGGAGGGCCTGGTCGGCGGCACGACGTCGAACGGGCACGTGATCACCGACCGGGACCACTTCGTCGCGCTCCCCTCGCGGCGCGCGCTGTCCCCGCGCGACACCAGCGACTACTCGGTGCGGGTCTGCGCACCGAACGGGAAGTGCGCGATCGCGCCGGTGTGGGACGTCGGCCCCTGGAACACCCGCGACGACTACTGGAACCCCGGCCCGCAGCGCCAGAACTGGGGCGACCTGCCGCAAGGCGTCCCGCAGGCGCAGGCCGCGTTCCGCAACGGCTACAACGGCGGCAACGACCAGTTCGGCCGCAAGCTCGTGAACCCCGCCGGCATCGACCTCGCCGACGGCGTGTTCTGGGACGCGCTGGGGCTCAAGGACAACTCGCAGGTGCAGGTCGACTACCTGTGGACCGGCTCGCTCACCCTCTCCGAGGTCGTGACGCAGGGCACGCTGGGGATCGCGAACATCCGGTCGGCGCCCTCGATGGACGCGCCCATCGTGGGCGTGGCCGCCAACAGCTCGAAGGTGCCGGTGCAGTGCCGCTCGGGCAGCTGGCTGCAGATCGGCGACAAGCAGTTCATGCGGGGCGCCGTGCTGCCGAAGGCGACGAACGTCGCGGCCTGCCCGGCTCCGTAGCCGGAGCCGCGCGCAGTAGATTCGACCCGTGGCCACGCTCGCTCAGTGGGTCGAGGGTGCGCGGTTGCGGACCCTGCCGACCGCCGTCTCCCCCGTCCTGGTCGGCACCGGTGCCGCCCTCGGTTCCGGCACCGTCGCGGTCGGCCGGGCGGTGCTCGCCCTGGTCGTCTCGCTCGCGCTGGTCATCGGCGTGAACTACGCCAACGACTACTCCGACGGCATCCGCGGCACGGACGACGAGCGCGTCGGGCCGCTGCGGCTGGTGGGCTCGAAGGCGGCCAGCCCGCACGCCGTGCGCAACGCGGCGTTGGTCAGCTTCGCGATCGCCATGCTCGCCGGGCTCACGCTCGTGTCGCTGTCGCGGCAGTGGTGGCTGATCGCCGTCGGCGCGGTGTGCGTGGCCGGCGCCTGGTTCTACACCGGCGGCAAGCGACCCTACGGCTACGCGGGGCTCGGCGAGGTCGCCGTCTTCGTGTTCTTCGGGCCGGTCGGGGTGCTCGGCACGGTGCTGACGCAGAGCGGCGCGATCGGGCCGCTCGCGGTCGTCGCCGCGGTCGGGGTGGGCCTGCTGACCTGCGGCGTGCTCGTCGCCAACAACCTGCGGGACATCGCAGGCGACGAGGTCTCGGGCAAGCGGACCCTCGCGGTGGCCCTGGGCGACCGGGACACCCGGCGGCTCTACACGGCGACGGCGCTGGTCCCGTTCCTGCTGACGATCGGGATGGGGATCCGCTCCTGGCCCGTGCTGCTGGGCCTGCTGGCCCTGCCGCTGGCGATCACCCCGGTGCGCCTCGTGCTGGGCGGGGCGGACGGGCGCAAGCTGATCCGGGTCCTGCAGCAGACCAGCGTCGCGCTGCTGGGCTGGTCAGCGCTCACCGGGGTCGGGCTGGGCCTCGGCCTGGTCCTCTGACGGGCCCTCGTCGCCCCTGAGCTTGGCGCGCAGCGCGTCCCGCTGGGCGCCGCGGCGCCTGCCGCTCTCCTCGAGGGCGGCGTCCAGGCGGGCCCGCAGGCCCCGGAACACGACCATGGACAGCGGCAGCGCGACCACCAGGCCGAGGAGGATCGAGAGCAGCACGGGCACGCCCGTGAGGGACAGCAGGGCCGCGAGGAGCGCGACCAGGGCCACCCGGGCGAGGCCGTAGAGCGCGATCGTGGCGGCGAGACCCGGGGCCGTGCGGTCCGGGCCGCGGTCGGTGCCGGGGGTCGCGCCGTGGGTGTCGTTGCCCGTCGCCATGCCCGCGAGGGTACGGGGCGGGGACGCCGGACCGTTCGCCGCTCCCACCTCGCCGACAGCCGTCGGCTTGACCTTCCACACCGCCGCGTCACCTCCGCGATGGCACGGTGGAGATGCGGGGCCGCTCGTCCGACATGCCCTCAGATGCCGCTCAGGGCCTGCTCAGGTGCCTCTCAGGGTCCCGCTCCACGCCTGACCGGAGCGTCCCTTCTCGTCCGCTTTGCCCTTTAAGAGCCCTTTACCTCCGCCCAACCGTTCGAGTACCCGGGGTCCTCGGTGTCACGATGGCCCGGTAATCGACGATGCGAATACGTGCGGAGGAACTGGATGTCTGCTCCGACCCAGAACGCGACCGAGCGCCTGCTCACCCCCGGCGAGGTGGCGACCCTGTTCCGCGTCGACCCCAAGACCGTGACCCGGTGGGCCTCGGCCGGACGGATCGGCTCGATCCGGACCCCTGGTGGCCACAGGCGGTTCCGGGAGTCCGAGGTGCGCGGCATGCTCGCGGACCTCACGAGTGAGGCCACCATCGGGACCCACCACCACTGAGCCCCGCTCAGGGTTCCGCTGCGGAGCGGATCCGGGCCGGCCTCCCGCCCACCCGGATCCGCCCGCCGGCCCGTCCCCCGGTCCGGCGCTTTACCGCGGCATTGCCCGCGACACCGGTACGCTCGCGGGCATGCTGTACCTCATCGCGTTCGCGGGCGCGGCCGTCATCGCGTTCCTGCTCTGGAAGGCGATGACCGGCGACCACGCCGACGTCCCCCGGGGCACCTCCGAGCCGCGCTCGGCAGGCACCCCCCGCCGTCCCCGGCCCACCGGCCCGGACGACGATCCGGACTTCCTCCGGAACCTCGACGAGACGCTGCGGCGCAAGGACGACCCGCCGTCCTCGGACGACTGAGCGCCCCGGCTCGAGAGGAATCCCAGCCACGTCCCGGACCCCTCCGGACGTGGCTGACGTTCGTCTCGGTCAGCTGGGGAAGCCGTCCGCGACCGACGCCGCCAGCTCGAGCAGGGCGATCCGGGTCGGCTGGGTGAGGCGGTCCAGGTCCACCTCGGCGCCCTCCTCGAGATGCGCGTCGAACGGGATCCGGATGACCGCGCGGCAGCGGCCCGCGAAGTGCTGCTCGACCCGGTCCAGGTCCACCGCGCCGGCCTGCCGGTGCACGCTGTTGATCACGACGACGGCGTTGCGCACCAGGTCGCCGCGCTCGTGCGCCTCGAGCCAGTCCATCGTCGCCGAGGCGCTGCGGGCTCCGTCGATGGAGCCGGACGACACGATGATCAGCTGGTCCGCCACGCCCAGCACCCCGTACATCGCGGAGTGCATGAGCCCGGTCCCGCAGTCCGTGAGCACGATGTTGTAGAAGTGCTCGAGCAGCGTGACCGTGCGCCGGTAGTCATCCTCGCTGAACGCCTCCGACACGGCCGGGTCCTGCTCGCTGGCCAGCACCTCCAGCCGCGAGGGGGCCTGCGAGGTGTAGGCGCGGACGTCGGTGTAGCGGCGGACGCGCTGGGAGTCCCGCAGCAGGTGCCGCACGGTCGCGCTGGTCTCCAGCGGGACCTTCTGGCTCAGGGTGCCGCGGTCCGGGTTCGCGTCGACCGCGACGACCCGGTCCCCGCGCAGCGAGGCGAACGTCGCGCCGAGGGTGGCGGTGATCGTGGTCTTGCCCACGCCGCCCTTCAGGCTGAGCGTGGCGATCTTGTGGCAGCCGATGAGGGCCTGGTTCACCCGGACCGTGAGCTCGCGCTCGTGGATGTCCTGGGGGCTCTCGCCAGGGTTGATGGTGCGGCCGGAGAGCAGGTACAGGAAGCGCCGCCAGCCGGTGCGCGGGGTGCGCCGCTTGCTGGGCTTCAGCAGGCGGGCGGTGGAGAGGTCCGCGGGGGCCTCGCGCTCGTCCGAGCGGGCGCGCTGGGCCTCCTGGGCCGCGACCGCGCCGGGATCGGTCCAGCGGCCGACGTCCCGCATCGGCGGGCGGGCGTGGGCACCCGAGGGCGGGGTCGCGACGTCGTCCCTGGCGGGCTCGGGATGGCGCGGGGGGTCGGGCTGGTCGACGCGAGTGCGGCGGGGCTCGGGACGGTTCCACGGCTCCGGGCGCGGGGCCGGGGCGGGCGCGGGATCGGTCGAGCGCCACTGACCGGGGGCGTCCTGCGTGGGCGCGCCGTTCTGGTGCCCGTTGACGCCGTTGGTGGGGCGGGGGGCGCCGTTCGGGACGGGGCCCTGCTGCGGGGCGGGCTCGGCCGGTGGGGCGGCCTCGGGGCCGGGCGCCGGCGGCGGGGTGACCGGGGGGCCGCCGTCGAACCAGCTCTGGTCCGCGGGCGGCTCCGCCTGGGCCGGCACCTCCGGGTGCCGCCCGCCCCGCTCCTCGAACGGGTCGTCCAGCTCGCCCTCGAGCTCGAGCAGGTCCGAGCCCCAGCCGCGGTCCTCGGGCACCACGCCCCAGGTCTCGTCCCGGCGCGCGCCGATACCCGGCTGCTCCGGTGCCTGCGGGGGCTGCTCGGTCGGCTCCTCACGCCGCTCGCGGGACGGCTGCGCGGCCGCCGCCCACCGCTCCCGGACGTAACGGCCCACGGAACCGTCGGGGTACTCGTCGGGACCGGTCTCACTCACGGTTGCCGACGGTAGTCGCGCATATCGCTCCGGTCGAGGTGATGCGCGACGGGTCCCCCGACAGCCCTACCCGAGGCCCGCGTACGAGTGGAGCCCCGCGATCACCATGTTCACGAAGAACAGGTTGAAGATGACCGCCGCGAACCCGACGATGTTGATCCACGCGGCGCCGACCGTCCGCCATCCGGCGGTCGCCCGGGCGTGGAGGTAGGCGGCGTAGACCACCCAGGCGACGAACGCGACCGTCTCCTTGGGGTCCCAGCCCCAGAAGCGGCCCCAGGCGGCCTCGGCCCAGATCGCGCCGCAGATGACGGCGAACGTGTACATCGGGAAGCCGACGATCGTCACCCGGTAGGCGAGCCGGTCGAGCGACTCCGCGGACGGCAGCTTCGCGACGAACCCGGCCGGCTTCCCGGACCGCTTCATGAGGTACAGGATGCTGGCGACGCCGGGGACGATGAACAGGCCCGTGGCCAGCGAGACGGTCGTCACGTGGATGACGAGCCAGTAGGACCGCAGCGCCGGCACCACCGGGGCGGCCTGCGCGTAGAGCACGGTCCCGGCCAGCACCATCAGCGTGAGCACCGGGGCGAGCAGGAACACGCCCAGCTTGCGCAGCCCGGGCATCTTCGGCGCGGTGCGCTGCAGCACGATCAGCCAGGCGGCCATCGCGGCGAAGCAGATCGCCGAGGTGAACTCGTACATGTTGCCGAGCGGCCAGCGCTCGGCGGCCAGCCCGCGCAGGACGATCGAGCCCAGGTGCAGGACGACCGCGAGGATCGTCAGCGAGACGGCCATCCGGCCGAACCGCTCGCTGCGCGCCCGGGACGGCGTGCGGGAGCCCGGGGCGGGGATCTCGTCCGCGAGGGCGCCGGTGGCGGACGTGCCGGTGGGCGGGGTCTCGACCGCGGTGCTCACGGTGGAGGGGGACACGGCCTCCGCCGCACTCGACCCGGCGGCCTCCACGGCCGACAACGAACCCTCGGACGGCACCGAGCGCTCGGCCGACGAGCTCTCGGCCGACGCGAGGTCCGCCGCGGTCGCCGCCCGGACCCGCGTCCGCGAGGACACGTACTCCACGGCGTAGAACGCCATGGCGATCACGTACACCGTGAGCGCGCCCTTGAACAGCAGGTCGCTGTACCCGGACAGCACTGGATCGACCGGCATCAGTCTTCCCCGTCCCTCGTCGAGCCCGAACGTGCAGGGCTGGTGGCACCGAGGAGCGCCGCCTGCAGGCGGTCGAACTCCTCCCCGTACCCGGCCTGGTCCGTGCGGGCGAGACCGCCCAGCTCCAGTCTGCTGCGCCCGTCACCGGCCGGTGTGACGCGCACCCAGAACCGCCGCCTCTTGATCGAGAGCGACAGCCCCAGGCCCAGCAGGAGCAGCACGGCGAACACCAGCACCGTCTCCTGGCCGGGATCGTGGCTGACCTGCAGGGCCACCCACTGGTCGACGGCGTCGAAGTGGATCTTCGTGCCGTCGTCGAGCGTGATCTCGTCGCCCGGGGCCATGTTCTCCCGGGCGACGCGGACCAGCTGGCCGGAGTCGACCTTCGACTGGTCGATCGAGAAGATCGACTGGCCGCGGCCGTCGTCCAGGCCGAGGTCGCCGCGCATCACGTCGATGGCGGCCTCGGGGTTCAGCAGGTCCGGGAAGGTCGAGGTGACGACGCTCCCGCCGGAGCTCGTCGGCGCGAGCAGCCCGGTGACCGCGATCGAGCTGCGCTGGCGGGTGGCGTCGTCCGCGATGCCCGGGCGCTCGAACTTCGTGGCGCCCTGCGACAGGTAGGTCTGGGTGTCGACCGGCTGCCACTGGATCTCGCCGGTGCGCTGCGTACCGTCCGGCCAGGTCACCGTGAACTTCGGGGCGTAGCCGTGGTTGAGCAGGTAGACCCGGGCCCCGTCGATCCGCAGCGGATGGTTCACCGACAGCGAGTCCGGCGTCCAGGAGCCGGTGTTCCCGGCCTCGACGGCGGCCTGGTCCTGGTAGCCGAGCGCGGCGGTGTACTGCTCGGGCTGGCCGTTGGGCAGGTACTCGGCGGTGAACGAGTCGACCTTGATGCAGAAGGGCGCCAGCTGCGTGCCGTCGACCCGGAGGCCGGGACGGAACGAGTCGTAGCCCAGGATCGAGGTGTTGCAGAACTGGCTGCCGTTGGCCAGCACGATGACCTGACCCTCGTACCCGAACAGCTTGCCCACGGCGATCCCGATCAGCAGCCCGACCAGGCTCATGTGGAAGATCAGGTTCCCGGTGTCGCGCAGGTAGCCCTTCTCCGCGGAGACGGTCGAGTCGGTGGCGGTGCTCCGCCAGCCCTTGAGCAGGGTGCGGGCGCGGCCGAGGATCTCCTCCGGGGTGCCGTCGACCTCGGCCTCGGCGTGGTGCGGCATCCGGGAGAGGTTGCGCGGGGTGGCGACCGGGCGCTGGCGCGTGGCGCGCAGGTACTCGAGCGAGCGCGGGGTGAGGCAGCCGACGAGCGAGATCATCAGCAGCAGGTAGATCGCCGCGAACCACGGCGTCGCGAAGATGTCGAACGCACCGACCTTGTCGAGCAGCGGCGCGAGCCTCGGGTAGTCCGCGAAGTACTGGTCGACCAGGCGCTGGTTGAGCGAGCGCTGGGGCAGCAGAGCGCCGGGCAGCGAGGCCAGGGCCAGCAGGAACAGCAGCACCAGGGCGGTGCGCATGCTCGTCAGCCCGCGCCAGGTGTTGCGCAGGAACGCCAGCAGCGGAGGGCGCCGGGGCGGCTGCTCCGGCCGGGCGGCCTGCGGGGGCGAGGTCGTGGTGGTCACAGCGCCGGGGTGAATCCGGAGACGAGGACCTGCAGGTGCGCGAGCAGGGTGCCCCACACGCCGCTGACCAGCAGCGCGCCGACGGCGACCATCAGCACTCCCCCGCCGATCTGGATGGCGCGGGTGTGGCGGCGCAGCCAGCCGAGCGCGCGCACGGCCCGGGACGCGCCCAGCGCGATGACGACGAACGGCAGCCCGAGGCCCGCGCAGTAGGCGATCGTGAGGACCACCCCGCGCAGCGAACCCCCGCCCGTCCCCGCGGCGACGGCGACCACGCCGGCCAGCGTCGGGCCGATGCAGGGCACCCAGCCCAGGCCGAAGACGGCGCCGAGCAGCGGCGCGCCCCACAGGCCGAGCCGCGGCACCCAGTGCACGCGCCGCTCGTTCTGCAGCACGGGGATGAGCCCGACGAACGCCAGCCCCATCACGATCATGACGATCCCGCCGGCCCGCTGGAGCACCTGCTCGTTGCGGACCAGCACGTCCGCCAGCCACACGACGCCGACCAGGATCGCCCCGAACACCACGGTGAACCCGGCGACGAACAGCAGCGCCGCCCCGGCGACCCGGTAGCGGCCGCGGCGGTGCTCCCGGGCCTCGTCGGAGGTGACGGGCGGAGCGTCGGCGCCCACGAGGCCCGCCAGGTAGGCGAGGTAGCCGGGGACGAGCGGGACCACACAGGGGGACGCGAAGCTCACGGCACCCGCGAGCACGGCGACGACCGCTGCGACGAGCAGCGGGCCGCTCACCGCCAGGGTGGTAGACGCGTCCATCACCTGACAGGGTAAGCGCCGCCAACCCGCAGCTCACAGCGGGGTTCTACAAGCGGTAGTGGAACCCGCCCACCCCTTGCGTTATGGAACCATAACGCGCTCAGGAGGCGTCTGAAACGACGTTATGGTTCCATAATGCGCTACTCGGCGGCGATGCGGTTGACCGTCGCCAACAGGTCGCTCGGGCGGATGCTCGTGAGGTACACCGCCGCGACCCGGTGCTGGCGGTCGAGGACCAGGGTGCTCGGCACGACGTTGCGGGGATAGCCCGAGAGCGCGGCGAGGGTGCGGCCGGGCGGGTCGTAGATCGAGTCGTAGGTCAGCTTCCGGTCCCGGACGAAGTCCTCGGCCGAGGAGCGGTCGAAGTCCCGGACGTCGATCCCCAGCAGGCCGACGCCGCGCGCCTGCGTCTGCTGCAGCACGAACTCCAGGTCCGGCGCCTCGGTGCGACACGGCCCGCACCACGAACCCCAGATGTTGACGACGACGACCTGGCCGGCCAGGTCCTGCAGCCCGACCTGCGTCCCGTCGTGGAGCAGGGAATCGCCGGAGAGCTCGGGGATCTTCCCGCGGGTCTGCGGCGGGTCGTACAGGATCGTGCTCTGCCCGCCCGGCGCGACGAACGTGAACTCCTGCGAGTTGCCGGCGGCCACGGCGTCCTTGCTGGTGGAGCAGCCGGCGAGCAGGAGCAGAGCACCCAGCAGCAGCGGGAGGAGCCGTCTCATGCGCCGGTGACCGTCGGGTCGCTCGCGCCTGCCGGCTCCCGGTAGGTCAGCCCCGTGACCGTCGTCCCGGTGAACTCGACGCTGGTCAGCGAGGCGAGCGCACACTGCCGCGACCGCGGGTCGTGCCACAGCCGCTGGCCGAGCAGGTAGCGGCGCAGCGTCCAGATCGGCAGCTGGTGCGACACGCACACGGCCTCGTGGCCCTCGGCGAGCAGCCGGGCGCGGTGCACCGCCCCGAGCATCCGCTGCGCGATCTTCAGGTACGGCTCCCCCCAGGACGGCGTGAACGGGTCCCGCATGAGCGCCCAGTTCGCGGGCCGCCTCAGCGCGCCGTCGCCGACGCCGAACTTCGTGCCCTCGAACAGGTTCCCGGACTCGATCAGCCCGTCCTCGGTGACGATCTCCAGCCCGTGCTTCTGCGCGATCGGCGCTGCGGTCTCCTGCGCGCGCTGCAGCGGGGACGCGACGACGGCGGTGATGTCGTTGTCCGCGAGGTACTCGGCGACGACCTCGGCCTGCGCCCGCCCCTCGTCCGCCAGGTGGTAGCCGGGGATCCGGCCGTAGAGGATGCCCTCGGGATTGTGGACCTTGCCGTGGCGCAGCACGTGGACGACGGTCCTCGGCCCGGTGACCTGCGGAGACGTGCGATCGGGGCTCACGGCGCCTCCGCGGTGGCGAGTACGTCGGCGCGCATCTCAGGGAGCCGTCGCTGCGGCGGCCGCGCGGGCCGCGTCCGGCAGCGCCTTCTCGATCACGGCGAAGGCGTCGTCGTCGAGCGCGGTGGAGACGAACCAGGCCTCGAAGGCGCTCGGCGGGCCGTACACCCCGGCGCGGAGCAGGGCGTGGAAGAAGGGCGGGAAGCGCCAGGTCTGGGCGGCCTTCGCGCCCTCGTAGTCGACCACCTCGTCCTCGGTGAAGAAGACCGAGAACATGCTCCCCGCCGTCTGCACCCGATGAGGGACACCCGCTTCGGACAGCGCCTCGCCGAACAAGCCGACCAGCCGGGCGGCGTTGGCGTTCAGGGTCTCGTAGACCGCGGCGTCGGCGAGGCGCAGCGTGGCGAGGCCGGCGGCGACGGCGACGGGGTTCCCCGAGAGCGTCCCCGCCTGGTAGACGGGGCCGGCGGGGGCCAGGTACGACATGAGCGCGGCGGGCCCGCCGAAGGCCGCGGCGGGCAGCCCGCCGGACATCACCTTGCCGAAGGTGTAGAGGTCGCCGGCCACACCGTCGAGCCCGAACCAGCCGGCCTCCGAGACCCGGAAACCGGTCATGACCTCGTCCATCACCAGCAGGGCGCGGTGCTCGCGGGTGATCTCGCGCAGCCCGGCGTTGAAGCCCGGCCGCGGCGCGACCGCGCCCATGTTCCCGGCCGCCGCCTCAGTGATCACACAGGCGATCTCGGCGCCGCGCTCGGCGAACACCGCGCGGACGGCCTCGAGATCGTTGTAGGGCAGCACCACCGTGTCCTGCGCCTGCGCGCCGGTCACGCCGGGGCTGGTCGGCAGGCCGAGGGTCGCGACGCCGGACCCGGCCTGGGCCAGCAGCGCGTCGACGTGGCCGTGGTAGCAACCGGCGAACTTCACGACGACCGGGCGGCCGGTGATCCCGCGCGCCAGCCGGATCGCGCTCATCGTGGCCTCGGTACCGGAGTTGACCAGCCGGACCTGCTCCACGGGGGCGACCCGGCGGATGATCTCCTCGGCCAGCTCGATCTCGGCCGGGGTGGGCGCGCCGAACGACAGTCCCTGCGTGGCCGCGGAGCGCACCGCGTCGACGACGGCCGGGTGCGCGTGGCCGAGGATCATCGGGCCCCAGGAGGAGACCAGGTCGACGTAGGCGTTGCCGTCGGCGTCCGTCAGCCGCGAGCCCGCGGCGGAGACCATGAAACGCGGGGTGCCGCCGACCGCGCTGAACGCGCGGACCGGGGAGTTGACCCCGCCCGGGATGACCCCCGAGGCTCTCTCGAACAGGGCCTTGCTGATCGGCACGGACTCGCTGGAGCTCACGGCCCCATCCTGACCCAGCGGCGCGGGACCGCGCCGCCGGGGGTCACCGTCTCGAGGCGAACCAGCGCGCCGACGGGCGCACGAACATCAGCACGACACCCAGCACGGACAGCACCACCGGGGCCAGGACCAGCGCCGACGCCACCCCGGCGCCCGCGATGTTGAGCAGCAGGAACACCGCGAAGATCACGGTGAGCACGGTGCTCGCGATCCGGGCCCAGTTGCGCCCGCCGAAGGCCAGCGCGGCGAACAGGATGTAGACCAGCGCGAGCACCGCGACCAGCGCGACGATCAACCGCACGGCCTGCAGGAACTGGTCGAACGTCACGTTGTACTGCGTGAGCAGTGCGTCGAGCCCCAGCTCCGTGGGGAACTGGCTCTGCGTGATCGGCACGAACAGGCCGAGCACGCCGAACACCAGGAACGGCAGGGCACTGAGCACCAGCAGGATCAGCGCGCCGACCATCGCACCGGGACGCGGGACGACCTCGGGCTCGGGATCGAACGCTCCGGGCGACGGCTGCTGGCCGTACGGGCTGTACGCGTAGGGCTGGGGCTGCTGATACCCGTACGGGTTGCCGGACGAACCGGACCCGTACGGGTTCTGCGGGTACTGCGCGTACTGCCCGCTCGACGGTCCACCGGAGTACGGGTCGTACCTCGGCTGGTCGGACGGATCGGACGGGGTGCTCACGACAGCAATGGTAGGCCGGTCGCGCTCAGCGCCGGTTGTGGATGTCCTCGGACATACGGACGACGGCGTAGTAGAACTCCAGCGTCACCCGGATGAGGATCAGGTAGATCAGCCCGAGCAGCGCGCCACCGATGAGGAACGCGACGCCGATGCCGACCCCCTGCGAGAACCCGCTGATCACGGCCACGATGTAGCCGAGGCCGAGCGCGATCGTCGCCAGGATGTACAGCACCTTGATCACGACGGGCGTCGCGAACGAGTTGAAGTTGAAGTCGAACAGCGCGCCGAAGAAGCCGCTGGCCGAGGGGGTACCACCGGGGCCGTCGAAGCCACCGGGCCCACCCGGGCCGCCGTAGCCGGGGGGCGGCGGGTTGCCGCCCGGTCCCTGCGGTCCCCAGCCGGCGGGCGGCTGCTGGCCGTAGCCGCCGGGGTAGGGCGGCTGCTGGCCGCCGCCCTGCCAGCCCTGCTGGCCGCTGTCGCCGGACGACGGGTCGTAGCTCATCTGCGCAACTCTCCCTTGATCAAGGTGCGCGCAGCATAGCGGTACGAACCGGGCCATCCGGGGTGACACCCGGTGAACAATCACCCGAACGGGTCGTCTGCTCCGGCTGCGCCGCCCGAGGCCGCCTAACGGTCCAGCAGACCTGCTGCCTCGGTGGCCCAATAGGTGAGCACGACGTCCGCGCCCGCCCGCCGGATGCTCGTCAGCGTCTCGAGGATCGTCCGCTCGCGCTCGAGCCAGCCCTGCAGCGCCGCGGCCTCGACCATCGCGTACTCCCCCGACACCTGGTAGGCCGCCACCGGCACGTCCGCCGAGTCCGCGACGGTCCGCAGCACGTCCAGGTAGGGCAGGGCCGGCTTGACCATCACCATGTCGGCGCCCTCCTCCAGGTCGAGCGCGAGCTCACGCAGCGCCTCGCGGAGGTTGCCGCCGTCCTGCTGGTAGGTCTTGCGGTCGCCCTTCAGCTGCGAGTCGACGGCCTCACGGAAGGGCCCGTAGAAGGCCGAGGCGTACTTCGCGGTGTAGGCGAGGATGCCGGTGTCGACGAAGCCCGCCTCGTCGAGCGCCTCGCGGATCACGCCGACCTGGCCGTCCATCATCCCGCTGGGGCCGACCACGTGGGCGCCCGCCTCGGCCTGCGCGACGCCCATGCGCGCGTAGATCTCCAGGGTGGCGTCGTTGTCCACGCGGCCCTGCTCGTCGAGCACGCCGCAGTGGCCGTGGTCGGTGAACTCGTCGAGGCACAGGTCCGACATGAGGACGGCGGCGTCGCCGATCTCGGCGCGGACGTCGCGGAGCGCGACGTTGAGGATCCCCTCGGGATCGGTGGCCCCGGAGCCGACCGCGTCGTGGCGCTCGGGGACGCCGAAGAGCATCAACCCGCCCACGCCGGCCGCCACGGCCTCCGCGGCCGCCTTGCGCAGGGAGTCGCGGGTGTGCTGGACCACGCCCGGCATGGACCCCACCGCAACGGGCTCGGCGGCCCCCTCCTTGACGAACATCGGCAGCACCAGCTGTCGGGGCCGCACCTCGGTCTCGGCCACCAGCCGCCGCAGGGCGGGGGTGGAGCGCAACCGCCGGGGACGCTGCGTGGGGAAGCCCATGGGGCCAGCGTACGACCGCCCCGTCGAGGAGCGAACGGCACTCTCGCTCGGGTCGATGAGCGAACGGCACTTTCGCTCACACCTACTGAGCGAGCGGCCCGTTCGCTCATTTCCCTCGGGCGTCCGGGCGCACCACTCGTCCGGCCCCGCCTCTGGTGAGCGAGCGGCACTCTCGCTCCCTAGGTATGAGCGACGGGGCCGCTCGCTCATGGTCCGGGGGTCGGTGACGGAGGGTGGTCGGGGATGCGGCATCCTGCGCGCGTGACCAAACCGGGACGTAGTGTCATCGCCCTTCTTCTCGATCGATCCAGCGCGCTCGCGCCGCTCCGCGACGAGATCCGCGCCGGCGTCTCCGCGCTGCTCGCCGACCAGGCCGCCCGCACCGGCGACGTCGAGGTGTACGCCGCGACCACCGGCCGCAAGGCGGGCAAGCTCGGCGGCGGGATCCCCGCGGCCGACGCCTCGGTGCCGGCCCTGCGCGGCCGCGGCACCGCCGCCGTCCGGGACTCCCTGGGCGCCCTGGTCACCGCCCTGGGCGGGAACCTCGCCGGGATGCCCGAGCAGGAGCGTCCCGAGCGGGTCTTCCTCCTGGTCGTGACGGGCGGGGCGGACGAGGGCAGCGCCACCTGGGGCCCCGACGAGCTGCGCGACCTGGTCGCCACGCAGGAGCGCGACTACGCCTGGGAGGTGCTCACGGTCACCGTCGCCGAGCACGCCGGGCTGGCGCCGTGGGGCGAGGGGCACCGCTCGATCGGCGCCGTCCCGACCGCGGAGGGTGTGCGTTTCGCGCTCGCCGCCGCGTCCGAGTACCTGGGCCGCGCCCGCGAGGTGGGCCCGTGGCAGCCCGTCCCCGGCTTCTCGCAGGAGCAGCGCTGCGCCGCCTACCCGCCGAGCTACCACCTCGACGAGCAGAACCGCACCGACGAGACGGGCGCCGAGACCACCCAGGCGATCCCCGTGATCACCGCCGAGCGCCTGGCCGAGGCCGACCGCGCGGACGCGGAGCACCGTCGCCGCTGGTGGCAGCCGTCCTCCTGGAAGCAGAGCCGCAAGCCCGCCAACGCCTGACCCGGTGATCGTTCCGAGCGGTACCGGAGCGCACGCACGCCCGCACTCCCGCACCACTCGGAACGATCACTCGCGCACGATCCGCGCGGGCGCCACACCAGCGCGGGGACGACAGCAACACCGTCACACTCGGAACGATCACGCGAGTGATCCACCCCAACGCAACCACAGCGCGACCCACACCGCCGCAGCGTCACCCCCGCAATGATCACCCGCGCAAGACCCGCGCGAGCGCCACACCAGCGCGGGGACGACAGCAACACCGTCACACTCGGAACGATCACGCGAGTGATCCACCCCAACGCAACCACAGCGCGACCCACACCGCCGCAGCGTCACCCCCGCAACGATCACCCACACGCGATCCGCGCGAGCGCCACACCAGCGCGCGGGGCACAGCAGCTGTGCCGCGCTCGGAATGATCATCGGAACGCGACGAGGGCCGCACCCCGGTGGGGGTGCGCCCCTCGTGTCGTCAGGAAGGGTCAGCGGCGGCGGGCCTTGACCTTCTTCGGGGGCGGCAGGGCGCCCTCGGCGCGGAGCTTGGCGGCGTGGGCGGCCAGGGCGTCGACCAGGACCGGGACCCGGGCCTCGTCAGGCTGGACGTCCACGCGGAGGCCGAACTCGCGCGCGGTCTCTGCGGTGGCCGGGCCGATGCACGCGACGAGCGTGCGCGCGTGCGGCTTGCCCGCGATGCCCACCAGGTTCCGGACCGTCGACGACGAGGTGAAGCACACCGCGTCGAAGCCGCCGGTCTTGATGGCCTCGCGGATCGGCGCGGGCGGCGGGGCCGCCCGGACGGTGCGGTAGGCGGTGACGTCGTCGATCTCCCAGCCGCGGTCCGTGAGGCCGGCGGCGAGGGTCTCGGTGGCGATGTCCGCCCGCGGCAGCAGCACGCGGTCCACCGGGTCGAGGATGTCGTCGTGCGGCGGGAAGAGCTCCAGCAGGCCCTCGGACGTGCTGGTCTGCGCCTCGTCGACGTCCGGGACCAGCTCCGGCACGATGCCGAACTCGCGCACCTTCTCGGCGGTCGCGGTGCCGACGCACGCGATCTTCACGCCGGAGAACGCCCGCGCGTCCAGCCCGAACTCGTGGAACTTCTCCCAGACCGCGCGCACGGCGTTGGTCGAGGTGAACACCACCCACGCGTACCGGCCGTCGACCAGGCCCTTGACCGCGCGCTCCATCTGCGTGGGCGAGCGGGGCGGCTCGACCGCGATGGTCGGGACCTCCTCGGGGATGGCCCCGTGCATGCGCAGCCGCTCGCTCATCACGCCGGCCTGGTCCTTGGTGCGCGGCACCAGGACCCGCCAGCCGTAGAGCGCGCGCGACTCCCACCAGGACAGCTCCGGGGGGACGCCGATCGTGAGCACCAGCGGACCCTCGAGGTCCGCGGCGTCGGACGCCATGGCGCCGAGCGTCGTGGGCACGGTGCGCTGGGTGTTCTCGGTGCCGTGCGCGGTGACCGCGACGGGCGTGTCCGACGGGCGGCCCTGCGCGGAGAGCGCGGTGGCGACCTCCGCGAGGTGCGCCGCCGAGGCGTGCAGCACCAGGACGCCCGGGGCGCCGTTCAGCGCGGCCCAGTCCACCCCGGCGCGGACATCGGCCTCGACGTGCGCGGACCCGAGCGGGACGCCCGCGTACGCGGGGACGGCGGTCCCGGCCGCGACCCCGGGGACGACGTCGAAGGCCAGGCCCTCGGCGGCGACCGCGCGGGCCTCGGCCACGATCGCGTCCACGGTCAGCGGGTCGCCGGCGACGAGCCGCACGACGGGGCGCCCGGCCCGCGCCTCGGCCATCAGGTCCCCGGCGACGTCCGCGGGCTGGCCCACGGCGGGCCTGACCTCGGCGCCCTCGGCGACCAGGCCGAGCACGGCCTCCGGCACGTCCGGGTCGTTGACGACCAGCGGGGCCGACGCGAGCACCTCGCGGGCACGCACGGTCAGCAGCCCCGGATCGCCGGGGCCGCTGCCCACGAAGGCGATCCGGCCTGCGGTCGGTGTGCGGCTCATTCTTCTGTGACTCCCGATCCTGCGGTTCCCTGGCGTCGGCCGGGCATGCCGTCCGCGCCCAAATCGAGCAGCTCGAGGGCGAGCGCGGCCCCGAGCTTCTCGGCGTTCTCCAGTTCGCCGGAGATCGAGGCGCGCACGAGCTCGCCCTCCTCCGGCTCCCCGATCCCGACGACCGCGCGGAGCGAGAGCCGCTCCACGATCCGGCCGTCCTCGTCGAGGTCCTCGACGACGTCGCAGTGCGCGGCGACGGGTGCGCTGCACCCGGCCTCGAGGGTGGCGAGCACCGCGCGTTCGGCGGTGACCGCCGCGCGCACGCCCGCGTCGTCGAGCGCTTCGGCGAGGAAGCGGGCCAGGTCGGTGTCGCCGACCCGGCACTCGATCGCCAGCGCCCCCTGCGCGGGGGCGGGCAGCATCTGCAGCGGGTCGAGCAGCTCGCTCGCCTCCGCGATCCGGCCCAGCCGGCGCAGCCCGGCGGCGGCGACGACCACGCCGTCGAGCTCGCCGGAGCGGACCTTGCCGACCCGGGTGTCCACGTTGCCGCGGATCGGGACGACCTCCAGGCCGAGCCCGAGCGCGTGCAGCTGCGCCGCGCGCCGCGGGGAGCCGGTGCCGATCCGCGAGCCCGCGGAGAGCTCGCCGAGCACCTTCCCGTCCCGGGCGACCAGCGCGTCCCGCGGGTCCTCGCGGACCGGGATCGCGGCCAGGGTCAGCCGGGGGTCGGGTGCGGTGGGCAGGTCCTTGAACGAGTGGACGGCCACGTCCACCTCGCCGGCCACGAGCGCCTCGCGCAGCTGCGAGACGAACACGCCCACGCCCAGCTGCTCGACCGGCGCCATCGACCGGTCCCCGGTCGTGCTGACGTTGACCAGCTCACAGGCCCGCCCGGCCGCGCGGAGCAGGTCCGCGATCGTGCCGGACTGGGCCACGGCCAGTGCGGACGGCCGCGTGCCGACCCGCAGGGTCCTCCCCGCCACGGCGGTCATCGCTCCCCCTCGAGAGGTGCTTCCGGTGCTCCGCCGACAGGCGCTTCCCGCGCGGCACCGAGGGGCGCCTCCAGCGCGGCGGCGACCTCCGCGCCGTGGATCGGCGAGGCGACCGCGGCGGGCTTGCCCGGGTCCAGCTCGAACAGGGTGCGCAGCGCGGCGGCGTAGCTGTCCCCGTCCGGCCCCTCGGCCAGCTTCTTCACCTGCACCGTCGGCGTGTGCAACAGCTTGTCGACGACCCGGCGCACGGTCCGGACGAACTCGTCGCGGACCGGGTCGGCCAGCTCCGGCAGCCGCGAGTCCAGCCGCAGCAGCTCGGCGTCGACGACCTCGGAGGCCCGCCGGCGCAGCGCGGTGACGGTCGGGGTGACCTCGGCGGACCGCTGGGCGGCCAGGTAGCTCTGGGCCTCCTCGGCCACGAGCGCACGGGCGGCGGCCACGGACCCGCCGTCCGCGCGGCCGGCGAGGCGGCGCTGCAGCGCGATCAGGTCGACGACCGTGACCCCGGGCAGCTCGGCGACGGCGGGGTCGACGTCCCGGGGCAGCCCCAGGTCGCAGACGACGAACGGGCCGCGGACCCCGGCGAGCATCTCGCGCTCGACGACGGTCCCGATCGCCCCGGTGCACGCGACCAGCAGGTCCGCGTCCCCCACGACCTCGGGCAGCGACTCGATCAGCCCGGCCCGCGCGCGGGTCCCGCCCGCCGAGCTCTCCACGATCTTCTCGGCGAGCCGCTCGCCCCGCTCGGCCGAGCGGTTGAGCACTGTGATGTCCGCGGCGCCCGCGCGGCGCAGGTGCGCGGCGGCCAGGGCACCCATCGCGCCCGCCCCGACGATCACCGCGCGGCGGCCCTCGAGCTCGCCCAGCACCTCCGCCGCGTCGGCCAGGGCCTCGGAGACGACCGAGGCGCCGGCGGCGTCGATCCCGGTGCTGGCGTGCACCCGCTTGCCCACGCGCAGCGCGTGCTGGGCGAGCTCGTGCAGGGTGCGGCCGACGGTGCCGGCCTCGTCGGCCACCCCGTAGGCCGCCCGGAGCTGACCGAGGATCTGCGACTCGCCGACGACCATCGAGTCCAGCCCGGCGGCCACGGAGAACAGGTGCTGCACGGCCGAGGCCGCGTAGTGCACGAAGAAGTGCTCGGTGAGCTCGCCCAGCGGTAGCCCGGAGTGCCGGCTCAGCACGTCGGAGACGTCCGCGAGCCCGCCGTGGAACGCGTCCACGACCGCGTACACCTCGACCCGGTTGCAGGTCGAGAGCAGGGTGACCTCGCTGATGTGCGCGCGGCGCACCATCTCGTCGAGGAGCTTGGGCACGTCGTCGGCGGACACCGCGACCTTCTCCAGGACGTCGACCGGCGCGCTCCGGTGCGACAACCCGACCACCAGCACACTCATGACAGCCCAACCGCCGATCCGTGACGACCGTTCACGACCGGGGAGACGGTCGCGACCCCTTCGGTGATACCCCCGGAGCGGCGCGCTACGTGGAAAGCCAGCACCTGGAGCTCGACGGCGAGATCCACCTTGCGGACCTCGACCTCCTCGGGCACCTGGAGCACGGCGGGGGCGAAGTTCAGGATGGAGCGCACCCCGGCGGCGACCAGCTCGTCGCAGACGGCCTGGGCCGCCTGGGCCGGCGTCGCGATCATGCCGATGGTCACCCCGGCGGCCGGGACCACGGCGGCGATGTCCCGCACGTGATGCACCTCGATGCCGCCCAACGGGACGCCGACGAGGTCGGGATCCACGTCGAACAGGGCGGTGACGGGGAAGCCGCGGCCGCCGAAGCCGCCGTAGCCCGCGAGCGCGTGGCCGAGGTTGCCGACGCCCACCAGCGCGACCCGCTGCGGATGGTCGAGGCCGAGGACCTTCTCCAGCTCGTGCTGGAGCGACGCGACGTCGTACCCCACGCCGCGGATGCCGTAGCTGCCGATGTGGCTGAGGTCCTTGCGGAGCTTCGCGGAGTTGACGCCGCTGACGGCGGCCAGCTCCTCGCTCGACACCGTCTCCGCGCCGCCCTCGGCCAGCTGGCCGAGCACCCGCAGGTAGATGGCGAGCCGCGACACCGTGGCTTCGGGGATCGCCCGCGGGGAGCGCTCGGCCGGGGGACCGGGCTGCGGCGGCAACGTCACGCGGCGGCTCCCTCGGTTCTCCGGCGATCGGGCCCCGGCCCGAGCCCGGACCGGTGGCTGCGCGCCCGGCGCCTCCGGTGACGGGGCGCCTCAGCGGCGACGACCGCACACGGTAGTCGCTCGTGAAGTCGTGCACAAAGTTGCGATCTTGGTCGCGGGCGTACTCGGATTCCGGGATCCCCGCAGGTACCGGTGGTCGTCCGGGAGTGCCCGCTCACCGCGCGGACGGTGGGCGGGTGGCGGACGACACGCGCCCCTGGGGAGCGTCTAGCCCTGCGGCTGCAGCACGGTGTCGATGAGGAAGACGGTCGCGTTCTGGGTCGTGATGTTCCCGCAGACGACCCGCGCGGTGGTCCCGGAGGCGTCCGCGACCGTCATCGAGGTGCCCGCGCCGGTGCCGGTCACGGAGACCCGCACGCTGCCGCCCGCGAGCTCGGGCACCGTCCCCTGGGCGCGCAGCTCGTCGGCCGACGCCCGGGTGCCGGACACGTGGTAGCGCAGCAGGGCGGCGAGCTGGGTGGGGTTGTTCAGCAGCGTGGTGAGCTGGTTCGCGGGCAGCTTGTCGAAGGCCGCGTTCGACGGCGCGAAGACGGTCAGGCCCGGCGCGGCGTTCAGGGTCGCGGTCAGGTTCGCCTTCGAGATCGCCTGGTTCAGCATGCTGAGCTGCGGGTTCGTGCCGACCGCACCGGCGACCGGCTGCAGCCGCATGGTGCCCAGCGAGCCCGGGTCGTCGCCACCGGGCAGGGAGGAGCAGCCGCTCCCGAACGTCGCCGCGCCGGCCCCGGGGGCCGGGGTGGGCGCGAGCGCGCCGGAGGCGGTCACGGTCGGCACGGGCTGGACGTCCGTCGCGGTCGACGGGTCCTGGCTCGGCGCCGAGCACGCCGCGAGCAGCGCCGTGAGCACGGCCGCCCCCAGCACGGTCAGTCGACGGATGTTCCGCACGGCCCCGCTCCTCCCGACGTGAGAGGTACTGCCTATCGCCTTCCGGCGCGGCACGCCCGGCGGCGGCGATCACGATCCGGTCTCGGCGGCTCATGTGGCGGTGAACACCCTCGCCGGCCAGCCCGTGGCGCCGTCGGGCACCACGTCCGCGATCTGGTCCGTCTGCAGCGCGCCCGTGCCGTCCGTCGCACGGACGCGCACGGTGTGGCTGCCCGGCGCCACCTCGACCACCGCCCGCCACATCCGCCAGGTGTCCCCGCCCACCTCGGCCGCGAGCTGGGCGGCGGCCCAGTTCCCGCCGTCGACACTGATCTCGACGCCCGAGATGCCGCGGGGCTGGGACCAGGCGATCCCCGCGACCGTCACCCGGCCCGCCGGGACGCGGCCGAAGCTGCGCGGCAGGTCGATGCGGCACTCGGTCTTCACCGGCCCGAGCACGCCCCAGCCGCGGTCGATCCAGTAGGAGGTGCGGTCGAAGGTCGTCACCTCGATGTCGGTGACCCACTTCGTCGCGCTCACGTAGCCGTAGAGGCCGGGCACGACCATCCGCACCGGGAAGCCGTGCTCGACGGGCAGCGCCTCGCCGTTCATCCCGACGGCGAGCAGGGCCCCGCGACCCTGTTCGAGGACGACGTCCGTGGGGGTGCCCGCCGTCCAGCCGTCCGTGCTCGTGGAGAACAGCTGCTCGCCGTGCGGCCCGGCCTCGCGCAGCACCGCCGCGAGATCGACGCCGACGAACCGGGCCGTGGAGATGAGGTCGCCGCCGATCTCGTTCGACACGCAGGTCATGGTGACCGTGCGCTCGACGAGCGGGCGGGCCATGAGGTCGTCGAAACTCAGGGAGAGCTCGCGGTCGACCATGCCGTGGATGCGCAGCCGCCAGTCCTCCGCGCGCAGCTGCGGCACCCGCAGGGCGACGTCGATCCGGTAGAACTCGTCGTTCGACGTGAGGAACGGGGTGGTCCCCAGCTCCGCGGCGAAGTCCACGCCGGCGGGCACCGGCGCCTCGCGGGTGATCGTGGCGGCGGCGAGCCGCGCCGTGACGGCGGCCCGGGAGTCGATGCTGCCGCGCCCGAGCAGCACTCCCCCGCCGCCGGCGGCCAGCGCACCGACGCCGACCGCGGTGGTGGCGCCGAGCAGCACCGTCCGCCTCGGCAGCCCCCTCGTGCTCGGCGCCTCCGGGTCCTCCGCGGCCTCGAGCGCGATCCGGTGCAGGGTCCGGAACACCCAGAGCCCCGCGGCCGCGGCGACGACCGGGGCGACGAGATCGGTGGGGGTGAAGGTGGGCGCCGTGCAGACCGCGGCGATCCCCGCGACACCCAGCGCCCCGACGACGACCTGCCCCGGCGTCCAGACGTACCGGGACGCGAGCCCGGCCCCGACCGCCACGAGCAGCAGGATCACCGCGGTGCCGGCGAGCAGCACGGGCTTGTCGGCGGTGCCGAAGGTGGTCTTCGCGAAGTCGACGACGGCCTGCGGGGCCAGCCGGATCACCGCGTTCCCCACCGCCAGGAACGGCGACGAGCCGGGCGCCAGCAACCCCGCGACGAGCTGTCCGGCTCCCACGGCCGCCGCCACGGCGAGCACGCCGTTGCCGGCGGCCACCCCTCGCGGAATCGCAACCGCAACCGTCCGCGTCACGCCACCTCCTGTGCACTATGGAGCCATAACGCACGTTTCGGACCCTCCCACGGGCGTTATGGCTCCATAACGCGGCTGGGGTGGGCCGGGACCGGCGTTCGTCACTCCATGGTGCGCCTCGGCTATTCGGTGAGGGCGCGGCGGAGGCGATCCGCCTCCACCTTGTAATAACCGTGCTGCTTCCCGTCGATCATGATCACCGGGACCATGTCGCCGTACTCCGCGCGCAGCTCCGGATCGGCGTCGACGTCCTCCGTGGACCAGGCGACGCCCAGCTCGCCGCAGATCCCCGCGACCGCGGCCTCCGCCTCGTCGCACAGGTGGCAGTTCACCCGGGTGAGGACCGTGACCCTCATTCCGTGCCCGCCAGCACCCGGCGGGCGATCTTGCCGGTGGGCGTGCGCGGCAGCTCGTCCACGAAGGACACGACGGTGGGCCGCTTGAACCGGGCCAGCCGGGTCGTCGTCCACTCCTGCACGGCGGCCTCGTCGAGCTCCGCGCCCGGCGCCGGGACGATCACGGCCTTGACCGCCGCGCCCGTCCGGTCGTCCGGCACCCCGACGACGGCGACCTCCGCCACCTCGTCCATGGCCTCGAGGACCTGCTCGACCTCGCGCGGGTACACGTTGAAGCCGTTGACGATCACCAGGTCCGACGAGCGGTCGACGAGGTGCAGGTCGCCGTCGGGGTCGAGGTAGCCGACGTCCGCGGTGCGGAACCAGCCCTCGGCGTCCGGGCCGCCCGCGCCGTCGGGCCAGTAGCCGGAGAACAGGCTCGGGCCGCGCAGCGCGACCAGGCCGGTGTCCGCCTCCGGATCGGAGAAGTCGTCCCCCAGCTCCTCGTCGTCGACCGGGTGGGTGGCCGACAGCGGCTCGCCCTCGCTGTCGACCAGCCGCAGTTCCACCCCGGGCAGCGGGCGGCCCACGGAGCCGGGCTTGCTGCGGCCGGGAGCGTTGCTGGTGACGACCGGCCCGGCCTCGGACAGCCCGTAGCCCTCGACGATCTCCATCCCGGTGGCCTCGCGGAACGCGGTGAGCCACGCGGCGGGCAGCGGTGCGCCGCCCGACGTGCAGATCCGCACGCTCTCCAGCGCCGCGCGCAGCTCGGCGGCGGGCAGGTCGAGCAGCGCCCGGTACATGGAGGGGACGCCGGCGAGCGCGCTCACCCGTTGCTCCCGCAGCAGGGCGGGCATCGCCTGCGGGTCGAACCGCTCGGTGAGGACGACGGTGGCGGCGGACCAGCAGACCTGCAGCAACCCGGCGGCAAGCCCGAAGCTGTGGAACAGCGGCAGCGCCAGCAGCACCCGGTCCGAGGGGGTGACGGGCGCGGGCCGCAGCGCCGCCGTCTGCTCCCGGTTGGCGAGCAGCGCGCGGTGCGAGAGCTGCACGCCGCGGGGCGAGCCGGTGGTGCCGGAGGTGTAGACGAGCAGCGCGACGGCCTCGCCCCCCTCGGGCTGCGCGGGCGGGGTGCCGGTGGCGCCCTCCTCCGCGGGCGCGAGCACCGTGATCCCGGCGCCCCGCGCGGCGTCGGCCGCGACGCCCTCCTCGGCGACCACGACCGCGGGCCGCGCGTCGGCGAGCACCAGCTCCACCTCGCGCGCGACGGACCGCTGCCCCACCGGGACGGCGATGGCCCCGGCCCGCAGCGCACCGAACAGGGAGACGGCGAAGCCGGCGCCGTTGGGCAGCACGATCACCACACGGTCGCCCGGCCCGACGCCGGCGGCGACCAGGCGCGCGGCCTCGGCGTCCGCGGCCTCGGCGAGCTGCGCCCAGGTCAGCGTGCGCCCCCTGGTCACGTCGACGACGGCCGCCTGGTCCGGTACCGCGGCCGCTGCCCGCCGCACGAGACCGGACAGGTGCGACACGGGTTCCGGGCTGTCCACGGTCCGAGTCTGGCAGAGCGGCGCCCCGCCGTTCGACCGGCGGGCGCGTGTCCACCCGGTTGTCGTGCGGGAAGCCGTCGCGGGGGGCTTCTCGGGGCACGCCGGGCGGGGCCGCCCGTCGCAGGAATCGTGCGCCGGGCGGCATCGCGACACGCCGTCACGCGGCGCGTCGACCGGACACGCTGCGCCACCAATACGTTGACCGCGCGTGACCGTCCGCTCACCGGATAAGACTCTCGGCGAGCGGTGGCGCCCGCCGGGGGTGTCCGGAGCCGCCCTATGCTCCGCCGCTACAACCTTCCAACGCCGCACCCTCCGGTTCGGCGCGAGATCTCACCCAAGGGAGTGGCATGCAGCCTGTTGCCAGCGCACCGCGGGTCCACCCGTGCTGCCCTGTCCGACACCTGGCGCGCCGGGCTTCATGACCCGCCCGATGCGACCCGAAAGGCTGCTCCCCACCGAGCGGTTCGGCGGCTCCTGCGCCGAGTCCGCCCTGCGATTGGACGACGGCATGCCCCACCCGCGGGGGACCTCGTCCGCCTTCTACTCGGGGAGCGCGCCGCGCACCCCGCAGGCGGCCCCCGGCACCGCAGCGCCCGCAGCTCCCGCAGCACGTTCCGTGCACTCGGCCCCGCAGGCGCCGGTGGCGCCGAGCGACCGCGGCCCCGCGCCGCGGCAGGCCCCCGGGAGCGCCGCCGCTGCCGTGCCCTCCTCAGCGCCCGCACATCCCACCGGACCTTCCGCTCCCCAGCAGGGGGCCGCGCCCGTCGCGGCCACGCGGACGGGGCCCGGCGCGACCCCACCGGTCGCGTCGCCCCGGCCCGCGAACGGTCCGCAGACCCGGCCCCCGGCGCAGCCGCCCCTGCAGGGCAGGCCGCCGGCGCAGGGTCAGGCACCGCTGCACAGCGGACCGCCCATCGCCCGGCCGACGACGCCGCCGGGCCCGCCGGCGCAGGCCGAGCAGCCCGCCGCCCAGCCCACGGCCCAGGCCGCCGCTCAGCCCGCCGAGGCGCCCACCGAGCCGCCCGCGGACGACGAGAGCGCCGGCTCCTGGGTGCTGGTCAAGGCCTGCCAGGCCGGGGACCAGCAGGCGTTCCAGGAGCTGTACCAGCGCTACCAGGACGTCGTGTTCCGGTACGTGCTGTTCCGCCTCGGCGACCGCACCCTGGCCGAGGACCTCACCCAGGAGACGTTCCTGCGCGCGCTGCGCCGGATCGGCTCGGTGAGCTACCAGGGCCGCGACATCGGCGCCTGGTTCGTGACGATCGCCCGGAACCTGATCTTCGACCACGTCAAGTCCAGCCGCTACCGGCTGGAGACGACGACGGCCGACATGGTCGAGCACTCCCCGACCACGCACGGCCCCGAGCAGCAGGTCATCGAGGGCGCCACCAACGCCGAGCTGCTGCGCGCCATCGAGAAGCTCAACCCGGACCAGCAGGACTGCATCCGGATGCGCTTCCTCCAGGGGCTGTCCGTCGCGGAGACCGCCGCCCGCATGAACCGCGCCGAGGGTGCGGTCAAGGCCCTGCAGCACCGCGCCGTGCGCCGCCTGGCGCAGCTCCTCCCGGAGGGGTTGCGATGAGTGGCGGCTATATCGCGAACTACATCGATGTCGTTACACCTGCGGCGAGTGACCTACTCGAAGCGGTGAACGGTACTTTCGCCGTAACCGTCGACCGTTTGCCTCGTTGTGTGGGTGAACGTCGACAGAGCGCGAGGTCCCGATCGGGCCGGACGCTGACGAACAGTGCAGGGATGCAGTGAGGACGGCGAACATGCCCGCGGGACGATGGGGCTCCGGTGACGAGTGGTGGGACGAGGGCTTCGACGCCCCGGCCGGTGCCACGTCCGACGAGGAGCTCGCGCACGAGCTGGCGCTGGCCGCCGCGCTCGACCGCAGCCGTACCGACCTGAGCCCGGACGAGGAGACCGCCACGCGGATGCGCGGCGACTTCTTCGCCCGCCTCGAGGCCGAGTGGGGCGCCGGTCCCGAGACCGAGGCCGAGCAGACGACGCGCATGGCGCCGATCGCCGACGTGCCGATCGCGCCCGTCTCGCTCCCTGTGGCCGTCGGCTCCGCTCCCGTGGGCTCGACGACCGAGACCACCGACCTGACCGCGGACCTGCGGCCGGACGGACCGGAGGGCGCGACCCGCACCTCCGCCACCGGCACCCGGACGCTGGACAGCGCCTCGCCGAACGGCTCCGACGGTGGCGTCACGCGCAAGCGCCGCGGCGGCAACAAGCACGTCCTGCCGACGGACCACCCGGACAACCCGGGCCGGGCCACCGGCTCGCGGGGCCCGGGCGGTCGCCGGCCGAGCCTGCGCCGTCGCGTCGCCGTCGTCGGCGGGGCCGCGATGCTCGCGGTCGTCGCGCTGGCCGGCGGGGGCGCACTGCTCAGCCGCAACGCCCTGCCGGGCGACAGCCTCTACGCGATGAAGCTGATGGCCGAGGGCACCGGCTCCGCCTTCACCTGGGGCGACTCGGCCAAGGCGCAGCGCCAGCTCGAGCTGGCCGCGACCCGGCTGCAGGAGGTCCAGGACCTCCGCTCCCGCGGGCAGCAGGCGGACTCGGCGGACGTCGAGAAGGCCATGGCGGCGTTCGACAGCGCGGCCAGCGAGGGCTCCCGGATCATGCTCGCCGGCGCGCAGCCGGCCAGCGACGCGAGCCTCGGCGACCTCGGCAGCTGGGCCCGCGCCCAGTCGCAGCGGATCGCCGGTATGGAGACCGCCGGGGCCCCGCTGCCCGGTGCGAGCCGCTCGAAGACCCTCATGAACCGCCTCGCCGACCGGGCCGAGGCCCTCCAGGCGCGCAGCACCTGCACCGAGGTCAGCTCGGGCGTCGACGACCTGGGCCCGATCCCGGCCACCGGGACCTGCGTCCCGGCCGCGAGCACCACGACCCGCGGCGGCTCCCCCTCGAACCACGCCGGGGACACCGCCCGCAGCGGCCAGCCGGGCGCCACCGGGACCACGTCGAACCCGACCGGCACCACCCCGCCGGCCACCGGCTCGACCGACCCGTCCGCGACGGCCACCCCCGGCCAGACCGAGGGCGGCATCCTGCCGAACCTCGTCGGCGGGGAGCAGAGCGGCACGACCACGCCGAACGGCTCGTCGTCCGGTTCCTCCGGCCCGTCCAGCACGCAGAAGAAGGACTCGCTGCTCCCGCCCGTGAGCATCCCCCCTCTCCTGCCCGGGCTGCCGTCGATCACGATCGGCTGATCCCGGGCTGAGCGGACCCCACGGGGGCCGGGCGCACGTCGCCCGGCCCCCGTTCTGCTGTCCAGAGGGACCGGTTTCACGGGGTCGACTCCGGGCGCGTCCCAGTAGGCTGGACGGGCAGTAGGCAGGCGGGCACGGTCGGCAGCAGCCGACCGGTCGAACGGGACCGAGGTGGGTGTGGAGCCCGAGGTGGGTGTGGAGCAAGGCGAGCCGCAGGCAGCCGCGAGCGGACGGGCCGAGGTCGCGGGCGTCGCGGAGTCCTCCGAGGTCATGGAGGGGGTCACCGCGCTCGATCGCGCGCAGCGGGCCGGCGAGGCGTCGGCGGCGGCCGCGGTCGCGGCGGGCGAGACCCCGGTGGAGGAGGTTCCGGGCGGCGCGGACCTCACGGCGGCCGCGTTCTTCGACGTCGACAACACGATGATGGTCGGCGCGTCGATCTTCCACTTCGCCCGGGGGCTCGCCGCGCGCAAGTTCTTCACCACCTCCGACCTGGCCGGGTTCGCCTGGCAGCAGCTGAAGTTCCGGATCGGCGGGCGCGAGGACAAGACCGGGATCGCCGGGCACCGGGACACCGCGCTGTCGTTCGTCGCCGGGCGGCCGGTCGACGAGGTCGTCTCGCTCGGCGAGGAGATCTACGACGAGCTGATGGCGGACCGGATCTGGGCCGGCACCCGCGCGCTCGCCCAGATGCACCTCGACGCCGGGCAGCGGGTCTGGCTGGTCACCGCCACGCCGGTGGAGCTCGCGCTGATCATCGCCCGGCGGCTCGGGCTGACCGGCGCGCTCGGCACCGTGGCGGAGAGCGTCGACGGGCACTACACCGGGCGGCTCGTCGGGGACATCCTGCACGGCCCCGCGAAGGCGCACGCCGTGCGGGCGCTCGCCGTCACCGAGGGCCTGGACCTGCGGCGCTGCACCGCCTACTCGGACTCGGTGAACGACGTCCCGATGCTCTCGGCGGTGGGCACCGCGGTGGCGGTCAACCCGGACTCCGAGCTCCGGGACGTCGCCAAGGAGAAGGACTGGCAGATCCGGGACTTCCGCACGGGCCGCCGGGCCGCCCGGATCGGCGTCCCCAGCGTCCTGGGCGCGGGCGCGGTAGCGGGCGCGATCGCCGTAGCCCTGGCCAACCGCCGCCGCTGACGCGTTAGGGAACCAGGCCTGTTTTCTCGCGTTATGGAACCATAACGCGACCTGAGGGGCCGATTTCGCGCGTTATGGAACCATAACGAGGGTCGGGGTCAGCCCAGGAAGACGTGGCGGCGCTGGCTCAGCAGGCGGTAGAGGGTGTGCTGGATCGTCTCCCGGACCTGGTCCGTGACGTTGAAGATCAGCATCGGGTCGTCCGCGTCCGCCGGGGAGTAGCCGCTCATCTCGATCGGCTCGCCGAACTCGATGTACCACTTGGACGGCAGCGGGACGAGCCCCAGCGGCCCGAGCAGCGGGAACGTCGGCGTGATCGGGAAGTACGGGGCCCCGAGCAGGCGGGCCAGCGGGGCGATGTCGCCGATCTTCGGGTAGGTCTCCTCCGCCCCGACGATCGAGCACGGGATGATCGGCGTGCCGGTGCGCAGGGCGGCCGAGACGAACCCGCCGCGGCCGAAGCGCTGCAGCTTGTAGCGGTCCGCGAAGGGCTTCCCGATGCCCTTGAAGCCCTCCGGGAACACGCCGACGAGCTCGCCCGAGCCGAGCAGGCGCTCCGCGTCCGCGTTGCAGGCCAGGGTGGCGCCGTTCTTGCGGGCCAGCTCCCCCACCACCGGCATCCGGAACATCAGGTCCGCGCCGAGCAGGCGCAGCCGACGGTGCTGCGGGTGCTCGTCGTGCAGTGCCTGGATGGTCATGAGCGCGTCGAGCGGCAGGGTCCCCGAGTGGTTGGCGACGACGAGCGCGCCCCCCTCGGCCGGGACGTTCGCCATCCCGAGGGTCTCCACCCGGAACCAGCGCTCGTAGAGCGGGCGCAGCACCGGCGCGATCACCGACTCGGCGAGATCGGGGTCGTAGCCGAACTCGTCGACCGTGTAGTCCCCGGAGAGCCGGCGGCGCACGAAGTCCAGCGCCTGCTCGAGCGCGCTCTCCCAGGCCGGCGGCGCGGGATCGGGCACCGCGGCCACGGGCGGGGCGAGCCGCTCCTCCTCGGGGGCCGTGCGTGGGCGGGGCGGGGCCGCGGGCCGCCGGGCGGACGGGCCGCGCTCGGCGCCGCCCTTCGACGTCCTCGCGGGCTTCTCCGGCTGCGCGGCCGACTCCCCCTTGCCCGGCTGACCGAGCCGCCACCGGGTCCGCCCGGCGGATTCCTCCGCCCGCAGCGGGATGACGCGCGCTTCCGGCACTGCAGCCCCTTTCCTCCCGGCGCGCCCCCGCGCCGGTTCGTTCCCGCCGTCCCGCGGGCCGGCCATCAGGCCAGCCTCCGGGCCGCCGCCAGGACCATCCGCTCGGCCGCCGCGAGCCGTTCCGACCCGAGGACCGGACGCAGCGCCCGGCCGCGCACGTAGTCGTCGAAGGCCTGGACGGTGGTCCACCGAGGTCGGAAGCCGAAGCGTTCCTTCAGTCGCGAGGTGTCCACGACCCGGCCGAAGTTCAGGAAGCGCATCTGCTCGGGCGTGTAGTCCACGACCCGGGCGCTGCGCAGGACGCGGCCGACCGGCCCGACGGCCGGGGACGGCACCCCGACCTCCACCCGGCCGGCCCGGCGGATGGCCTGCGACAGCGTGAGCACGCCGTCCCCCGCCACGTTGAACACCCCGGGGTGCTCCTCCGTGGCGGCTCTCTCCAGGACCGCGAGCGCGTCCTCCTCGTGGAGGAACTGCAGCCGCGGGTCGAAACCCAGCACCGTGGGGACCACGGGGAGGGCGAAGTAGCCGGTCATCACCGTGTCGATGCGCGGGCCGACGTAGTTGCAGAACCGCAGGACGGTCGTCGTCACGTCCGGGCGGCGGCGGCCGAAGCCGCGCAGGTAGCCCTCGATCTCGGCGGCGTCCTTGGCGTAGCCACCCGACGGCAGGTCCTTCGGCGTCATCGACTCGTCGAAGAACGCGGGATCGCGGGAGCCGGAGCCGTAGACGGCGGTGGTGGACTTGAGCACCACGCGCCGCACCGACGACGCCTTCTGGCACGCCGCGAGCAGCTGCATTGTGCCGATGACGTTCATCTCCTTCATCGCCGTGCGGCCGCCGGACGAGCCGGGCGCGGCCGAGAGCGCGGCGTGCACGACGGTGTCGACGCCGGCGCCGGAGATGACCTTGGCGATGAGGGGGTTGCGGATGTCGGCGCGCACGAACTCGGCGCGGCCCATCCGGCGGAGCAGGTCCCGCGAGGGGGGCACGGTGTCGACGCCGACGATGCGCTCGATGCGCGGGTCCGCGGCCAGGCGGGCGGCGAGATGGCCGCCGAGGAATCGGCTCACGCCCGTCACGAGCACGACGGAGGGGACACCGGCGGTGGTGGCACCGGCGTCTGGGGGAGATCCCGGAGGCGTCACGGACCCGACCTCGTTCGTCGTGGGGTCAGCAGGGAGGGGGATCGGGGAGCCGGAAAGGCGTGACCCCGCCCGCGGCATCCGCGGGCGGGGTCACGACCTCACTTGCCGAGCTTGCGACGCTGCACGCGCGTCTTGCGGAGCAGCTTGCGGTGCTTCTTCTTCGACATTCGCTTACGACGCTTCTTGATGACCGAACCCATAGGTCGGTACCTCCCGTTACTGCTTTTCTCGCTCTTGACACGACGTGCCGCCGCCGCGCGCTTTCGCGCGCACGCAGGTGCACACGGCGAGACGATGACCGGTCGCCGATCCTACCCGGCGTCGAGCCGGGATCCCCTGATGGGGTCGGCCGTCCGACGACGCCCGATCAGCCGGCGTCGAAGTAGGCGTGCCGGAGGTAGTCCTCCACCGCACGCTTGGGGACGCGGAACGAGCGGCCCACCCGCGCGGCGGGCAGCTCACCGGAGTGGACCAGCCGGTACACGGTCATCTTGGAGACGCGCATCATGGCCGCGACCTCCGCCACGGTCAGGAACTGCACCGAGGTGATGTTGAGCTGCTCGGGCTGATCCGACGACTGTGCCGCCATCGCCGACACCGCCTTCCCCTGGGGTCCCACCGTCCGGCCGGAGTCCTGCTCCTCCGGCGGCGTGTTCCCCGTGAGGATAGCGGTGCCGGTGTGACGGCTTCGACACACCATCCCACACCGGCGGGGAGTTCAGGCGCGCGTCAGGGTGACGCGTGATCCTTCCTTCGGGTCAACGGGTCTGCACCGAGCGTCCCAACTCCACCGAACGGTCGCGCGCCGCCTCGATCGCGTCGATCAGCGCCGCGCGCACGCCGTGCCGCTCCAGCTCGCGGATCGCGGCGATCGTCGTGCCGGCCGGGGAGGTGACGGCCTCGCGCAGCAGCACCGGATGGTCGGCGGAGTCCCGCAGCATGCAGGCGGCGCCGTACGCGGACTGGACGATCAGGTCCGCGGCCACGGTGCGCGGCAGGCCGAGCAGGATGCCGGCGTCGATCATGGCCTCGACCAGGTAGAAGAAGTACGCGGGCCCGGAGCCCGACAGGGCCGTCACGGCGTCCTGCTGGCCCTCGGGCACCCGCACCACCCGGCCCACCGCGCCCAGGATCTCCTCGGCGCGGTCCAGGTGCTCGGCGGTGGCGTGGGCTCCGGCGGACAGCGCGCTCATCGCCTCGCCGACGACCATCGGGGTGTTCGGCATGACCCGCACGACCGGCGTCCCGGCGGGCATGGCGCCCTCGAACAGGGCCGTGGGCAGCCCCGCGCACACCGAGACGACCAGCGTGCCGGGGGTCAGCACGGCGCCCAGCTCGGCCAGCAGCGGCGCGATGTCCTGCGGCTTGACCGCGATCACCACGACGTCCGCCTTGGCGGCCGCCCCGGCCACGTCCGACGACGCCACGCCCAGCCGCGCCGTGAGCTCGGCCGCCCGCTCGGCGTGCCGCTCGGTGAAGACGAGGTCGCCCGCGGGCCGGCCCGCCGCGAGCAGCCCCGAGAGCAGCGACTCGCCGATCTTGCCGGCACCCAGAACCGCGATACGTGTCATGGGTCCGACCGTAACCGCCCCCGTGAGTGGGAATCGCTGCTATGGCGACCATCGCCACTCACGACGTCCGATCAGGCGCGTTGGGGGGCGAGGGCGAGCTGGCGGGCCTGGCAGACGATCCGGCCCGCCGAGTCGGTCACGGTGCAGTCCTCGTCGAACCAGGTGCCGGCCACGTAGGCGGCGTGGGACTCGCAGCGCAGCCAGCCGGGCGCCGGACGGGAGCGCAGCAGCGCGCTGAGCTGCACGGTCGGCGCCCAGCCGAATCCCTCGCCGAGGTTGAACACCGTCGGGGGCAGCGCATCGCCCGCGAGCAGGGCGAACAGCGGGTCCGGCTCCTCGCCGCGCGGCCGCATCCAGCCCCGCATCACCGGCTCCGCGGTCCCGCCGCGCAGGAACGCGGTGGTCGCGTGGTCGAAGTAGGCCTCCGTCGCCGCGGCGAGGCCCTCCCCCGGCCGGCGGACGACCCCGAGGGTCGCGATCGCGTCCTGCGGCGGCTCCACCGGCATCGACGTGGGGTGCTGCCAGGCCGGTTCGGCGTCGGGCAGCCGGCCACCGGTGATCGTCGCGGTGAGCATCACCTTCCCGCCCTGCGTCATCCGCACCGACGCCACGGACACCTGCCGCCCCACCTTGACCGCCTCCGCCGTCAGCTCGACCGTGCCGAGGGCGGGCGCGCGCAGGAACTCGGTGCTCACCGCGACCGGGTCGAGGGGCTCCTCGCCGGCGCGCTCCTCGTCGAGCCGGGCCAGCCCGGCCTTGGCCAGCAGGACCATCAGCAGCCCGCCGTGCGCCTTGTCCCCGATGGTGAACAGCGTCCCCAGCTCGGCCGTGAACCGGCCGTCGCCCTGCTCGGTGAGCACGGTGGACTCGCTGAACGGGCGGCTCGTCATGCACCCAGAAGTATCACGCCGGGTGGCGGTGCGGGACTCAGCCGGTGACGGCGGGCAGGCTCGACAGGTCCGGCGGCACCGGATCGAGGTGCAACCGGGCGTAGACCAGCGCCTCCGCGAGTAGCGAGGTGCGTTCCTCCCGCGTGCGGCAGCGCCGGGTGCTGATCTCCAGCACCACCACCCCGTCCGTCGCGAACGGGCCCGCGGAGAGCCGCTCGCACACCTCGGCGCACGGCTGGGTGCCCCGGCCGGGGACCAGGTGCTCGTCCCGTGGGGAGCCCGACCCGTCCGCCAGGTGCAGGTGGACCAGGCCCTCGCCCATCCGCTCCAGCATCGCCAGCGCGTCCGATCCGGCGGCGGCGGTGTGCGAGAGGTCCAGCGTGTACGCGGCGTGCCCGACGTCCGTGGGATCGAAACCGGGGCTGTACGGCACGGTCCGCAGCCCACCGCGGGACACCGGGAACATGTTCTCGACGGCGAGTCGCACGCCCACACCCTCCCCGGCGCGCGCCACCTCGGCGGCGAACTCCGCCGCGTAGCGCCGCTGCCAGCGGAAGGGCGGATGGAGCACGACGGTCCGGGCGCCGAACCGCGCGGCCGCCCCGACCGAGCGCCGGATCCGGGCGATCGGGTCCGCGCCCCACACCCGCTGGGTGACGGCGAGACAGGGCGCGTGCACGGCCAGCACCGGCACGCCGTGCCGCTCGACGAGCTTCTCCACGGCCCGGACGTCCTGGGACGCCGGATCCGTCCACACCATGAGCTCGACGCCGTCGTACCCCAGCT
Organism: Pseudonocardia ailaonensis; assembly: GCF_039531635.1. Taxonomy (NCBI): domain Bacteria; kingdom Bacillati; phylum Actinomycetota; class Actinomycetes; order Pseudonocardiales; family Pseudonocardiaceae; genus Pseudonocardia; species Pseudonocardia ailaonensis. The sequence goes on along the minus strand of NZ_BAAAQK010000023.1, from coordinate 100,651 downwards.
CGGCGGCCAGCTCGAACGCCGCCTCGGCGGGTTCGGGATAGACCGAGGCGGTGGAGAGGGCGACCGGCGGGCCCACGCTGCTCACCGCTCCAGGAGTACCAGGATCGCCGGTGACACGGTGAGGAGCAGCCCGACGCCGACGGCGAACGCCGTGGTGCGCAGGTCGTCGTTGCGCAGCAGGGCACGGACGCCGATCACCAGGCCGACCGTGAGGATCACGGCCGCCGCCAGGGCGACGACGGGCAAGTTGAACCACAGGTAGCGGAAGCCGACCCAGACCGCGGCACCCACGAGGGCGCCCGCGATCCACTGGCCGATGACGATTGCCCAGCCCTGCGGCGTGGCGTCCTCGTCCTCCTCCTCGTCGTCCGCCTCGATGTCGGCGCGCGCGGAGCGGCCGAGGCCCGCGGGGGCGGCGAGGGTGCGCGGGCCGGCGCCGTCGACGTCGCTCTCGTCGTCCTCGTCCTGCAGCGGCGGGGCGCCGAACTGCGTGGGCGGGCCACCGTCGTCGTCCAGGGGGAGGCCGCCGAGCTGGGTCGGCGGGCCGCCGTCGGAGTCCTCGTCCTCCCGGACGGGTGCGCCGCCGAGCTGGGTGGGCGGGCCGCCGTCTCCCCCGAAGGGACGGAAGGGGGCGGTCAGGGGCTCGCCGGCCTCCTGCGGGGGCCACGCGGTGCCGCGGACACCGTTCGGGCCCAGGCCGGCGTGCCCGGTGCGGATCCCACCAGGGGCGTTCGGCCCGGCCCCCGCGGGGCCCGGGCCTGCGGGGGCGAAGCTGCTCGGGGCACCGGGTCGATCGGCGCCGTTCGACGCCGGACCCGGGCCGAAGCCCCCGGCCCTCGACGGTCCCGGACGCGCCCACGGGTCCTGCCGGTCGGGCGTCCCGGGGCGAGCCCCCGACCCCGGGCTCTCCGGGCCGGGGCGTTCCGGGCCGGGGCGTTCCGAGCTCCGGCTCCACGGGTCGGCGGCCGGACCACCCGGCCTGTTCCCCCCGGCCAGGCCCGCACCGGGGAGGTTCACCCCGGACCGGGGCACGCCGGACTGGGGCACGCCGGAGCGTCCCGCACCGGACTGGGTGCCACCGGGCTGACCGAACCCGGGCTGGCCCGACCCGGCCGGGGAGCCACCGAACGGGGCCCCACCGCTCTGGGCGGGCTCCGACGACCCGGGCGCCGGGCGATCCCCGGGAGCCGGCTGGCCGAAGCCCTGCCGGCCACCCTGCGGCGCGGCCGGCGGGCCGTAGCCCCGGCCGCCCGGCCGCTCGCCGGCCCACCGGTCCGCCGCGGGAGGAGTGGGGCGGGCGCCCCGGGCGTCCTCGCCCCGGTTCCGGTCCAGCCAGGGCTCCGGTTCCGGCGGCGCCGGCGCGGGTGCCTGCTGCTCGGGGGCGGCCCGGCGCGCACCGGTACGCCACGACTGGTCCGCCACGGGGGCGGCCCCGTGCCGGCCCGGCGCACCCGAGGGCGCCGCGGGCGGGGCAGGTGTGCCGGTCGCACCCTCGTCGCCGTCGTCGTCCCGTCGCCGACGGCGACGACCCGACGTCGAGCCCCCGCCGTTCTCGGCGAGCAGCTCGGCGACGGTGCGCTGCCTCGGCTGATCGGTCTCTGAGCTCATCCGCTACACCGTGCCTCGTCCGAGGTCAAGCGTCCAAGGCCCGTGGGCGCGTCCTGCGCCGAGCGGTCGCTCCGGGACGACCCATCGAGCGCATCGAGCCTCCGGAGGATCACCCCTTCGCGCAGCGCCCACGGGCAGATGTCCAGTTCGGTCAGTTTCAGGGCCCGCATCGCGGCCTCCGCGACGAGCGCCCCGGCGACGAGCTGATGGGCCCGGCTGCCGCTGACGCCCTCCAGCTCCGCGAGGTCGCTCGAGGACATCCGCGAGATGAACGACCCGAGCTGACGCAGCCCCGCGTGGGTGAGCACGCGCCGCGCCCGCGGCCCGGCACCGGAGGGCGCCGCCCCGGTGAGCCGGGCGAGGGACCGGAAGGTCTTCGACGTGCCGACCGCCAGGTCCGGCTCGCCGACCTTGCGCAGCTCCCGGGCGACCGGGGCGAGGTCGGCGTCCACCTTGTCCCGGAGCGCCTCGAGTTCCTTGCGGGTCGGCGGGTCGTTCGTGAACCACTCGCGCGTGAGCCGGCCCGCCCCGAGCGGCAGCGACGCCGCCGACGCCGGGTGCTCGTCCCGGCCGGCCGCGAGCTCCAGGGAGCCGCCACCGATGTCCAGGCAGAGCAGCCGGCCCGCGGACCAGCCGTACCAGCGGCGGACCGCGAGGAAGGTGTAGCGCGCCTCGTCGTCCCCGGGCAGGACCTCGAGGCCCACCCCGGTCTCGCTGCGGACGCGGGCCAGCACGGCGGCCGAGTTCGTGGCGTCCCGCAGCGCGGACGTGGCGAAGGCGAGCATGTCGTCGCAGCGGGCGGCGGCGGTGGCGTCCCGCGCCTTGTGCACGGCCTCGATCAGGGCGATCGTGCCGGCCTCGCTGAGCGATCCGTCCGGTTCCAGGTGCTCGGCGAGGCGCAGCTCGGCCTTCTCCGAGGTCGCCGGCGTCGGGTGCCCACCCCTGAAGGCGTCCACCACCAGCAGGTGCACGGTGTTGGATCCGACGTCGAGAACACCCAGTCGCACGAGGTCAGGTTACCGACCCGTGCTGCGCCCGTTCCCGGGCCGTGACCCACGACGCCCGCGGAGGGTCCCTACGATCTTGCGGTGCCCTCCTCCCGGACCCGCGCGCGAGACGCGGACCGCACCGCGACCTGCGGCGCCCTCGACTCCGCGATGTCCGACGGCCAGCTCGACGGTGCCGAGCACCGCGAGCGGACCGCGACCGCGCTGCAGGCGAAGACGCTCGGCGAGCTCGCCGCCCTGGTCGACGACCTGCAGCTGGGCCGCCCGATCCCCGAGCTGAGGCAGGCCCGCACCCGGCGGCCCGCCCGCTGGGTGGGCCTCGCGGTGTCCCTGGTGCTGCTCGCCGCCGGCTTCGGGATCGGCAGGCTCACGGCGCCGGCGAGCGCCGCGACGGTCACCACTTCGGCCGAGGCCCAGGTCGATCCCCGGTTCGTCACGCTGAAGGGCCTGCACACCCCGGACGGGTTCGCGCAGCTCGTCTCCGACATGCGGTCCCAGCTGGGGACGACGTCCGTCGACCGCGCGGTCGTCTACCCGGACTACGCCTCGGTGGAGGTGGCCGTGCCCGGCGCCCCGGCCCGCTCCCAGAGCTACACCTACCGCGGCGGCATGGACGGCCCGGGCACCCCGAGCAGCCGCAACGCGAAGCAACCGCTGGCCGACGTCGCCTCCTTCGACCCGGCGGTCTTCCTCCGCCTGCTCGCCGGCGCCCCGCAGAGCCTGAACGTCACCGACCCGACCAGCCGCTACCTGATCTTCGAGGACGACGGCAAGGGCCCCCACGTCGCGGTCTACGCCTCGAACGAGGCCCACGAGGGCGGCTACCTCACCGCCCGCCCGGACGGCAGCCTCATCGCCGTCCACCCGTTCACGCCCCGCTGATCAGGTCTCGAACTTGTAGCCCAGTCCTCGCACCGTGACCAGGTGCTTCGGGGCCGAGGGATCGTGCTCCACCTTCGCCCGCAGCCTCTTGACGTGCACGTCGAGGGTCTTGGTGTCGCCGACGTAGTCCGCGCCCCAGACCCGGTCGATGAGCTGGCCGCGGGTCAGCACCCGGCCCGCGTTGCGGAGCAGGTACTCCAGCAGGTCGAACTCCTTGAGCGGCAGCGGGACGTCCGCGCCGTTGACCGACACCACGTGCCGCTCGACGTCCATCCGCACCGGGCCGGCCTCGAGCACGCCCGCACCGTCCGCCTCGGCCGCCTCGCCGCCGCGGCGCAGCACCGCGCGGACCCGGGCGATCAGCTCGCGGGCGGAGTACGGCTTGGTGACGTAGTCGTCCGCGCCCAGCTCCAGCCCGACGACCTTGTCGATCTCGCTGTCCCGGGCGGTCACCATGATCACCGGGACGGCCGAGCGGGTGCGCAGCGCCTTGCACACGTCCGTGCCGCTCATGCCGGGGAGCATGAGGTCGAGCAGCACGATGTCGGCGCCGTTGCGGTCGAACTCCTCCAGCGCGTCCTGTCCCGTGGTGGCGACGGCCGCGGTGAAGCCCTCCTTGCGGAGCAGGAACGCGAGCGGGTCGGCGAAGGACTCCTCGTCCTCGACGATCAGCACACGGGTCATCTCATCCTCCAGCGCGGGCCGGATCACGGCCCTCCGAGACATCACGAGTTGCCTCCGCCGGGTCGGCGGGGGCGGTGGCGGGCAGGCACATGGTGAAGGTCGATCCCGTGCCGGGGCGGCTCCACAGCCGCACCTCGCCGCCGTGGTTGGCGAGCACGTGCTTGACGATCGCGAGCCCCAGCCCGGTGCCCCCGGTGGCGCGCGAGCGGGCGGGGTCGACGCGGAAGAACCGCTCGAAGACGCGGACCTGGTGCTCGGGGGCGATGCCGATGCCGCGGTCGGTCACCGCGATCTCGACGACCCCGTCGACCAGCGAGCGGCTGACCGAGACGGGGGCCTCGGGCGGCGAGTAGGCGATCGCGTTCTCGACGAGGTTGGTCAGGGCCGTGACCAGCAGCGTCCGGTCCCCGTCGACCTCCAGGCCGGACGGCTCGTCGACGGTGATCTCGACACCGGTCGACTCGGCGGTGAGCCGGCAGCGGGCCAGCGCCTCGGCCACGACCTCGTCGACCTCGACGGTCGAGAGGTCGGGCAGGCCCTCCGCACCGGTCAGCCGGGACAGCGCGATCAGCTCGGTGACCAGCGCGCCCAGCCGGGTGGACTCGCTGAGGATCTTGCCGGCGAAGCGGTGGACGGTCACCGGGTCGTCCGCCGAGTCCAGCACGGCCTCGGCGAGCAGCCCGACCGCACCGACCGGCGTCTTCAGCTCATGGCTGACGTTCGCCACGAAGTCCCGCCGGGTGGCCTCCAGGCGCACCAGGTCGGACTGGTCCGCGGCCTCGACCAGCGTGAACCCGTCTCCCAGGGGCCGGACGACGGCGAGAACGGCCGAGGGCTGGCGGCCGTGCGCCGCGAGCGGGGCCAGGTCCACCTCGGTCGCGAGGTTCTCGGCGAGCACCTTCTGGCAGGCGGCCCAGGCCCGCGGGTCCGGCCGGCCGGCCCGGACGACGCCGAGCTCGGCGGCCCGCCGGTTGTGCAGGACGACCTCGCCGCCCCCGGAGAGCACCGCCAGCCCCGATCCGGTGTTGCGGAAGACCCGCTGCAGCAGCTCGGCCAGGGTCGGCGACCGCCGGGCGTCCGGGGCGGTGCGGGAGGGCGCCGTCCGCCGCCGCTGCCACCAGACGCCGCCGCCCAGGCCCACGGCCAGGGCGACGAGCGCCGGCACCACCACCGCGAGCACGTCCACACGGGCATCGTAAGCGCCTCGACCAGCGCGGACGCCAGCCCGACCGGCCCGCAGTGACCCTCGTGACCCCCCGAAAGGGGAGAGTTCCGCCCCGGTTCACGGAGCGTTCACCGCGGGCGACGAACCGCCTCAGCGCCGACGGTTCGCGAAGCTCAGCGCCCCTGGTTCGCGAAGCTCAGCGCCCCTGGTTCGCCACCCCCGCGATGGCCGCCTCGGCCGCCGCGGGATCGAGGTACTCGCCACCCGGGGTGACCGGGCGGAGGTCGTCGTCCAGCTCGTAGCGCAGCGGGATGCCGGTGGGGATGTTCAGGCCGGCGATGTCGTCGTCGGAGATCCCGTCGAGCTCCTTGACCAGGGCGCGCAGCGAGTTGCCGTGCGCGGCGACCAGCACGGTCTTGCCCGCGCGCAGGTCCGGGGCGATGGCCTCGTCCCAGTACGGCCGCATCCGCACCACGACATCGGCGAGGCACTCGGTGAGCGGCGCGTCGATCCCGGCGTAGCGGACGTCCGCGTCCTGCGACCACTCCGAGCCCTTCTCGATGGCCGGCGGCGGGGTGTCGTAGCTGCGGCGCCAGACCATGAACTGGTCCTCGCCGAACTCGTCGCGGATCTGCTTCTTGTCCTTGCCCTGCAGGGCGCCGTAGTGGCGCTCGTTGAGCCGCCAGTCGCGGTGCACGGGGATCCAGTGCCGGTCCGCGGCGTCGAGCGCGAGGTTGGCGGTGTTGATCGCGCGCCGCATCAGCGAGGTGTGCACGACGTCGGGCAGGATGCCCTTCTCCTTGAGCAGCTCCCCGCCGCGACGGGCCTCGCCCTCGCCGACCTCGGAGAGCGGGACGTCCACCCACCCGGTGAACAGGTTCTTGAGGTTCCAGTCGCTCTGGCCGTGGCGCAGCAGCACGAGTGTCGGCATGGCCGACAGCTTGCCAAACTCCGGGCCGTCAGCGCTGTTCCGCCGGGCACACCCCGGGGATCGGGACCGCCTCCGGATCGCGGCTCAGCCGGCCCAGCACCGCCCGGCAGATCCCGTCGAGCTGCTCCACCTGCTCCGGGGTCAGCGCGTCGAAGACGTTGTCCCGCACCGTGCGCACGTGCCCGGGGGCGGCGGCGCGCAGGGCGGCGAAGCCCTCCTCGGTCAGGGTGGCGAAGGTGGAGCGCCGGTCGTCCGGGCACGGACGGCGGCACACCCAGCCCTGCCGTTCGAGCCTCGTGACGGCGTGGCTGAGCCGGCTCTGGCTGCTCTGCGTGGCCGAGGCGAGGTCGCTCATGCGCAGCGTGTGGTCCGGTGCGTCGGACAGCATCGCGAGGATGAGGTAGTACGCGTGCGGCATGCCGGACTCGCGCTGCAGCTGCCGGTCGAGCGCGCCGTCGAGCAGGGTCGTCGTGGCGACCCAGGCCAGCCATGCCCGCAGCTCGGCGGGGGTGAGCCAGCGCGTCTCGTCCATGAGCCGAGGTTACGCGATTTCGCTTGAACATTCATCTGTCGAGTCGTATCGTGATGGTTGAAGTTTCACAGAAGGAGTGACCATGCCCGTCCAGCGCCTGAACCACGCCGTGCTCTACGTGCGCGACGTCGACCGCAGCGTCGCCTTCTACACCGAGGCGCTCGGCTTCCGCGTCCTCACCTCGATGCCAGGCAGGGCGGCGTTCCTGCAGGCCGAGGGCTCGACGAACGACCACGACCTGGGCCTGTTCGCGATCGGCGAGGCGGCCGACTCCCCCGCCGGGCGCGGCGCCGTCGGGCTCTACCACCTCGCGTGGGAGGTCGACACGCTCGGCGAGCTCGACCGGATCGCGGGGGTGCTGCGCGAGCGCGGCTCGCTCGTCGGCGCGTCGGACCACGGCAGCACCAAGGCGCTCTACGCCAAGGACCCCGATGGGCTGGAGTTCGAGGTCAGCTGGCTGGTCCCCGCCGCGCTGCTCGGCGAGGGCACCGGGCCGGCCACCCGCGCGCTCGACCTGCCGGCCGAGATCGCCCGCTACGGCGCGGACACCCAGGGCGGGATCGGCGTGAGCGTCAGGATCTGAGCGTCAGGGTCCGGCGCCGACGAGGTACCCGTCGCGCACCGTGAACTGGGCGGTCAGTGTGAACCGGTCGCCGCGCACCAGCGTGTGGCGCCACTCCACGGACCGCCCGCCCGAGCTGCCCAGACGTTCGATCGCCAGCGCCGCCACCTGCCCGTCGACGCCGAGCAGCCGGCACTCCTCGTCCGACGGCACGACCGCGCGGATGTTCTCGCGGCCGCCCGCGACCCGGATGCCGCACAGGCGCTCCAGCTCGTCGTAGACGCCGGTGTGGGTGAAGTCGACGTCGAGCAGCGGGGCCGCGATCTCCTCGGGCAGCCACACCCGGTCCACGGCCAGCGGCTCGCCCTCGGCGAGCCGGAGGCGCTCGATGTGCACCAGCGGCGTGGACTCCTCCAGGCCGAGCCGGGCGGCGACCACCCCGTCCGCCCGCACGTCGAGGGTGCGCACGACGCTGCGCTGCTCGCGCCCGGTGGACTCGACGGCGGAGAACAGGCTGTAGATCGAGCCGAGCTGCTGCTCGATCTCCATGGGCGCGGCCAGCCGCGGGGCCCGGCCCCGCCCGGCCACGACGACGCCCTCCTCGCGCAGCCGGCGCAGCGCCTCGCGCACGGTGTGCCGGCTGACGCCGTACTCCGCGACCAGTGCCAGCTCGCCGGGGAACGCCTCGTCGAACTCGTGGATCTCCAGCCGCGCGCGCAGGTCCGCGAGCAGCTGCGCCCAGAGCGGATCGGCGCCCTTGCGCACCAGCGGGCGCGCGCCCATGCGTCCTCCCGACGTCGAGCGATGGAACTCGAGGGTAACCCGCCTCGTACGATCACCGGGCATGACCGTGCTGCGCTCGATCGGGCTCTTCGTGCTGGCCGCGCTGGCCGAGATCGGCGGCGCGTGGCTCGTGTGGCAGGGCGTGCGCGAGCAGCGGGGGCTGCTGTGGATCGGCGCGGGCGTGGTCGCGCTCGGGATCTACGGGTTCGTCGCGACCCTGCAGCCGGACGCGGACTTCGGCCGGATCCTCGCCGCGTACGGCGGGGTGTTCGTGGCCGGGTCGCTGGTCTGGGCGATGCTGGTGGACGGCTTCCGGCCCGACCGGTTCGACGTGGTCGGCGCGGTGATCTGCCTGGTCGGCGTGGGTGTGATCATGTACGGGCCCCGCGGCGGGGCGGCCTGAGACCGGGCCGGACTCAGGCCCTCTCGCGCACCGGCTCCGGGGCGGCGCGCAGGTCGGCCAGGATCGCGAACCAGGCCTGCCGGTCCGCGTCCTGCGTCCGCCCGTGCAGGGCCGACAGCCGGGTCTCGACGGCGGCGTACCCGGCCGGCTCGGTGAGCCCGGTCCACAGGAGCGCGGCCAGTTCGCGGTCCGGATCGACCTCACCGGAACGCCAGGCCCGCGTGGCGGAGATCTCCGCCGCGAGCCGGCAGAGCCGCAGCCCGCGCGGGGCGGCGACGTCGACGAAGGGCGCGCGGTCGCTGGTGCGGGAGTAGCGGGCGGCGGCGTCCGTACGGGCCAGGACCCGCCCGGCGGCCACGGCCGCGACGAGGGCCCCGCCCACCGCGGTGGCCCAGGGCAGGCCGGGGACCGCGGCACCGGCGGCGTCGCCCGCCCCGACCGCGGCCTGCGCGAGCGCCGCGCGGGAGACGGGCCGGCGGTGCCGGACCTCCCCCGCCCCGGTGAGCACGTGGTCGGTCCCGAGCAGCGCCGGGTCGTACACCCGGTACTCCTCACCCGACCGCAGCAGCGTCGGCAGCCCCGTCCGGCTCCGTTCGGTCAGCCCCGCCTGCACCATCGCCCGTCCCCCCGATTCCCACGTTCTGCCGGGTACATCGCGATGCGGCCGCCGCCGTTAGCCGCGATCACTCCTGAGGGGCGGCCGGACGACGTTTCCGCACGATCTTGCGCCCCCACAGCACCGCCCCGGCGAGCACCGCGAGCAGCGGAAGCACCGGCAGCAGGAAGCCGATCCCCGTCAGCAGACCGCTCCCGATCGCCTTCAGCCCCGTCCAGCCCGTCTCCAGGCCGCCGAGGAACCCCCCGGTCGACGGCGGTGCGACGACCGGGGCCGGCAGCAGCGTCACGTCGACGGTCGCCAGCGACACCTGGTCGCGCAGCGCGGCCGTGCGGCGCAGCAGCGACTCCAGGGCCGCCTCCCGCGAGGCCAGCTCGGACTCGACCGTCACGATCTCCGAGATCGACCCCGCCCGGTCGAGCAGGGCCCGCACCCGCGCGACGCTGGCCTGCTGGGCCGCGACCCGGCCGTCGAGGTCCGCCACCTGGCCGGTGACGTCCCTGGCCTGGCCGCCGCGGTCGGTGACCGTGCCGAGGCCGGCGACCCGGTCGGCAAGTGCGTCGAGCTTCTCGGTGGGCACGCGCAGGCTCAGGCCGGCGCGCCCGGGCCCGGACTGCTCGTCCGAGACGTACCCGCCGGCGGCCGTGGCCGCGGACCGGACCTGCGCGGCGGCCGTCACGGGGTCCCCGACCTGCACGGACAGCCGCGCGGTCCGGATGACGTCCTGCCCGGCGAGCGCCGGGTCCACCGGGCTGCCGGGCGCGACCGGGGCGATCTCGGCCCGGCCCGCGCTGTCGGGTGCGATCGCCGGCGCGCTCATCCCGCCCACCGAGTCCCGGGCCGCCCCCGAGTAGCCGGCCGTCGAGCCGCCGTTCTCCTCGCGCAGCGCCGTCCCGGTCACCACCGCCGCCGACGCCAGCACCACGACACCCGTCACGATCCCCACCAGCACTCTCCTGCGCATACCGACAGGACGGAAGAACCGCCCGGAACGGTTGCACGAGATCGGGAGGGAAACGGTCGGACTCCGACCGTTCGCCTGCCGGGATCAGGCGAAGAGGTGCTCGAAGGCCTTCAGGTTCGCGGTCGACTCGCCCCGGTCGGTGCGCCACGCGTACTCGCGGCGGATGGACTCGGCGAAGCCCAGCTCCAGGAAGGTGTTGAAATCACCGTCGGCGGCCTCGAGGACCTGACCGAGCACCCGGTCGAGCTCGTCCTCGTTCAGCGCCGCGAAGGGGATCCGGCCGACGAGGTGGATGTCGCCGACCCGGTCGATCGCGTAGTGCACGCCGTAGAGCCGGGCGTTGCGCTGCAGCATGTGCCGGTAGACGCCCTCGTGGTTCTCGTCCGGCTGCCGGCACACGAAGGCCTGCACGAACACCGTCTGCTCGCGCACGATCAGCCAGGTCGGGGTGTTGAGCCGGTTGGTGCCCTCGAGCGTCACCAGGTACTGGCCGGCCTCGCTGCGGGTGTGCTCGACCTCGAGGGCGGTGAGGGCCTCGCCGACGCGGGCGTCGGCGGCGGCGCTGTCGAGAGCTGCGCTGCCGGGAGCTGCGCCGTCGGAAGCTGCGCCGTCGGGAGCTGCGCTGTCGGGGGTCGGGTCCGAGGTCACCGCTCGATCATGCCCGCCATCACCGCGCCGCGCAGCCGGACCCGGTGCTCCCGGCCGGCGTCGGCGTAGGTGGCGAGCAGGGCGTCCGTGGTGCGGTCCCAGGAGAAGTCCCGGGCGTGGTCGACCGCGCCGGCGGAGAGTGCGGCGCGGCGGCCGGGGTCGAGGGCGACGGCGGCGAGCGCGGAGGCCCACTGCTCGGCCCCGTGCCCGGGCACCAGCAGCCCGGACCGGCCGTCGGCCACGGCGACCGGCAGGCCGCCGACGTCCGCCGCCACGACCGGCGTCCCGCAGGCCTGGGCCTCGAGCGCGACCAGGCCGAACGACTCGTTGTGGCTCGGCACCGCGACGACGTCCGCGGCCCGGTAGAGCTGCGCGAGCTCGGCCCCGCCCTGGGGCGGCAGGAACCGGACGACGTCCGAGATCCCCAGGTGGGCGGCCAGTTCCTGCAGTGCGGTCGGCTCGGTGAGCCCGCTGCCGGAGGGCCCGCCGGCCACCACGACGACCAGGCGACGGCGCAGCTCCGGATCGCGGCGGAGCATCTCGGCGGCGGCGCGCAGCAGCACGTCCGGCGCCTTGAGCGGCTGGATCCGGCCGACGAACACCAGCACCACGGCGTCCCGGGCGATGCCGAGCCGGGCCCGCGCGACGGCCCCGGAACCGGGCCGGAAGCGCTCGAGGTCCACGCCCGGCGGGATCGCGACGGTGCGCAGCGGATCCGCCCCGCAGAGCTCGACGAGCTGGCGGACCTCGGTGTCGGTGTTCGCGACCAGCCGGTCCGCCTCGGCGACGACCTGGTCCTCCCCGATCACCCGGACCATCGGCTCCGGCTGGTCGCCCTCGGCGAGCGCGGTGTTCTTCACCCGCGCGAGGGTGTGCGCGGTGTGCACGAGCGGGACGCCCCAGCGGTCCCGGGCGAGCCATCCGACCTGCCCGGAGAGCCAGTAGTGGGAGTGGATGGCGCCGTAGTGGCCGGGCTCGTGCCGGGCCTCGGCGCGCAGCACGCCCGCGGTGAAGGCGCACAGCTGGCCCGGCAGGTCGTTCTTGCCCAGGCCCTCGAACGGACCGGCGGTGATGTGCCGGACGAGGACGCCCGGCGCCAGCTCGGCCACCGGCGGCTGCTCGGACGACGTGGCCCGCGTGAAGATCTCGACGGGCACACCGCGCCGGGCCATCCGGGTGGCGGTCTCGGCGATGTAGACGTTCATGCCGCCGGCGTCGCCCGTGCCGGGCTGCTCGAGCGGTGAGGTGTGGACCGAGAGGACGGCAATCCTGTGCGGCGAGCGACCGGGAATCGTCCGGTTCGTCACCGCAGGCAGGGCTCGGTTTCGCACATGCTTTTTTCTAGCACGCCGCGGCCCGGATCACCCGTTCGTGTCGCGGCCGGGCCGGTGGGCCAGCAGCGCCCGCACGGGGTCGTCGGCGTGCACCCGGCCGGCGGCGTCCACCCAGGTGGGGACGGCCGTGCGGGCCTTCTCGGGGCGGGTCAGGTCGACCTCGAGGAGCTCGTGGAGCCACACCTCACCGAACGGCAGGGGCAGCCCCGCTGTGCGGCACGCCACCACGACCTCCGGCAGCGCCGCCCACGCGACCGGTTCACCCTCGCCGACCACCTCGCCCGCGACGACCTCCGACGCCAGCGGCAGATCGAGGATCGCGGCCAGCGCCCCCGGCTCGCCGCCGACCACGATCTCGGCGGCGGGGAGCACCGCGAGCGCCCAGGCCACGTCCAGCACCACGGCCCGGTCGACGTCCACGACGGTCCCGGCGAGCGACCGCACCAGCGCGGGCACCGCGAGCTCACCGACGTCCACCACCCCCGCGGCGACGGCACCGGCCAGCACCTCGTGCGCCTCCGCCGCGAGCGCCGCCGAGACCTCCCGCCCGGGATCCCCCAACCGCCCGAGCAGATCCGCGGCCTCGCCGGTGGACCCGACCCGCAGCGCCCCCCGCACCCCGATCGCCGCGAGCACCGCCGAGTCCACCCCCACCCCCCGCGAGTCGGCACTTTGCGTAGGCCGAAACACACGCTCACGACGTCCGGGCCCCGCGAGTCGGGGCGTGGCACCGCGCGAGTCGGGCCCTGGTTCCGCGCCAGTCGGGCCGGAGCCGGTCGGGTCGGAGTCAGTCAGATCGGAGCCGGCCAGATCGGAGCGCGCCGGGGGAAGGGCAGCCGGGTCGGGGGCGGCCGTGGCGGAGGCGACCGTCCCGGGGTCGGCCGGGCCCACCGGGGCCGGGTCGTACAGGCCCGCGAGGTGGGTGGCCTCGGGGCGCCGCCAGTGGGCCGGCTCCTCGCCGCCGAGCAGCGCGTTCCTGCTCAACCACCAGCCCGTGTACCCGCCGGGGTCGAGGATCGCGGCGCGGGTCTCGGGCTCCGAGGCGAGCAGCGCGAGGGCCGCGGGCCAGGCGTCGTCGTCGACCAGGTCGAGGTCCCGCACCCCGGCGACCCGGGTGGGTTCCGGGCCGGAGTCCCACCAGAGGTCCTCGTCGTGCAGGGCGTGCTCGGGCCCGGCCGGCTCCTCGTCGACGACGACGGCGAACCCGTCGAGCACCCCCGCCGCGACCAGCGCCTCCCGCGGGAAGCGCCCCGCCCACCCCGCGTCGAGGATCCCGATCGGGGCCTCGGGATCGAGCAGCGGGCGGATCGCGGCGTCGGGGAGCATCAGCTCGTCGGCGCGGCTCGGCAGGCCCTCGTCATCCGGCAGGGCGAGGGCGCCGAATCCCGGCGTGCCCGGCAGCAGCCCCAGGACCGCCTCGGCCAGGGGCGTGGTGTCGAGGCCCGCGTCGGCGTCGTCGAGGGACCGGTCGACGGCCTCGCGGAGGGCGGGATGGTCGAGGAGGGTGGCGTGGTCCGCCTCGCCCGCGCTTAACCGGGCGAGCAGCGGATGCACCGCCTCCGGGTCCGCGACGTGCAGACCGGGCAGGCCGAGGGCGGCGACCTCTCGGGCGGCGTCGTCGAGCTCCCCGACCAGGACGGACGGCGGTCCGGCCGCGAGCCGGCCGTCGACCAGGGGCACGGGCAGGGCCCGCAGCTCCTCGGCGAGCCCGGGCCCGCTCTCGAGCGCGGGTTCCAGCGCCGCGTACAGCGTCCGCCACCAGCGCGGCCCGGCCTCGATGCCGAACAGGCGCTCCACCATCTCCACCGCGCCGACCCGGGTCATCCCGAGCTCGCCCAGCACCGCCGCGCGCCGGGGATCGACGTCGGCGAGCCGCGCGAACGCGGGATCGGCGGCCGCGAGCAGAGCCGGCAGCCCCGGCGCGCCCGCAAGATCGAGCCATTCCGCACGCCGCGGCACCAGGAGGGTCGGTCCGCCGGCGGACTCGACGGGCGGCGCCGACACAGCGGACGCGCGTGCCGCTGCCCCGTCGAAGGGCGACAGCAGCTCGGAGGCGGGTGCGGAACCGGCCGGGCCGACACCGGGCTCGGCCAGGCCGGCATCACCCGGTCCCCCCGGGCCCGGCCCGTCCACGGCCTGCTCCCTCAGGCCCGGCCCCCTCGGATCCGACCCGCCGCGATCCTGCCCCGTGCCCCTCGGCGCGACCGTGGGCACGCCCGCAGACGGGGGGAGCGCAGGCGGGAGCCACGGGGCCAGGGCGAGCGCCTCGATGATCGCCCCGCGCAGCCATCCATCCAGTTCGGACAGAGGGAACCCCGTGGCGGGCACCAGATCCAGGCGGCTCTCCACCGGGACCGCCAGAACCAGGTCGACGTAGGCCGCCGCGGCCGCGCTCACCACGGCGTCGAGCACCGGGCCCGGGCGGACCCGGCGGCGGTCCGGGTCGAGCGGCAGGTCCGCGATCAGCCGGGCGGGCAGGCCGAGACGTTCGGCGCCCGCGGTCGGGGCGTGCAGCACCTCGCCCGAGCTCGGGCCCAGCGAGGCGGGGGTCCCCTCCCCGTCGAGGGGCAGCGCCCAGCAGAGCGCCCGCTCGCGCCGGTGCCGGTCCTCGACGGCCGCGCCCGCCTCGGTCGTCACGCTCGCGCGGACGACCCGGTACCGGGCCCCGCCGACGGTCGTCATCCCACCGACGTCGGTGCGCTCGATCCGCTCGCCGTCGATCTCGATCGCGGCCAGGCCCGACAGTCCGAGCAGGAGGTCCGGCCCGGCCATGCGGGCCTGCGCCACGAGAGCGGCGACGTCGACACCGGGCCGCAGCGGGAGCCGGACCTCGGTGGCGAAACCCTCCGGCGGGCCCGGCTCGTCCGCCGCGACGGGCCAGACCAGCCGCAACACCGGGACCTGGCCCTCGCGGCGCGCCACCTCGGCCGCCGGACCGGGCAGCTCGCGCACCGCGGCGGCCGTGTCGGCGGCGGAGAACCGCACCCCGGCTCCGGGCCCGACGACGAGCCGCGGTTCGTCCGACACCGCCAGCACCGCGGCGAACCCGACGCCGAACCGCCCGGCCGACCCGGGATCGTCCCGCTTCGCCGAGGCCCGCAGCGACGCGAGCGCCGCCACCCCACCGGCGTCGAGCGGAGCCCCCGTGTTGGCGACCCGGATCTCGCCGACCGAGCCGAGGGAATCACCCGACACGGCGGCGCCATCCGAACCGGCAGAGTCATGCGGGCCGGCAGGGCCCGCGGCGCCCGCCGAGCCGGAGGCGCGGTGGGCAGCGGCAGGGCCGTCGATGCTGGTCAGCCGCACCACGCCCGGCACCCCGGCGGCGCGGGCGGCGTCGGCGGCGTTCTGGGCGAGCTCGACGAACCAGGTCTCGGCGTAGCCGCCGAGCCGCAGGTCCTCCTCCGCGTTCGCGTCCTCGCGGAAGCGGGTGGGTGAGGCGGACCAGGCCTCCAGCAGCGCGGCGCGCAGGGCGCCGGTGCCGAAGGGATCGGGCTGGGTCAGGAGGTCACGCCCCGGTCGGCGGACCCCGCCGCCGCACCCTCCGCCGAGTCTCCGACGGCCTCGACTCCGCCGGCCTCGACTCCGCCGGCCGAGACCTCGGCGGCCCCCTCGCCGACCGCGACCTCGCCGACCGCGACCTCGTCGGCTGCAACGTCGTCGACAGCGACGACCTCGTCGGCAGACACCTCCGCGGTGCCGTCGACGGTCGGATCCCCGCCGAGCGCGGTCTCGACCTCGGCCGTCTCCCCGGCGGGAGCGTCCGCGATCTCGTCCGCGACCACCGGCACCGGCGCGTCCGCGACATCGGCGGCCGCGGCGGGCGCAGCACCCACGTCAGTGGAATCGTCACCGTCCGGAGCGGCGTCGGCCACCCCGCCCGTGGCCGGCGCGCCGGTCTCCTCGGCCGCGGCCGGCGAGACCTTCTCCAGGTCCACCCCGTCGTCGTAGACCAGGGCCGAGACGTGGACCGGCGAGCCCGCCACCGACGAGTCGACGTCCGAGTGCGCCCCGCACCCGAACTCCACGGACACCACCGCCCCGTCCGCGGGCGTGTACTCGTTCGCGCAGACCCCGAACCCGCCCCGCAGCGATCCCGCCAGCGAGACGAAGAACCCGCAGGTCCCGCAATGTCCGGGCGCCGAGCGGGCCATGTCCGAGGACGGCCCGTGCGCCTCCCGCCAGCGCTCCGCGGCGTCGAGCCGGCCCTCGCGGCTGAGCACCCGGGTGCGCCCCAGCCCGACCTCGACGGCGACCTCCTCGATCGCCGGATCGTCGGACTGCAGGTACGCGGGCACGAGCCGGGAGTCGTCCGGGTCCACGGGCAGCAGGTCGCCCGGCCCCAGGTCGCCCGGGCGGATCCGCTCCTGCCAGGGCACCCAGACGGGCGCGACGAGTGCGTCCCCACCCGGCAGCAGCACGACCTCGCTGACGGTCACGGGCCCGTCGGGCACCTCGGCGAGCGTGACCGACCAGTGCCAGCCCCGGTAGCCGGGGACGTCCGCCGCGAACAGGTGGCTCACCACGTCCGGACCCTCGGGGCGCACCCCGAGGTGCTCGCCGACGGCGGTGCGGGCCGCTGCGACCCCCATGTCCGCGGTGGCCTCCTCGACGGCGGCGGCGCGCGCCTCGTCGACAGCCGCCGCGGCCCCGGTGGCGGTCGTCCCGGCCGGGCCGCTCTCGGTCACCGTGGTCATCGTTCTCCCTCGCGACGGGGCGGGCGCTCCCACATCAGGGGGATTGTGCCATCCGGCCCCGGACGAGGGCGGCGACGGCCGCCGTTCGCCGCCGGATCCCGGGAGCACCCGCCGCGACGACCGGGCGCGGGCCGGCACGCCGCCCGGCCGAGCAGAGCCACCCGAGCGCGCGGGACCCGATGCCGGAAGGAGTCGGGCCGGTCGGACCGCTCGACGAGCCACCCGGGCGCGCGCGGACCGGCGCCCGACCCCGGCCGGCGCCGTACGGCAGGATCGCGCCGGTGCGACGGGTGCTGCTGGGGCTGGTCGGAGCCGTGACCGCGGCCGCGGCCGCCTGCGCGGCGGCGGCTCCGGCACCCGAGGCGGTCGCGGAGGTCCCGGCCGTCCGCCCCGTCGTCCTCGGCTCGGTCCCGCACGACACCTCCGCGTTCTCCGAGGGCCTCGAGCTCTCCCCGGACGACCCGACGCTGGTCTACGAGAGCACCGGCCTGGCCGGCCGCTCCCAGCTCCGCGAGATCGACGCCGGCACCGGCGCGGTCCGCCGCGCCGTCCCCCTCCCCGGCGACGACTTCGGCGAGGGCCTCACCGTCGTCGGCCCGACGATCTGGCAGCTGACCTGGCAGGACGGTGTCGCCCTCGAGTGGGACCGGGCGACCCTGACCCTGCGCCGCCAGGTGCCGATCCGCGGCGAGGGCTGGGGCCTGTGCAGCGAGGGGAACCGCCTGGTCCGCTCCGACGGCACGGACCGGCTGCGCTTCCACGATCCGGCGACGTTCGCCGAGACCGGGTCGGTCGCCGTCACCCTCGACGGCCGGCCGGTCACCCGGATCAACGAGCTGGAGTGCGTCGGCGGCGCGGTGTGGGCGAACGTGTGGCAGACCGACCGCCTGGTCCGCATCGACCCCGCCACCGGCGTGGTGACGGCGGTGGTCGACGCGTCCGGCCTGCTCACCGCCGCGCAACGCCCCGGCACCGACGTGCTCAACGGCATCGCCCACCTGACCGGGAACGAGTTCCTCCTCACCGGGAAGTTCTGGCCGGCCTCCTTCCGGGTGCAGCTGCCGTGACCGCCCTCACCCGGAAGTGAGCGGACGGTGATCGGCCCGGAGCCCGCCGCGACGGGCGCCGGGCGGGCAGAATGGACCCCATGACGCGCGACGACCGGACCCCCAAGCGGGGCGGGCGCGCGCGCCGGAAGTGGGCGGTGGCCGACGGCGCCGCCTACCAGCGCCCCGACCAGCAGGAAGAGCCGTCGCGCGCCGAGCCGCAGCCGTACGCCCCCACCGTCCGCCGCCGCTACCCCTGGCACGACGACCCGGACTACGACCCCGCCCGCTACCGCCGCGACCCGTCGGAGTCCGTCACGGACCCGACCTGGCGCCCGCCCGCCCGGGACGACCAGCGCCCCACACCCCCCGCCGACGCCTGGGCTCCCCAGGCACCACCCGCCGACGCCCGGGGCCCCCACGCACCGGGCCCGGGCGACGCGAGGGCTCCCCAGGCACCACCGGCCGACGCGACGGCTCCCCAGGCACCGCCCTACGACCAGGACGCCGAGCCCCGCACCGACGCCGTGCCGCCCGGCCTCCCCCGCAAGATCACGGTCACCCGGGTCGCGGCCATGCGCGGCAAGCAGCTCACCGGCCGCGCCGTGAACACCTTCAAGCGCGCCGCGACCGCGGACGGGGCGGACCGCTCCGGCCTCACCGCGCTCACCTACGCGTCGATGATGGACTACGCGGTCGACGCCGCCGTGGCCGTCGCGCTGGCCAACACCCTGTTCTTCGCGGCCGCGACCGCCGAGAGCAAGACCAACGTCGCCCTCTACCTGCTGATCACGGTCGCCCCGTTCGCCCTGGTCGCCCCGGTCGTCGGACCGCTGCTCGACAAGCTGCAGCGCGGCCGCCGCGCCGCCCTGTCCGTCGCGATGGTCGGCCGCGCCCTGCTCGCCGTCCTCATGGCGCTGAACTACGACAACTGGATCCTCTACCCCGCCGCGCTCGGCGCCATGGTCCTGTCGAAGTCGTTCACCGTGCTCAAGGCGGCGATCACGCCGAGGGTGCTGCCCGAGAGCATCACCCTCGCCACCACGAACTCGAGGCTGACCACGTTCGGCCTGCTCGCGGGGGGCGTGTTCGGCGGCATCGCGAGCGGCGTCGCCTATCTGTTCGGCTCCCCGGGCGCCCTGTACTTCACGGCGGCGCTGGGCATCGGCGGCGCGGTCCTGGCCGCCCGCATCCCCAAGTGGGTGGAGATCACCGCCGGCGAGGTGCCCGCGCGGCTGCGCACCACCCGTCGCGCCAAACGGCAGCGGGTGGGGATCAGCGTGCTCACCTCGCTGTGGGGCAACAGCGCCGCGCGGGTGCTCACCGGGTTCCTCACGCTGTTCGTCGCGTTCGTCGTCAAGCAGCAGGCGGACGGCGACGCGAGGCAGCAGCTCATCCTGATCGGCATCGTCGGCGCCGCGGCCGGCGCGGGTTCCTTCATCGGCAACGGCGTGGGCTCGCGCATCGCGTTCGGCCGGGCCGAGGCGGTGGTCCTCGGCTGTGTCGGGGCGGCCCTGGCGGCGGCCGTGGTGGCAGCGATCCTCCCCGGGATCCTGACGGCGGCGATCGTCGGCCTGGTCGGCGCCACCGGCAGCGCGCTGGCCAAGGTGTGTCTCGACGCCGTCATCCAGCGGGACCTGCCCGAGGAGTCCCGGGCGTCGGCGTTCGGCCGCTCCGAGACGGTCCTGCAGCTCGCCTGGGTGTTCGGCGGCGCGCTGGGGGTCCTGCTGCCGCACAGCACCTTCTGGATCGGGTTCACCGTGGTCGCGGGCGTGCTCGCGGTGATCGAGGTGCAGACGTACCTGGTGTGGCGGGGCCGGTCGCTCATCCCGGGGATCGGCCGGCGCACCTCGCTGCCCGAGAAGCAGCACGCCGGCGCCGCTCCGTAACCTCGGACCCATGCGCCGCCTGCTCGCCCTGCTCGGACTCTCGCTCGTGCTCCTCGCCGGCTGCGGCAGCGACGCCAAGCCCACCGTGACCTGGAAGACCGGCCAGACCGCCCAGACCGTCGGGCCCTCGCAGTTCTGCGACCTGAGGATGAAGGACTGCAGCGACGACCAGGCGGCCCAGGCCTCGCTCGCGGTGCCGGCCGGCGGCACCGTCGAGGTCTCCGTGCCCACGGACGTGTCCGAGGCCCCGTGGTCGGTCGTCTTCGCCTACGCCGACCCGAACGGCCAGCAGGTCAACGGCCGCAGCCCCGTCTTCGCCCCGAAGGCGCAGCAGAGCTACACGCTGACCCTGCCCGACCCGAAGGACACGCTGCTCACCGCGCAGGTGCAGCTGCTGGGGGCGGCGCCGGTCGCGAACCCGGCCACCGGCGAGCTGGACTATCCGGCCCGCGGGACCTGGGTGCTCGTCGTCACCAAGTGAGCCGACGAATCGGATATTCGGTAACAGTCGGGCACGATCACCCGATCGAGTGAGAGAAGGCGTCCGCCGATCCGGGGGGCTCCGTCGAGCTCCCCGGGGGAAACAGTGGTCGTGTCGAGTGTCCGTGTGCGCAGGCGAGGCCGCTGACCCGTGCGCGTCGCTCCCCTCGTCGCCGCCGTGCTCGCGTTGCTGGTCGTCCTCCCCGCGCAGGCGGTCGCCGCTCCCGCCGGTGGCCCCCGCATCGACCTGCAGGTCCTCGTCGTCACCGACGGCACCCGCGAGCCCGAGGCCTTCCTCGACTGGCTCGACCGCACCGGTGTCCCCGTGCAGGTCCTGGACCTGCAGGATCCGGCCCGGCCGCGCGTCGACCGGGGCTTCCTGGCGGACGAGGTCGGCGGGCGGCCGCGGGCGAGGTTCCAGGGCGTGGTGCTCCCGGGCCCGGCCCCGGACGAGCTCGACCCCGCCGAGCTGACCGCCCTGCACGAGTACGAGCGGCGCTTCGCTATCCGGCAGATCTCCGCCCACGCGGTGCCCGGGGTGACCAGCGGGCTGCCCGAGCCGGCCTTCCGCGGCGCGATGGACGGCAAGGGCGGCGCTCTGACCCGCGAGGCGCTCGGCGCCGAGTTCTCCGCCAACCGCGGGCCCGTCCCGTTCGGTGACCCGAGCCCCCACTTCGACGACTCCTGGGTAGAGGGTTTCCGCGCCCCGGCCGGTTTCCGGAGCTGGGTGACGGTCGAGGGCGGGCTCGCCGTGGCGGGCGTCCGCACCGGCGGCGGGCGCGAGGAGGCCCTGCTGACCATGGGTTACGGCATCGACCTGCCGCAGTTCCAGGTGCTCGCCCCGGGCCTGACCCGCTGGCTCACCCGCGGGGTGCACCTCGGCCTGGAGCGGGCGTGGCTCGCCGTGCACATCGACGACGTCCTGCTCCCCAACGCCCGCTGGGTGCCCGGGGTGCACTGCACCGCCGGCTCGGACTGCCCCGCCTCCGTCGGCCCGCGGCCGGTGATCCGGATGACCGCGGCCGACGTCGCGTACGCCGTGGAGTGGCAGCGCCGCAACGGGTTCCGCATGGACCTCGCGTACAACGGCGGCGGCAGCGCCTCGGCCGGCCCGGCCGACCCGCTGACCGCGGCGCTCGTGGCGGCCAAGGACGAGTTCGGCTGGATCAACCACACGTACACGCACTCCTACCTCGGCTGCGTCCGGGACTTCTCGGTCACGCCGTGGGAGTGCGCCACGGTGCCGCTGTTCGGCTGGACCCGCTACGTCGGCGAGGGCACGATCGCGGACGAGATCAGCCGCAACATCGACTTCGCCCGCACGCACGGCCTGCCGATCGAGCCCGCCGAGCTCGTGACCGGCGAGCACGGCGGGCTGAGGAAGCCGCCGCGCATGCCCGAGGACAACCCCAACCTCGCCGGCGCGCTCGCCGACACCGGCATCCTCACCCTCGCCTCGGACGCCTCCGCCGAGCCCGACCAGCGGATGCTGGGCGTGGCCAACACCGTGCCCCGCCACCCCATCAACCTGGACTTCAACACCGCGACGCTCGCCGAGACCGTCGACCAGTACAACTACATCTCCACCGCGCGCGCCGACGGCGGCGACGGCAGCTGCGAGCCGGACGGCAGTTGCATCGCCCCGGCCAACCCGGTCACCGGGTTCCGGGACGTCGTGATCCCCGCGGAGACCGCGCTCACCCTGCGGCACGCCCTGGCCAACGACCCGCGCCCGCACTACGTCCACCAGCCGCAGCTCACCGAGGACCGCACGCTCTACCCGATCCTCGAACGCGTGCTGGCCGGCTACCGGGCCCTGTTCACCGAGGCCCGGCCGCTGATCACGCCGCCGATGACCGCGACCCGGGACGTCCTCAACGGGCGGGCGGCGTTCGCCAGGGCCGTCGACGAGGGCCGGGTCGGCGGCTATGTGATCGACGGCGTCGTGACCGTGGAGTCGGACGGTCACGTCGACGTCCCCCTCACCGTCCCGCCCGGCACCCGCCTGGACGGGGCCGAGTTCGGGGACCCGTACGGCGGCGTGCGGTCGGGCTGGTTCCCGGCCGAAGGCGCCCGCACCCTGACGACCCGGGAGCAACGATGAAGGTCGCCCTCGTCACCGAAGGCACCTACCCGATCCAGCCGGGTGGCGTGAGCGGCTGGTGCGACCAGCTGATCCGCTGCCTGCCCGAGGTGGAGTTCGAGGTCGTCGCGCTGTCGGGTTCCGGGCACGAGCCGCTCGCGTTCACCGTGCCGGACAGCGTCACCGCGGTCACGCGGATCGGGCTGTGGGCGCCGCCGAGGCGCGGCCGGGCCTCGCGCGAGGTGGTCGAGCGGTTCGCGGGGATCTGGTCCGGGCTGCTCGACGCGGTGCTGGGCGCCGAGACGCCGGCGACCGCGGCGGCGTTCGAGGCCGGGATCCGCGCGCTGCGGCAGCTCGCCGCGGAGGGGCCGCTCACGCCGCTGCTGCGCGGGCAGCGGGCGGTCGACGTGTTCGTGGAGGCCTGGGCGCGGCACCGCGCGGTGCTGAGCTCGGACACACTCACGATGGCCGACGCGGTGGCCGTCACCGAGCTGATCGAGCACTTCCTCCGGCCGCTGGACCTGCCGGTGCTCGAGGCCGACCTGGTCCACGCCACCGCCAACGGGCCGGGCGCGCTGATGGGCGCGCTGGCCCGCTGGGAACGCGGCACCCCCGTGCTGCTGTCGGAGCACGGCGTCTACCTGCGGGAACGGATGCTCGCGATCCGCCGTAGCGGCGACAGCCGGGCCGCGCGCACCGCCCAGATCCGCTTCTTCCTGCGGCTCACGGACCTCTGCTACCGCACCGCGGACCTCATCGCGCCCGTCAGCGGCTTCAACGCCCGGTGGGCGCTGCGCGGCGGCGCCTCGCCCGAGCGCATCCGGATCATGCACAACGGTGTGGACCCCGCGGCCCTGCCGCTGCTCACCACCGAGCCCGCCGCGCCCACCGTCGCCTTCGTCGGGCGCATCGACCCGCTCAAGGACATCGAGCTGCTGGTCACGGCGTTCGCGCAGGTCCGCAGGCAGGTCCCCGGCGCGCGGCTCAAGCTGTTCGGCGGGGTCCCCGCCGGCAACGAGGACTACGCCCGGCGCTGCGAGGAGAAGGTCGCCGCGCTGGGCCTGGGCGGCTCGGTGACGTTCGAGGGCCCGGTCTCGCCGGTCTCCGAGGCCTTCCGGCAGGGACACCTCGTGGTGCTCTCCAGCAAGTCCGAGGGCCTGCCGCTCACGATCATCGAGGCCGCCATGTCCGGCCGCGCCACCGTGGCCACGGACGTCGGTGGGATGGCCGAGGCGGTCGGCGACGGCGGCCTCGTGGTCCCGGCGGCCGACGCGACCGCCTTCGCCGAGGCCTGCGTGCGCCTGCTCCAGGACCACGTCCTGCGGGCGCGGCTCGCGGCGCGGGGCCGGGAGCGGGCCCTGGAGATGTTCTCCCTGGACCGCTTCACGGACCACTTCCGCGGGGTCTACGGATCCCTGGTCCACCGCACCCCGATCCCCGCCCCCCGCCCGACGACCACCCCCGCCGCGGCGGTGGCGAACGCCCCGGCCCGGCCCGCCGCACCCCCGGCAGTGTCCGGTTCCCCGGCGTCCGGGTCCCCGGCATCCGGGTCCCCAACGTCGGCCGTCCCGGCGTCGGCCGTCCCGGTGTCCGTGTCCCCGGTGTCGGCTGTCCCGGTGTCCGCGGCCCGGGTCTCCGCGGCCCCGGCGTCGGTTCCCCCGGTGGTCTTCGCCGCCCCGGCGATGCCGCTCCGGGCGGCGGTCGACGCCCACATCCCCCGCCCCGCCCCTGCTCTCCCGCAGGCGGGAGCACCGGCAGGTCCCCGTGGACGGGCGGAACACCCCTCCTTCCCGCTCCCGCCGGCCGACCGCGCCTCCTCGGTCCGGCGCCCCTCCCCGGCTCCGTCCCCTGCTCCACAGGAGGGCAGGCCCGGGGACCGGCCCCGCTCCACAGGGCGCCCCGAACAGCCGTCCCCGCCGGTCCCGCGGCCCCAGCCCGCACGCGCCGAGCATCCGTCGTTCCCGGTCCGGCGGCCCGCGCCCGGCCGACCGTCGGCCGAGCACCCCTCCTTCCCGCTCGCCCGTCCGGAACACTCGCCGGCCCAGGTGATCCCCGCGCTCCCCGTCCAGCGGCCCGGGCGCGAGCACCCCTCGTTCCCCGCGGTCCGGATGGCGCCGGTACGAGACGTCCGGGACGACACCGCCGCCGCGACCACGTCCCTGCGCCCCGTCCGCCGCCCCGACCCCGCGACCACCGTGCTCGTCACGGTGCGGCCCGCGGATCCCCCGACCACCGCGCTGCCGACCGCCACGGCCCTGCCCACCACCGAGCCCCCCACCACCGAGCCGCCCACCACCGAGCCGCCCACCCGCGCCCTGACCGTCGTCCCGCGGATCCCCCGCCACGCCGTCGACTCCCCCACCTCGGTGCTCCGCACGGCTCCCCCGCAGGGCCGGCGATGAGGCGCCTCCCGCCCGAGCTGGCCGACGCCGCCCGCACCTCCACCCATCCCGCCGAGGTGGCGGTGGCGCTGGAGAGCGGCGGGATCAACGACCGGGTGGCCCACCTCCGCTACGCCACCCCGGACGTCTTCACCCTCGCCGACGCCGCCGTCCGGGACGCCCGCGACCTCCCCCGCGCCGAACCCGAGGCCGATCCCCCGCCCGTCCACGCCGGCATCGGCGCCTCCCGCTGGTTCGCCGCGCGCGGCCCCCTCTACGCCGTCCCCGCCCTGATCGCGCTGGCCCTGCTCCCCGCCGGCGACCAGGTCGAGTCCGCGCTGCTGCTCGGCGGGCTCGCGCTGAGCTGGGCGCTCGGCTACGGCGTGACGTCCATGGCCTGGTCCTACGTCGGCGCGCTGGACCTCCCGGCCGCCCGCCGGTTCCTGCGCCGCGCGATCCTCGCCGGCACCGCGGGCTCCACGCTGGTCGCGGTGGTCGCCGTGTTCGGCTCCCTGATCTGGACGACGACCATGCAGGTCACCCTGTGGACGGTCGCCCTGCTCGTCGGCCAGACCGTCTACCTGCTCTCCGCGGCCGCGTTGCTGATGACCGGCCACGAGGCCCGGCTCGCGATCGCCCTCGTGCCGGCCGCCGCCGGCGCCGTCCTCGGGGCGCTCGACGGCCGGATCGCCGCCCCGCTCACCGGCCCCGGCCAGACCGCCCACGGTCCCGAGGTGATCTGGCTCGCCGTCAGCGTCGTGCTCGCCTTCGGGCTCGCGATGGTGGCCACCCGCGGCGGTGCCCGCCCCCGCCAGCCGCTGCCCCGGGTCATCGTCGGCAACGCCGGCCTGCAGGTCGTCTACGGCCTGATGGTCTCGATGCTGGTGCTGCACCCGGCGCTGTTCGAGCTGACCGTCCTCAACTACGAGTCGCTGCCGCTGTCGGTCACGCTCGCCGCGCTGCCGCTGGTGCTGGGCATGGGCGTCGCGGAGATCCTGCTGCGCGACCACCGCCGCCGGTCGGCCCGCCTGCTCGAGGCCGCCCACAGCACCGCGGAGTTCGCCCGGGCCATGCGCCGCGAGCTGCTGGCCGCCCACCTGAAGTTCGCCGGATCGCTGCTGGCGATGACGGTCGTGCTCGGCGCCCTCGGCGCGCTCCTGTTCGGCCTCGACGACGCCCGCTACGTCCTCCTCGGCCTCGACTACGCGCTGCTCGGCACGGCGATCTTCGGCGCGATGGTGCTCAACCTGCTCGGCCGGATCGAGACGGTGCTGCTGACCTGCGGCATCGCCGCCGCCGTGCTGGTGGCCGTCCACGTCGTCGCGGACCGGACGGTCAGCGACCTGACCGCGATCATCT
Source organism: Pseudonocardia ailaonensis (assembly GCF_039531635.1). Taxonomy (NCBI): domain Bacteria; kingdom Bacillati; phylum Actinomycetota; class Actinomycetes; order Pseudonocardiales; family Pseudonocardiaceae; genus Pseudonocardia; species Pseudonocardia ailaonensis. Next base: position 74,597 of record NZ_BAAAQK010000023.1, on the reverse strand, counting down.
GGCAGACGGGCGTGGCCGCCGTCCTGCTCGTCGCCCACTCCGTGCTGGTGCACCGCCAGGCCGCCCTCCCCGTGGCGCACCGGTGAACCACGCCGATCACGCACACCCCACCGATCGGCACCTGCCGAAAGGCCTGCCGCGAGAGGTGGCGCCATGACCGAACGACTGGGCGACGTGTTCTGGAGGATGTTCCGGAGGGTGCGCACCGCGCCCTTCGCGGCGGTGTCCCTGGCGCTGGCGGCCTGCACCACCGCGGTGCCGGTCGCCGCGACCCAGCAGGCCGTCGCACCCCAGGGCAGCGGCTGGCAGTACCAGCTGCAGGGCCGCATCGACACGACCGTGCCGGCGCGCACCTTCGTCGTCGACCTGTTCGACACCCCGGAGTCGACGGTCCGCGAGCTGAAGGCGGCCGGGCGCACGGTGATCTGCTACGTCAACGCCGGCGCCTCCGAGACCTGGCGGCGGGACTCCGCGGCCCTGCCGGAGGTGGTCCGCGGCGACGAGCTCGCCGAGTGGCCCGGCGAGCACTGGTACGACATCCGGCGCACGGACCTGTTGGGCCCCTTCCTCTCCCAGCGCTTCGACCTGTGCCGGCAGAAGGGTTTCGACGGCGTCGAGGCGGACAACGTCGACGGCTACGCCAACCGCAACGGCCTCGGCCTGACCGCCGCGGACCAGCTCACGTACAACCGGTTCGTCGCCAGGCTCGCCCACGACCGCGGCCTGACGATCGGGCTCAAGAACGACCTGGAGCAGGTCGCGGCGCTGGAGCCCTCGTTCGACTTCGCGGTCAACGAGCAGTGCGCCCAGTACGGCGAGTGCGCGCGGCTCGAGCCGTTCGTGAAGGCGGGCAAGCCGGTGCTCCACGTGGAGTACACCCTGAGCACCGCCGAGTTCTGCGCCGACTCCTCCCGACAGGCCTTCCAGTCGATCCGCAAGCCGAAGGACCTCACCGCCCCGCGCGAGGCCTGTCCCGGGTGATCACCGGCTCGGACCCGTCGACGCCACATCCGGCGCCGATGGGTCCCGAACGGTGATCACAGCTCAGCCGTCGAGGTCCCGGGCCACGGCGCGGACGACCTCGGCGGCGAGCTTGGCCGTCTTGCGGTCCGGGTAGCGACCCTTGCGCAGGTCCGGCTGGATCCGCGAGTCGAGCAGCGTGATCATGTCCTCGATCAGGCCGTGGAGCTCCTCGGCGGGGCGGCGCGTCGCCTCCACCACGGAGTGCTGGGCCTCGACCACCCGCACGGACAGCGCCTGCGGGCCGCGCCGGCCCTCGGCCATGCCGAACTCGACGCGCTGGCCGGCCTTGAGCGCCTCGACGCCAGGCGGGAGGGAGGCCTTGCGGACGTAGACGTCCTCGCCCCCGTCCTGGGAGAGGAACCCGAAGCCCTTCTCGGCATCGTACCACTTGACCCTGCCGGTCGGCACCCTGCTCACCATTTCCTCGTTCGGTACCGCACTCCCCCGCCGCACGCCCCGCGCACGACGAACGCGCCCCGAGGATCGGCTGCTCACGGGTGTGGGCTCGCCGAGCGACACCGGGACGCGCGCACTCCAGCGTAGTCGCGCGACGCCCCCGACGCACCGCCGTTCCGCCCCCGACCATGAGCGAACGGCACTCCCGCTCACACCTACTGAGCGAGCGGCCCGTTCGCCGGGCCCGGATCAGGCGTTGCGCACGGCCGCGGCCTCGCCGAGGTCGAGGATCTCCACGGACTTCTCCCGCATCTCGACCTTGCGGACCTTGCCCGTGACGGTCATCGGGAACTCGTCGACGACGAGCACGTAGCGGGGGATCTTGTAGTGCGCGAGCTTCCCGGCGGCGAACTCCCGCAGGGTCTCGGCGGTGACCGTGGCCCCCTCGCGGACCTGCACCCAGGCGCACAGCTCCTCGCCGTACTTGACGTCCGGCACCCCGATGACCTGGGCGTCGACGATGTCGGGGTGGGTGTAGAGGAACTCCTCGATCTCGCGCGGGTACACGTTCTCGCCGCCGCGGATGACCATGTCCTTGATCCGGCCGGTGATGTTGACGTACCCGTCGGCGTCCATGATCCCGAGGTCGCCGGTGTGCATCCAGCGGGCGGCATCGATGGACTCGGCGGTCTTGTCGGGCTGGTCCCAGTAGCCGAGCATCACCGAGTAGCCACGGGTGCAGAGCTCGCCGGGCTCCCCGCGCGGCACCGTCAGCCCCGTCTCCGGGTCCACGATCTTGATCTCCAGGTGCGGGTGCACCCGGCCGACCGTCGAGACCCGCAGCTCGAGGGAGTCGTCGGCGCGGGTCTGCATGGACACCGGCGAGGTCTCGGTCATGCCGTAGCAGATGGTGACCTCCTCCATGCCCATCCGCGCGACGACCTGCTTCATCACCTCGACCGGGCAGGGCGAGCCGGCCATGATCCCCGTCCGCAGCGAGGACAGGTCGAAGGACTCGAAATCGGGGTGGTTGAGCTCGGCGATGAACATCGTCGGGACGCCGTAGAGCGAGGTGCAGCGCTCCTGGGCGACGGCCTGCAGCGTCGCGAGCGGGTCGAAACCCTGGCCGGGGATCACCATGGTGCAGCCGTTGGAGGTGCACGCGAGATTGCCCATGACCATGCCGAAGCAGTGGTAGAAGGGCACCGGGATGCACACCCGGTCCTCGGGCGTGTAGCCGTTGAGGCGGCCCACGAAGTAGCCGTTGTTCAGGATGTTGTGGTGGGACAGCGTGGCGCCCTTGGGGAAGCCCGTGGTCCCGGACGTGTACTGGATGTTGATCGCGTCGTCCGGCGAGAGCTCGATCCGCGGCAGCTCACCGGTGGTGGCGCCCAGCGCGTCCCACTCCTCGGACCCGATGATCACGACGCGGCGCAGGTCGGCACAGTTGCCGCGGACCTGTTCGATCATCCCGGCGTAGTCGGAGGTCTTGAACGCCCGCGCCGCGACCAGCAGCGAGACCCCGGCCTGCTTGAGCACGAACTCCAGCTCGTGGGTGCGGTAGCTGGGGTTGATGTTGACGAGGATCGCGCCGATCTTCGCCGTGGCGTACTGCAGCAGCGTCCACTCGGGCATGTTCGGCGCCCAGATCCCGACCCGGTCGCCCTTGGCCACGCCGTCGGCGAGCAGGCCGACCGCCAGGGCGTCGACGTCCGCCTTGAGCTGCGCGAAGGTCCACCGGCGGCCGGACGGGACGTCGACCAGCGCCTCGCGGTCCGGGTCACCGGCGACCGTGCGGTCCAGGTTGTCGCCGATGGTGTCCCCGAGCAGCGGGACCTCGGAGATCCCGGACGCGTACGACGGCAGGGCGGGAGTGGTCACGCTCTCCTCCGGACTCTCGAGCGGCGCCACGCTGTGCGCCCGATCACTGATCGCCCGACATCCTGCGCGGTCCGCCCGCGCGGCGCCACCTCCGAAGGGGGAGGAGCCGGAAAACCGCCTGCGCCCGGGCGATACCCTCGACCGATGCACGACCCTCGCGTCCTGCTCGACCCCGCCACCGACGCCGTCCGCAAGCTCGCGCGGCGCGGCTACTCCCTGGACCTGGAGCGGGTGGAGAAGCTGCTGCACGGCCGCAACTCCGCCATCCAGAAGGGCGACGAGTCGCGGGCGGAGGCGAACCGGCTGCAGAAGTCGGTCAAGGGCGCGTCCCCCGAGGAGCGGCCGGCGCTGGTCGAGAAGGCCCGCGAGCTCAAGGCCACGGTCACCCTGGCCGAGGAGGAGCACCGCACCTTCGACGAGGAGCTCACCGAGTACCTGCTGGAGATCCCGAACCTCCCGGCGGACGAGCTGCCGGACGGGGCGACGGACGACGACGCCGAGCTCGTGCGCACCTGGGGCGAGGTCCCGGCCGTCGAGAACCCGGTCGATCACGTGGACCTCGGCGAGAAGCTGGGGATCCTCGACCTGGGCCGAGCCACCAAGCTGTCGGGGCCGCGGTTCGCCGTGCTCAAGGGCCGCGGCGCCGCGCTGGAGCGCGCGCTCGCCCGCTACTTCCTCGACGCGCACACCGAGCGCCACGGGTACACCGAGTGGTCGGTGCCCGCGCTCGTCACCCGCCCGACCATGACGGGCACGGGGCAGCTGCCGAAGTTCGAGCAGGACCTCTTCCGCACCGAGGTCGCCGACCGGGAGCTGTTCCTGATCCCCACGGCCGAGGTGCCGCTCACCAACCTCCACGCCAAGGAGACCCTGGCGCTGGAGGAGCTCCCGCTCGCCTACACCGCGCAGACGCCGTGCTTCCGCTCGGAGGCCGGCTCGTACGGCAAGGACACCCGCGGCCTGATCCGGGTGCACGAGTTCTCGAAGGTGGAGCTGGTCCGGATCGTCGATCCCGCGCAGTCGCGCGCGGAGCTCGAGGTGCTGGTCGGTCACGCCGAGGCGCTGATGCAGGGCCTCGGGCTCGCCTACCGGATCGTGCGGCTCGCCGCCGGCGACATCGGCTTCTCGGCCGAGTACACCTACGACATCGAGGTCTGGCTGCCCAGCCAGGGCCGGTACCGCGAGATCAGCTCGATCTCGGACTTCGGCACCTTCCAGGCCCGCCGCGCCGGCATCCGCACCAAGGCCAAGGACGGCGCCCGCGGCTTCGCGGCCACCCTCAACGGCTCGGGCCTCCCCATCGGTCGCACCCTCGTCGCGATCCTGGAGCAGGGCCAGCAGCCCGACGGCTCCGTGAAGATCCCCGACGCCCTGGTCCCCTACACCGGCTGGGACAGCCTCACCCCCTGACCCCGCGAGTCGCTCCCTGACTCCCCGCGAGTCGCGCCCCAATTCCCGCGAGTCGGCACGCGGGCGGAGCCCGCCATCGAGCCGAGCCGGTAGCCCGAAACACACATCTGCGACGCCCGGGCGCGCGACCTGCGAGAGTCATGGCAGCCACCCGAGGGGAGCACCATGGCCACCGCCGAGACCCGCGACGGCGTTCTCGAGGTCCCGGTCGTCGACATCGGTGCCTTCGACGACGGCACCGAGGCCGACCGGGACGCCGTGGCCGCCGCGGTGGACCGGGCGGCGCGGACCGTCGGGTTCATGCAGGTCGTCGGCCACGGCATCCCGCAGACCACCCTCGACGCCTTCACCGCCGCCACGGACGCCTTCTTCTCCCGCGACCTCGCCGAGAAGAGCACCTACCGCTGCCCGCCCGGCGTCAACCGCGGCTACACGCCGCCCAAGGCCGAGTCGCTCGCGAACAGCCTCGGCCTGACCAGCGCCGCGGACCTCTTCGAGGCGTTCAACATCGGCGCCCAGGCCGCCGACTTCCCCGGCCTCGCTCTCGACGAGACCGACTACGGCCTCAACCCCTGGCCGGACGTCCCGGGCTTCCGTGCGGGCGTCGAGGCCTGGTTCGCGGCGGCGCAGGGGGTCGCGCGCACCATGACCCGCGTCTTCGGCCGCGCGCTGGGCCTCGGCGAGGAGTACCTCGCGCAGTTCACCAGCCACTCCATCGACGTCCTCCGCATGATCAACTACCGGCTGCCGGCGGCGGACGCCGAACTGGAGCCCGACCAGGTCGGAATGGGAGCCCACACGGACTACGGGATCGTCACGGTCCTCTGGGCGGACGACGTCCCGGGCCTGGAGATCCTCGACGACCGCGCGGGAACAGCAGGCCGCTGGCACCCCGTCCGGCCCGCCCCGGGCGCCCTGCTCGTCAACCTCGGCGACGCCCTCGCCCGCTGGACCAACGACCAGTGGATCTCCACGATGCACCGGGTCGCCGTCCCACGGATCGACGGCGTGCTGGTCCCCCGCCGCTCCGCGGCGTTCTTCCACGACGGCAACCCGGACGCGGTGATCGCACCCCTCCCGACCTGCGTCGACGCCACCCACCCGGCCCGCTACGGGCCCGTGACGGTCGCCGCCCACCTCCGCGCGAAGCTCGCCGGATCCCGAGGCGGCACCCTGGCCGAGGGCGCCGGACGCGAGGCCGCCCGTCTCACGGGTAGCAGGCCCGACACGCCTCACTCCTCGGAGTGAAACCCGGTTTGAGACGGGAAACCGCATCTGCGTAGCCGTTTCGCGCGACAGCCGCGCAGATGCGGGTCAGGGTCGCCTTACCGCGAACCCCTGACCTGCACCGCCACGGAACGGACACCTCCCACCACCTACACCCGGGCAACGCGAGACCACGCAACTGTCACATCTTCGGGTCGTTGGAGGCGCAAGCACCCGGTTCGCTCCCCAGCCGGGTCCGGCTCCCCCGACGAAGAGGTCCGCCGATGCCGCAGCACCGCATGGCCGAGCGCGCGAAAGCCCCCGTGGGCCGCCGCAAGTTCCTCGGCTACCTGATCGCCGCGCCGACGCTGGTCGTCGCGGCCGAGCTCACCCGCCAGGAGGTCTTCGGCGGGCCGAGCGCCTCGGCGGCGACGCCCATCCCGAGCGCCCCGCAGCCGCCCGAGGTCTACGACCTGCTCGACGCGCTGCGCGACTCGATGCGCCCCACCGCGAACCTCATCCGCATCGAGGTCAACCGCGACGGCACCGTCTCCTTCGCGCTCCCGCGCAGCGACAACGGCCAGGGCATCATCACGTCGACGCAGATGATCATCGCCGAGGAGATGGGCCTCGACGTCGACCAGGTGCGCGTCACGCTCGCCGACGCCCGCCCCGAGCTGCTGCTCAACCAGATCACCGGCGGCTCCAGCACCACCTTCACCACGTACACGCCGATCCGCGTGGCCGCGGCGCTCGCCCAGATGCGGCTGCTGGAGGCGGCCTCGCAGCTGCTGCAGCAGGACGTCCGCACGCTGACCGCGCGCAAGGGCCTCATCACGAGCACCCTCGGCAAGTCGATCCCGTTCGGCGACCTCGCCGGCCCGGCGGCCAGCGCCGTCGACAAGCAGGTCGAGGTCACGCTCAAGCCGCGCGAGAAGTTCACGGTCATCGGCAAGCCCCAGAACAAGACCGACGTGCTCGACATCGTGACCGGCCGCAAGCAGTTCGCCGCCGACCTGCAGATCCCCGACGCCCTGCCCACCGTGATCTGCCGGGCGCCCGACCTCAACGGCACGCCGCGCAAGGCCGCCAACCTCGCCGACGTCCGCCGGATGCCCGGCGTGACGGACGTCGAGATCGTCTCGACCGGCGTCGCCGTGCGGGCACGGACCTTCGGCCAGGCGATCGACGCCGTCCGCGCCCTGGAGGTGTCCTGGAAGGACGGCACCGTCCACGGCGAGGACGACGAGTCGGTGCTGAAGAAGCTCAAGGCGGCGGAGCTGCCGCTGGCCGTGCCGGCCGGCATCGTCGCCACGGTCGACAGCTCCTTCACCTTCTGGTTCAAGTCGAACAGCTCGCTGGAGCCCAACACCGCCATCGCGGACGTCCGCCGGGACCGGGCCGAGATCTGGGGCCCGATGAAGACCCCGATCACGGCACAGAACGCCATCGCGAAGCTGCTCGGCCTGCCGCAGAACGCGGTGACCGTGCACGTCGTCCAGGGTGGCGGCTCCTTCGGCCGCAAGCTGTTCTTCGACGCCGCCCTGGAAGCCGCGGAATGCTCGAAGGCCTTCGGCAAGCCCGTCAAGCTCATGTGGAGCCGCGCCGACGACTCCCGCCAGGGCCGCGTCCACCCGATGTGCACCTCGCGGGTCCGCGCCACCGTCACCAAGGACTCGGTGCTCTCCTTCGAGCAGCGCCACACGAGCGTCTCGACGGACTTCACCCACGGCCTCGGCGAGGCGATCACCGCCGCCGCGGCCAAGGCGCCGCTCGGCAACCTCGGTTTCGCCGAGACGGTGTTCGAGCTGACCCAGGCCAACCCGTACGACTACGGCGTCTCCACCCGGGTGCTCAACGAGGTGGACATGCGTTTCAACACCTCGTCGATGCGCAACGTCTACTCCCCGGACGTGACGACGGCGCGCGAGGTGGTCACCGACCAGCTGGCCGCGAAGCTCGGCGCCGACCCCTACGAGTTCCGCCGGAAGTTCGCGCGCAGCGACCGCATCCGCGGGGTGCTCGACGCCGTCGCGAAGAACGGCCGCTGGGGCCGCTCGATGAAGAAGGGCACGGCGCAGGGGCTCGGCGTCCACCACGAGTACAAGGGCGTCACGGCCGCGCTCGTCGAGATCGACTGCCGCCCGGAGACCGTGAACCGGGCGATCTACGAGGGCGTGACCGGCCCGCGCGTGACCCGGGTGACCTTCGCGATCGACGCCGGCCTGGTGATCAACCCGCGCGGGCTCGAGGCCCAGATGATGGGCGGGATCAACGACGGCATCGCGCTGATCCTCACCTCCAGCCTGCACCTGACCGACGGCCACTTCGTCGAGGCCAGCTGGGACAACTACTTCTACACGCGGCAGTGGAACACCCCGCCGGAGCTGAACATCATCCTCGTCGACTCGGGCGCGGACGAGCCGGGCGGCGCCGGGGAGGCCGGGGTGGCCGCGACCGCCGCGGCCGTCGCGAACGCCTACGCCCGCGCCGTCGGGAAGGTGCCGACGGAGTTCCCGATCAACCACCGGGACCCGTTCCCCTTCACGCCCAAGCCGCTCGTCCCGCCGATCCCCGAGTCGCCCACCGACGGCCTCGAGCACACCTACTAGGAGCCGGAATGCCCACCCAGACCTTCATGCTCAACGGCGAGCGGGTGACCGTCGAGGCCGAGGACGGCGTGCGCCTGCTGTGGGTCATCCGCGACCTGCTCGGCGTGACCGGGCCGAAGTACGGCTGCGGGATCAACGTCTGCAAGGCGTGCACCAGCCACATCAACGGCAAGGCGTTCAACCCCTGCTCGGTGCAGGTCTGCGATATCGGCGACGACGACGAGGTCACCACCATCGAAGGGCTCGCCGACGGCGAGAAGCTCCATCCGATGCAGCAGGCCTGGATCGACCGCGACGTCCCCCAGTGCGGCTACTGCCAGCCCGGCCAGATCATGGCCGCGGTCGCCAAGGTGCGGCAGTGCCGGGCCGAGGGCCGCGACGTCGACGACGACGCCATCGAGGAGATCCGCAACATCTGCCGTTGCGGCACCTACAACCGGATCCGCGAGGCCATCAAGGCCGGCGCGGACAAGATGTGAGAGCAGCCGTGAAGAAGCGTTTCCTGGTCTCGGCCGCCCTGCTGGGCGCCGTCCTGCCCACCGGCACCGCCCTCGCGAGCCCGACCTCGGATGCCGCCCAGGCGGTCAGCGCGGTGGGGGCGACCGGCGCCAACGCCGCCGACTCGTTCCTCGACGCCGCGAACGGCCCCGGCCCGACCGGCGCCGACGGCGTGGAGACCGAGTTCCCCACCTTCGACCCCCGCTTCGTCGAGGGCCCCGCCGGCGGCCTCCTCAACGGCCCCTTCGACTAGCTCCCTCCGGGATCGAGCGAACGGCGCTCTCGTTCACACCTAGGAGGGTGCTGAAAAGCTCCGGCCGTAGCGAGCGACGTCCAGGTGGTGGCATCGCAAGGCGCGCGGATGCGCCGATACCGTTGTTGTATCGGCGCATCCGCGCAACGCCGCGAGGTCGCCGGCTGGGCGGCGCGCAGCAGGCCCGAGCTTTTCAGCGCGCTCCTAGTGAGCGAGGGTGCCGTTCGCTCATTCGGCCCCCGGTTGAGCGAGCGGCGCGTTCGCTCAGACCTAGTGAGCGACAGTGCCGTTCGCTCAGAGGCCGCCGGTGTTCAGGAGGAGGTTCGGGGTGCCGCCCTCCTCGCCGCCGGCGATCTTGCCGGGCACCGCGTGGTCGATGATCCACTGCTTGACCGCGGCGCTGGGGGCGTCGCCGTAGGTCTGCTTGTACAGCGCCGCGACCCCCGCGACGAAGGGCGCCGCCATCGACGTCCCCGTGTAGGAGGCGGTCTTCCCGCCCGGGACCGGCGCGATGATGCTGGTCCCCGGGGCGTAGAGCCCCACGCACGGCCCGGTGGACGACGTCGTGTTGCGCTTGTCGTCGATCGTCGAGTTGGCGACGACCAGCACCCCCGGTGCCGCCCTCGGGGCGACGGAGCAGTCGTTCGCCCCGCTGTTGCCGGCCGAGGAGGCGACGAACACCCCGTCGTTCACCAGGTTCGTGACGGCGGAGAGCAGCGCGTCCGAGGGCCCGTAGCTCCACGACATGACCGCCACCGCGGGGCCGCCCTGGTGGTTCTTCAGCACCCAGTCGATGCCTGAGAGCAGCGACGAGAGCGTGCCTGACCCGTTGCAGTCCAGGACCTTCACCGCGCGGATCTGGGCGTCCTTCGCGACCCCGTAGTCCGTGGACGCCGCGATCCCGCCGACGACGGTGCCGTGCCCGTCGCAGTCCGTGTCGTTCTGGTCGATCGTGTTGGTGCCCCACTGGGCACGCCCGCCGAACTCCGGGTGCGTGACGTCCACGCCGGTGTCCACTACGTACACCGTGACGCCCTGGCCGGTCGCCTTGGTGGTGTAGCTGCCGTCGAGCGGGAGGTTCGGCTGGTCGATGCGGTCGAGGCCCCAGTTGACGGGGTTCGCCTGCGTCCCTTCGGTGTTGCCGCGGACAGGAGCGGGCGCGGAGAGCCGCTGGGCGCGGGGCTCGAGCGGGTCGATCCGCAGGTCCTGCTCCACGCCGAGCACGCCCGGGTAGCCCCGCAGCTGCGCGAGCTGGGCGGCGTCGAGGCGGGCGGCGAAGCCGGTCAGCGCCCGGGTGTACAGCATGCTGGGGGTGGCGCCGACGGCGCTCGCGGCGGCGGTGGCGCGCTGGACGGAGTCAGCGAGCACCACGTAGTCCCCGTCCACGGTGGCGGCGGCGGGGATCTGGGCAGCCGGCCCGTAGGCGGCCAGCGCCGCAGTCACGGCGGCCGGGCTCTGGGCGGCCGGGGCCGTGGCCGTGGCTGGGGCCGTGGCTGGGGCTGGGGCTGGGGCTGGGGCCGTGGCCGGGGTCGAGGCCGTGGCCGGAGTCGAGGCCGGAGTCGACGCAGCAGGGGCGGCGGGGCCCGGGGTGCCGGCGAACGCGACCGAGCCCGTGACCGGGAGGAGCGCGACCGCGAGGGCAACGGTGGCGGTGCGGAGCAGTCGGCGGGTCACGGAAAGCGACGGTACGAGCCCGGAGCTCCGAGACATAGCTACACGATAGTGGCTCGGGTGACGTCTGTGGCCACTGTGGTGACACTGCGTGTGATCCCGGACCGCATCGGAGACGCTCCGTGCACGGCAGGGTCGAGCCCGGTGACCATTGCCCGGGGTCAACCGACCCACCCAGCGCACTGCCGTCCTGATGATCATGCGAGCCGCCGGCGAGAAGGACCTCACCGCAACAATTCCCTGATCATTCGGCGCTGAGGTCCTGATGATCACCGCGGAGGCAGGCGCGGACACACGGCGAGTCAGGAGGTCGCGTGGATTCCCACCTCGGCCGCCTTCACCACGAACCACAGCTCCGCCCCTGGTTCGACGGCGAGGTCGGCGACGGCGGCCGGGGTGACGTCCGCGGCCAGACCCTCCAGCCAGGACGGTCCCCCGGTCCGCGGCGCGGCCCGCAGCCGCACCACGTCACCCCGCGGCTCGATCGAGGCCAGCCGGACGGGCAGCACGTTGCGGGGGCTCCCGCCCGGCGGTTGGGCGTGGACGGCGACGGCCGAGGGCGGGAACACCGCGACCGCAGGCTCGCCCTCCGAGGCCTCGCCCCGGCCGGCGACGACGGTGCCGTCGGAGGTGTGCAGTGCCCCCGAGCGCCACCCGCCGGGGATCAGGTTCAGCCCCGCGATCCGCGCGCTGAACGCGCTGCGAGGGCGCCCCAGCACGTCCCGCGTCGGCCCCTGCTCGGCCACCCGGCCCCCGGTCAGCACGACCACCCGATCGGCGAGCACGAGCGCGTCGAGCGCGGAGTGGGTCACGAGGACCGCGGTCTGCTTGCCGTCCCGGATCACCCGGCGCAGCAGCGAGCGCATCGCCGGCGCGGCGTCGACGTCGAGGGCCGCGAGCGGCTCGTCGAGCAGCAGCAGGCCGGGCTCGGGGGCGATCGCGCGGGCCAGCGCGACGCGTTGCTGCTGGCCGCCGGAGAGCTGCGAGGGCTTGCGGCCGGCGAGGTCCGGCACGTCCGGGAGCACGTCGGCGAGCAGGGCGCGGGCGCGGTCCTCGGCGGCGGACCGGGAGACGCCCTGGGCGCGCGGTCCGAACGCGACGTTCGCCAGGGCCGTCATGTGCGGGAAGAGCAGTGCCTGCTGGGCGAGCAGGCCCACGCCGCGGCGGTGGGGTGGGACGAAGACGCCGGCCTCGACGTCCGTGACCACGTGCTCCCCGACCCGGACGTGCCCGGAGTCCGGCCGCAGCAGCCCCGACAGGATCCCGAGCAGCGTGGACTTGCCGGCGCCGTTGGGGCCCAGCACGGCGAGCACCTCGCCCGCCGCCGCGGTGATCGCGACGTCGAGCGAGAACCCGCCCCGGTCCAGCCGGGCGACGAGCTCGAAGCTCATCGCACGCCCTCGCCGACGCTCGGTCGGCGCCTCGCGGGAGCGCCGTGCCCGTGGTTCGCTCGCTGACCGTTCACGTCAGCCCCTCGGATCCCCGGGGCCGCCCGAGAATGATCACGACGACCGCCACGACCACCAGCAGCAGGCTGATCGCCACGGCGCCGTCCGCGTCCGTCTCCCGGGCCTGGTAGACGAGCAGCGGCAGGGTCCGGGTGGTGCCCTGCAGGCTGCCCGCGAAGGTGATCGTGGCGCCGAACTCGCCCATGCAGCGGGCGAAGGCGAGCACCGAGCCCGAGGCGAGCCCGGGCAGCACCAGCGGCACGGTGACCCGCCGGAACGCGAGCGCCGGCGAGGCCCCGAGGGTGGCGGCGACCGCCTCGTAGCGCCGCCCCGCCGTGCGCAGCGCGCCCTCGAGGGCCACCACCAGGAAGGGCAGGGCGACGAAGGTCTGCGAGATCACCACGGCGGCGGTGGTGAACGGGATCGTGATGCCGAACGCGAGATCCAGCCCGCGCCCGACCAGGCCGGTCCGGCCGAGCAGGTAGAGCAGCGCCAGGCCGCCGACGACCGGGGGCAGCACCAGCGGGAGCAGCACGATCGAACGGAGGAACCGCAGTCCGCGCAGCCGGCTGCGGGCGAGGACCACGGCGAGCGGCCCGCCGAGCAGGATGCACAGCACCGTGGACATCGCGGCCGTCTCCAGCGAGAGCCGCAGTGCGGAGAGGGCCTCGTCGCTGAGCAGCAGCTCCGGCATCCGCGCCCAGTCGGCCTTGAGCAGCAGGCCGGCGACGGGCGCCACGATCAGCAGGAACGCGAGCGCGGCCGGGACCCACACCCAGCCCGGGAGCCCGACCGCCTGTTCGTGACGGTCGGGCTTCCGCTGGTCGGTGGCTGCGGTCACAGAGGGATCATGCGGCGGGCTTGCCGAAGCCCTGCGCCGAGAGCACCTGGGTGCCGGTGGCGCCCTTCACCAGGTCGATCCACTTCTGCGCGAGGTCCGCCTGCGGCGCGTTCTTCACCACGGCGATCGGGTAGTTGGTGCGGGCCTGCGCGGCCTCCGGGAAGTTCACGCCCTGCACGGTGCCCTTGGCGGCGTTGACGTCCGTGACGTAGACGAGCCCGGCGTCCGCGTTGCCCGTGGAGACCTTGCTGAGCACCGACTTGACGTCCGTCTCCTCGGAGACCGGCTTGACGTCGATCTTCGTGGCCTGCTCGATCTTGACCTCGGCGGCACCGCACGGCACCTGCGGGGCGCAGACGACGACCTTGTACTCCGGCTTGGCCAGGTCCGCGAAGGACGCGATGCCCTTCGGGTTGCCCGGCGCCGTGGCGATCTGCAGGACGTTGGTCGCGAAGATCGACGGCGCGGACGCCGTGGCGTTCGCGTCCGTCACGGTCTTCATCGTGGCGTCGCTGGCGGCGGCGAACACGTCGACCGGGGCACCGTTGACGATCTGCTGGGCCAGGTCGGACGAGCCGCCGTAGCTGAGCTTCACGTCGACACCGGGGTTCTGCTGCTCGAAGGTCTTCTCGAGCGAGTTGAACGACTCGGTGAGCGACGCGGCGGCGAGGACCGTCAGCGTGCGGGACTGCGGCGCGGCGGTGGGCGCCTCGGACCCGCCGCCCGTGCTCGCGGACTGCGAGGGGGCACTGCACGCCGCGGCGAGCACCACGGCGAGACCGGCCACTGCACCGGTCACCAGACGCTTCATGAACTTCCTCCGGGGATTTCCACCACGACGTTCGTGGACTTGACGACGGCGACCGCGAGGGACCCGGGTTCGAGCCCGAGCTCGCGGACGGCCTCTGTGCTCATCAGCGAGACGACCCGGTGCGGGCCGCACTGCATCTCGACCTGCGCCATCACGCGGTCGGTGAGGACGCCGGTGACCAGCCCGACCATCCGGTTGCGGGCCGAGCGCTGCACTCCCGAGGGATCGGGTGGGGCGTGCGCGTTGTCGCGCGCGAACTCGGCGAGCGCGGCGCCGTCGATGACCTTGCGGTTCGACGCGTCCGGACGGCTGGGCAGGGTGCCGGCATCGACCCAGCGACGCACCGTGTCGTCGCTGACACCGAGCAGGCGCGCGGCCTCGGCGATCCGAAATTGCGGCACGCGGCGGATCCTAGTTCCGCGCCTGCGTGGAGATCCATGGTGGGCCGGGATCGAGATCTCCCCGTCACTGTTGTTAATGCATGTGCATTGTGGTGTCATGCGGGGGTGGACTTCGAACCCAGCGCACTGGCGGCCGACTACACCAAGCGGATGCGCGCGTTCCTCGACGAGGAGATCCTCCCCGCGGAGGCCGCGTACGACGCCTACCGCGCCGAGCGGCGCGGGACCCCGCAGGAGTGGGACCTGCCCCCGGTCGTCGATGAGCTGAAGGCGAAGGCCCGTGAGCGGGGGCTGTGGAACCTGTTCCTGCCGTCGCTGTCCGGTCTGTCGAACCTCGAGTACGCCGCGGTGGCCGAGGTGTCCGGCTGGTCGCCGGTGATCGCGCCCGAGGCGATCAACTGCCAGGCGCCGGACACCGGCAACATGGAGACGCTGCACCTGTTCGGCACCCCCGAGCAGAAGGAGCAGTGGCTCACCCCGCTGCTCGAGGGCGAGATCCGCTCGGCCTTCGCGATGACCGAGCCGCAGGTCGCCTCGTCCGACGCGACGAACGTCGAGTGCACCATCGCGCGCGACGGCGACGACTTCGTGATCAACGGCCGCAAGTGGTGGATCTCCGGCACCGCCGACGAGCGCTGCCGGATCTTCATCGTGATGGGCAAGACGGACCCGGAGGCCGCGCGGCACCGCCAGCAGTCGATGGTCCTCGTGCCGCGGGACACCCCCGGCCTCGAGGTCGTCCGGAACCTGCCCGTGTTCGGCTACCAGGACCAGCACGGGCACTCCGAGCTGCGGTTCACCGACGTCCGGGTGCCGGCGGCGAACCTGCTCGGCGAGGAGGGCGGCGGCTTCGCCATCTCCCAGGCGCGCCTCGGCCCGGGCCGCATCCACCACTGCATGCGCCTGATCGGCATGGCCGAGCGCTCGGTGGACCTGATGGTCCGCCGGGCCAAGGACCGGGTGGCGTTCGGCCGACCGCTGGCCGAGCAGGGCGTGGTCCGGGACCAGATCGCGCTGTCCCGCATGGAGATCGAGCAGGCCCGCCTGCTGGTGCTCAAGACCGCGTGGCTGATCGACAGGTACGGCGCGAAGGGCGCCGCGAGCGAGATCGCGTCGATCAAGGTCGTGGTGCCGCGGATGGCCTGCGCGGTGATCGACCGGGCGATGCAGGTGCACGGCGCCGCCGCGATGAGCGACGACTTCCCGCTCGCCTACTTCTACGCCTGGGCCCGCGCGCTGCGCTTCGCCGACGGCCCGGACGAGGTGCACATCCGCTCGGTCGCCCGCCAAGAGCTCGACCGGCACTAGCCTCCGACCTGCACGAACAGGGAGGTGCGGGGTGGACGGGTTCGCCGACGCGATGGGCCGGGCCGCGGCGGCGGCGATCGACTTCCGGGCGGGGGTCGGCGAGCGGGCGGTGGGCGTGCCGGTCGAGGCCCTTCCCGGTTTCGACGGCCCGCTCCCCCGCGCCGGCACCCCACCCGGCGAGGTGGTGGACGAGCTGGTGGCGGCGGCCGGTCCCGGACTCGTCGCCACCGTCGGGCCCCGGTACTTCGGTTTCGTCACGGGCGGAGCGCTGTCCGCGGCGACCGCGGCCGACGTGCTCGCCGCCGCGTGGGACCAGAACGCCTTCACCGCCGTGCTCTCCCCGGCGGCCGCCGCCGCGGAGGCCACCGCCGCGCGCTGGCTGCTGGAGCTCCTGGGCCTGCCGGCCACCGCGTCCGTCGGGTTCGTGACGGGCGGGCAGGCGGCCAACACGGTCGGGCTCGCCACCGGCCGTCACCAGGTGCTCGCCGCCGCGGGCTGGGACGTCGAGGAGGACGGCCTGGCGGGCGCCCCACCCGTCCGGATCGTGGTCGGCGAGGAGCGCCACGCGACGATCGACCGGGCCGCCCGCCTGCTCGGCCTCGGCCGGTCCGCGCTGGTCCCGGTCGCGACCCGCCCCGACGGCAGCCTCGACGTCACGCAGCTGCGCGCGGCGATCCAAGGCCCGGCGATCGTGTGCCTGCAGGCCGGGAACGTGAACACCGGCGCCTGCGACGACCTCGCGGCGGCCACGGCGATCGCCCGCGAACACGGCGCCTGGGTGCACGTCGACGGTGCCTTCGGGCTGTGGGCCGCCGCCGCGCCGGAGCGCGCCCACCTGGTGGCCGGCCGCGAGCTCGCGGACTCCTGGGCCTGCGACGGGCACAAGTGGCTCAACGTCCCGTACGACTCCGGCTTCGCGATCTGCGCCCATCCCGCCCTGCACGCGGCGGCCCTGGGCTACACCGCCTCCTACCTGCCCGGGGCCGGGAGCCCGGCGCTCGGCGGGCTCACCCCCGAGTCGTCGCGCCGGGCCCGCGGGTTCGCGGTGTGGGCGGCGCTGCGCGAGCTCGGCGCCGACGGCGTCGCGGAGCTGGTGGAGCGGTGCTGCGCGCTCGCCCGCCGCTTCGCGCAACGGCTGGCCGCCGGCGGGGCGGAGATCGGGGCGCCCGTCGTCCTCAACCAGGTCCTGGTGGCCTTCGGTGGGGACGACCGGACGGACGCGGTGATCGAGGCCGTGCAGGGCGAGGGCACCTGCTGGGCGGGCGGCACCACCTGGCGCGGCCGCCGGTACATGCGGATCTCGGTGAGCAACGCGACCACGGGCGAGGCGGACGTCGACCGCTCGGTGGCGGCGATCCTGCGGGTCGCTTCGGGGCAAGAGTCCCCCTGATGGCTCTTGCCCGGTTCGTCCCACTGGTCCAGGGTGGCCCCGGCGACGACAGGGGGTGAGGCGGTGTCGAGAAGACCCGTGCGGGAGCCGAACGGCATCCGGGCCTGGTTCGGCCTCCTCCCTCCCGCCTCTCCTGAGCCCGTCGGCCGGCGCCGCGCCTGAGCGTGTGCCGGGGCGGTGAGCGCAGGTCCGGGTCCTTCCCGTGCTCGCCCACCACCCCAAGGAGTCGACCCATGCTCACGATGACCGACGTCCACACCCGCCTCGACGAGGTCCGCACCAAGACCGGCGCCGCCCTGCGCGCCGCCGAGTCCGACGACGGGGCCTCCGTGGTCCTGGTCGCCGTCGTCCGCGAGTTCGACGGCAAGGCCGGCAAGGCCTCGCAGAACGCCGCGGAGAGCGAGGCGCGGCGCACGACGCCGTCGTCGAGCTGGAACAGGCCGGGGACAGCGCCAAGGCCGCGGCCGAGGCGGACCCGGGGCTCGGCGGTGCGGCGCGCGAGGCGGTGCTCGAGGCCCACCTCGCGATCTGCATCCTCAAGACCGAGATCTGACCTCACCTTCCGGAGAGCCCGCGGGGCCGCTCCTGCGTGCCCCGCGGGCCCCTCCCTCCGCATCTGCGGAGCGTTGTGACCTGCGCTTTTCCGCTCTGGTTGAAGATCGCGGGCGACGGCTACCCTCGTGGTGTGACGGCTGTGAACACGATCTCCCTGGGCCTGCCCGCGGTACGGCAGACACCGGAAGCGGACCCGTCACGCCCGGCCGATCCGCGACTGGTCGACACCTTCGGCCGGGTCGCGACGGACCTGCGCATCTCGCTGACGGACCGCTGCAACCTCCGCTGCACGTACTGCATGCCGGCCGAG
This sequence comes from Pseudonocardia ailaonensis, assembly GCF_039531635.1. Taxonomy (NCBI): domain Bacteria; kingdom Bacillati; phylum Actinomycetota; class Actinomycetes; order Pseudonocardiales; family Pseudonocardiaceae; genus Pseudonocardia; species Pseudonocardia ailaonensis. The sequence goes on along the minus strand of NZ_BAAAQK010000023.1, from coordinate 56,583 downwards.
GGCCTGGAGTGGATGCCCCGCGAGGAGCAGCTGACGGACGCCGAGCTGCTCCGGCTGATCGGGATCGCGGTCGGGCGCCTCGGCATCCGCGAGCTGCGCTTCACCGGCGGCGAGCCGCTGCTGCGCAAGGGCCTCGAGGAGCTGGTCGCCGCGAGCGCCGCCCTGGAGCCGCGCCCGGACATCTCGCTCACCACCAACGGCATCGGGCTGGCCCGTCGCGCCGCCGCGCTCACCGCGGCCGGGGTCAACCGGCTCAACGTCTCGCTGGACACGCTGCGCCCCGAGCGCTTCGCGTCGATCACCCGCCGGGACCGGATCTCCGACGTGCTCGACGGCCTGGCCGCCGCCCGCGCCGCCGGGCTCGACCCGGTGAAGATCAACAGTGTGCTGCTGCGCGGCGTGAACGACGACGAGGCCACGGACCTGCTGGCCTTCGCCGTGGAACACGGCTACGAGCTGCGCTTCATCGAGCAGATGCCGCTCGACGCCCAGCACGGCTGGGAGCGCAGCGAGATGGTCACCGCGGGCGAGATCATGGAGCGACTGGCCACGCGCTTCACCCTCACCCCGGACGGCGAGGCCCGCGGCGGCGCCCCCGCCGAGCGGTTCCTGGTCGACGGCGGCCCGGCGCGCGTCGGCGTGATCGCCTCGGTCACCCGGCCCTTCTGCGGGGCCTGCGACCGCACCCGCCTGACGTCCGACGGGCAGGTCCGTACCTGCCTGTTCGCCCGCTCGGAGACCGACCTGCGCGCCCTGCTGCGCGGCTCGGCGAGCGACGAGGAGATCGCCGACGTCTGGCGCACCGCGATGTGGGGCAAGCTCGCCGGCCACGGCATCGACGATCCCGGCTTCCTGCAGCCGGACCGCCCGATGAGCGCGATCGGCGGCTGAGAGGATGTCGCACGTGAGCACCTCGGTCCAGACCCGGACGGTCACCGTCGAGGTCCGGTTCTTCGCGGCGGCCAAGGCCGCCGCGGGCACCACGGCGGAGGTCCTGGAGCTCCCCGCCGGCACCACGGTCGAGGGCCTCGCCGCCGAGCTCGGCGAGCGGCACGGCCCGGAGCTGGCGAAGGTCCTCCCCCGCTGCAGCTACCTGCTCGACGAGATCGCCGTGCGGGACACCGGCACCGCGCTCCCGTCCTCCTCCACGGTCGACGTCCTGCCGCCCTTCGCGGGCGGCTGAGCGGCCGGCAGGTCCGACGACCGCACCGGTCCGTGTCCCCTCCCCGCGCGTCGGGACCCGGGTCCGCGCGAGTCGGGGCGTGAGTCCCCGCCAGTCGCGACGAGCGGCTCGTCCGTGGTGTCCACCGCGGCACCCGGCAGGTCCACGTCGTGCACCCCGGCCCTCTCGCCGATCCGCACCCAGGACGCGAGCGGGGCGGCCCCGGGCGCGTCCGGGCTGCAGATCAGCAGGTGGACGCCGGGATCCGCGGCGGTGAGCCGGTAGCTGCCGTCGGCGGCCGTGTGCACGGCCCCCTGCTGCACCCCGAGGGTGTCCGTGAGCGTGAGGACGGCCTGGACCGGCACCCGGTCGTCGTCGCGCACCCGGCCGTGCAGCACCGGCCCCGGGTGCTGCGGGGCCTCCGGGGCGACACCGGGCGCCTCGCCGAGGGACGCGAGCAGGTCGTGCAGGAAACCGAGCTGGTGGACGAACCGGCGGATCCGCGGGTCCGCGCACTCCCCGACGTCGATGCTCGACAGCAGCTCCGAGGTCGCGGCCGACCGGGCGGGGTCGAGGCGCGGCTCGTCGGCACACAGCTCGTCGATCAGGTCGACGATCCGCTCGGTGACGTGCACGAGCAGGGCACGCGCCGGGGTACCGGTGGGCCCGTCGTAGTCCGCGACGAGCCGGGCGAGGCTGCGCGCGTGGTGCGCCAGCGACGTGTAGATCATCAGCCGCCGGCCGCGCTCGCTGTTCTGCAGGAACGGGGCGGGCCGCAGCAGCGTCGCGCCGAGCAGGAGCAGCTGGTGCAGCCTGGCGTCGAGCACCCGGGAGACGGCGGTGAGGTCCGGCTCGGCCGCGGGATCGCGCAGGGCCGTGGCCAGACCGTCGACCAGCTCGCGCAGCTGGCCCAGCAGGGCGCGCCGGGCCGCGATCGCGACCACGCGGGTGCGCATCGGGAACACGAACAGGGCCACCAGGATGCCGATCGTGCCGCCGAGGGCGGTCTCCTCCAGCCGCAGCATCATCAGCTCGGGGGTGAAGGTGCCGAGCAGGGCGTAGAGCTCGCCGAGCAGCAGCGTGACGAAGAAGGTCATCACCGCGTAGGAGACCCGGATGATGTAGAACGCGGCGAAGATCGCGACCAGCAGCACCGGGAACACCACCGCCGGCCTGCCGCCCGTCAGCGCGACCAGCGGGATGGCCGCGAACAGCCCGACGATCGTGCCGAGCACCCGGTTGACGGCCTTCTGCACGGTCTGCGCGGCCGTCGCGGTACCGGTGAACACGATGAAGGCCGCCAGCACGGCCCAGTAGTAGCGCTGGCCGGAGATGGCGTCGCCCGCCGCGATCGCGACACCGGTGGCGATCGCGACCTGGAAGGCCTGCCGGGTGGTGAGCGAGAGCCGGGTCCACCAGGCACCGGAGCGGCCGTCGAGCATCTCGGCGACGGTGCCGGCCGACCCCGGCATGGCCCCGGCGAAGAGCACGACCGCCGGCTCGAAGCCGGACTCGCCGTACTGCGCGGCGGCGGGTCCCGGGGCGAGCCGGGCGCGGTGCCCGTCGACCAGGCCCTGCGCGGCGGCCGCGATCCGGCGGGTGACGCGGGCCAGCGTGGGCGGCGCCTGACCGGTGACGCTCGACGGGCGCGGGACGGCCACCGGCAGCGGCAGGTCGAAGGCGGCCGACGCCGCGTCGAGCGCGCGGGCCCGCACCTCGACGTCGTCCCAGTCGCCGCGGGACAGCGCGGCGAGCACCTCGCGGACGCCCCGGAGGGCCGCGGTGGCGACGTCGGCGGGCAGGCAGGCCTCCGCCGCGGACAGCAGCCGGACCGAGTCGGCCAGGGCGCGGGCGGAGATCTCGTCGTCGACCAGCGCGTGACGGACGGTCCGGGCGGTCGCGTCGTCGAGGACCGCGCCGGCGGTGCCGAGCTGGCCGTCGATCATCAGGGCGGTCTCGGTGACGCGGACGAGCCGGCTCTCGAGCCGGGCGAGCCGCTCACCCTCGGGACCGGGGTGGTCCAGGACGTCCGCGGCGGCGTCGACGGCCCCGCGGACCCGGCCCTCGAAGGCCCGGACCATCCGGGCGAGGACGCGGTGCGCGCGCACCGGCCACAGCACGTTCAGCAGCAGCGCGGTCCAGACCGTCGCGACGGCCAGCGCCACCAGCACCTCGGGCAGCTGCTCGGGCTTCAGCAGCAGGAACAGCGAGAAGAAGTAGCCCATGAACACGAGCATTCCGCCGGCGAAGTAGCGCAGCCCGAACCGCCGGATCGCGACCGCCACGAACATCACGACGACGAACACGACCAGCGACAGCACCCGATGGCTGTCCACGGCGAGCGCGACACCCATCCCGGCCAGCATGAACAGCGGCAGCAGCGCGGTGGTGACCAGCCGCCCGCGCGGGGTCGGGTCGGCCACGCCGAACACCGTCATCATGCTCAGCACCGCGCCCAGCATCATGGGGACGAGCGGCGAGAACCCGAGGGCCGTGGCCACGAGGTACTCGACGACGAGCGAGGAGCCGACGCCGACCGCCGCGCGCGCCGCGGAGCCGAGGCGGGTGAGCCCCGGGTCCGAGGCCGCGATCCGGTCCCGGAGACCTGCCCCGCCGAGCCTGCCCGTGCCGAGTCCCGCTCCGCCGGCCGCTGCCACCGCGCTCCCCCTCCCGACCCGCGTGCGGGCAGGTGTCACCGTGGGCCGAGAGGGTTCGCCCCCGGCCCGGACAAGTAGTTGTGTTTGCTAATTATAACGACCGGTCCGGTGTTCCGGCGACCGCTGACCGCACACCACGACGGCCCGGACCTGCGCCGACCCGCCTCACCGAGGAGGACCCCGGCCCACCGGACCACCACGGTGAGCCGACTCATATCCGGGCGTGCCCGATTCGCGCACAATGCGACCGGCGACAGGGGCGGACCGGCGACGGGGCGGCCCGGCGTCGGCTCAGCCCCGGGCCGGGGCGCCGAACGCCGGCCACGAACCCCCGGGGGTGGTGACGGCGGTGGCCGCGAGCATGCCGTGCACGATCGCCCGGGTGACCACGTCGGCGACCGCGGCGTGCAGGGCGAACAGGCCCTCCGGCCCCGGCGCGGGCCGGGTGCCGGTGGCCAGCGCGAAGATCGTGTCGCCGTCCATGATCGTGTGCACCGGGTCGATCGCCCGGGCGTAGCCGTCGTGGGCGACGGTGGCGAGCCGCCCGCAGCCCGCCTTGTCGAGCGTGGCGTCCGTGGCGACCACCGCCAACGAGGTCGCGGTTCCCGGCGACGGACTCCCCGGCTCTGCCACAACCGTGCCCTCCACCTGCGGGAACTCGCCCGGCAGACCCTTCGCCGCGCCGTGCAGCAGGCCGGTCCGCGGGTGCACCGTGGATCCCACCGCGTTGACGGCGACGAGCGCGGCGACGGTCGTCCCGTCGTCCAGGACCACGCTGGCGGTGCCGATCCCGCCCTTCAGCCCGCCCGCCACGGCCCCGGTCCCCGCCCCCACGACCCCCTGCGCGACGGCCCCGTCCGTCGCGGCGCCGTACGCGGCGGCGCCGGTCTCCGCGGTCGGCCGGGCGTCGAACCGTCCGCCGCGGCCGAGGTCGAAGAGCACCGCGGCGGGCACGATCGGCACCACGCCGCCCGGCACCGGGAACCCCTCGCCCGCGGCCTCGAGCCGCTCCATCACGCCCTGCGCGGCCGCCAGCCCGTAGGCGCTCCCGCCGGAGAGCACGATCGCGTGCACCCGGTCCACGGTGTTCCCGGGGACCAGCAGGTCCGTCTCGCGGGTGCCCGGCGCCGCACCCCGCACGTCGACCCCCGCCACGGCCCCACCGGGCGGGCAGACGACGACCGTCGTCCCGCTGAGCGCGCCCTCCCCGGTGAGCGCGGCGTGGCCGACGCGCAGCCCCGCGACGTCGGTGAGGGCGTTGTGCGGTCCGGCGCGCATGAACGGATCCTCGCAGCTGTCGCGACGACGAGCGCCCCCGCTCACCGGAAGGTGAGCGGGGGCGCCGTCCGTTCGGTGGGGATCAGCTGGCGCGCAGCCGCCGGACGATCACGAAGATCGCCAGCAGCACACCCAGCACCCCGGCAACCGGGACGAGGCGCTTCACGATCGGCGCACCCGCCGTGTCGAGCAGGTCGATCGCCTCGACGCTGCTGGACAGCGGGGCGGTCGGTCGGGTCGGCTGCGACGACGCCGCCGGCTTCGGGGCCGCCGCCGCGGTGGGGGCGGTGGCCGACGGCGTGGGCGCGGCCGCGGCGCCGTTCGTGCTGGCCGCCGTCTCGGGCTCGGCCGGCGCGTCGGCGGGGGCGCCCTTGTCCGCCAGCTTGTCCGCCAGGCAGGAGGCGAACTGGCCGATGATCTTGTCGGCCACGTCCGAGATCACGCCGCGGCCGAACTGCGCCGGCCGCCCGGTGATCGTCATGTCGGTGGCCATCGTGATCTCGGTCTTGTCCGGCCCGTCCGCCTTCATGGTGCCGGTGACCTTGGCGTTCGCGGTGCCGTTGCCGCGCGAGTCCCGCCCGGACGCGTCGATGACGACCTTGTGGGCCGCCTCGTCCCGCTCGACGTAGGTGCCCTTGCCCTTGTAGGTCAGGGAGATCGGCCCCAGCTTGACCTTGACCAGGCCGGTGAACGAGTCACCGGTGTACTCGGTCAGCGTGGCGCCCGGGAAGCAGGGCGCGACCGTCTCCGGGTTGTTCATCGCCGCCCACGCCTCGTCGATGGGCGCGGCGATCGTGAACTTGTTCTCCAGCTGCATGAGTTCCAGTCTCCTCGTCGTGGGGCCGCGGTGCAGGCCCCGTCTGAGACGGCCGGACGCCCACCCGGGGTCACCGGGTGGGCGTCCGCCGTCTCGAAGTCCCGCTCAGCCCGCCGCGGCCAGCACCGCTCGGCCGGTGAGCACCCGTGCCAGGTGCTCACGGTAGTCCGCCGCGGCATCCGCGTCACTCGGTGCGGCGGTGCCCTCGGTGGCGTGCTGGGCGGCCGCCTTCGCCGCGTCCGCGGTGGCCTGCTGACCCACCAGCGCCTGCTCGACCCCGGTCGCCCGGATCGGCGTGGTGCCCATGTTGGTCAGGCCGACACGGGCCTCGGCGATGGTGCCACCGTCCACCTTGAGCGCCACGGCGACGGCCACCATGGACCACGCCTGCGCGGTGCGGTTGAACTTCTCGTAGTGGCTCTTCCAGCCCGTGTACTTCGGGAACCGGATCTGGGTGAGGACCTCGCCCTCGCCGATCGCCGTCGTGAAGTAGTCCTGGAAGAACTCCGCGGCCCCCACCGTGCGGGTGCCACCGGCGCCCGCGATCACGAACTCGGCCTCGAGCGCCAGGGCGACCGCGCCGAGGTCGCCCGCCGGGTCGGCGTGGGCCAGCGCGCCACCGAGCGTGCCGCGGTGGCGGACCTGCGGGTCCGCGACCGTGGACGTGGCCTGCGACAGCAGCGTGACGTGCTCCTTGACCAGGTCGTCGCGCATGACATCGTGGTGGGGCACCATCGAGCCGATGGCGATCCGGTCCCCGTCGTCGGAGATCTGCCGCAGCTCGGAGATCCCGCCGAGGTCGATGACCACGGACGGGGCCGCGAGGCGCAGCCGCAGCACCGGCAGCAGGCTCTGCCCACCGGCGAGGATCTTGGCGTCGTCGCCGCCGTCGGCGAGTGCCTGCACGGCCTCCGCCACGGAGGCGGGCCGCACGTAGTCGAACTTCGCCGGGATCACACTTCCCCCTGGGGGTTGTTGGGGTCGATCGAGCCGAGGCCCGCGCCCGGTGAGTGGGTGTCGATCGGGGTCTCCTGGGTGGAGCGCCCCTGCGCCGCCTGGATGGCCCGCCACACCCGCTGCGACGTCGTCGGCATCTCGACCTCGGTGACGCCGAGGTGTCGGATCGCGTCGATCACGCCGTTGACGATCGCCGGCGTCGACGCGATGGTGCCGGCCTCGCCGACACCCTTGACCCCCAACGGGTTCGACGTCGCCGGGGTGCTCACGATCTCGGTCGTGAAGCCCGGCAGGTCGGCCGCCGACGGCAGCGTGTAGTCCACGAAGGTGCCGTTGACCAGGGTGCCCTGGTCGTCGTAGTTGGCCTCCTCGAACAGCGCCTGCGCGATGCCCTGGGCGAGGCCGCCGTGCACCTGGCCCTCCGCGATGAGCGGGTTGACCACGTTGCCGATGTCGTCGACGCAGACGTAGTGGCGCAGCTGCACCCGTCCGGTCTCGGTGTCGACCTCCATCGCCGCCAGGTGCGTGCCGTGCGGGTAGGAGAAGTTCTCCGGGTCGTAGACGGCGTCGGAGTCCAGGGAAGGCTCGATGCCCTCCGGGTAGTCGTGCGCGGTGAAGGCCGCGTAGGCGATCTCCTGGATCGCCTTGCCCTGGCCCGTGCCGCGGACGGTGAAGGTGCCGTTCGCGAACTCGATGTCCTCCTCGGCCGCCTCGAGCAGGTGCGCGGCGATCTTCGTCGCCTTCTCGACGACCTTCTTCGAGGCGTTGACGATCGCGATGCCGCCCACGACGAGCGAGCGGGACCCGTAGGTGTCCAGGCCCTTGGGCGAGACCTGGGTGTCGCCGTGCAGGATCTCGATGTCCTCGAAGGGCACCCCGAGCTGGTCGGCGACGATCTGACTGAACGCCGTCTCGTGGCCCTGGCCGTGCCCGGAGGAGCCGGTCACGACCTCGACCTTGCCGGTGGCGAGCATCCGGACGCTGGCGGCCTCCCAGCCGCCCGCGCCGTAGCTCAGCGAGCCGAGCACCCGCGAGGGAGCGAGCCCGCACATCTCGGTGAAGGTCGAGATGCCGATCCCGAGCTGGACCCGGTCACCCCGCGCCCGACGCTCCTCCTGCTCGCGCCGCAGCCCGGCGTAGTCGAAGAGCTCCACGGCCCGGTCGGTCGCCTGCTCGTAGTTCCCGGAGTCGTAGGTGAGCCCGACGACGGTGGTGAACGGGAACTCCTCGTGCGGGATCCAGTTCTGCTTGCGCAGCTCCAGCGGGTCGCGGCCGAGCTCGACCGCGAGCTCGTCCATGATCCGCTCGATCGCGAACGTCGCCTCCGGGCGACCGGCCCCGCGGTAGGCGCCGGTCGGGGTCTTGCTGGTGAGGACGGTCGTGCAGGTGAACTTGTACGCCGGGATCTTGTAGATGGCGTTGAACATGAACGCCCCCAGCACGGGGACGCCGGGCCCGACCAGCTCGAGGTAGGCACCCATGTCCGCCAGGAGGCGGACGTCCAGGCCGGTGACCGTGCCGTCCTTCTTGGCGGTGATCGTGATGTCCTGCAGCTGGTCCCGCCCGTGGTGCGCGGCCAGCAACGACTCCGAGCGGGTCTCGGTCCACTTCACCGGCTTGCCCGTCTTCTGGGCGGCCAGCACGCAGAGCATCTCCTCGGGGGTGACCGAGAGCTTGCCGCCGAAGCCGCCGCCGACGTCCGGGGCGACGACGCGCAGCTTGCTCTCCGGGATCCCCAGCGTCACGGCGGTCATGGTGCGCAGCACGTGCGGCACCTGGGTCGCCGAGTAGAAGACGATCTGCTCACCGGTCGGGTCCACGACCGCGGACCGGGGCTCCATGAACGCCGGGATGAGGCGCTGCTGGCGGAAGCGGCGCCGGACCACGACCGAGTCGGGGTCGGCCTCCGCCGCGGCGATCGCCTCGTCGACGCTGCCGCCGGTGCCGGCGGCGCCCGCGTCGAACACCCAGACGTCGCTGATGTTGGAGCCGAGCGAGGGGTGGACGAGGTTCGCGCCGTCGGCGACGGCCGCCTCCATGTCCAGCACCGGGTCGAGCGGCTCGTAGTCGACCTCGACGAGGTCCGCCGCGTCGCGGGCCTCGGCCGCCGAGCGCGCGAGCACGATCGCGACGCCCTCGCCGGCGAAGTGCACGGTGTCGCTCGCGAGCAGCGGGCGCTGCGGGGCCTTCTCGGCAGGCGTCAACGGCCAGACGTGCGGCAGCCCGATCTCCGTCGCACCGAGCTCCGCGGCGGTGTAGACGCCGAAGACACCGGGTGCCGACCGGGCCGCGGACGCCTCGACGCCGGTGATCGTGGCGTGCGCGATCGGCGACCGGACGACGTGCAGGTAGATCGTCCCGGCCGGGGTGATCGAGTCCGTGTAGCGGGTCCGGCCGGTGATCAGCCGCGCGTCCTCCTTGCGGGTACGCGACCTGCCGAACTCGAGGGCGGTGGTGTCAGCAATGGCGGTCATGTCAGTCCCCTGCCACCGGTGCCGGCTGCTCCGTGGGCGCGGTCGCCCCCGGCTTCATCATCTGCGCCGCACGCTGCACGGACCGCACGATGTTCTGGTACCCGGTGCAGCGGCAGAGGTTGCCCTCGATGCCCTCGCGCACCTCGTGCTCGTCCGGATCGGGGTTGTCGCCCAGCAGGTCGACGGCCGCCATGATCATCCCGGGCGTGCAGTAGCCGCACTGCAGGCCGTGGCACTCGTTGAAGGCCTTCTGCACGGGGTGCAGGTCCTCGCCCCGGGCCAGGCCCTCGATCGTCAGCACCTCGGCGCCGTCGGCCTGGACCGCGAGCACCGAGCAGGACTTCACGCTCTGCCCGTTCAGGTGGACGGTGCAGGCACCGCAGTTGCTGGTGTCGCAGCCGATGAGGGTGCCCGTCTTGCCGAGCCGCTCCCGGAGGTACTGGACCAGCAACATGCGGGGCTCGACCTCGTCGGCGTAGTTCACGCCGTCGACGGTGACCCGGACCTCTGCCATGAGCTTCTTCTCCCAACCGCGGTGGTGGTCGCGTCGGCACGAATGACGTCCCGGCCGCCACGGACAAAACCACTGACAAAACACTGCCGAGAGTGTGGCGGCGAGCACATCACACTCCCGATCTTCGACCGTCGCAAGGCGGTCGGGGCGGGCCGACCTCCCTGGTGGCGGGCCGATCACCGCACCCGTCCGACCGCCCGCCGCGATCGTTCCGCACCCGCGGAGCGGACGGCTCGACGGGCCCGCACACGCGGCCTCACCGATCCAGCGATCTCACCCGTTCGGACCACTGCGGACGGGGGGCCCGATCGGGCGGAGGGCGGCCCCGGACCGGTGCCGCCACGCGCCCCACCAGAGCCCGGCGCCGTACGCCAGGTCGTCGAGGCGGTGGGCGACCAGGTGGGTCAGCGGGTCCGGGCGGACGGCGGGATCGTGCGCGCGGCGCGTCCACCAGTCCGCCAGCCCCTCGGCGACGGCGGCCGCGACGACGGCCCGGCGCGCGCGGCGGGAGAAGGGGACCATCAGGGCGGCGAGCGGCCAGTGGTGGCGCAGCATCGCGTTGGCGACCTGGTAGACCGCGCCGCCCAGGCCCAGGCCCGCCAGCCGCAGTGCCGAGGCGCGGGGGTTCGCGAGCTTGGGGAGCTTGCGGGACAACCGTTCCGCGGCGATCGCCGTGATCACCGCCGCGACGGGGACCGACCAGCGCCGCTGCAGGAGCAGGACCGCACAGGCCGCCGCCGTCCACGGGCTCAGCACCATCGGGGGCACCGAACCGTGGTGGCGGGCGGCGAGCGGTGCGGCACCGGTGCCGTAGAAAGCCTTGCGCGCCAACCAGTCCCGGGGAGACGTACGGTGGTCGTGGGCGACCCGGGAGGCGGGCTCGTAGCGGAGCCGGGCGCCGCCGGCGTGCAGCCGCAGCACCAGGTCGACGTCCTCGGCGACGTGCAGGTCCTCGTCGAACCCGGGCAGCACGACCTCGCGCCGGACGAGCATCGCGGCGCTGGGCACGTAGGCCACCCGGCTGCGCGGCACGATCAGCGCCGGATCGGGCCCGAGGTCCAGGCCGGACCGCACGGCCTCGTAGCGCCCGATCGCGCCGGACACCGGCGGCAGGGCGACGATCCGGGGCGCCACCAGGGCCACCGCCGGGTCGGCGAGGTGGCCGAGCAGCGGCTCGAGCCAGCCCGCCTGCGGCACGACGTCGGAGTCCAGGAACATCACCAGGTCCGTGGTGGCCGCCCGCAGGCCGGCGTTGCGCGCCGCCGCCGGCCCGCGCGAGGTCTCGTGCCGGATCACCGATCCGTGCGCCGCCTTCACCAAGGCCGCGAGGGGCTCCGGATCGGCGCTGCCGTCGTCGACCACGACCAGCCCGCCGAGGTCCCCGGGCAGCGCGGCGAGCAGCCGGTCGAGCGGCCGGTCCTTCACCGGGACGACGACCGTGACATCCGCGGGTCCGGGCCCCGCGGGCAGCGGGTGGGCGGGATGTGCGAGCCCCGAGTCCAGCAGGGTCCGCGCGAGCGCCCGGGTGAGCGGGTCGGCGACGGTCAGCTCGCTGCCGTCCCCCAAGGCCTGCTGTGCCCGGGCCGAGAGATGCACGAGCCGCGGCGGCGCCCCACCGAGCAGGGACGCCCCACCGTCCCGCCCGGCCAACCGCCGCACCCGCCGGTCGAGCACGACCCGCATCCCGTCCGGCACCGTCCCGCTCACCCGACGATCCTCACACGCCCGACCCCCTCCTCACCCCCACCGACCCCGAACCCGCGAGTCGGCACTTTCGGTAGGCCGAAACACACATCTGCGACGTCCGCCCGCCACGTCCTCCCCGCAACGGCGATGACGCCTCTACTGTCGTCAGCGGCCGGGCCGGGCCGGCAGCCTCACGACCCGCGGGCGGACGCCCAGCTCGCGGCGGACCTCGTCGAGCAGCCGCAGAATGCGCAGCACCGAGAGCTCCGGCGAACACCGAGCGGCTGTCCCGACAGCTCCCCCACGACCTGGGTCGACCCCCGACAACACGGCCCGTTCGGCGGCGCCGACCAGGGCCGTGGGATCTTCCGTCCGTGCCTGACGACTCCGGACCGCTGCTCCCGCGCTACGGCGAGCGCTCCCTCGCGGAGGTGTTCCCCGCCGTCCTCGCCGCGCTGGGGGTGCCCGGCCCGCCGCCGGCGATCACGCTCCCGCCGGTCCGGGCCGCCGCCGTCCTGCTGATCGACGGGCTCGGCGCCGACCTGCTCGCCGCCCACGCGATCGACGCGCCCTTCCTCACCTCGATGGCCGGCGGCGATCCGCTCACGGTCGGCTTCCCGTCGAGCACCTCGATCAGCGTGACCTCGCTGGGCACCGGGCTGCCGCCGGGCGCGCACGGCGTCGTCGGGATCTCGTTCCGGGCCGCACCGGACACCCTGCTCGACTCGCTGCACTGGACCGGCCCCGGCTTCCCCAACGCCGTGGACCTGCGCGAGAGCGTGCCCCCGGAGCAGCTCCAGGCCGCCCCGACGGCGCTGGAGCGGGCCGCGGCGGCCGGGGTGAAGGTCACCTCGGTCGGCCCCAGCGCGTTCCGCGGTTCCGGCCTGACCCGCGCGGCCCTGCGCGGCGGCCGCTACCAGGGCGTGCTCGGGATGGGCGATCTCGCCGCCGGGATCGTGGCCGCGCTCGACACCGACGGTCCCGCCCTCTGCTACGGCTACCACGCCGACCTCGACGCCCTCGGCCACGTCCAGGGCCCCGGCAGCACGGCCTGGCGCTTCCAGCTCCGCATGATCGACCGGCTGGTCTCCACGATCGCCGAGCAGCTGGCGCCCGGCTCGCTCCTCGCCGTCACCGGCGACCACGGCATGGTCACGATGACCCGCCGCTACGACGCCGACGAGATCCCCGAGCTCAAGCTGGGCGTCGACCTCCTCGGTGGGGACCCGCGCGCCCGGCACGTCTACACCCGGCCCGGCGCCGAGGCCGAGGTCCTCGCCGCCTGGCGCGAGATGCTCCGCGACGACGCGTGGGTCCTCCCCCGGGACCAGGCGATCGCCGAGGGCTGGTTCGGCCCGGTCGTGCCGGCACTGATCCCCCGCATCGGCGACGTCGTCGCCGCGGCCCGCGGCACCGCCGGCATCATCCGCTCGGTGGCGGAACCGACCCTCTCCACCCTCCCCGGCCAGCACGGCTCCCTCACCCCCGCCGAACAGCTGGTCCCCCTCCTGATCACCACGACGTAGCCCACGGCCACCCCACCCCGCGAGTCGGCACTTTCGGTAGGCCGAAACACACGCAGGCGACGGACACGCAGCTGTCGTCCTCGGATCCGGCGGCGGGACCGGCGTGCACCCCGTGGCTCGGCACGCGGGCGGAGCCCGCCATCGAACAGGGCCGGCGGTCCGACAACACACACCCGGTCGCGCCCGCCGGCTCAGGACCAGGCCAGCCGCCCCGTCTCCGCGTCCGGCGCCCATCCGTCGATCGCCCGCACCCCGGCGTCCACAATGGCCGCGAACAGCGCCGCGCCCTCCTCCGCCGAGGCGCCGGCCGGATCCCCGAGCACACCGTTCGGGCTCACGGCCTCGACCCCGCCCTCCCGCATCACCGGCAACAGCTCCCGTAAGGGCGCGGTGGCTCCGGCCTCGGCCCGGTCCACCTGCACCGCAGCGGGATCGAGGTCCAGCAGCAGCGAGGTCTCGATCCGGCCGGCGTGCGCGTCCCCCCGGACCCCGGGCGCCGCGCAGGGCAGCCACGCGACGTCCCGGCCCTCGTACCGCAGCAGCCGCACCGCCTCGACGAGCGCACCGACGTTCCCACCGTGCCCGTTGACGAACACCAGCCGCGCAGCCCAGCGGCAGGCCGACCGGCCGGCCTCGACGAGCACCAGCCGCAGCGCCTCCTGTCCGATGGAGACGGTCCCGGGGAACCCCTCGTGCTCCCCCGCCGCGCCGTACGGCAGCCCCGGCGCGAGCACGAGTTCCGGGCGCCGCGACTCCAGTCCGGACGCAACGTGCTCGGCCACGCGCAGGTCCGTGGACAGCGGCAGATGCGGGCCGTGCTGCTCCACCGAGCCGAGCGGAATCATGACCGTCCGCGGTGGATCGTCGCGCAGATCGGGCCAGGTCAACGCGTCCGTTCTCACGTCTGACCTGCACGGATCGAGTTGTCCACAGGAACGCTCCACAGGTGGATATCACTCTCAGGCTTCACAGGTTCACCGCCACTCGCTCTCCGTCGCGGATCGCCGCGTCCATCCGGCGGGGGGCGAGGCAGTCGCCGACCCGGTGCACCCCCGGGCGGTCACGCAGCGCCACCCACAACCCGTCCCGGGGTTCGCCCGGCGCCGCGCACACGACCGCGTCCACCTCTCGCTCCTCGATCCTCCCGGTGGGATGGTGCAGCAGCCGCGCCAGGCCGCCGTCGACACCCGTGAGGACGAGGTCCGTGCCCAGCCGGATCCCGGCGGCGTGGGCGCGGCGGCGGAAGCCCTCGCGGTCGAGCGTGAGCCCGAGGTCCTGCCCGACGACCATCGCGGGCGTCACGATCTCGACGCCGCAGCCGCGCGCGGCGAGCAGCTCGGCGACGGACGTGGCGTCGGCGGTCCCCAGCTCGTCGACCACGAGGACGCGGCCGGCCGGCGAGCTGCGCCCGTCCAGCACGTCGCGGACGTCGACCGTCCCCGGTCGGGGGGACGGCCGCGCCCCCGTCGCCAGGACCACGACGTCCGCCTCCGCGAGGTCGGTCTGCCGAGCGGTGATCGTCACCCCGGTCCGGATATCGACCCCGGCCGCCCGGCACTCCGCCTCCAGATCGCGGACGACGGACGCGAGCTCGCCGCGCCCCGGAGCGCTGGCAGCGAGGGCCAGAGCCCCGCCGAGCTGCGGGGATCGTTCGAACAGGGTCACGCGATGACCGCGGGCGGCAGCGGTCGCGGCGGCCCGCAGCCCGCCCGGCCCGCCCCCGACCACCACCACCCGCTTCGGGATCCCGGGCGCGGGCAGCGGCTCGGCCTCCCGCCCGGCCCGCGGGTTGACGGCGCAGGCGATCGGCCGGTTGAGCCCCACCCGCCCCACGCACTCCTGGTTGCAGCCCACACAGGCCCGCGTCCTCGTCGTCGCGAAGTCCGGCGAGGCGATCTGCCCCCGGGCGACGCCGATCAGGTCGCCGAGCCCCTCCGCGACGGCGCGCTCGACGTGCGCGGGTTCGGTGAACCGGCCGGTCGCGATCACCGGGATGCGCACGGCGCCGCGGATCGCGGCGGACGCGGGGCCTGCGTAGCCGTGCGGGGTGTGCATCGAGGGCTCGACGAGGTGCAGCGAGGCCGTCGCCACCCCGACGGTGGTGTTGATCAGGTCCACCTGCCCGGTCGCCTCGAGCATCCGGGCGAGGGCGACGGCGTCGTCGAGCGTGGTGCCGTCCTCGATCCCCTCGCCGGCGGCGATGCGGACACCGAGGGTGCGCTCCCCGAGCTCCTCGCGGACGGCGGCGACCACGCGGAGCAGCAGCCGCGCCCGGTTCTCCAGCGGCCCGCCGTAGCGGTCGGTGCGCCGGTTCGTCGCCGGCGACAGGAAGCAGCGCAGCAGCGAGGCCTGCGACGCCTGGATCTCCACACCGTCGAACCCGCCGGCGACGCAATGCTTCGTGACCAGGGCGAATCCAGCTGTGACATCGTCCAGATCTTTTTTCATCATGGCGACGGGAACTTCGCGGAACATCGGGTCTGGCACCGCCGAGGGCCCCCGGACGGGCTCACGCGAGTACATCCCGCTCGACTGCGGGCCGTTGTGGTTGAGCTGGGCGAGGATCCGCGCGCCGTGGGCGTGGACGGCGTCGGTGATCGCCCGGTAGCCGGGCACGACGGCCGGATCGTGCCCCCGCACGAGCTTCTCGTACGGCCGGTCGTCCGGGCACACCGACTGCTCCTCGGTGATCACCAGCTCGGCCCCACCCGCCGCCCGCGCCGCGTAGTAGGCCGCGTGCCGCGCCGTCGGCAGGCCGTCCTGCGCGAACCCCGTGAGATGCGCGGTGAACACCACCCTCACCCCCACACCTCCCGCGAGTCCTTCCTCGACCCCCCGGCCGAGCTGCACAGACGCTGAGCGGCGCGCCGCCCTTCGCGGACGGCCTCGTGCACGGTGCGGGGCGCGACACAGTCGCCGACGCGCATGCCGTCCAGGGTCTCGTCGGGCAGGCGGTGGGCGCAGTCGATCACGACCGTGCACGGGATCGCGCGGGCGGCGCCGTGGTGGACGTCCACGACCAGCGCGGAGCCGCCGCCCACGGACCGGAGCCGGGAGAACCGCACCCGCTCGACGCCGGCGCGCTCGAGCCGGGCCGTCGCGGCAGCGAGGTCCCCGGTGCGGGCGAGCTGGGTGCCGGGCACGGCGTCCGGGGTGACGAGCGCGCAGGCGAACCCGGCGGCGGCGACCTGCTCGGCGATCCCGACGCCCGTCCAGTCCCCGACCGGATCGTGGACGACGACCCGGGCGCCGGCCGGGAGCACGGCGGAGAGGCGGTGGGGCATGGACGGTCCGGGACGCGCCAGGGGTGAGCCGGGCCGCGATCGATCCGCCGCCTCCGCGCTCGTCCCGCCGTCCGTGCGGTTCGTGACCTCTCGCGCCGTCGGCGGTGAGCCCGCTGCCGCCATCGGCGGTGAACTCGCCGCTCCCGTCGGCGGTGAGCCCGCCGCTCCCGTGTCCGGTGAGCCCGCACCTCCGAGTGGCGGTGAACTCGCCGCTGCCGGTGGCGGTGAGCCCGTCGCTCCCGTGTCCGGTGAGCCCGCCGTTCCCATCACCGGTGAGCCCGCTCCTCCCAGTGGCGGTGAGCCCGCCGCTTCCGGTGGCGGTGAGCCCTCGGCTTCCGTCACCGGTGAGCTCGCTGCTCCGCTCGGCGAGCGGTGTCCGGTGCCCGCGCACGCCGCCCGATCGGGACCGCGATCGGCGCCCCCCGACGGCGCCCCCGCCAGCACAGCCGACTCGAACTCCGCGGCGTGCACCACCAGCACGCCCTCGCCGACGGCGAAGGTGGGCGGCGAGGGGATCGACCCCGTCGCGACGAGCATGATCGCCGCCTCGGCGGGATAAGTGCCAATATCGGCACCTATCCCGCCCAACCGCCGATCATGGAGGTCGGCGGCGGTCACCGCGGTGCCGAGCCGCACCTCCACCCCGAGCCGGGCGAGCTCTCGCTCCCACCAGTCGACGAGCAGCCCGAAGCGCTCCCGCCCGGGGAGCAGCGCGGCGAGCCGGAGCGCGCCCCCGAGCTGCATAGAGCGCTCGCACACGACCACGCGGCGGCCCATCAGCGCCGCGGTCCGGGCGGCCTCCAACCCCGCCGGACCACCGCCGACGACGAACACCGGCGCCTCGCCGGGCAACCGCGACCCGCGTCGATGCCCGGGGGCGGCCGGCGCCCGGGGTCGCAGGTCACCGGACAGCGGTTCGGCCGCCGGGGGGTCGACGGGGCGCCGGGCGTCGAGTAGCGGGTCGGCGGGCAGCGGCTCGGCGAGCGAGGAGGCGGCGAGCGGTGGGCCGGCGGACAGCGGCTCGGCGACCGGCGGGGCGTCACCTAGTGGGGCCTCGAACGGAGTGGCGTCGAGTAGCGGGTCGGCGGGCAGCGGGTCGGCGAGCAATGGCTCGGCGGACAGCCGGTCGACGGACAGCGGCTCCGCGGACAGCCGGTCGACGGACAGCGCCTCCGCGGACAGCCGGTCGGCGGGCAGCGGCTCCGCGGGCAGCGCACCGTCCGACAGGGGTTCGAGAGACAGCGGCTCGACGGGCAGCGGGTCGACAGACAGCGGGTCGACAGACAGCGGGTCGACAGACAGCGGGTCGACAGACAGCGGGTCGACAGACAGCGGGTCGACAGACAGCGGGTCGACAGACAGCGGGTCGACAGGCAGCGGCGGGTCCAGGGTCTCGTGGCCCGAGCGCGGCTCCGCCTCGTCCGTGATCAGCGGGTTGCGCGGGTCCCGGGCCCGGTGCTGGTTGGTGAGCGTGCAGGGGCGGATCCGCTCGGGCGTCCCGGCGCGGACGTGCGCGACGAGCCGCGGATCGGCGATCTGCGCCCGGGTCATCTCCACCATCGCGAAGCCCTCGTCCAGGGCCTCGGCCGCCATCCCCGGGTCGACGACGCTGCCCTGCAGCACAACGGGAATCCCGCGCCCGAGGAAGCGGCGGGCGAGGTCGCGGTTGAAGCCCGGCGGGGTGTGGGAGTCGGGCCGGGTGGCGGAGACCGACAGCCCGGACCCACGGACGGGCACGAGGTAGTCGACGAGCCCGGCGAGGCTCGCGGGCGCTCCGGCACTGCCCGGTCCGGCGGCGCCGTCCTCGCCCCGGGCGACGGCCACCCCGATGCCGCCCCGCCCGGCACCCCCGACGTCACCTCGGCCGACTGACCCGACAGGCCCACCGGACGACCGGGATCGCACATGCGGACTACCGAAAGTGCCGACTCGCGGGTCGAAAAGTGCCGACTCGCGGGGGGGCGGGGCCGGGTCGTGGGTGCTCGACGCCGGGTCGTCGTGCGGCCCCGGGGGGAACCAGGACCCCGCGGGAAACCAGGGCCTCGGGGGGAACCAGGACTCGGCCAGGTCCGGGGTGATGCCGGCCCAGGGGGCAAGCTCGTCGGCGCCGAGGCGCAGGCCCACGACCGCGTCCCCCACCGCGGCCCGGACCGTGGTGAGCACCTCGCGGAGGAGCAGGGTGCGGTCGTCGCCGTAGGCGTCGGAGCGGGTGTTGGTGAGGCCCGAGAGGAACTGGCGGAGCAGGGAGTGCTGGCCCGCGTTGACCTCCACCCCGTCGAGCCCGTCCTCGACGGCGCGTGCCGCCGCCGCGGCGAAGGACGACACGAGCGCGTCGATCTCGACGGGCTCCATGACGGAAGGGACCTCGCGGGACACCACGTCCTGCACCCGCGACGCCCCCCACAGCGCCTGCCCCGTGAAGGCCGAGGTGCCCTGGGATCCGCTGTGTCCCAAGGAGGCCAGCACCAGCGCGTCGCCGCACGCCGCTTTCAGGCCGGCCCAGCCGGGCACGGGCGCCCGTTCGTACGGCCGGTCCGACGGGTGCACCGACGCCGTCTCGCAGACGATCACCCCGCACCCACCGGCGGCCCGCTCCGCGTAGTAGGCGGCATGGCGTTCGGAGAACGTCCGTCCGCGCCCCAGATTCGTGACGTGCGGTCCGAACAGGACGCGTGACGGGGCCCGGCGCGAGCCGATCGGAACCGGATCCCCCAGCACGGCCACCCCTTC
>NZ_BAAAQK010000023.1:0-37437 GCF_039531635.1 Pseudonocardia ailaonensis | reverse complement strand
TTCGCTCATCACTGAGTGGGTCGCGCGGCGCCGAACCCGTGGGGTGCGGGTTCGGCGCCGGCGGACTGTGGGCCCTACGCGCCGGCGATCGGGACGCGCAGGCCGGAGTCGGACTCCGACGCGCCCAGCCCGGCGAGCGGGCTGGTCTCGCAGGCCCGGTCCGGCCGCCCCATGCCCAGCTGCAACATGACCGGGGCCTTCTTGCCGAGCGTCGTGCGCGAGTGGTTGACCTCGGACTTCGGGATCACGTGGTCCTCGCCCCGGGAGGCCAGGGCCTGCTCGCCGAAGCCGCGCACGCACTCCGGGTCCGGCCCGTCGAGCGGGAGGCCGGTGAAGAACTTGGCCGCCATGCAGCCGCCCTGGCAGGTGTCGTAGTGCTGGCACCCCGAGCAGGCCCCACCGGTCTGCGGCTGGCGCAGCTCGGTGAACAGCTCCGAGTGCTCCCAGACCTCCTGGAAGCCGCCGGGCGAGCGGACGTTGCCGGCCAGGAAGTTCTCGTGGATCGCGAACGGGCAGGCGTACACGTCGCCGACCGGGTCGATCAGGCACACCACGCGCCCGGCGCCGCACAGGTTCAGCCCGGGCAGGGCCTCGCCGAAGGCCGAGAGGTGGAAGAACGAGTCGCCCGTCAGCACCTGGTCGCCGCGGGAGACGAGCCAGTCGTACATCTGCTTCTGCTGGCTGGGCAGCGGGTGCAGCTCGTCCCACACGTCCGCGCCGCGGCCGGACGGGCGCAGGCGGGTGATCCGCAGCTGGGCGCCGTACTTGTCCGCGATCGCCTTGAACTCGTCGAGCTGGTCGACGTTCTGCCGGGTCATGACGACCGAGATCTTCGGCTGCTCGAAGCCCGCCTCGGCCAGGTTCTCCAGCGCGCGGATCGCCATGTCGTACGAGCCGGGGCCGCGGACGTAGTCGTTGACCTCGGGGGTGGCGCCGTCGATCGAGATCTGGACGTCGACGTAGTCGGTGCGCGCGAGCTGGGCGGCGCGCTTCTTGTCGATCTTCAGGCCGTTGGTCGAGAACTTGACCCCGACGTTGTGGTCGATCGAGTAGTCGAGCAGCTCCCAGAAGTCCGGGCGCACCGTCGGCTCGCCGCCGCCGATGTTGATGTAGAAGACCTGCATCCGCTGCAGCTCGTCGATCACGGTCTTCGCCTCGGCCGTGGTCAGCTCGCGCGGGTCGCGGCGGCCCGACGACGAGAGACAGTGCGCGCAGGCGAGGTTGCAGGCGTAGGTGAGCTCCCACGTCAGACAGATGGGGGAGTTCAGGCCGTACTGGAAATGGTCGACCAGCTTCATCGGGGGCACTCCGAAAGAACGTGGTGGGTCAGCGGGCTTCGATCGTCCCGGAGGCGGCCAGACCGGCCAGGGCCGCCACGTAGGCGGGGCGCTGGGCCTCCTCGACGCCGGCCGCCTCGATCGCGGAGTGGACGTCCGGGTGGTTCTCCAGGCCCTTGACGACCTCCACCAGCGGGAGGGTCTTCAGGAACGAGAGCTTGCGGGTGCCGAAGTGGTAGACGAGGGCGCCGAACGGCTCCGGGCGCAGCGACACCTGGGGGCTGCAGCGGTACGGGGCGCCGGGGTCGAAGTCGACCCCGACGGCACCGTCTGCGCCCGGCGCGGTCTTAGTAGACACCGCACATACCGTCGATGGAGACCTCCTCGACGAGGGTCTCCTCGACGACGGGGGCGTCCTCGACCTGCGCGGACTGCTGATCAACGGGGGCCATGCGAACCTCCTGGTGACGTCGGTGTCGGGCCTCACGGACGATATTGGCACCCGGTGCCTAAAGCAAGGGGTGACCTCGGGGCCCGTCCGTTAGGAGAGGGCACCGTGATCACCGCAACGCCCCGTCGCCGCAGGTGGGACGGCATGCTGGGCCCGTGACCCTGCTCCATCTGACGACCCCCGCCGAGTGGCGCGCCGCCCTGCGGACCGGGGTCGTCGCCCCGCCCTCGCTCGCCGAGGTGGGCTTCGTGCACCTGTCGACGGCGGCGCAGGTCGCCCTCCCGGCCACGCGCCTGTTCGCCGGCCGCCGCGACCTCCTGCTGCTCGCCGTCGACGCGGGAGGGCTCGACGTCCGGTGGGAGCCCGGGGTCCCCGGCGACCCGGAGTCGATGCGCTTCCCGCACGTGTACGAGCCCGTGCCGGTGACCGCGGTGATCGCCGTGTCGGCCTACCGCCCGCTTCCGGACGGCACGTTCGCCGCACCGCCCGAGCCGCCGGAGCGGGCCGATCACGCCGCCCGGCTGCGCGCCTTCGCGGACTCGCTGCCCCGCCGGCTCGCCACGACCGAGGTCCCGGTGGTGGGCGGTGTGGCCGTCCTGCAGGCGGACGTGCCGTGGTCGCACGCCACCAACCAGCTGCTGGTCGACGACGGCACCCCGGCCCAGGACATCGCGGCCGAGGCCGACCGGGTGCTCGGCGGCGCCGGCCGCGCCCACCGCTGCGTGACGGTCCGGGGCACCGATCCCGGCCCCGTCGCCCGCGAGCTCGGCCGCTCCGGCTGGTACGTGCAGCACGAGGTCGTCATGGCCCGCACGCCCGCGCCCGCCGGCCCCGGCGCCGAGGAGGTCTCCCTCGACGACATCCGGGACGTCTGGGTCGGGGCCTGGCGCACGGACCTGCCCGCGGACGATCCGCTGCGGCTCCGGCTGCCGGACCGCTACCTCGTCGACGACGCCGGCGTGGACGTCCGGTTCCTCGCCGTGCGGGACGACGACCGGGTCGTCGCGGCCGCCGCGCTCGAGCTGGACGGGGCGACGGCGGTGCTCGAGGCGGTCGAGACGGTGGCCTCAGCGCGGGGCCGCGGGCACGCGAACGCCCTGCTCAACGGCGCCCTGACGGTCGCCGCGAAGGCCGGTTGCGACCTCCTCGCGCTCGACGCCCTGGCCGACGGCTGGCCGCGCGGGTGGTACGCCCGCCACGGCTTCGCGGTGGTCGACGAGACGTGGGCGGCCAGCCGTCGGTAATCGCCAGTAAGTGGCGACAAGGCGTCGTTCCCCCCTCCGTCGGAACGGTTTCCGCCCCCACCTCTTGACGGTTTCCGTGGCCTTGCCCTGTGCCGGGCGTCACCTCGCTCCTAGCGTCGCCGTCGACCCGATCGGTCGGCTCTGCAGGCATCGCCGCCGGCCGACCCCACCTGCACCAGAAAGGGCTGCCATGCAGGTCGACGAACTGCTCAAGCCGTTCCCGCTCAAGGAGTTCCACCCGTTCCCCAAGGCGCTGATGGGCCCGGGTGCGCACGAGATGATCGGGCCGGAGGCCCTGAAGCTCGGCTTCAAGAAGACCCTGGTCATGACGTCCGGCCTGCGCGGTACCGACATCGTCCACAAGATCGTCGAGTCGATGAAGTACCACGGCCTCGAGGTCGTCCTCTACGACCAGGTCGAGTCGAACCCCAAGGACTACAACGTCATGGACGCTGTGGGCCTCTACCAGCAGAACAACTGCGACTCGTTCGTCTCGATCGGCGGCGGGTCCAGCCACGACGCCTGCAAGGGCGCCCGCATCTCGGTGGCCCACGACGGCCGCAACGTCAACGAGTTCGAGGGCTTCAACAAGTCCGAGAACCCGCAGAACCCGCCGCACATCGCGGTCTCCACCACGGCCGGCACCGGCTCGGAGACCTCGTGGGCCTACGTCATCACCGACACCACGACGGACCCGGACAACCCCCACAAGTACGTCGCGTTCGACGACGCCTCGGTCACCTCCCTGGCGATCGACGACCCGGTGCTCTACTACGACTGCCCGGTCGACTACACCGCGCAGTGCGGGTTCGACGTGCTGGCGCACGCCTCCGAGCCGTACGTGTCCCGGCTGAACTTCCAGCCGTCGCTCGGCAACGCGCTGCACGCCATCAAGCTGACCGCGCAGAGCCTCCGCGCGGCCGTCTGGAACGGCCAGGACCTGCCCGGCCGCGAGGGCATGATGTACGCGCAGTACATCGCCGCCCAGGCGTTCAACTCCGGTGGTCTCGGGATCATCCACTCGATCTCCCACGCGGTGTCGGCGTTCTACGACACCCACCACGGCCTGAACAACGCCATCGCGCTGCCGCGCGTGTGGGCGTTCAACATGCCGGTCGCCTACGAGCGCTTCGCGGACATCGCGGAGGCCATGGGCATCGACACCCACGGCATGACCAAGGTGCAGGCCGCCGAGGCCGCGCTCGCCGCCGCGATCCGGCTGCTGCGCGACGTGGGCATCCCGGAGCGCTTCATCGACGTCACGGCCGACTCGTACTCGAAGAACCGGCTCGGCAAGGGCCCCACCAAGTTCTACGAGAACGAGAAGTCCATCCGTGGCGACGCCGCGGACGTCGACCGCATCACCAACCACGTCCTCGGCGACGCCTGCACCCCGGGCAACCCGAAGGAGTGCACCTTCGAGACCGTCCGCCCCGTCGTCGACCACTGCATCAACGGCGACCTGGACGACCTGCTGTCCTGACCCGTCCGTGAGTGGCGATGGTCGCTCCGGCGACCATCGCCACTCACGACGCGTGACCTGCACTTTTCGTGAGGTTCCGGCGGGCCCGCCACGCGAATCCGGCGCACACTGGACGCGTGACGGGCCCGCCGGCCTGTACGCCCCGGCTCGCTCCAGGAGCCGTCGGAAGGAGATCCGGCAGTGACGTTGCCGTCCGAGAACACCGCCCCCTTCGAGTCCGTCGACGAGGTGGTCGAGGCCCTGCGCGACCAGGGCTACATCGCCGACACCCGACTCGCCACGACGGTCTTCCTGCTCACCCGCCTCGACAAGCCGCTGCTGCTCGAGGGACCCGCCGGCGTCGGCAAGACCGAGCTCGCCAAGATGCTCGCGCTGGCCACGGGGCGGCGGCTGCTGCGCCTGCAGTGCTACGAGGGCCAGGACGAGACCAAGGCCCTGTACGAGTGGGACTACGGCAAGCAGCTCATGTACACCCAGATCCTGCGCGAGAAGATCGGGCAGGTCGTGGAGGACGCCCCCGACCTGGCCAGTGCCGTGGACCGGATCGGGCAGAACGAGAGCGTCTTCTTCTCCGAGCGCTTCCTCGCCCCCCGCCCGCTGCTCGAGGCGATCCGCTCCGAGGAGCCGGTGGTCCTGCTGATCGACGAGGTCGACCGCGCCGACGAGGCGCTCGAGGCCGTGCTGCTGGAGACCCTCGGCGAGTTCCAGATCTCGATCCCCGAGATCGGCACCTTCGCCGCGAAACAGCGCCCCTACGTCCTCCTCACGAGCAACAACACCCGCGACCTCGCGGCCGCGCTCAAGCGCCGCTGCCTGCACCTGTTCCTCGACTACCCGTCGGCCCAGCGCGAGCTGGAGATCGTGAGGTCGAAGAAGACCGGGCTGTCGGACTCGCTCGCCGAGGAGCTCGTCAACGTGGTGCGCGGGCTCCGCGAGCTGGAGCTGCGCAAGGCCCCCAGCATCTCCGAGACGATCGACTGGGCGCGCACGCTCGCCGTCCTGGGTGTGGACGAGCTGAGCTCGCAGATCCTGTCCGACACCGTGTCCGTCGTCGTCAAGTACGACAAGGACGTGAAGAAGGCGCTCGACGCGCTGCCCCGTCTCGTCGACCCCAACGCGACGATCGAGGAGCACTCGCACGGGCACGGCCACGGCCACGGGCACGGCCACGACGACGACCACTCCCACTCCTCCGACGACGGGGACGGCCCGGACGGCAGCGCGATCCGCACCGCCAAGGACACCGCGGGCCGGCACGGCGACGGCGTCTACGGCACCCCGAAGTACGCGAAGGGCACCGAGAAGGACGCGCCCGCCACGCCGCGGTCGGTGACGTCGGGGCAGGGCTCGCGCTCGTTCGGGCTGGGACGCAAGAGGGCCCTGTAATGGAGGCCAGCATCCACCGGTTCGTCCGGCTGCTGCGCATCCGCGGCGTGCGGATCTCGGTCTCCGAGGCCGTGGACGCCATGCGGTGCGCCTCGCAGCCGGGCGTGCTGGCCGACAAGTCCGTGCTCAAGGAGGCGCTGCGCGTCGCGCTGGTGAAGGACCGCCGCGACGAGGCCACCTACGACGAGGTCTTCGATCTCTTCTTCGCCCTGGTCAAGGTGGGTGAGGCGGAGACTGGGCACGGCCACGGGCACGGCCACGGCGACCTCTCCGACGACGGGGCCCTGGAGAACTTCACGCTGTCGGAGGATCCGAGCGAGACCCCGCAGCAGGGCCACGAGCACGGCAAGCCCGTGGACATCCGGGACTACTTCGACCCCGAGGACCTGGCGCAGCAGTACAACCTGCACCAGGAGGCCAACAAGATCGACCTGGCGGCGATGACCGAGGAGATCGTGTTCTCGAAGGACAACCAGGGCCAGCCGCTGTCCGAGGGCAACCGCGTCCAGATCGAGACGGACCGGCTCTCCGGTGCCGGCCTCCCCGGCGACATCGCCACCGCGACGGGGACCAAGGTGGACGCCGATCTCTCGGTGGCCCAACAGGAGGCACTGCTCGGCTGGCTGACCGCCGCCGAGGAGGAGGTGGACCAGTCCACGGAGGACGACGCCTCCGCCCTGAGACGGCGGCTCGCCGGCGTGCTCGCCAACCTGCCCGAGGCGATCAAGGCCCACCTGGAACGACTGCTGGAGATCGAGCAGCGGATCATCGACGGCGGTGAGGACGAGGGGCACGTCGCGCACGTCGACCGCGCGTCGGAGACCGAGCGGATGCAGCTCGAGGACTCGTTGCGGCGCCTGGCCAAGACGCTGCACGGGGCGCTGACGCACCGCCGCCGGGTGTCGCCCCAGGGCCGTATCGACTCCGGGCGCACCATGCGGAAGAACATGCGCTATGACGGCGTCCCGTTCACCCCCGTCACGGTGCGCCGCCAGGAGGACAAGCCGCGCCTCGTGGTGCTCGCCGACGTCTCGCTGTCCGTGCGCGCCACGGCCCGTTTCACATTGCACCTGGTCCACGGCCTGCAGGACCTGTTCGGCCAGGTGCGCTCGTTCGCCTTCGTGGACGAGATCGCCGAGATCACGGACCTGTTCGCGGACCATCCCGTGGAGCACGCGCTCGGGCTGGTGTTCGGCGGGGAGGTGATCGACGTCGACGCCAACTCGAACTACGGGCTGGCGTTCGGCCGGTTCCTGGAGGACCACGGCTCGGCCGTCACCCGCCGTTCGACGGTCCTGGTCCTCGGCGACGGGCGGGGCAACGGCAACGACCCCAACATGGAGTCGTTCATCGAGATCACCAGGCGCGCACGGGAAACCATCTGGCTCACGCCCGAGCCGCGCTACTCCTGGGGCCTGGGCCGCTGCGACCTGCCGGCGTACGCCGAGCACTGCGACCGGGTCCGCGTCGTCCGCGACCTCACGGGCCTGGAGCAGACCACGAACGACATGGCGGGCGAGCTGATCGGCCGCTAGGAGCCCCTGTGAGCGGCGATGGTCGCCATAGCGACTATCGCCACTCACGAGTCGGTCAGGATCGTGGCGCGGAGCGTCTCGGCGAGCCAGGCCTCGTAGTCGTCGCCGCTCCAGCCCCGCGCCACGGTCATCTCGTGGACGGCCGGGGAGATGAGCATCCAGACGATGTCCCGGGCGCGGGTCGCGTCCGTCCGCAGCCAGCCCCGCTCGGCCCAGTGGCCGAGGTGGATCGTCGTCCCCACCAGACGCTGCTCGTCGAGCGTGGCCGCGTAGGCCTCCAGGTCGGCGTCGCCGCCGCGTGAGGCGAGCATGACGCGCATCAGCGGCCCGGCCCGTTCGGAGATCTCGCGGGCCATCGCGGCGTACGCCGCCGCGCCCTCCTCCGGGGTCGTGGCCGCGCGGACCCGTTGCGCCGCAGGGCGATCGGCCACGGAGACCGGTTCGTCGTCGCCGGCCATCGCGACGTCGTGCACCGCCTTGAGCAGCGCCGCCTTGTTCCCGAACGTCTTGTAGACGGTCTCCTGCGACACCCCGGCACCCTCGGCGACACCGCGGATCGTGGTGCCCGCCCATCCGCTCTCCAGGAAGGCGGCCCGCGCCGCGGCGAGCACGCGCGTCCGGTTGGCCTTCGCCGCGGCAGCCCGGCCGCTGTTGTCGTACCCCACGAGAAGGCCCTTCCCTCCGAGTTCGATACAGCGTACCGTCCTCAATTGCTACAGCACACTGTATCGAATTTGGGGGGACCCATGACCAGCACGATCACGGCCGTCGACGTCGCCGTGCGCGCCATCCATCTCGTGGCCGGCGGCACGCTCGAGGAGCTCCGTGAGGTCGTCGCGCCCGGCGCGGTGAACCGCGAGGCCGTCGCGGAGCCACCGGACACCCGGGGCACCGGCCCCGAGGCCTTCTTCGCCACCGGGGAGTGGCTGCGGCGGGCCTTCTCCGACCTGTCGTTCACCATCGACGACACGGTCGCCGAGGGGGACCTGACCGTCGTCGGGTGCCGTATGTCCGGGCGGCAGACCGGACCCTTCGTCGTCCACAGGTCCGACGGCGCCGTGGAGCGGGCGTTCGCCCCCACGGGCAGACGGTTCGAGGTGCGGCAGGCGCACTTCCAGCGGGTGCGCGAGGGCAGGGTGACCGAGCACTGGGCGGTCCGCGACGACCAGGGCATGGGCCTGCAGCTCGGCTGGATCCCGCCGTCGCCGATGTTCCTGCTGCGCAGCGCGATCGCCACCCGCCGCGCGCGTCGCGGGCACCCCGCCTGATCGGCCGCGGTTCGCCCTCTCCGGTCGGAGGGTTCCGCGGTGTCCGCCGGACGGGATCGCACCCGCGCCGGCCTGCGGCTCCCTAGCGTCGAGAGGGACGAAGGGAGCCGCCATGATCGGGCTCGGGCAGCTGGACAACGATCTCGCCGGATGGCTGGACCGCACGCTCGTCGTGCCCGGGGTGCTCCCGCCGGAACGCTTCGAGGAGGCGTTCGTCGCGATCGTCACCGGCGCCGCGGCGGATCCGGACGTCGCGTGGCTCGCCTTCTACCGCAACACGATCGCCGCGCTGCAAGGTACGCCGGATCCCGGCGGCACGAACGCCGAGCTGCAGCCGGTGCACGAGCGGGCGGCGTCGCTGGTGGTGGGCGACGTCCTCGAGCTCGGGTGCTGCTTCGGGTTCCTCGCGCTGCGGCTGGCGGCGGCCGGGCACCGGGTGGTCGCCAGCGACATCACCGAGGGCACCGTCGGCCTGCTGGCCCGCATGGCGCCGCGGCTGGGGCTGCCGGTCCGGACCCTGCTGGCCGACGCCCGCGCCGTCCCGCTCCCGGACGCCTCCGTCGACACGGTGCTGGCCGTGCACCTGATCGAGCATCTCCCCGCCGAGGAGGGCAAGCTCGTGCTCGCCGAGGCGATCCGGGTGGCGCGACGACGGGTGGTCGTCGCGGTGCCGTACGAGGCGGTGCCGAACGAGACCTGGGGCCACCTCACCACGTTCGATCCCGCGGCGCTGCGCCGCCTCGGCGAGGAGTCGGGCCTGGATTTCGCGGTGAGCGAGCACCACGGCGGCTGGCTCGTCCTCGACCGCTGAGTGAGCGAACGGCACCCTCGCTCACCAGGTATGAACGAAGGTGCCGCTCGCTCCGTCAGGGCCCGAGTGAGCGAGCGGCACTCTCGCTCACCAGGTATGAACGAGAGTGCCGCTCGCTCAGGGGGTCGGGGTCAGGGGGCGGCGGTGGTCAGGGCGCGGCGGGTGAGGACCGCGGCGAGGTGGCTGCGGTACTCGGGGGTGCCGTGGGTGTCCGTGGGCGGATCGGTGCCCTCGGCGGCCTTCAGCGCCGCGTCCTCGATGCTCGCGCCGCTCGCCAGGGCCTGTTCCGTGGCGGTGGCGCGGACGGTGGTGCTGCCCATGTTCACCATGGCGACGTGCGTCGCGCCGTCCGGCATGGTCGCCACGGCGACCGCGACGATGGCCCAGTCGTTGCTGCGGCGGGTGAACTTCTCGTACGCCCAGCCCGTGGATCCGGTGCGCGGCAGGCGGATCTCGACGATCAGCTCGTCCGGCTCCTTCACCGAGGAGAAGACGCCCGTGTAGAACTCCGTGATCGGGACCGACCGGGTGCCGCGGGGGCCGCGGAGGACGATCGTGCCCTCCAGGGCGAGGACGGCGGCGGGGAGGTCGCCGGCCGGGTCGCCGTGGGCGAGCGCGCCGCCGAGGGTGCCGCGGTGGCGGACCTGCGGGTCGCCGACCGTCCGGGCGACGGCCGGGAGCAGCGCGCACTCCTTCGCGAGGACGTCGGAGATCACCAGGTCGCGGTAGCGGGTCGCGGCGCCGACGGCGACCTCGTCCCCATCGACGCGGATGTAGTTGAGCTCCGCGAGCCGGCCGATGTCGATCACCAGCTCGGGGGCCGCGAGGCGCAGCTTCATGACCGGCAGCAGGGAGTGCCCGCCGGCCAGGACGGTCGCGTCCTCGCCGTGCTCGGCGAGCAGGGCGATCGCGGCGTCCAGGGACTCGGGACGCTCGTAGGCGAAACCGACGGGGATCACCGGTCCGCCTTCCCGGCCGAGAAGCCCGGGGCGACGGTCTTGTCCTCGGTGCCCTCGCGCTGCGCGGCGTCCGGGTCCTGGCCCGCCGCGACCAGCACCGCCCGCACGATGTTGTGGTAGCCCGTGCAGCGGCAGAGGTTGCCCTCCAGGCCCTCGCGGACGTCGGACTCCGTCAGGTCGCCGCCGTGATCAGCCCGGGCCTCGTCGATGAGGCTGATCGCCGCCATCACCATCCCCGGCGTGCAGAAGCCGCACTGCAGGGCGTGCTCCTGGCGGAACGCCGCGGTGACCGGGTGATCGAGCTGCTGGGCCTCGGAGAGGCCCTCCATCGTGGTCACGGACTGCTGGTCGGTCTGGACCGCCAGCACCGTGCAGGACTTCACGGACTCGCCGTCGACGAGCACCGTGCACGCACCGCACGACGTGGTGTCGCAGCCGATGTTGGTGGCCCTGAGCCCCACGTTCTCGCGCAGGTAGTGCGCGAGCAGGGTGCGGGGTTCGACGTCGGCGCTGGTGCGCTCGCCGTTGACCGTGATCTCGACCTTCACGTGCTCACCCCCTTCTCCGCCTCGTTGATCGCTTCCCACACCCGCATCGGGGTGAGGGGCATGTCGATGTGCCGGACGCCGAGGTGCGACACGGCGTCGATCACCGCGTTGTGCACCGCGGGGCAGGACCCGATGGTCCCCGCCTCGCCGACGCCCTTGTAGCCCATGGCGTTGATGGTCGTCGGGGTCTCCATCGTGACCAGGTCGAAGCTGGGCAGCTCCGCCGCCGACGGGATCCCGTAGTCCGCGAAGGTGCCGGTGAGCGGCTGCCCCTCGTCGTCCCAGATGACCTCCTCCAGCATCGCCTGGGCGATGCCCTGCGCGATGCCGCCGTGCCGCTGGCCGTCGAAGATCAGCGGATTGAGGATCGGGCCCGCGTCGTCGACCGCCCAGATCCGCTCGACGGTCGCCTTGCCGGACTCCACGTCGACCTCGACGAGCGCGACGTGCGCGCCGAAGGGGAACGTGGGCTTCTTCGCGTCCCACTCGTGGAAGGCCTTGAGCTCCTCGCGCCCGGCCAGCTCCGCAAGGGACACACCGGTTCCAGTGCCCTTGACCGCGACCGTGCCGTTCTCCACGACGAGGTCCTCGACGGACGCCTCGAGCACGTCCGCGGCCCGCTGCTTGGCGAGCTCGACGAGGTCGACCGCGGCGTTGTGCACCGCGACGCCGCCGGTCTGCAGGCTGCGCGAGCCCATCGTCCCGGCGCCCTTGGGGATCAGGTCCGTGTCGCCGTGCTTCACGGTGATCCTGTCGATCGGGATGCCGAGCTGCTCGCTCGCCAGCATCGACCAGGCCGTCGCGTGGCCCTGCCCGTGCGGGCTCGTCCCCGTGAGGACCGTGACGGTGCCGTCCGGGTGGACCTGCACGGTGGCGTTCTCGACGAACGCGCCACCGCCGGTGATCTCCACATAGGACGAGACGCCGATCCCGAGCTGCAGCGGCCCGCCCTCGGCGCGGCGGCGTTCCTGCTCGCGCCGCAGCCCGTCGTAGTCCGCCGCCGTGCACGCCAGGTCGATCGCCCTGGCGTACTCGCCGGTGTCGTACTCGGCGCCGCCCTTCGTCGTGAAGGGGAACTTGTCCGGCGACACCACGTTCTTCCTGCGCAGCTCGGCCGGGTCCATGCCGATCTCGTCGGCGAACAGGTCCATGGCGCGCTCGATGGCCTGGGTGGCCTCGGGGCGCCCGGCGCCGCGGTAGGCCGCCGTCGACGTCGTGTTGGTGACGACGACCGTGGCCGTCGACCACACCTTCGGGATGTCGTAGGTGCCCGGCGCCATCATCCGCGTGAACATCGGCAGGGCGACGCCCAGGCGCGGGTACGCACCGGCGTCCGCGACGACGTCGAGCCGGTAGGCCTTGACGGTCCCGTCCCGGTCGCCGCCGATCGTGATGGTCTGCAGCTGGCCGCGGCCCTGCACCATCCCGGTCATGTTCTCCGAGCGGCTCTCGTTCCAGCGGACCGGCCGGCCCACCTTCTTCGCCAGCCAGCCGACCAGCGCGAACTCCGGGTCCGCGCCGATCTTCGCCCCGAACCCGCCGCCGACGTCCGGGAGGATCAGCCGCAGGTCCTTGGTGTCGAGCCCCATCCAGCCGGCGACCTCGTCGCGCGCGGACTGGGCGTTCTGCGTGGAGCAGAAGATGGTGCAGCGGCCGTCGTCGCCCCAGAAGGCGCTCGCCGCACGGGTCTCCAGCGGCGCCGCCGCGACGCGCTGGTTGACGATCTCGCGCGTGACCACGACCTCGCAGTCCGCGAAGAGGTCCGCAGGCGCCTCCTCCTTCGCGAAGTGCATCTTCGTGACGCTGTTGGTGCCGGCCTCCGGGAAGAGGAGCACCTCGTCCCGCAGGGCGTCCTTCATGGACACCACGACGTCGAGCGGGTCGTAGTCGACGTCCACCAGCTCGGCGGCGTCCTCGCCCTGGTAGGCCTCCTCGGTGAGGACGGCCGCGACCGCCTCCCCGACGTAGCGCACGGTGTCCGTGGCGAGGAAGGGCCGCACCATCTTCTTGTTCGCGCCGCCGAACAGCAGCGCGGGCGCGAGGTCGACGTCCGCGCCGGTGAAGACGGCGACGACGCCGGGGGCGCTCCTCGCCTCCTCGGCGTCGATCGACGCGATGCGCGCGTGGGCCAGCGGGGAGCGGACCAGGGTGAGGTGCAGCGCCCCGGTCAGACGCTCGTCGGTCAGGTCGTCGGTGTAGGTCGCGCCGCGGGTGAGGAACACGGGATCCTCGGTCCGCACGACACGCGTGCCCAGGATGCTCATCGCTCTCCCTTGCCGCGCAAGGTCGGCGCCGCACACAGGCGCTGTGGTGATCTTTCGCTCGCACGCTCGCTCATCGAACGCGACAGTAGTCCTGGCACGCTGCCTCGGCAGGCCGTCACGCCGGCGGTAAGGCGAACCTCAGTTCCGGGCATCACCGCTGGTGCGGAGGGTTGTCGCCGATACCGCCGCAGCTGCGGTTCGATCGCGCGACGGCATCACTCGGACGGATCAGCGTCCCACCAGGGTCGGATGGCCCACAGCGGTGAGACGGGTCCGTGGCCCTGTCCGAGTGGGTAGGCGTGGCGGACCGCCTCGACGATGTAGCGCTTGCCGAAGGCGACCGCCTCGGGCATCGCGAGCCCGCGGGCGAGGCCCGAGCTGATGGCCGATGCGAGGGAGTCGCCGCCGCCGTGGGTGTGGCCGGTGGCGAAGCGGGGGCCGGGCAGCTCGACGACGGTGTGGCCGTCGTACAGCAGGTCGACGCAGACCTCGGTGTCCTCCGCCAGGTGTCCGCCCTTGATCAGCACGTACCGGGGGCCCAGGGCGTGGAGGACCTTCGCGGCCTCGTACTGGCCGTCCCGGTCGTGGACGTCGATGCCCAGCAGCAGGCGCACCTCGTCGAGGTTCGGGGTGACGAGGGTGGCGCGGGGGAACAGGAGGTCGCGGAAGGCGTCGAGCGCGGAGTCCGCGAGCAGCTTGTCGCCGTGCATGGAGGCGGCCACCGGATCGACGACGAACGGCGTGGGCCGGTCGGCGCCGATCCCGGCGGCGTCGCAGGCCTCCGCGACGGCCTCGATGATCTCCGCGCCGGCCAGCATGCCGGTCTTGGCCGCCTGCAGCCCGATGTCCCCCGCGACGGAGGCGATCTGCGCCGCGACGGTCTCCGGCGGGATGGTGTGGACGCCGGTGACGCCGAGCGAGTTCTGCACCGTCACCGCACACACCGCGAGGCAGCCGTGGACGCCGCAGGCGGCGAAGGTGCGCAGGTCCGCGGCGATGCCGGCGCCGCCGCCGGAGTCGGTCCCCGCGATCGTCATGACGCGGGGCGGGGTGGTGCCGACGGTGGGCTCGGGCATGGGACGACGGTAGCCGGTGGGGTCCGGCGTTCTCCCACGAACTGCCGGGGGTGCGTGGGAGACTCCGTTGCAGGAGGGGAGGTCCGATGACCGCAGAGGCGTTGTCCGTTGGCGGGTGGCCGGTCCGTTCGTTCACGGTGTCCGACTTTCGTGCGCTGGGGGAGCCCGACTCCGGATACGTCGAGCTGGTGGAGGGCAATCTCGTGATGGCGGCGAGCCCGCGACCCCGGCACGGGCGGGCGACCATGATCCTGGGCTCGTACCTCGACTCGGTGCTGCCGGCGGAGCTCGTCGTGATCCCGGACATCGACGTCGACCTGCAGTTGGTCGAACCGGAGGGCCCCGGGACCGTGCGCAGGCCGGATCTCGCGGTCGTCACCACCGCCGCGTACGAGCGGGCAGAGCGGGAGAACGAGCTGCTCCGCGCCCGGGACGTCGTGCTGGCGGTCGAGATCGCGTCACCGGGGAGCGTGCGCACCGACCACGTCGCCAAGCGCTCCGAGTACGCCGACGCGGGGATCCCGCACTACTGGATCGTCGACCTCGAGGAACGAGTCACGCTGACCGCGTGCCACCTGGGCGGGGAGTTCGGGTACGTGGACGCCGGGCCGGCGGCCGGGGTCGTCGCCGTCACCGAGCCGTTCGTCGCGGAGATCGACCTCGATCGGCTCCTCTGACCGGCGGCGAGGAATGGAACCCGCGCCGAGCGGGTTCACTGGGGTCATGGCCGACGAGAAGGCGGAGCTCAGCCCCGAGGGCTGGGTCCGCGGACAGACCGAGAAGATCCTCGAGACGGGGACGACCGAGGGCATCGAGGTACTCGGCAAGCCGATCGTGCTGCTGACGCTGCGCGGCGCGAAGTCCGGCAAGCTGCGGTACACGCCCCTGATGCGGGTGGAGCACGACGGCTCCTACGCCGCCGTCGCGTCCAAGGGTGGGGCGCCCGAGCACCCGGTCTGGTACCACAACATCGTGGCGCACCCGGAGTTCGCGCTGCAGGACGGCACGGAGACGAAGACCTACCGCGCCCGCGAGGTGTCCGGCCAGGAACGCTCGGACTGGTGGGAACGGGCCGTCGAGGCCTACCCGCCCTACGCGGAGTACCAGACCAAGACCGACCGCCAGATCCCGGTCTTCGTCCTCGACCCCCTGTGAGCGGTGGTGCCCCCTGGAGGGGCACCACTCCTCACGACCCCTGCTGACCTGCGGTTACAGCTCGGCTAGCGCCGCGGTCGGCGGGGTCCTCGCAGCGCGGGCGGCGGGGATCACCGCCGCCAGCGCCGCGACCACGACGACGTCGACCAGGAGGGCCGCGAGCTCCGGCCACGGGATCGGCGGGGTGGTGCGCAGGTCCATCGCGGCCAGGGCGAGCAGGCCGTAGCCGCCGCCGATCACCGCGCCCAGCACGGCCGCCGCGGCACCCGCGAAGGCAGCCTCCGCGCCGACCATCGCCCGGACTCCCCCGCGGGTGAGCCCGACGGCCCGGAGCAGGCCGGTCTCGCGGGTCCGCTCGGCCACCGAGAGCGCGAGCGTGACCCCGACGCCGACGACCGCGACGAGCAGCGTCATCCCGACCAGGCCGAAGCCGACCGCGCGGGAGACGTCCAGGGCGTTGCGGACCTGGTCGCGGAGGTCGGCGGTGTAGGTGACCAGCGCGCCGGTGTCCGGGCCGAGGGCCCGGTCGACGGCCACGCGCAGGGCCTGGTCGCCGGTGCCGGGGGCGGGGTCGACGAGGACCCGGTCCGGCGCGGTCCCGTCCGGCGCGGTCGTGCCCGGCGCGGCCTGGTCCGGTGTCGTCCCGTTCGTGCCCTGCCCCGGCGGCGAGTCGGCCCGGCCCGCGCCGGGGCGCACCAGGAGGGTGGGATCGGCGGCCAGGCGGGCCGCCGCGGCGGCGTCCGCGCCCTGCACCACGACCGCGCTCGGGAAGTGTTCCGCGATCGACCGGTCCGCCTCGGCCGAGACGCCCGCGATGCCGACGAGCAGGGCGGACGTCAGGCCGACGCCCAGGGCGAGGACGGTGATCGTCGCGGCCGTGCGGCGCGGGACCTGACGGGCGTTGGCGACGGCCATCCGGCCCGCCGCGGAGAGGTTCCCGAGCCTGCCGAGCGTGCGGGCGAGCAGCCCGACGATCAGCGGGCCGAGCGCGATCAGCGCCGCGAACGCGGCCAGGCCGGAGACCGCGACCAGGGCGATCCCGACGACGGGATCGCCGCCGATGCGGGCACCGAGCACCCCGCCACCGCCCGCGACCAGCGCGAACAGGCTTGCCAGCACGATCCGGGGCGCCTTCCGGGGCGGACCCGCGTCGGCCGCACCGGCCGTCCCGAGCGCCGCCACGGGCGGGATCCGCCCGGCGGCGATCGCCGGGATCGCCGCCGCGGCGAGCGTGGCGACGACGGCCAGCGCGACACAGCCGGCGAACGCGGCCCACGGGATCACCAGCGCCGGCGCGTTCGGGATCACCGCGGTGAGGACCGCCCCCAGCCCGGTGGCGAGCGCGACCCCACCGACCCCCGCGACCAGCCCGGTCACGGCGGCCTCGGCGAGCACCGCCCGCGTCACCTGAGCCCGCGTCGCGCCCACGCAGCGGAGCAGCGCGAGCTGGGTCCGCCTGCGGCTCAGCACGATCCGGAACGTCGACGCGACCACGACCACCGCCGCGACGAGCGCGAGCCCGACGAACACCGACACCCCCGCGAGCACCGCGGTGACGGTGGCGGAGGCGCCTTCGGCCTCGTCGGTGCGCTGCGCGGCGCCGGTGCGGACGGTGAGGCCCGGCCCGGTGAGGGCGGCGGGATCGGGGGTGCCGGCGACGTCGACCTGGTCGAGCTCGCCGCCGAGCGCGGCGAGCAGGTCCGGCGTCGTGACCAGGGTGTTCTGGCCCTCGCCCGGGAGCGTGGCGATGCCGGTGACCGTCACGGAGCGCTCCCCGATCGTCAGCCGGGCACCCGGCGCGAGATGGGTGCGCTGCGCCGTCGCGGCACCGAGCAGGGCCTCCCCCGGGCCGGTCGGGAGGCGGCCCGCGGCGAGGGCGGGCAGGCGGGTGAGCGGGCCCGTCAGGGGATCGGACTCGAGCGACCACGTGCCCTGGCCACGGACGGAGAGGAAGGCCGAGCGGACCTCCACCGCGTCGGTCACGCCCGGGGTCGCGCGGATCCGGGCGAGGTCGGCGGGCCCGCGCACGACGAAGGCGGCGGCCTCCGGGGTGCGGACGGCGTCGCGGGTCAACTCGGTGCGCAGGGCGTCGGTGAGCAGGAGGGTGCCGGCGGCGAAGGTGGTGGCGATCAGGATCGCGAGTCCGGTGAGGACGACGCGGCCGGGGGTGCGGCGGGTCTCGGCCAGCAGGGATCCGGTGGCGGGGTTCACGGCGAGTTCTCCGGGCGGGTGGACGAGCGGACCGCAGGGGCCGAGGGGTCCGGCCCGATCGGCGGGACGGACATCGACGGAGTCGGGGGCCGGGTGGTCATGCCGGCACGCCCGCGGTCAGGTCGCGCAGCGCGGCGAGCACCGTGTCCGGGGTCGGGTCGACGAGGGATCCGGCGGGACGGCCGTCGCGGAGCAGCAGGACCTGGTCGGCGAAGGAGGCGGCGACCGCGTCGTGGGTGACCATCACGACCGTCCGCCCCAGCTCGTGGACCGAGCGGGTGAGCAGGCCGAGCAGCTCGTGACCGGAGGTCGTGTCGAGGTTGCCGGTCGGCTCGTCCGCGAAGACGATCTCGGGTCGGCCCAGCAGCGCCCTGGCCACGGCGACCCGCTGCTGCTGGCCCCCGGAGAGCTGCGACGGCCGGTGCTCCAGCCGGTCCGCGATGCCCAGGAGCCCGACGAGCGCGGTGCGCCAGGCCGGATCGGGGCGCCGGCCCGCGAGCCGGGCGGGCAGGTCGATGTTCTGCGCGGCCGTGAGCTGCGGCAGCAGGTTGAACGCCTGGAAGACGAACCCGAGCCGGTCGCGCCGGACCCGGGTCAGCGCGGCGTCCGGGAGGGCACCGAGGTCGGTGTCGCCCAGCAGGACCCGCCCGCTCGTCGGGACGTCGAGGCCCGCGAGCAGGTGCAGCAGGGTCGACTTGCCCGAACCGGACGGGCCCATGATCGCCGTGAACCGGCCCGTCGGGATCTCGAGGCTGACGCCGTCGAGCGCGCGGACCGCGGCGTCCCACCGTCCGTAGGTCCTGACGAGGTCGACGGCGGTGGCTGCCGGACTCATAGTGATCTCTCCTGGTCTTCGCGGGTGAGGGAGCGCAGCAGCGGCCGGCTGGCGGCCGTCGCGGCGAGGACGGCGGCGGTGCCCGCGAGCAGCACCGAGCCGAGGACGATCAGGCCGGACGGGGCGAGCACTCCGGTGGCGGCCGTGAACGGGGACGCGCAGAGCAGCCCGAACGCGAGCGCGATCGCGCCGTTGACCAGCAGCGGAGCGGCGGTCTCGCGCATCCGGGCCTGCTCCAGCACCCGGACCGGCGTGCCGGCGAGGCGGAGCAGCCGCAGGGTGTGGCGGTGGTCGAGCACACGGGCCGCCGCGGCGGTGCCGGTGGCGGTGGCGGCCACGAGGAAGGTCGCGACGAGCACGACGAGCACCCCCCGCCGGAGGTCGTCGAGGAGCACGGCGTTCTGCCCGCTCGCCTCGGCGTCGGTCTGGACGAGGGTGCCGGGGGCGAGCGGGGCCAGCAGGGTCCGGGCGCGGTCGAGCTCGGCCGGGTCGACCGGCCGGACGTCGACACCTGAGGACCGCTCCCCGGCGGCCGGGCGCACATCGGCGCCGATCCCCGCGCGGGCGAGCAGCGTCGTCGCCTGGTCCGGGGTGCCGGCGCGGACGTGCAGCGTGTGGTCGTCGCGCTGGGTCGCACCCCAGGCCGTCGCGCTCAGGGGCGCGAGGAAGCCGGCGACGAAGATCGCGAGGGTCACGCCGGCCAGGGGGCGGAACGCGGCGCGGGGATCGTCCTGCAGGCGGCGGCCCGCGAGCAGGGCCGGTACGGACTCGCGGCGGCCGAGCCAGCCGCCGACCCCGCGCACCACCAGGGGTCCGACGAGGACGACCGCGCCGAAGAGCGCGAGCACCACCGCGGCCATGACCAGCCCGGCGGCCTCGACGTCGACCACCCGCAGGGCGGAGTTGCCGATCGCGAACACCACGAGCGCGGCGACCACGCCGAGCAGGCGCACCAGCCGGACGCCCCGGGCCTGCTGGCGGCGCGCCACCCCGAGGGGCGAGACCACCACCCGGCGCAGCCCGCCGACCGCCGAGGCCGTCGCGAGCAGGCCGACCGCCACCACCGCGCCCACCGACACGAGGACGGACGGGCGGACGTCGGCGGCGAACCATCCCCCGCCGGCCAGCGGGATCCGCGCCACCAGCGGGGATACCAGGGCCTCGAGCAGGAATCCCGTGATCGCCGCGGCGGTGGCGATCACGGTCGTCTCGGCCACGGCGACGACCGTGATCTGGCGGGTGGAGGCGCCGAGCAGTCGGAGGGTCGCCAGGCGCTCGCCGCGACGGGTGGCGGTCAGCCGCGCCGACGCCCCCAGCAGCCCGGCGATCGGGAACGCCACCAGGGCGACCGCGACGATCGTGAGCTGGCGGTAGCCCTCGTCCTCGGCCGGGACCGTGGTGCGGGCGAAGGACGCGACCGGGACGACCCGTGAGTCGCCCGGCGCGGTGAGCACGGGATCGCCGGCGGGGCGGCCGATCACGACCACCAGCTCGTCGGGGAAACGGAGGCCGGCGTCGCCGATCAGGCCGGTCGGTGGGCCGGGATAGCGGTTCGCGAGGGCGTCGGGGGCGAGCTCGCGCAGCAGGGCGGCGAGGGCCGGGGAGACCCAGAGCTCGCCCGGGGCGGGGAGGCGCGGGAGGCCGGGTGGGGCGGTGGTCCCGCCGGACGGGACCGGGGTGGCCGGACCGGGCCCGGTGGCCCCGGGCACCGCAGGGCCGGGGGTGGCAGGACCGGGCGCTGCGGGTCCGGGCGCGACCACGTCGACCTGGGTGATCGGCTTCCCGGCCGCGTGGTCCACCCGTGTGCGCACCTGCGCGATCACTGGTTCGCCGGGGGCCGCGGCGGCCGGCGTCCGCCAGCCCGTCCGCGCCTCGCGCGAGTCGAGGCCGTGGAGGGCGCCGAGGGCCACGGCCAGCAGCGCACTCGCCACCGCCACACCCGCGCCGACCAGACCCGCCGTCGTCCAGGCCCGGGGCCCGCCGAGGCGGAGTAGGCGGAGGGACAGCGACGTCATGGACAGCGCGGTCACGCCGGGACGCACCCGTCGCGCAGGACCCCGTCGCGCAGGACCACCGTGCGGTGGCACCGCGCCGCCACCTCCGGATCGTGGGTGACCACGACCAGCGCGGTACCGGTCCGCACGGCGAGCCCGCAGAGCAGGTCCATGACGTGCGCGCCGGTGTCGGAGTCCAGCGCGCCGGTCGGCTCGTCCGCGAACACGACGGCCGGGGCGGTGACCAGGGCGCGGGCGATCGCGACGCGCTGCTCCTGGCCGCCGGACAGCTGGCCGGGCCGGCGGGTCTGGAACCCGTCGATCCCCAGCGCGGGGAACCAGGAGGCCGCCCGTTCCAGGGCCTGGCGCCGGCGCATCCCGCCGAGCATCAGCGGCAGCGCGACGTTCTCGATCGCGGGCAGCTCGGGCAGCAGCTGTCCGAACTGGAACACGAAGCCGAACCGCTGCCGGCGCACGTCGGTGCGGCGGGCGTCGGAGAGCCGGTCGATCCGTTCCGCGCCGAGCCACACCTCGCCGTCGTCCGGCACGAGGATCCCGGCCAGGCAGTGCAGCAGCGTCGACTTGCCCGACCCCGAGGGCCCGGTCACGGCCAGGGTCTCCCCCGGTGCCACCTCGACGTCCACATCGGACAGCACGGTGGTCGGCCCGAACCGCTTGGTGACGCCGGTGCCCCGCAGCATCACCGCCGGCGCTCCCCGAGCGCCTGCAGCAGCGGCAGCCCCGCCATCAGGGCCAGCACCAGCAGCCCGAGAACCCACACACCGGTCAGCACGACGTCCATGACCGGAACGATCTCCCGGTGCGGGCCGCGCGCACCTCGGGCGAAGGACCGGTTGCCCTCGTACTTTCGGCCGAGGCGGGACCCTCGGCCACCCGGCCTACCCTGGGCCCGTGACCCGGCCGCTGCGACCCACCCGGCACGCGGGGCTGGCCGTGGAGCTGCTCGCGTACGTGTTCTGGCTGCTCGTGGACTGCCTACAGGCCTCCGCGATGATCTTCCGCGAGTCGTTCGCCGTGCAGCACGTGGCCACGCCGGCCGCCGGGATGGTCGTCGCCGGGATCGTGCTGCTGCGCCGCCGGCCCGGGATCACCGCCGAGCAGGTCGCCTGGCTGGCCTTCGGCGCGTCCGTGACGCTGACCGTGCTGTCGCGGATCGCGAGCGTGCCGGCGATGTCGTTCGCCGAGCAGCTCGCGCTGGCCGTCGTCACCGTCGCGGCGCTGCGGAAGGCGGCGGACAAACAGGCGTTGCTGCTGGTCGCGGCCGCGCTGGTGCCGATCGTCGGATCGCCGCTGCTGCGGATCCCGATCGGCAGCACGACCGACGCCTACTCCGTGCTCTCCGCGATGGGCTGGGGCGGGACGGTGGCGGTCGGCCTGGTCTGGCGGGCCGCCGAGGCCCGCCGCCGCACGCAGGTCGACGACGCCCGCACCGCCGAACGGATGGAGCTGGCCCGCGAGCTGCACGACGTCGTGGCCCACCAGGTCACGGGGATCGTGGTCGCCGCGCAGGCCGCGTCCGTGGTCGCGCGGACCGCGCCGGACGAGGTGGACCGGGCCCTGGAGGCGATCGAACGCGCCGGCACGGACGCGCTGACGGCGATGCGGCAGATGGTCGGGGTGCTGCGCGGCTCCTCCTCCGACGGGGCGCGGACGCCGGGCGCCGAGCTCGGCGGGATCCCCGAGCTGGTGTCGCTGTTCGACCCGGCCGGCGAGCTCGTGCGGCTGCGCGCCGATCCCGGCTTCGAGCACGCCGTGCTGCCCGCTGGGGTCGCCGCCACCGGGTTCCGGGTGGTGCAGGAGGCTCTGACCAACGTGCGGCGGCACGCGCCCGAGGCGTCGGCCGTCGAGATCGAGATCCGGATGCGGGCGGAGGAGCTGCAGGTGGGGGTGCGCAACGACGGCGTGCGGGCTCGGCGCGAGACGCCCGGCGGCCCGGGCGGCTTCGGCCTGGTGGGGATGGCCGAGCGGGTCGCGGCGCTCGACGGGACGTTGCTGGCGGGGCCGGCCGGCCCCGGGACCTGGTCCGTGAGCGCGCGGCTGCCGATCCGATGATCACGGTGGTGCTGGCGGACGACCAGGAGATGGTGCGGACGGGCTTCCGGCTGATCCTCGGCAACGAGCCCGGCATCGAGGTGGTCGGCGAGGCCGGGACCGGGGTCGACGCCGTCGCGCGGGCCCGTGAGCTGAAGCCGGACGTCGTGCTGATGGACATCCGCATGCCCGAGCTCGACGGCCTCGAGGCCACCCGGCTGCTGATGGCGGACCCGGCGCCACCGCGGGTCGTCGTCGTGACCACGTTCGATCTCGACGAGTACGTCTACGGGGCGCTGCGGGCCGGGGCCTGCGGGTTCCTGCTGAAGGACGCCGGGCCGCGGCTGCTGGTGGAGGCGGTCAAGGCGGCAGCGGCCGGGGACGCGCTGGTCTCGCCCTCGGTCACGGTGCGGCTGCTGGAGCGACTGACCGAGCCCGCGCCCGTCGCGCTCGCGGACCCGTTGTCGCCGCGGGAGCTCGACGTCGTGCGGGCGGTCGCGCGGGGCCGCACCAACAACGAGATCGCCGCGGAGCTGTTCGTCTCGCTCTCCACCGTCAAGACCCACCTGGGCAACGTCCAGGCCAAGATCTCCGCCCGCAACCGTGTGGAGATCGCGGCGTGGGCGTGGGAGAACGGCCTGGTCAGCTGAGCCGTGAGTGGCAATGGTCGCTATGGCGACTATTGCCACTCACAGGGCGGTGGGGACGGCGACGACGTCGACCATGGCGCCGTTGCGCAGGACCGTGACCGGGAGCGGCACGCCGATCGCGTCGGCGAAGAGCTGGCGCTGGATTCCCTGGGCGTCCTCGACCGGGACGCGGCCGACGTCGAGGACCAGGTCGCCGCGGCGCAGGCCCGCCTCCTCCGCCGGGCTGCCGGAGACCACCTCCGCGAGGCGGAGGCCGTTGCGGCGGCCGTAGCGGTCGGCCACCGACGCCGGGACGGGCGCGGGGGCGCCGACCACGCCCAGGTAGGCGCGCCGCACCCGGCCGTCGCGGCGGAGCGCCTCGACGATCCGGAGGGTGGTCGCGTTGATCGGGACCGCCAGGCCGAGGCCGGTGCCGGCGACCGCGGTGTTGATCCCGACGACGCGGGCGTGCGAGTCCGCGAGGGCGCCGCCGGAGTTGCCCGGGTTGAGGGCGGCGTCGGTCTGGATGACGTCCTCGACCACGCGCCCCGCGCTGCCGTCGCGGGTCGGGAGCGCGCGGCCCAGGGCGCTGACGACCCCGGCCGTCACCGATCCCGCGAGGCCGAGCGGGTTGCCCACGGCCACGACCAGCTGGCCGACGACGAGAGCGTCCGCGTTGCCGAGCCGCACCGGCTCGGGGAGGTCGTCGGACGTGCGCAGGAGCGCGAGATCGCTCAGCGGGTCCGCGCCGGCGACCCGGACGGCGACCTCGGTGCCGTCGCCGAACGCGGCCCGGCCGTCCTGGGACCGGCCGACCACGTGCGCGTTGGTGATCAGCTCACCCGGCGCGACGACGACCGCGGACCCCGAGCCGCGGCCGAACCGGACCGCCGCGACCTTGGGCCGCAGCTCCGCCGCGACCGCGCTGACCGTGCGGGAGTAGGCGTCGAGCTCCTCCATGGCGAGCCTCCTGATTACAGCGTTGCAGGAAGCTCAACGGTTCAGCGGCGCGGCGTGTTCCTCAGACGTCCTCGGCC
Organism: Pseudonocardia ailaonensis; assembly: GCF_039531635.1. Taxonomy (NCBI): domain Bacteria; kingdom Bacillati; phylum Actinomycetota; class Actinomycetes; order Pseudonocardiales; family Pseudonocardiaceae; genus Pseudonocardia; species Pseudonocardia ailaonensis. The sequence continues at coordinate 13,222 of NZ_BAAAQK010000023.1, read as the reverse complement.
TTCTGGGTGGCGGGGTCCCAGGTGTTGCCGGGCTCGCCCCAGCCGAGCTTGCGCAGCGTCTTGCGCGCGGCGCGCTTGTGCCGGCCGACGAGCCGGTCGACGTAGATCACGCCGTCCAGGTGGTCCGTCTCGTGCTGCAGGCAGCGGGCGAAGAAGCCGGTGCCCTCGGCCTCCACGGGCTCGCCGTTCTCGTCCTGCCCGGTGACCTTGGCCCAGTCCGCCCGGCCCGTGGGGAAGGCCTCGCCGGGGACCGAGAGGCAGCCCTCGTCGTCGTCCTCGGGATCGGGCATGCCCTCCGGTGTCCCCGAGGTCTCCAGGACGGGGTTCGCGACGACCCCGCGGCGCATCGTGCGCGACACCTCGTCCGGGCAGTTGTAGACGAAGATCCGCAGGTCGACGCCCACCTGGTTGGCGGCGAGCCCGACCCCCTCGGCGGCGGCCATGGTGTCGAACATGTCCGCGACCAGGGCGCGCAGCTCGTCGTCGAACGTCTCGACGGGGCGGGTCGGGGTGTGCAGGACGGGATCGCCGATGATGACGATGGGACGGACGGCCACGCGACGACCCTAGCGACCGCTCGTCGTGGCCCGATCCGCTCGGCGCGATTCACGCGCGTGGGTGGCGAGTCAGGCCCTTTCCCGTCGGTCCATCGTGGTTGAATGGCGCCGCGAATGACAGCTGTGTCATTCGTCGAGGTGTCACAGCCCGGATCGAGGGAGCGTGATGGAGTCCGCCACGGAACCCAGCGGGACGACCGGCCTCGCCGGCGCGCCCGCCCGCGAGCTCGACCGGCGGGAGCGGGAGATCCTCGCGTTCGAGGGTCAGTGGTGGAAGTACCAGGGGGCCAAGGAGCAGGCCATCCGGGAGCTCTTCGCCATGTCGGCCACCCGGTACTACCAGGTGCTCAACGCGCTGGTGGACAGCCCCGAGGCGCTCGCCGCCGATCCCCTGCTCGTCAGGCGCCTGCGCCGGCTGCGGGCCAGCCGCCAGCGCACCCGGGCCGCGCGCCGGCTCGGCATGGAGCCGTGGTGAACCCGTGACCGCACCCACCGGACCGTCGCCGCTCAAGATCGGCGGCATCGCGCTGGTCGGCGTCGCGGTGGTCGCCGCGGTGATCGGCCTGGTCACGCTGGGGACGGGCGGGGGCTCCGGATCGAGCTCCTCGGCCGCGGGCCCCGAGTCCTCGGCCGCGGCCTCCGCCTCTGCCGTGGCCCCGCCCGCGGTCACCAGCGCGGCGCCGGACACCAACGCCGTGCCGCTGCCCTCGTTCACCACCACCGCGCCGGCACCGGTCACCACGACCGTCGCGCCCGTCGCCCCGGTGGAGCCGGTCACCCAGGCCGAAGCGCCCGTGCTGCCGCTGCGGGTCTACAACAACAGCACCATCCAGGGGCTCGCCGCGGACGCCGCAGCGGACTTCCGGCGGGGCGGCTGGACCGTCACGGACACCACCGGCTACCCCTACGGCACCATCCCGACCAGCACGGTCTACTACCGCCCGGGCACCTCGGAGCAGGCCTCCGCGGAGCGCCTCGCCTCGGCCTACGGCCTCAAGTCCGAACCGCGCTTCCAGGGCATCGAGGACGCCAGCCCCGGGCTGATCGTGATCGTCACGAAGGACTACCAGCGCCACTAGGCCCGGTCCGCTCCCCAGCGACGGCGCGCCCCGCTTCCCGGGGCGCGCCGTCGGGCTTTCCGGTCTCCCACCCCACCCCGCGAGTCGGCACTTTCGGTAGGCCGAGATACACATCCCGGTAGGGGTCCGCGCGGCGAGCCGGTCAGCCCTCGGCGCGGCGGGCCGCGTAGGCCTCCAGCTCCGCGACCTGTGCCGGGTCCAGGCTGGGCCGGACCGCGCGGCGAGCCTTCTCCAGGTGCGCCGCGGTGACCACGCTGGCGTCGAGCGACTCCCGCATCGCGGTCAGCGCCGCCTCCCGCAGGATGGCGGCACAGTCCGCCGCCGAGTAGCCGTCGAGGTCCGCCGCGAGGGCGTCGAGGTCGACGTCGTCGGCGAGCGGGGTGTTGCGGCCCGCCGCGCGGAGGATGTCGGCGCGGGCCTCGGCGTCCGGCGGGGGCACGAACACCAGGCGTTCGAGACGCCCGGGGCGCAGCAGCGCCGGATCGACCAGCTCGGGGCGGTTCGTCGCCCCGACCACCACGACCTCGCGCAGCGGCGTGGCCCCGTCGAGCTCCGTGAGCAGGGCGGCGACCACCCGGTCCGCCACCCCCGAGTCCGAGGACCCGCCGCGGCGGGGGGCCAGGGCGTCGACCTCGTCGAGGAAGACGAGGGCGGGGGCGGCGTCGGAGGCCTTGCGGAACAGCTCCCGGACCGCCCGCTCGGACTCGCCGACGTACTTGTCCAGCAGCTCGGCGCCCTTCACGGAGAAGACGTTGAGCTGCCCGGACCCGGCCAGGGCACGCAGCAGGAAGGTCTTGCCGCCGCCGGGCGGGCCGTAGAGCAGCACGCCGCGGGGGGCGTCCACGCCGAGGCGGGCGAAGGAGTCCGGGTAGCGCAGCGGCCAGAGGACCGCCTCGGTGAGGGCCTGCTTGACCTCGGTCATGTCGCCGACCTGGTCGAGGGTGAGGCCGCCGGTCTGCAGGGTGCCGGTGGACGACAGGGAGATGGGACGGACGGAGCCCACGGCGCCGAGGAGGTCGGCCTGCTCGATGCGGGGCTCGGCGGGAGCCGGAAGGGCGGACCCGGGCGCCTCGGACTGCGGCGCCCCTGACCGCGCGGTGTCGGTCTCGGGGGCCTGCGGTCTGTCGGCCCCGGGCCCACCGGGTGCGGCGTGCGCGGCGGCAGGCGCCGAGGTCTCGGATCCAGCGGCGTCGGGCTTCGCGGGAGCAGGCTTCGCCGGCTCGGACTTCGCGGGCTCGGACTTCGCGGGCTCGGGCTTCCCGAGCTCGGCCGCGGCCGGGCCCGGGTTCGCCGCGGCCGGGCCCGGGTTCGCGGCCCGGTGCCGTAGCGCCGCGGTCACCGCGGCCTCCCGCCGCACCGCGGCGAGGTCGGCGACCACGAACCCCGGGGTGCGGGCGGCGATCTCGCCCAGGTCGACGTCGTCGGCCGTCGGGATCCCGTTCAGCAGCCGGCGCAGCAGGTCGGCGCGGACCCGCTGGTCCGGCAGGGCCAGGCCGAGCTCCCGGTCCGCGAGCTCGGGTGCTCGCAGCCGCGGGTCGACGGCCTCCGGCGCCGCGGTCGTCGCGACCAGGGCGAGCCGCGGGGTCGCCACCGCCTCCTTCAGGGAGTCGATCACCAGGGTGGCGAGCGGCGGCGGGGTGGCCGCGGGCAGCAGGGCGTCGACGTCCGTGACCAGCAGGACCGTCGGCGTCCCGTCGGCGGCGCGGTCACGAGCGGCGCTCAGCGCCTCCTGGACCCGTGCCGCGGCGGACGCGGGCTCGAGCGCGGCCGCGGCGGGCCCGGCCAGCTCGACGCACCCGGCGTCGACCGCGTGGGCGGCGCTGCGCACGAGCGTCGCCTTCCCGACCCCCTCCGGCCCGGAGACGATCACGCCGAGGCGCGGTGATCCACCCAGCTTCACCAGCAGCTCGGGCCGCGCGAACGTCAGCTCGAGCCACTCGATGAGCCGGCGGGCGGCGGGGGTGTTGCCGATCAGTGCGTCGAGCGGCAGCGGCGGCTCGGCGGGCTCCTCGGGCGCCGCGACCGGCACCGGGGTGCTGACGGGCCGGGCGGCGGCCCGGGCCGGTCGCGCGGGATCCGCCGTGGTCGGCCCGTCCAGCCACCCGACGACGGTCGTGGGGTGCACCGACACGGGACCCCGCGGATCCGCCGAGGCGACGGTGACCAGCTCGCTCGTCCACGCCCCGCCGATCGCCGCGGCGAGGGCCTGCCGGGTGCGCGGAACGTCGGCACCCGGAGGCGGAGAGATGTCCTGCGGCAGCAGGGACACGGCATCGCCCGAGGTCAGGACCTTGCCGAGCAGCGCGAGCCGCGCCGTGGCCGGGGTGACCGAGCTGCGGACGAGCCGGGATCCGGCGAGCACGATCCGCCGCGCGGGCGCGACCTCGACCGGTCCCACGACGACGGCGGCGCCGTCCGTGAGCCCGGAGTTGGACAGCGTGACGTCGTCGAGCAGGGCCTGCCCGGGCGCGGCCGCGGGGTCCCCGGCGACGGCGAGCGCGGTGGTGACCCGGCCCCCGGTGAGGGTGACGGCGTCCCAGGAACGCAGGTGGAGGGCGTCGAGCACCTCGGGATGGAGGCGCACGACCCCCCGTCGTGCGTCGACGGCGGACGTCGCCAGGCGGGCGACCAGCGTGATCACGACCCCACCGTATCGACGCGCCGCCCGCGGGCGGCGGGAGGGACGACCGGACCGTGCGTTTCGGACGCCCGGCTCCGCCCGCGGCCCGCCTCGCGGAGACCCATGCCCGACTCGCGGAGACCCCACAGCCCGACTCGCGAAGGCCTACGGCCCGGCTCGCGGAGAGCCACGGCCCGACTCGCGGGAACCCACAGCCCGACTCGCGGGGCCCTGCTCCCGGGCCAGGAGCGGGTCGGGGGCGTCGTGAGCGTGTGTTTCGGCCTACCGAAGGTGCCGACTCGCGGGCGGGGGGTTCGGAGGCCGGTCAGCGGCGGCGGAGGCCGAGGCGGCGGGGGTCGCCGGGGCGGCGGGGGCCCGGGCGGCGGGGGCGGATCGGGCGGGGCGTGTCCTGGGGGTCCCGGGAGTCGCGGGGATCGAGCGAGCCCTCGGGGCCCCGGCGGCGGACCATCCCGCCCATCCCCCGCGCGACCGCGCTGGCGCGGCCCGCGACCCGGCGGCGCAGCGGCGGGCGCAGGCCCAGGCGCCGGGCCGAACGGGCCGCGCGGGCGACCGCCCGGCGCTCCCGCACCGGCACCCCCCACGCCTCGGGATGCCGCTCCAGCCACTTGTAGCGGTACACCGTGTACGGGATCAGCAGCAGGTACCCGACGCCGATCACCGCCATCCCGAGGAACGGCGCGGTGAGCAGCAGCGCCGCCGCCACCCCGACCAGCACGAGGAGCGGCGCGATCCAGCGGGGCCGGACCCTGGCCGTCTTCAGGGACAGAGTCGGGATGCGGCTGACCATCAGGGCCGCGGTGACCAGCGCCCAGATCCCGACAGTCACCGGGTTGGACCACCAGCCCGGGCCGAAGTGCAGGAACAGGTAGAGCGGGATGCCGGCGGTGAGCGCGGCCGCGGGGGCCGGGACGCCGGTGAAGAACTCCTTGGCGAACGGCGGCTGGTCCTCGTCGTCGATCAGGGTGTTGAAGCGGGCGAGCCGCAGCGCCATGCACACGGCGAAGATCAGCGCGACGATCCAGCCGACGCGGGTGCCCTGCAGCGCCCAGATGTAGACGACGAGCGCGGGCGCCACACCGAAGGACACGAGGTCGGCGAGGGAGTCGAGCTCCTGGCCGATCCTGCTGCTGGCGTCGAGCAGGCGGGCGAGGCCGCCGTCGAGGGCGTCGCACAGGGCGGCGGCGCCGACCGCGGCGATGCAGAGCTCGAACCGGCCGGCCAACGCGAAGTTGACGGACGAGAGCCCGGCGCAGAGCGCGAGGACGGTGACCGCGTTGGGGAGGAGCCGCACCCCCGCCTGATAGGTGTTCCGGGTGCTCATGCGGGCACAGCGAGATCGGCGCCCGTGGTCGCGTCCGCAGGCTTCAGCTCCGCCAGCACGGTCTCGCCGCCGATGGTCCGCTGCCCCAGCGCGACCTCGGGAGCGACGCCGGGCGGCAGGTAGGTGTCCACCCGGGACCCGAAGCGGATCAGCCCGTAGGTCTCCCCGGCCGCGACCTCGTCGCCCGCGGCGACGTCGCAGCGGATCCGCCGGGCGAGCAGCCCCGCGATCTGGACGACGCCGATGGCGTGGCCGGTCTGCGTCTCCAGCACCAGGGCGTTGCGCTCGTTGTCCTCGCTGGCCTTGTCCAGGTCCGCGGAGAGGAACGCGCCGGGCCGGTACTCCACCGAGCGGATCCGGCCGTGCATCGGGATCCGCTGGACGTGCACGTCGAGCACCGAGAGGAACACGCTGACCCGGGTGACCGGCTCGCGCGGCAGGTCCAGCTCCGGCGGCGGCACGACCTCGCTGATCAGGGCGACCGTGCCGTCCGCAGGGGCCAGCACGGCGCCCGGCCGCGGCGGCGCGACCCGGTGCGGGGAGCGGAAGAACGCGGCGGTGGCGGCGGTGGCCAGCAGCCCGACGCCGGTCCCCCGCCCGGTGAGCAGGCGCAGCGCGCCGGCGGCGACCGCGACCCCGGCGATCACCGGGCGGCCCCCGGGGTGCAGCGGCGGCACCGCCTCGCGGACGAGCTTCAGCGCGTGCAGCAGTGCACCGTCGCCACCGGTCGGAACGGACCCGGCCGGGTCCGGGGCTCTCTCGGTCCGGACGTCCTGGTCAGAGCTCGCGGCCATGGTCGCGGGGGCGGTCCTTCCCGGTCGGCGCCACCTCCGGCATCTCCCCGGCCGGTGCCGGGCAGGAGGGCGCGGGCGCCACGGTACTGGGATCGGACACGAGAGGGTGCAGAGACCTGCGGGAGGAAGGGACCGCACCACGGACAGCAAAGGGCCGGGGCCGCCATCCCCCGAGACGGCGACCCCGGCCTTGGCACCGCTCGTCCGCTCCCCAGCGACGGGCGGTAGGTCCTGTGCGTCGAGAGGTGGTTACCCACCTCTCGTGGAAAGTATCCCCAGCCTCCGACCGATCGTCCAGATCAATCCTGAGAGAACGCGATGATCTGCACCGATCGGCCGAACACTCACCTGATAAGACGCCTGGCGGAGGAGAAGTGTTGCACCCTCCGCATGTGACGCGTACCACTTTCCGGGTGACAGGAACTCCTCCGACCCCCTAGAAGGCCTCCAGCAGCCACACGTCGAGTTCCTCGCCGGCCGCCACCTCGGTGCGCTCCTCCGGCACCACGATCAGGCAGTCGGCCCGGGCCAGGGCGCCGAGCATGTGCGAGGCGGGGGTGCCGATCTCGCCGACGGTGCCGTCGCGGGCGTCGAGCACCCCCCGCCGGAACTGACGCTTGCCCTCCGGGGAACGCAGCGCCTCCCGCGTGCGGGCGGTGACGACCGGGCGGTCCGGGTACGGATGCCCCATCGCGCGCAGCAGGGCCGGCCGCACGAACACCTCGAACGAGACGAGCGAGCTCACCGGGTTGCCCGGCAGCGTCACGACCGGGCAGTCGACCTCGCCGAGCCGGACCACGCCGGCACCTTGCGGGCCGCCGGGCTGCATCCCGACCCGCACGAAGTCGACCCCGTGGCCGGTGAACGCGTCCTTGACCACCTCGTAGGCGCCGGCACTGACTCCCCCGGACGTCATCACCAGGTCGACCCCGGCGTCCACCTTCTCGGCGAGGACGGCCCGGAACTGCTCGACGTCGTCCGGCACGAAGCTCAGCTGCTCGGCCGTGGCGCCGGCGTCGCGGACCGCGGCGGCGAGCATCGCGCCGTTGGACTCGTAGATCTGCCCCGGCTGCAGCGGCCGGTCCGGCCCGACCAGCTCGGAGCCCGTGGACAGGACGAGGACGTGCGGCGGGCGGAACACGGGCAGCGTGCCCCGGCCGACCGCGGCGGCGACGCCGATCTGCGCGGCGCCCAGCACGGTTCCGGCCTCGAGCACGACCGCGCCGGCCACGACGTCCTCCCCGCGGGGACGGATGTGGGTGCCCGCCGCGCGGGCCTCGGAGACGGTGACGGTCTCGGTGCCGCCGTCGGTCAGCTCCACCTGGACGACGGCGTCGGCGCCGGCGGGCATCGGCGCGCCGGTCATGATGCGGTGCGCGGTGCCGGGTTCCAGGACGGGGACGTCGGTGCGTCCGGCCGGGATGTCCGCGGTCACCGGCAGCGTGACCGGGGCTCCTTCGATGTCCGCGGCCCGGACCGCGTACCCGTCCATCGCCGAGTTGTCGAACGGCGGCAGGTCCACGCCCGCCCGCACGGCCTCCGCCAGGACCTTGCCCCTGGCCTCGGCGAGCGGCAGCTCCACGATCGCCGTCGGCCCCAGCAGCGCCGCGACGACGGTCCGGTGCTCCTCCACAGTCCGCACCGGACCATCCTGCACGAGGGTGCGTTCGGTTGCACTCGCCTACCCCGAGTGCTAAAACGGGGCTTGGCACTCGCCATGTGTGAGTGCCAGTTCGAACTCCCGGTGAGACCGGCGCAGGGTTGCCGGTCGTCCGTCGCGGGCGCCTGAGTTCGAGCGACGAGTCATCCCAATTCGGAGGACCACACCCCCATGGCGAAGCAGATCGCTTTCGACGAGGAGGCGCGCCGCGGGCTCGAGCGCGGCATGAACACCCTCGCCGACGCTGTCAAGGTGACGCTCGGCCCGCGCGGTCGCAACGTCGTCCTGGAGAAGAAGTGGGGCGCGCCCACCATCACCAACGATGGTGTGTCGATCGCCAAGGAGATCGAGCTCGAGGACCCGTACGAGAAGATCGGGGCCGAGCTCGTCAAGGAAGTTGCCAAGAAGACGGACGACATCGCGGGTGACGGCACCACCACCGCGACCGTCCTGGCGCAGGCGCTGGTCCGCGAGGGCCTCCGCAACGTCGCCGCCGGCGCGAACCCGATGGGTCTCAAGCGCGGCATCGAGAAGGCCGTCGAGGCCGTCTCGCAGGCACTCCTGAAGTCGGCCAAGGAGGTCGAGACCAAGGAGCAGATCGCGGCCACCGCCTCCATCTCCGCTGCGGACAAGCAGATCGGCGAGCTCATCGCCGAGGCGATGGACAAGGTCGGCAAGGAAGGCGTGATCACGGTCGAGGAGAGCCAGACCTTCGGTCTGGAGCTCGAGCTCACCGAGGGCATGCGCTTCGACAAGGGCTACATCTCCCCGTACTTCGTGACCGACGCGGAGCGCATGGAGGTCGAGCTCGAGGACCCGTACATCCTCCTCGTCTCGTCCAAGATCGCGACCGTCAAGGACCTGCTCCCGCTGCTGGAGAAGGTCATGCAGTCGGGCAAGCCCCTCGCGATCATCGCCGAGGACGTCGAGGGCGAGGCCCTGGCCACGCTCGTCGTCAACAAGATCCGTGGCACCTTCAAGTCCGTCGCCATCAAGGCGCCGGGCTTCGGTGACCGCCGCGAGGCCATGCTCACCGACATGGGCATCCTCACCGGTGGCGAGGTCATCTCGGAGAAGGTCGGCCTCAAGCTCGACACCGCCGACCTGTCGCTCCTGGGCACGGCCCGCAAGGTCGTCGTGACCAAGGACGAGACCACCATCGTCGACGGTGCGGGCGACGCGGACCAGATCGCGGGCCGCGTCAACCAGATCCGCGCCGAGATCGACCGCACGGACTCGGACTACGACCGCGAGAAGCTGCAGGAGCGCCTGGCCAAGCTGGCCGGCGGTGTTGCGGTCATCAAGGCCGGAGCCGCGACCGAGGTCGAGCTCAAGGAGCGCAAGCACCGCATCGAGGACGCCGTTCGCAACGCGAAGGCGGCCGTCGAGGAGGGCATCGTCGCCGGTGGCGGCGTCGCGCTCATCCAGGCCGGTGCGGGCCTGTTCGAGGGCCTCGGCCTGGACGGCGACGAGGCGACCGGGGCGAACATCGTCAAGGTCGCGCTCGAGGCGCCGCTCAAGCAGATCGCCATCAACGCCGGCCTCGAGGGCGGCGTCGTCGCGGAGAAGGTGCGCAACCTTCCCGCGGGTGAGGGCCTCGACGCCTCCACCGGCGAGTACAAGGACCTGGTCAAGGCCGGCATCATCGACCCGGCCAAGGTCACCCGCTCGGCGCTGCAGAACGCGGCGTCCATCGCGGCGCTGTTCCTGACCACCGAGGCGGTCATCGCCGACAAGCCGGAGAAGAACGCCGCTCCGGCCGGCGACCCGACCGGCGGCATGGGCGGCATGGACTTCTAGTCCTTCTCGTTCGCTCCGCGGGGGCGGTGGGCTTCGGCCTGCCGCCCCTGCGGCTTTTCCGTAGGTTGCGGACGTGCGCCGGCTGCTCTGGATCTTCCCGACGGCGGTGGCGCTCGTCTTCGTACTGGTCCTCCTGGTGGCGGGGCGCGGGGACGTCCCGTACATCACCCGGGTGCTGGTGCACCGGGACTCCTCGATCACCGACGTCGACTGGAAGTCGTCCGTCACCGTCCCGGCTGTCTCCCCGCGGCCGTGGGCGGGTGCTTCCGGCTGTCCCGCGCTGCCCACGACGAACGCGCAGAGCATCGTCCTCGTCAAGGACGGCCGGCTGGTGTGCTCGTGGGGCTCGGCCGACCGGCCGGCCGCCGCCTTCTCGATCTCGAAGACCCTCGTGTCATTGCTGGCGTCCCGGTCACTGCCGCTGGACACCTCGCTGGGGACGGTCGACCCGCGCTTCACGGGGATCACCGTGGGCGACCTGCTCGACATGCGCTCCGGCATCGCCTTCTCGCCGAACACGCCGTACCCGTGGGTCAACACCGACCAGGCGGCCGTCTACTACGCGAGCGACCTGGCCTCGACCGTCCTCCGGCGGGCGACGGTGACCTCGCCGCCCGGGGTGTTCACGTACAACGATTACGCGCCCAACCTCGTCGGCCTCACCTACCAGCGGCTCTCCGGCGGGCTGCTGACCGACGGGCCGCTGCGGTCGCTGTGGGCGGAGCTCGGGGCGCAGGACCCGGTGTCGTGGTGCGTCGACTCCGCCGGCTTCCCCTACCACGAGAGCGGGCTGGTGGTCAGCGCCCGCGACCTGGCCAGGGTGGGACAGCGGGTGCTCGACGGCGGAGCGTGGGCGTCCCGCAGCCTGTCCGGATCACCGACGGTCGAGACGTTCGGCGGCCTCGACGCCGTCGGCTACCGCAACGGCTGGTGGGTGCTGCCGCGCCCCGACGGCTCCGGCGATCTCGCGGCGATGGGCGACCACGGGCAGATCATGGTCGTCTCCCCCAGGACGCGGACCGTCGCCGTCCGCATGGGGGACGACGACGGCGCCAACATCACCATCGCCAGGCAGTTACAGGCGGTGGCGAACGCACTCTGAGCAGCGGGTTCGCCGACCCACGCGGCGCACCGGCGAGTCTCAGCGCGGTGCGGTGCGGTGCGATGCGGCGCGGTGGGTCATGATCGGCGTCTCGGTGCGGGCGGGCACGGCCGACCTGGCCGGGAGCATGCGACCGGCGATCATGCCGCCGTCAGCGGCCGAGGAGCAGCCAGACCGTCCCTGCCGTCACGAGGAAGGTCGGGACCAGCGCGATCAGCACCGGCCACACCTTCCGCGCCGAGGACGTCGCGAACCAGAAGCCGACCGGCCAGCCGATGGCGACGGTCCCGATCACGGCCCCGATCACCATGCCGACGACGCTGTCGAGCCCCAGCCCGAAGGCCAGCGCCATCACCGCGAACCAGACCGGCCACAGTGCACACAGAGCGGTGAGCACGAGACCCGCGACCCGCGTGGCGAGCACGCCGCCGGACCGGCCGGTCCGAAGCACCGGGGCCCTGCGCACCGACCCGACCGGCGGGCGCTGCGGGAAGGTGAGGAAGGGCTGGGCCTGCGCGTAGGCGGGCACCCCGGGCCGGGCGGGGATCAGCGGCACCGCATCGGAGAGCGGGCCGGACCGGGCCGGCGAGGTCGCGGCGGGCCGCGAGACGGGGACCAGCAGAGACGCCCCGGCGGACGATGTCCCGGTGAGGCGGGAGGCGGGGATCGGCGGGGCCGCCGCGAACCCCACGGGCCGGTGAGGGAGAGGGGCGTGCGGGGCCGTGGTCATGAACCCAACCTAGGAACCCGCACCGCTGCGCAGAGGGGTGCTGCCACCACACTCGATCGTCGGAATTCCGCCCTCCGGGGCACTGGTCATCCGCTCCCCTGATCCTCATCCGCTCCCGTGATCCGCGCGAGGGTCACGCGGTGGCGGAGTGCCGAGCACTGTCGTGGCTCTCGTGACGATCACGGCCGAGCTCGCCGCGGATGCGCGCGGCGACCGTGTGGGGGCGGTTGAGGATGTCCGCGGAGGCGAACCGGATGATCCGCCAGCCCTGCCGCGCCAGATACGCCTCGCGCCGGAGGTCACGCAGAGCGCGCTCGGGGACCAGATGGTCGCTGCCGTTGTGCTCGATACCCAGCCGGAGCAACGGATACGCGAGATCGAGCTCGTACGGGCCGACGGGGTGCTGCAGCACAGGGAGCGGCAGGCCGGCGTCGGCGATCGTCAACCGGATGCGGGTCTCCATGGGCGAGCCCGAGCGCCGGTCCGCCCTGGCCACGACCTCCGGGACCCGGGCGCTCCCCCTCGCACCGAGGTGCCGGTTCCGCATCCTCAGCAGCACCTGCGGTTCGAACCCGCCCACACGCGCGAGTGCGTCGACGGCGACGACGCCCTCCCGCACCGGCAGCCGGCACGCGAGGTCGAAGGCCGTCCGCTCGAAGGACGTCGTCCGGACACCGCCGACCAGCAGGATCTCGTCCTCGCCCAGTCGGCCACGCCGCACCACCAGACCCGCCTGCGGACGCTGCGATCCCGCGGGCACCACCACCTCGACGGCGGCATCCTGCGGCCCGCACGATGCCCCGAGCAGCTCCGCGGCCGCCCAACCACCCACGACGCCGCGCCCCTCCACCACCACCGCAGCGGCCCGGGCGCGCAGCGCCAGATCGGGCGGTCCCGCGCCCGGCCCGACCGGGACGTACACGTCCGGGAACACCCGCAGGAACGCCGGTCCCCGGAGACGCGCACGGGTGACCCGGCCGGCGGCGACCGCGGTCGACCCGCGGAACGGTTGGATCGTCATGCCGAGTGGGACGGCCCCACTCCCCGCGCGGTTCCGTGATCGATCCGGCAGTCGCACCGGTGCGGACCCCACGACCACGCCGTCACACTCGCGTTGATCATGAGTGTCGCGATCGATCCGACCGCGACACCCGCGCGACCGGCTCAGCTGCGCCGTGACACTCGGAAAGATCATCCCGCTATGCGGTCCGGAGCCTCGCCCTCGGAAACCACACCTCGCGCGACAAGCTCACGAGCGTCACATCACTGCGGCCCCACCACCACAGCGTCACTCTCACAGCGATCACCACGAGCGAGCGTGGCTCCAGCGCTATCCACCCCTCGCCCTGGGAACGATCCACCCGCGAGCGTGACTCCAGCGCTATCCACCCCACCATCTCGTCACCCTGGGAACGATCACCACCGCGAGCGCCACCTCAACGCTGCCTGCCCCACCATCGCATCCGCCCCAAAGCTGACTGTGAGACTGCGTGGGCCGGTCCGGAGCGGCCGTGATGGGCTGGCAGCGAGACGGTGAG
>NZ_BAAAQK010000022.1:112554-204643 GCF_039531635.1 Pseudonocardia ailaonensis | reverse complement strand
GTGTGACCCTGAGCACACGACTGCTGTCCCTGGTTGGGGATGTGTGGTTGGTGTTCGACCCCCGATTTCCCCTTTTTTGTTGTGGGGGAAGGTTTGGGGGATAGGTGAATAGTGTTGTCGGTGGTTATGGCGGAGGGGGAACGCCCGGTCCCATCCCGAACCCGGAAGCTAAGCCCTCCAGCGCCGATGGTACTGCACTCGCCAGGGTGTGGGAGAGTAGGTCGCCGCCGACATCAAACATCGAAGGGCGTCCCCACCGGGTGGTGGGGACGCCCTTTTTTGTGTTCTCCGAGGCTGGAATCGCGGTTGGTGACACAGAACGCGATCACGGCTGCGACGCGACGAGAATCGGAATTCAAGAGTGACTGATCGGGATGACAAGAAGAAGGGCGCCGGCGACCGCCGTGAGCGCCCGCGCAGCACTGAGCGCCGCGACGACCGCCGGCAGAGCGGCGGCCGCGTCGGGAGCGGCTGGGGCGACCGGCCGGATCGCGGCCGGGACGACCGCCGCTCCACCGACCGCGGGCGGGACGACCGCAGCCGCGACGACCGGGGCCGCGACGACCGGGCCCGTGACGATCGGGGCCGGGGCGACCGCCCACAGGGTGGGCGCAGCCTGCCCAGTGGGAAGGTCCAGGTCGACCGGTGGGGCCAGGACGACCGCCGGCGTGGCGGTGCTCCAGGCGGCGGGCAGCAGGGTGGCCGCGGCCGCGACGACCGCTCGGGCGGGTATCGGCGCGACGACCGCGACGACCGCCGGGGCGGCTACCGCGGTGGTTCGAGCAGCTCCGACCGGGGCGATCGTGGCCCGGGTGGCAGGACCTTCGGTGATCGCACCGGTGGCGACCGGGGTGGACGCTCCGGTGGCTACGGCGACCGTTCGCGGGGCTCCTTCCGCGACACCGAACGCGGGACCGGCGACGATCGGCGGCCCCGTTCGGACCGCGACGGCGGCGAGCGCAGCTTCCGGGACCGGGACGACCGTGGTCCGCGCCGCGACGACCGCCCCTCCGGCAACCGGGGTGGGTACCGCGGCGACGACCGTGGCGGGCGCGGCGACGACCGCGGGGCTCGCAGCTTCGGCGGCGGGGACTCGCGCGGCGGATACCGTGGCGACCGCGACTCCCGTGGTGACCGCGATTCCCGTGGGGGACAGGGCTTCCGCAGCGGGGACCGGGACTCGCGCGGTGGCTACCGAGGTGGCTCCGATCGTGACTCGCGCGGCGGCTCCGGGGACTCCCGTGGGGGCTACCGCGGCGACCGGGACTCGCGCGGCAGCGACAGCGACCGTCGCGACTACCGGGGCGGCTTCCGCGGTGGGGACGACCGACGCGGCGGTTCCCGGGGCGACTCCGGGACCTTCCGGGGCAGCCGGGACTCCGGCGGCTTCCGTGACCGCGAGTCGCGTGGCGGCCAGGACAGTCGTGGCGGGTTCCGCGGCGACCGGGGAGCCGGCGCCTCCCGGGACGACCGCGACTCGCGGGGCAGCTACCGCGGCGACCGCGACTCCCGGGGCAGCGGTCGTGACGGCGGCGGTCGTGACGGCGGCTCCCGTGGTGGCGACTCTCGGGGTGGGTATGGCGACCGGGGCAGGTCGAGCACCGGCTACCGCGGCGACCGGGACTCCCGCGGCCAGTCCGGCGGCTACCGCGCCGGTGCCGACTCGCGGGGCGGGTTCGGCAGCGACCGGGATTCGCGTGGCGACCGCGAGAGCCGTGGCGACCGCGACTCCCGTGGAAGCGGATTCCGGAGCGACCGCGACTCGCGCGGCGACCGGGGCGGTTCCGGCAGCTACCGCGGCGACCGTGAGACGCGGGCCGACCGTGACTCCCGCAGCGACCGGGACGCCCGCACCGACCGTGGCTCCCGTGACGACCGTGGCTCCCGTGACGACCGCGAGAGCCGCGGCGGCTACGGCGGCCGGGACAAGAGTGGATCCGCCGACCGTTCCTCCGGGAGCGCGGCGCGCGACGACCGCGGGAGCGCTGGATTCCGTTCCCGTGAGGACGAGGACCTCGGCCGCGATGACAGCGCGGCCCGCGCTGACGACCGGACGTCCGACGCGCAGTCCGACGGCATCCAGGCCGGGCACGGCGAGGCCGGGGACAGCGAGGCCCGGGACAGCCGCGTGGGCGACACCGAGCGAAGCGGTACCCGGACGAGCGCCGCGCAGGCCGGCGACGACCTCCCGCAGGGTGACCGTGTCGGCGGTGCTCCGGATGCCCTTCCCGCCTTCCGCGAAGCCGGTGCACCGGCGCCCGAGGCGCAGAGCCCGGCCGACGACCGCTCGCCCGCTCGTGAGGACGACCGCCGCACGGCCGTCGGCACCGAGGACGACGGAGCGGTCCCTGCCGGCCGCGCGGTGGCTGACGCATCCGCGCAGGGCGACGGGGTCGACGGAGGTTCCACGACGAACGGTGCGGCCCGGGACGGCGAGTCCGACAACGACCCGATCCGGTCGACCGCCGGCCAGGGTGAGCGGTCTCCGGCGGCGACCTCCGGGTCGCCCGATGCGGGCGCCGAGGCGGAGCGGTCCGTTCGGCCGGCCTCGGACCGAGCGTCCCGGGGAACGCACGACGACACCCGTCCGGTGAACGACGGGCCGCGGTGGGAGCGCTCCGGGGACCGGCCACGCCGCGACTCGGACCGGCCGCGCCGCGACGACCAGCGATCCGGCCGGGACGACCGGTTCCGCCGGGACGACCGCCCGCGCCGCGACGACCGCGCCCGGGGTGGGGACCGCGGACGTCGTGACGTCGACCGCGGTCCGGCCCGTGAGGAGCGGCCCCGTCGTTCGGCGGGCACGGCCGAAGGGGTGCACACCACCTTCATGGCCGAGCCCGAGCTGCCCGAGGGCGTGCGGGTGTCGGCTCTCGACGGCGACGTGCGCCGTGACCTGCGCGGGCTCCAGAAGGAGACCGCGGAGATCGTCGCGTTGCACCTCGTGGCGGCCGGTCTGCTCGTCGACGAGGACCCCGAGCAGGCCCTCGAGCACGCCCGGTACGCCCGCAAGCGCGCCTCGCGCATCTCCGTCGTCCGGGAGGCCGCGGGGATCGCGGCCTACCACGCGGGGGAGTGGAACGAGGCCCTCGGCGAGCTGCGTGCGGCGCGCCGGATGGGCGGCGGACCCGGGCACATCGCGGTGATGGCGGACATCGAGCGGGCCCTCGGTCGGCCGGAGCGCGCTCTCGAGCTCGCCCGCGGCCCGGAGGCGAAGGTGCTGGACCACGCCGCGCGCGTGGAGCTGGCGATCGTCGCCGCCGGGGCGCGCCGCGACCTCGGTGAGGTCGACGCCGCCGTCGTCGGGCTGCAGGGTGCCGACCTGGACCCGGCGAAGCGCGACCCGTGGAGTGCCCGCCTGTTCTACGCCTACGCGGACAATCTCCTGGCCGCCGGCCGGGAGTCCGACGCGGTGCAGTGGTTCGTCCACGCCTCCGACGCGGACACCGACGGCGAGACGGACGCCCACCGCCGGGTCGCGATCCTGACCGGCGAGGACGTCGACGACCTCGACGACGGCTTCGAGATCGGCGACGTGGTCGAGGAGGAGATGCTCCCCGCCCGGTCCCAGGACCGGCGGCCCGACCGCGACGAGGACCGCGAGCAGGTCGCCCCCCGCCGCTCCGAGCCGGCCCCGATCGCGGAGACCACCGACGCCGCGGTCGCCGACGCTGACGACGAGGCCGAGGACGACGCCGAGGACGACCGGCCCGAGATCGCCGACACGACCGGCATCGACACAGCTGAGCGTGACGCGGCGAAGGGCAGCGCTGCCGAGACCGACGCTGCCGATGCGGCGGCCGAGGTCGAGGGGGCGCTCGCCGCGGAGTCTGCCGACGGCTCGGGCTCGACCGGCTCCACGAAGGCAGCCGGCTCCACGAAGGCAGCCGGCTCCACGAAGGCAGCCGGCACTGCGGCAGCCGGCACTGCGGCGGGTGGCACTGACGCGGGTGGCACTGCGGCGGCTGGCACTGACGCGGGCGAGCCTGCCCCGTCGGACGCGTCTCCCACCGAGGCCGAGACGGCTGAGGCCGAGACGGCTGAGGCCCCGAAGGCCGCGAAAGCGTCGACGGCGGCGACGGGGACGTCCGCGCCCCTCGGAGCCTCGACGGCGCCCGCACCCGCCGAGGACCCCGCCGAGGTGGACGAGGACGGGGACCCCCTCCCCGCCGTCGACACCTGGCCTGCGGAGCCCGGCACCGGGACGGAAGACTCCTCCGGGTGACCGACGATCTCCTCTCCCGTTTCGACGTCCTCCTGGTCGACCTCGACGGCACCCTCTACGCCGGCCCCGCGGCCGTGCCGGGGGCGGTCGAGGCGATCCGGGGGGCGGCGGGGCGGGGCGTCCGCATCTCCTACGTCACCAACAACGCCTCGCGGCGGCCGGCCGAGGTGGCCGAGCACCTCGCGGGTCTCGGTTTCCCCGCGACGACGGACGACGTCCGGACCAGCTCCCAGGCCGGTGCGGCGATGCTCGCCGCCCAGCTGCCCGCGGGCTCGTCCGTGCTGGTCGTGGGCACGGACGCGCTGGCCGAGGAGATCACCGCCCGCGGCCTCGTGGCGGTGCGGAGCGCGGAGGGCGCGGCCGGCGTCGTGCAGGGCCACTCCCCGGACACCGGCTGGCGCCAGCTCGCGGAGGCCACCCTCGCGATCCGCGCGGGGGCCGTCTGGGTCGCCACGAACGTCGACCCGACGCTGCCGACCGACCGCGGGCCGATGCCCGGCAACGGCTCGATGGTCGGGGTCGTGCGCATCGCCAGCGGGGTCGAGCCGCAGGTCGCGGGCAAGCCCGCGCCCACGCTGATCCGGGAGGCGCTCGCGGCGTCCGGGGCCGAGCGCGGCATCGTGATCGGCGACCGGCTCGACACCGACATCGAGGGCGGCAACGCCGCCGGGCTGCCGACGCTGATGGTCCTCACCGGCGTCTCGACGGCCCGGGAGGTCCTGGAGGCGACCGAGGAGCTGCGGCCGACGTACATCGCCGCGGACCTCGGCTGCCTGACGGCCCCGGCGGACGAGCTCGAGCCCGGCAGCCGGGGCGGGTGGCAGGTCGGCGACCGGCTGACCCTGTCCGGCGGGGGAGACGATCCGGTCGGCGCCCTGCGCGCGCTCTGCGCCGTCCATTGGGCGGCCGGGGGCGGCCCGGCGACCGTCACGGCGGAGGGTGCCGCGGCCGAGGCCGCGCTCATCCACCTCGGCCTCGCCTGAACCGCATCATGGAGCCACAATGCACGGCTGTGCCCCTCAGAAAGTGCATTGTGGCTCCGTAATGCCCGTTTGACGGTCGGGCGCGCCCCTCGGCTACCGTGGGCGATCACGTACCCGACCCGGAGAGCGACCCGATGACCGTGCCCGTCCCCGGCGATCCCCGCCCCGCCGCCGCGCGCCCGCTGGCCGCGGTGCGCGCCGACGTCGAGGCGGCGCTCGCGGCGCTGGACGAGGTATCCGGCCGCCCCGCCGCCGAGCACGTGGCCGCGTTCGAGCGGGTGCACGCCGCGCTCGGGGCGGCGCTGACCGCCGGCTCGACCAGCTACTGACGTGCCCACCCGCTCCCGGTTGGACGCCGAGCTCGTCCGCCGCAAGCTCGCCCGCTCGCGTCAGCACGCGGCGGAGCTGATCACCGCCGGCCGGGTCACGGTCAACGGGATGCCCGCGCAGAAGCCCGCGACCGTCGTCGACCGGGCCACGCCCGTCCTGGTCGAGGAGCGTCCGGACGAGCCGGAGTGGGCCTCCCGCGGCGCCCACAAGCTGGTCGGCGCGCTCGACGCCTTCGCCGAGCCCGTCGAGGGCCGCCGCTGCCTCGACGCCGGCGCCTCCACCGGCGGCTTCACGGACGTGCTGCTCACCCGGGGTGCCCGTGAGGTCGTGGCGGTCGACGTCGGGTACGGGCAGCTGATCTGGCGCCTGCAGTCCGACGAGCGGGTGCGCGTCCACGACCGCACCAACGTCCGCGCGCTCACGGCGGAGGACATCGGCGGCGAGGTCGACCTGACCGTCGCCGATCTGTCGTTCATCTCACTCCGAACCGTCCTGCCCGCACTTGTCGCCTGCACCGCCGCGGGTGGCACCCTGGTGCCGATGGTGAAGCCGCAGTTCGAGGTGGGGAAGCAGCGGCTCGGGTCGGGCGGTGTCGTCCGCGATCCCGAGCTGCGGCTGGCCGCGCTCACCGAGGTCGCCGGGGCCGCCCGCGGGCTCGGGCTGGCGGTGCGGGGCGCGGTGGCGAGCCCGCTGCCCGGCCCCTCCGGGAACGTCGAGTACTTCCTGCGGCTCACCCGCGGCGGGGACGACCTGGGGGACGACGTGCTCGCGACCGCTGTGGAGGAAGGCCCCCGATGAGGGAGTTCCTGGTCGTCCTGCACGCGGGACGGGAGACGAACCGGCGGGTGGCCGCCGCCGTCGCCACCCGGCTGGCCCGCGACGGCATCCGGCTGCGCGTGCTCGCCGAGGAGTGGGCCGAGGTGCCCGACGGTGCGGACCTGCCCGCCGAGCTGCGTCCCCGGATCGTCGACGGCACCCCCGCCTGCGCGGCGGAGACCGAGGCCGTGCTGGTCCTGGGCGGTGACGGGACCCTGCTCCGCGCCGCGGATCTCGCGCGCCCGGCCGGGGTGCCGCTGCTCGGCGTCAACCTGGGGCGCGTCGGGTTCCTGGCCGAGGCCGAGCAGGAGTCCCTGGGCGAGGCGCTCGACGCGATGGTCGCCGGTACCTACAAGGTCGAGGAGCGGATGACGGTCGACGCCGTCGTCCGCCATCGCGGCGTGGTGCTCGACCGCACCTGGGCCCTCAACGAGGCCGTGGTGGAGAAGAGCACCCACGAGCGGATCCTCGAGATCGTGCTGGAGATCGACCGCCGGCCGGTCTCGGCGTTCGGCTGCGACGGCCTCATCTGCTCGACGCCGACGGGGTCGACCGCGTACGCGTTCTCGGCAGGCGGCCCGCTGATCTGGCCCCAGGTCGAGGCGATGCTGGTGGTGCCGAGCAACGCGCACGCCCTGTTCGCGCGGCCGATGGTGGTGTCGCCGGAGAGCGAGGTCGCCGTCGAGATCGACCTGGAGGGCCCGCCCGCGGTGCTGGACTGCGACGGTCGCCGGGTCGTCCCGGTGCCGCCGGGGGCCCGGGTGGAGCTCAGCCGCGGTTCCGAGCCGGTCCGGATGGTGCGCCTCGACGGGCAGCCGTTCGCCGACCGGCTGGTGCGCAAGTTCGACCTGCCGGTCCGCGGCTGGCGGGGCCGGGCGGGGCACCCGCCCGATCCGGGCCTCGAACACTAGTTCGACGCCGTGTCGGGGTGTCTGCCCGTCACTGTCGGTGCCGGGCCGTATCGTTCGCCCCATGCTGGCCGAGATGCGGATCCAGGGCCTCGGCGTGATCGAGGACGCCACGCTGGAGCTCGACCCTGGCCTCACCGTGCTCACCGGGGAGACCGGGGCGGGCAAGACCATGGTCGTCACCGGGTTGTCGCTGCTCGGGGGCGGTCGGGCGGAGGCGTCGCGGGTCGCCGAGGGGGCCTCGCGGGCGGTCGTCGAGGGCCGTTTCGAGCGGTCCGGCCCGGCCGCGCTCGAGCTCGCCGAGGAGGTCGGGGCGGAGCCGGACGAGGACGGCACGCTGATCGCCGTGCGCAGCGTCTCGGCCGACGGGCGCTCGCGCGCGCACCTCGGCGGGCGGTCCGTGCCGGTCGGCGTCCTGGGCCGGCTCGCGGAGGCCTCGCTCGCCGTCCACGGCCAGAACGACCAGCTCCGGCTGCTCCGTCCGGCCGATCAGCGGGCGCTGCTCGACCGGTACGCGGGCGACGCCGTCGGCAAGCCGCTCGCGGCGTACCGGGAGACCAGGGCCGAGTGGCAGACGGTGTGCGCGGAGCTCGCCGAGCGGCGGGACAACGCGCGCCGGCTCGCCCAGGAGGCGGACATGCTCCGCCTCGGCCTCACCGAGATCGAGGCGGTCGCGCCGGCGCCGGGGGAGGACCGCGGGCTCGTCGAGGAGGCCAAGCGGCTCGCCGCGGCGGACGATCTGCGCGAGGCCGCCGGCCTGGCCCACGGCCTGCTCGGGGGTTCGGACGACGGGGAGAGCCCCGGCGCGGTCGGCCTCGCCGGCGAGGCGCGCAACCGGCTGCAGTCCGCGGGCGATCCGGAGCTGGCCGCGCTGGACCCGCGCCTGCAGGAGGCGCTCGCGGTGCTGGCGGACGTCGCGGGCGAGCTCACCGGCTACCTCGACCGGCTCGACGCCGATCCCGAGCGGCTCGCCCACGTGCTGTCTCGGCAGGCCGAGCTCAAGGCCCTGACCCGCAAGTACGCGGCGGACATCGACGGCGTGCTCGAGTGGGCGGGGCGCGCGCAGGAGCGGCTGGCCGGCCTCGACACCTCGGACGAGGCGCTCGCCGCGCTCACGGCCCGGCGGGACGCGCTGGCCACGGACCTCGCCGGGCACGCGTCGGCACTCACCGCGGCCCGCACCGAGGCCGCCGCCCGGCTGGCGAAGGACACCACGGCGGAGCTGGGCGGCCTCGCGATGAAGGATGCCGAGCTGCACGTCTCGATCGCCCCGCGTACCGCGAGCGGGCCGGACGCGGCGGAGGCGCTGCGCGTCGGCACGGTGCTGCTGGTCGCGGGATCCGACGGGGTCGACGAGGTGGAGCTGCGGCTCGTCCCGCACCCCGGCTCGGCCCCGCAGCCCCTGCACAAGGGCGCGTCCGGCGGTGAGCTGTCCCGGGTGATGCTGGCGCTCGAGGTCGCGCTCGCCGGCACCGATCCCGTCCCGACCATGGTGTTCGACGAGGTCGACGCCGGGGTGGGCGGCCGGGCGGCGGTCGAGATCGGACGGCGGCTGGCCCGGCTGGCGCTGCGCCACCAGGTCATCGTGGTGACCCATCTGCCGCAGGTCGCGGCCTACGCGGACCGGCACCTCGTCGTGCAGAAGAAGCGGGGGGAGGGGATCACCCGCAGCAGCGTGCGCTCCCTGCCGGACGGCGAGCGGATCGTCGAGCTGGCCCGGATGCTCGCGGGCCTCGACGACACGGACACCGGCCGGGCCCATGCCGAGGAGCTGCTCGGCGCGGCCCGCAAGCACCGCGAGGAGGACCGCAAGCCCCCGAGGAAGCGCAGGTCATGACCCGTGAGTGGCAATAGCTGCCAGGGCGACCATTGCCACTCACAGGGTCGTGGTCCAGGCCGTGATCGCGTCGAGGACGGTCGGGTCGATCGTGGTGGGGATCGTGCCGTACTCCGACGGCGCCCCCGTGGATGCGGGCTGCATGAGGTGGTTGAGGCCCGGGAAGGTCCGGACCGTGGCCTTCGGGTCCCCGGCCAGGAGCTCCGTCATCGGGCCCTCGTTCTGCGCCGCCGGCACCTGCAGGTCCTTGCCCCCGAAGAAGGCGAACACCGGGATCGTCAGCGAGCGCAGCGCGGGCGCCGGATCGTAGGTCAGGAAGTACTGCAGGCCCGCGATCTGTGCCCCGGCCGCCTTCGCCTGGTCGGCGGTCGCGCCGGCCTCGGTGGCCTGGTCGGTCGCGAGCTGCGAGGCGCCCGCGAGGTCCCCGGCCCGGACCCGGGCGATGATCGCGTCCAGGTCGGCGATCTTGCCGTCGATCTGTGGCGGGGTGGCGCCGGCCTGGCCGAGGATCAGCCTGTTCTGCTCGATCAGCACGTCCGGCCCGGGCACGCTCGGGCCGGCCATCAGCACCGCGAACGCGACCTCCGCGGGGGACTTCTGCGCGGCCAGCGGCGCGATGTACCCGCCCTCGCTGTGCCCGAACAGCCCGACCTCGTTCTTGTCGACGTCCGGGCGGGACTTCAGGAACGCGATTTCCGCGAGGGCGTCGCCCGCGAGCGCGTCGTAGGACGCGCTGGTCAGGTCGCCGCCGGACCCGCCGACGCCCCGGTCGTCCGTGCGCAGGACGGCGAACCCGGCCCTGGTGAGGGTGTCGGCGAGCAGCAGGAACGGCTTGTGCCCGGCGAGCGTCTCGTCCCGGTCCTGCGCGCCGCTGCCGGTGATCATGACGACGCCGGGGAACGGGCCGGGCCCGTTCGGCGCCGTGACCGTCCCGGCCAGCGTGACGCCCGCCCCGGGGAAGGTGACGTCCTCGCTCCGGTACGGGTACGGGGGCTTCGGCTCCTGGGGGCGCGCCGCGGCGGGCAACGCCCCGCGGGTCAGCTCCAGCGGCAGCGAGGCGCCGCTCTGGGTGAAGGTCCCGCTGATCGTGTCCCCGGCGAGGGTGCCCTGGTAGGCGGGATTGCCCGGCACGTCCTTCAGGGCGAACGCCACCGTGTCGCCGTCGTGGGTGACGGATGCGAGCGGCGCACCGCTCACGCCCTGCGAGGGGATGTCGACCGTCCCGGCCGTCCCCGTGAAGTGCAGGCCGAGGTCGATCGATCCGGAGGGCGCCTTCAGCGTCCCGTGCCAGTCCCCGTCGAGCCCGCCGCCGGCCGAACCGGCGCCGGAGCCCCCGGACGAACAGCCCGCGAGCAGGACGAACAGGAACAGGACCGCCCCCCAGCGCCGCATGTCCGGCAGCCTCCCACCGTCGGTGGAACGGCGCCGACCGAGCCGGTGACGGAGTGGTCACGCCCGGCGTGCCTGCGTGGATCCGGCGCCGACCGGTGTCACAGTGCCGGGCATGAAGCTCACCGGCCTGCTGAACCGCTCGCGACCCGAGCTGCCGGGGCTCGCCGGGACCGCGCGCGTCGACAAGCGCACGGATGCCCTGCTCAAGCGGCTCAAGCCCGGCGACGTCGTGGTCCTCGACCAGATCGACATGGACCGCGCGACCGCGGATGCGCTGGTCGCGGCCGAGGTCGGGGCCGTGGTGAACGCCGCGCCGTCGATCTCCGGGCGCTTCCCGAACCTCGGGCCCGACGCGTTGATGACGGCCGGGATCCCGCTGGTCGACGACTGCGGTCCCGAGGTGATGCACGCCGTGCGGGACGGCGCACGGATCCGGGTGCACGAGGGCGTGGTCTACGCCGGGGACGTCGAGCTGGCCCGCGGGACCGAGCAGACGAGCGAGACGGTCGCGGATGCGCTGGTCGAGGCCAAGGCCGGGCTCACCCACCAGGTCGAGGCGTTCGCCGCGAACACCACCGAGTTCATGCGCCAGGAGCGCTCGCTGCTGCTCGACGGCTACGGCGTCCCCGAGGTCGACGTCGCGCTCGAGGGCCGGCAGGTGCTCGTCGTCGCCGCCGGCTTCGACCACGCGAAGGAGCTCAGGAAGCTCGCCGACTTCATCCGCGAGTACCAGCCGGTGCTGATCGGCGTGGGTGCCGGGGCGGACGCCCTGCGCGCCGCCGGGCACCGCCCGCACCTGATCGTCGGGGACCCGGCCGACGTGTCCGACGCGGCCCTGACCTGCGGCGCGGACGTCGTCGTCCCGGCCTTCGCGGACGGTCACGCGCCCGGCCTGCACAAGGTCCAGGACCTCGGCGCCAGCGCCGTGACCTTCCCGTCGAGCGCGAACCCCGAGGACCTGGCGCTGCTGCTCGCGCACCACCACGGCGCCTCCATGATCGTCACCGTCGGTCTCTCGGCCACCATGGTCGAGTTCCTGGACCGCGGGCGGTCCGGTTCCAACGCGTCGACGTTCCTGACCCGGCTGCAGGTCGGCGGCACCCTGGTCGACAGCACGGTGATCACGCAGCTCTACCGCAGCCGGATCTCCACGGGCGCGGTGCTGCTGCTCCTCGCCGCCGCGGTGATCGCGATCGTCGCCGCGCTGCTCGTCTCGCACGCCGGCGACGCCGTCCTGACCTGGATCGGCAGCCTCGCGACCACGGTCGTCGCCACCGTCAAGGGGTGGTTCGCCCGGTGATCTCGCTCCGCTACCACGCCGTGTCCATCGCGGCGGTCTTCCTGGCGCTCGCCGTGGGCGTCGTGCTCGGCGCGAGCGGGCTGTCGGACCGGCTCCTCTCGGCCGTCTCGGCGGACCGGGACACGCTGTCCACGCAGGTCGCGCAGCTCGGCGCCCAGCGCGACTCCCTGCTGGACCAGCAGGCCGCGGCGGACCAGTTCGCCGCCCGGATCGGCCCCGCCGCGGTGCGCGGCACGCTGACCGGCAGGAGCGTCGCGATCGTGCAGGCCGGCGGCGACGACGCGGACGCCGAGTCCGTGATCCGCCTGGTCGGGCAGGCCGGCGGCACCGTCACCGGCACGATCACCCTCACGAACGCGGTCGGCGACCCGGCCCGCTCGGACCAGCTCAACGACCTCGCCGCCCGGCTGCTCCCCGCGGGGGCGCAGCTCCCGGCCGCGTCGGACACCGGCAGCCTCGCGGGTGGGCTGCTGGGCAGCGTGATGACGACGAAGCGCGGCACCCCGACGCCGCAGCAGGCCTCGGGCGTGTGGACGGGCCTCACGGATGCCGGCTTCCTCAAGCCCGGCACCGCCCCCGGCCCCGCCGACCTCATCGTCGTGCTGACCGGCGGGGCGCTGCAGGGCGTCGACGCGGGCGACTCCGCCGCGATCACCGCCCGGCTTGCCGCCCAGCTCGACCGGATGGGTTCCGGGGCGGTGCTCGCGGGCCGGGACGGGTCCGCGGGCGCCACGGGCCCGATCGGCGTCGCCCGCGCGTCCGGTGGCTCCACCGCCGGGCTCTCCACGGTCGACGACGTGCAGACCGGCTCCGGCCGCGTCGCCACGGTCCTCGCGCTCTCCGAGCAGCTCAACGGCAAGGCGGGCAGCTACGGCTCCGACCGCAGCGCCTCCAACGGCGCGGCCCCGGCGTAGGCCCGGCGCAGAACCGGGCCCGACGCGCCGGACGGAGGGGTGTACCCGTCCGGGTACGGGCTCCCGGGTAGGCTGAGACTCCGTGCAGACACGCGCGACCCGTCACCTGTTCGTCACCGGCGGGGTCGCATCCTCGCTGGGCAAGGGCCTCACCGCCTCGTCGCTGGGGCAGCTCCTCACCTCGCGTGGGTTGCGGGTAACCATGCAGAAGCTGGATCCGTACCTCAACGTCGATCCCGGCACGATGAACCCCTTCCAGCACGGCGAGGTCTTCGTCACCGAGGACGGCGCCGAGACCGACCTGGACATCGGCCACTACGAGCGGTTCCTGGACCGCAACCTGCACGGCCGGGCCAACGTCACCACCGGCCAGGTGTACTCCGAGGTGATCGCCAAGGAGCGCCGCGGCGAGTACCTGGGCGACACCGTGCAGGTCATCCCGCACATCACGAACGAGATCAAGGACCGCATCCTCGCGATGGCGGAGCCGGACGCGGACGGCATCGTCCCGGACGTCGTCATCACCGAGGTGGGCGGCACCATCGGCGACATCGAGTCGCTGCCGTTCGTCGAGGCCGCCCGCCAGGTGCGCCACGAGGTCGGCCGGGACAACTGCTTCTTCCTGCACGTCTCGCTCGTGCCGTACCTGGCGCCGAGCGGTGAGCTGAAGACCAAGCCCACGCAGCACTCCGTCGCCGCGCTGCGCAACATCGGCATCCAGCCGGACGCGCTGGTCCTGCGCGCGGACCGGGAGATCCCGGAGGCCATGAAGCGCAAGATCTCCCTGATGTGCGACGTCGAGCTCGACGGCGTCGCCGCCGCCCCGGACGCGCCGTCGATCTACGACATCCCCCGCGTGCTGCACCGCGAGGGTCTCGACGCCTACGTGGTGCGCCGCCTGGGCCTGCCGTTCCGGGACGTCGACTGGACGGTGTGGGGCGACCTGCTCGACCGCGTGCACCACCCGGACGAGAAGGTGACCGTCGCGCTCGTCGGCAAGTACGTCGACCTGCCGGACGCCTACCTGTCCGTCACCGAGGCCCTGCGCGCGGGCGGGTTCGCCCACCGGGCCAAGGTCGAGATCCGCTGGGTCCCCTCCGACGAGTGCGAGACGCCGGCGGGCGCGGCCACCGCGCTGGCGGGTGTCGACGGCGTGCTGGTCCCGGGCGGGTTCGGCATCCGCGGCATCGAGGGCAAGCTCGGCGCGATCACCCACGCGCGGACCCGTGGCATCCCCACGCTGGGGCTGTGCCTGGGCCTGCAGTGCATGGTGATCGAGGCCGCGCGGAACCTGGCGGGCCTCACGGACGCCAGCTCGTCGGAGTTCGACCCGCGCACCCCGCACCCGGTGATCTCGACGATGGCCGAGCAGGTCGACGTCGTCGCCGGCGAGCGGGACATGGGCGGCACCATGCGGCTCGGCGCGTACCCGGCCGCCCTCGGCGAGGGGACGGTCGTGGCCGCGGCCTACGGGGCCCGCGAGGTCTCCGAGCGGCACCGGCACCGCTACGAGGTCAACAACACTTACCGGCCGCGGCTCGCCGAGGCGGGCCTGGTGTTCGGCGGCACCTCCCCGGACGGGCAGCTCGTCGAGTTCGTGGAGCTGCCGGCGGAGGTGCACCCGTTCTTCGTGGGCACCCAGGCGCACCCGGAGCTGAAGAGCCGCCCGACCCGGCCGCACCCGCTGTTCGCGGCGTTCGTGAAGGCGTCGCTGCGCTACAACGCCGAGGACCGGCTGCCGGTGGAGCTTCCGGTGCGGAAGAAGGCGGGGAGCAACGGCACGGTCTCGGCCGCCGAGAACGGGTCGGCGCCCGCAGCGGACAAGGCGGCGACGAACCCGGTGCCCGACAAGGCGGGCGAGCCCGTCGAGACCCCGGCCGAGGCCCGCTCGTGACCCGGACCCGCCCAGGGGAACACTCCTTCCCCGTCGCGTCGTCGAGGGACATCTACGAGGGCCGGGTCATGGCGCTGCGGGCCGACTCGGTGGTCATGCCGGGTGGTCGCGAGGCCATCCGGGAGATCGTCGAGCACCCCGGCGCCGTCGCGGTCGCCGCGGTCGACGCCGACGACCGGCTCATGATGATCCTGCAGTACCGCCACGCCGTGCGCCGCCGGCTGTGGGAGATGCCCGCCGGCCTGCTCGACCACGCCGGCGAGGACCCGGCCCTCGCGGCCGCCCGCGAGCTGGAGGAGGAGGCCGGGCTGGTCGCCGCCGAGTGGTCGGTCCTGGTCGACACGGTCTCCTCGCCGGGCTTCAGCGAGGAGGCGGTCCGCGTCTTCCTGGCGAGCGGCCTCACCGAGGTCGACCGCCCCGACCTGGGCGACGACGAGGAGTCCGAGCTCGAGACCCGCTGGATCCCCCTCGCGGAGGCGGTGGCGATGGTGCTGCGCGGCGAGATCGTCAACGCCATCACCATCGCCGGGATCCTCGCGTTGCAGGTGGTCCGGGACGGCCACGGCGAGACCCGCCCCACGGACGCGGAGTGGCCCGACCGCCCCACCAACTTCGCCGCCCGCAAGACCCCGTGAGTGGCGATAGTCGCCAGAGCGACTATCGCCACTCACGAGTCAGACGGTGAATCCTTCGAGCGCCGCGATCCGGCCCAGGACGTCCAGGCGGTTGGCGGGCTCCCGGTCCGGGTCGCGGTGGTCGTAGACGTTCACGACGTTCTGGGCGATCCGGCTGCTCTCGTTCAGCCCGCTCCACTCCCCGAGGTCGATCGACGCGATGGCGGCGTCGACGTCGAGGCCGTCCTCGAAGCGCTTCCCCGCCTCCTGCTGCACGAACACCAGGTACTCCCGCATCCGCGCCACGTCCGGCTTGGCGCCGACGGGCCCGTGACCGGGCACGATCCGGTCGACGGGCAGCTCCAGCATCAGGTCGCAGGCGGCGATCCAGCGCTCCACCGGCCCCGCCCAGACGATCGGCGTGCCCCCGATGAACAGGACGTCCCCGGCGTAGAGCAGCCGCGCGTCCGGCACCTGGACGATCGCGTCGCCGGGCGTGTGGGCCGGCCCGACCTGGATCAGCCGCACCTCCCGCCCGCCGACGTCGAGGCTCGTCTCGCCGCTGAACGTGCGGGTCGGCGGGGTGGCCGTGATCCCCTCGAACTCGAAGGGCCCGAACACCTTCCGCACGAAGTCGCCGCGCGGCCCGGGCAGCTTCTTGAGCGCGGCGAGGCCCTCGACCTCCTCCTGCGTCATCAGGGCGGCGGCCGCCTCGGTGGCGACGATCTCGGCGTCGCGCACCAGCTCGTTGCCGAAGACGTGATCGCCGTCCGAGTGCGTGTTGACCAGCGTGCGGACGGGGCTGGTGTCCGTCACCGGGCGGATGCCCTCGAGCATCGCGCGGGTCAGGGCGAGGTCGAACAGCGTGTCGACCATGAGGCTCTCGCCGCCGCCGGTGATGAGCCCCGAGTTGCTCCAGCCCCAGCCGCCGTCGGGCTGCAGCCAGGCGTGGCAGCCGTCGCCGAGATCGTGCAAACCCTTGTCGTACATGGGTCTCCCTTCAGAATCCGGAGCGGAGCGGGACGAGCGGGGCACCGGCGACCACGGTCTGCCGGGTCTCCCCGCCGAACCCGCGCAGGGACACCACGTCGCCCGGCCGCAGCCACCGCGCCTCGGCGACGACCGGGGTGTCGACGTGTTCGAGCAGGCACCCGCCCGGCACCGTGCCGGAGCAGACAACGTCGCCCGGCACGAGATCGCAGCCACGCGAGGCGTAGGCGACCATCTCGCCGAAGCTCCAGTCCAGCTGGGAGAGGGTGCCGCTCGCCAGCACCTCCCCGTTGAGCGACGCCGAGAGCTCGGTCCCGAGGTCGGGATCGGTGTCCAGTGCCGGGCCCAGGGTGGACGCGCCGTCCTTGCTCTTGCCCATCCCGATGCCCTGCGCCATGTCGCGCATCTGGATGTCCCGGGCCGACCAGTCGTTGAACATCGTGTAGCCCGCGATGTGCTCGGCGGCGGTGTCCGGGTGCAGGTCCCGGCCGCCGCGGCCGATCACGGCGGCCACCTCGAGCTCGAAGTCGAACAGCGCGCAGCCCGGCGGCACCGGGACGTCGTCGTAGGGGCCGACGATCGAGCCGACGTTGGCGAAGTAGTACGCCGGGGTCTGGTACCAGGCCTCGTGCAGGTCACCGGGCCGGCCTAGCGCCTTGTAGCAGCCGCGGAGGTGGTCGAGGAAGCCCAGCGAGTCCCGCACCGACGGCGGGCGGGGGAGGGGCGACAGGAGCCGGACGTCGGCGAGCGCGCGGACCTCCGCCGGATCGCGACGGGCGGCGTCCCCGGCCTCGTCGAGCTCCCCGCGGGTCAACAGGTCCAGCAGCGTGGTGCCCGCCGCCAGCCCGTGCACCCGGTCGTCGAGCAGGATCCCGGTCCGCGGCCCGTCCGCGCCGGAGTACGTCACCCATCTCATGACGCGAACCTCACCGGGATCTCCTCCCATCCTCGGGCGACCTTGTTGGCGACCCGGCGCACCGGGGTCCCTGCGGGCGCGATGCCCGGGAAACGCTCCAGCAGCCGGGTGAAGATGATCTCGCCCTCCAGCCGGGCCAGCGGCGCGCCGATGCAGTGGTGGTGCCCCGGCAGGAAGGTGAGATGACGGTTGGGGGAGCGGCCGGGATCGAACGTCCCGGCCGCGTCGAACGCCCGGGGGTCCCGGTTCGCGGCCCCGATGACCAGCCAGACGATCGCGCCCGCCGGGATGTCCACGCCGCCGAGTGTGACCTCGCGGGTCGTCTTGCGCAGGTCCAGGTGCAGGGGCGGGTCGAAGCGCAGCATTTCCTCGACCAGCGCCGGGACGTTCTCCGGAAAGGCCGCCCGGGCCCGTGGCTCGGTGAACAGGTGCTGCAGACCGTTGCCCAGCAGGTTGACCGTGGTGTCGTTGCCCGCGGTGAGCAGCAGGGCGAGCGAGCCGAGCAGCTCGTCGTCGGGCAGGTCGGCGGCGGCGAGGACCGAGGTGAGGTCGTCGCGCGGCTCGGCCCGGCGCCGCGCCAGGATCACCCGCAGGTACTCGACCATCTCGTTCGCCGCGTGGATGGCCGTGGTCCGCGCCTCACCCTGGATGCCGGGATCGAAGGTCGCCGCGAGGGCCTGCGACCAGCGGCGGAACTCCGACTGCTCCTCCTCGGGCACGCCCAGGACGTCCGCGATGATCGCCACCGGCACGGCCCCGGCGAACTCCGCCATGAACCCGGCCTCCTGGCCGGGCTCGAACCGGTCGAGCAGCGCGCCCACCCGGGCCTCGACGATCGGGCGCCAGCGCCGCGTGGCGAATCCGGTGAACGCGGGCATCATCGCCTGCCGCATCCGGGTGTGCGAGGGCGGATCGTGGAACATGAACTGCTGCGCGCTGACGGCCATGAACGCCGCCTGCACGGGATCCGCCGGATCGTGGATGCCGGCGGGGGAGTCGTGGAAGTGGTCGGAGCTGAACAGGGCGTTGTCCCGGCCCATCCGCGCCACGTCGTCGTAGCGGAACGCGAAGTACCCGAGCGGTGGGAAGGCGTGGACGCCGCCGCCGGTCTCGCGCAGCTCGTCGTACAGCGGGAAGGGATCGGGATCGTCCCCCATCAGGCGGCCCATCAGGCTGCCCACGTGCGTCTCCATCGACGTCATGCCGCGACGGTAGGAGCCCGGCCCGCCCCGGCGCTCGGACCTGCGCGCACGTCTTCCGGACGGACACGCACGGCGGGTACGGTCCGCCGCACCACCACACGGCAGGGACGCCATGTACCAGGTCGAGACCGTCACCACGCGGCACGCGCCGGCCGCCGCCCGGGCGGAGCTGTGGAGCGCGACGGTGACGGCCTTCCAGGGCGAGCACCGCTTCGCCTACCCGGTCCCGGAGCGCTTCGACGCCACCGCCACCCGCCAGCGCTCCGACCGGTACCAGCTGGTCACGTGGCACATCGAGCAGGAACAGACGATCAGCCGCACCCGCGGCGGCGACGACCTCCACCGGCTGCTCTTCCCGCTCTCCGGCACCGCGGACCTGCGCCTCGGCGGCGAGGACCACCGCCTCACCCCGGCCGACGCCGTCCTGCTCGGCCCCGACGGCGGGTTCACGCTGCGCATGCCGCCGGGCAGCCGCGGCCTGGTCGCGACGCTCTCCCGCACCGAGCTGCCCGCCGGGCACCGCCTGCTGGACCTGGCCCGCGCGCCCGGCCGGGTGCTCGCACTCATGCTCACCACCCTGGTCGACGACCGCGCGGCCCTCGACCGCCGCGGGTTCGACGCGGTGTGCGGGCAGGCCGCCGAGCTCGCCCGCCTCGTCGTCGACGACCGCGACGCCGTCCCGGAGCAGGACCTCGCCGCGCAGATCCGGCTCGTCGTGCGCCGGCACGCCGCCGATCCGGACCTGACCGGCGCCGCCGTCGCGAGGCGCGTCGGGTGGTCGTTGCGGCAGGTCCAGGCGGTGCTGCACCGCGAGGGCACCAGCCCGAGCGCCCTGATCCGCGAGGCCCGCCTCGACCTGGCCCGGGACCTCCTCGCCCACCCCGGCACGATCACCGCGATCGCCCGCGCCAGCGGCTTCCACTCCATCGACGCCTTCGAGAAGGCCTTCCGCCGCGCCACGGGAGCCACGCCGACCGAGTACCGGCACCACCCGACCCCGTGAGTGGCGATAGTCGCTATGGCGACGATCGCCACTCACGAGGACTCTCAGCCGGCGGCGCGTTTGCGCGGGTCGTCGGGGAAGGTCCCCGCCTCGATGCAGGTGGCGGACCAGGCGTCCAGAGACCCGATCACCGACCCGACGTCCGGGAGCGCGGCGAGCAGGTCCTCCTGCGACCGGTCCGTGGCCGCCTCGATCTCATCGCGCAGCGTCCGGCCGGCCGAGGTCAGCGCGCCGGCCGCGACCAGGCCGTCCGACTCCAGCCGGGCCAGTGCCGCGTCCGCCCGCTCCGAGGGCCAGCCCCGCGTCGCGCTGTACTCGCCCACGGGGTAGCCCACCCACAGCTCGGCGAGGATCCCCGCCCGCACCGGGTCGAGCCCGGCGGCGACCACCGCGCCGAGGTGCGCGTCGCCGCGGTGCTCCCGCACCAGGTCCGCGGCCCG
Source organism: Pseudonocardia ailaonensis (assembly GCF_039531635.1). NCBI lineage: Bacteria > Bacillati > Actinomycetota > Actinomycetes > Pseudonocardiales > Pseudonocardiaceae > Pseudonocardia > Pseudonocardia ailaonensis. The sequence goes on along the minus strand of NZ_BAAAQK010000022.1, from coordinate 184,879 downwards.
CCAGAGCCGGCCGAAGGGATCGGCGAGCGGCGGCTGCGCGCGCAGGGCGGCGAACAGGGGCCGGGCCGTGACGTCGACCACAGCGCAGGCCTCCTCGAGCGCCGCGGCGACCTCCGCCACCCGCGGTGCCGAGGCCTCCCCGAGCGTCGCGCGCAGGCTCGCGGCCGTGGCCCGGTCCCGCACCGCGATCAGGTCCGGGAGCGGGAGCAGGCCGCGCCCCGCCGTCCACAGGCGACGAGCCCGGGCTCGAACACCCCGAACACGGCCGTGACCAGCGCGGACGGGACCTCGCCGAGCGGCGCCGCCCGGCCCGTCAGGTAGCCGGTGAGGAAGTCGTGGCCGTGCGGCTCCAGCGCGGCGTGCACCGCGGGGGACCAGACGGCGTGCATCGCGACCGGCTCGAGCGCGTCGCGGAGCAGGCGAGCGTGGTGGGTCATCGCGCAATAGTCTCGGGCTCATGCGCTTCGGACTCTTCGTCCCCCAGGGATGGCGGCACGACCTCGTCGGCATCGACCCCGCCGAGCACTGGAACGTGATGAAGGGGCTGGCGGCCCACGCCGACGCCGGCCCCTGGGAATCAATCTGGGTCTACGACCACTTCCACACCGTGCCCCGCCCCACCGACCAGGCCACCCACGAGGCCTGGTCGCTGATGGCGGCCTACGCCGCCTCCACCAGCAGCGTCCGGCTGGGCCAGATGTGCACCTGCATGGCGTACCGCAACCCGGCCTACCTGGCGAAGGTCGCCGCGACGATCGACGTCATCTCCGGCGGCCGGGTCGAGATGGGCATCGGCGCCGGCTGGTACGAGCACGAGTGGCGCGCCTACGGCTACGGCTTCCCGCGCGCGGGGGAGCGGCTCGGCATGCTCGACGAGGGCGTGCAGATCTTCAAGCAGGCCTGGGAGCAGGGCAGGTCCACCCTGGACGGCAAGTACTACCAGGTCGAGGGCGCGATCTGCGAGCCCCGCCCGCTGCAGCCCGGCGGTATCCCCCTGTGGATCGCGGGCGGCGGCGAGAAGGTGACGCTGCGGATCGCGGCGAAGTACGCGGACTACACCAACTTCGACGGCAGCCCCGAGGGCTTCACCCACAAGTCCGAGCTGCTCGCCGAGCACTGCACGGACCTCGGCCGGGACTTCGAGGCCATCGTGCGCTCCGCGAACTACAACGTCGCGATCGCGCCCACCGAGGCCGAGGTCGAGGACCGGCTGCAGCAGCTCGTCGACCGCCTGCGGCCCCACGTCGGGGACAAGCGTGCCGAGAGCCAGCTGGCCGGCTTCCGCGGGCTGCCGGGCGTCGGGACGCCGGAGCAGGTCGTCGAGAACCTGCGCGCGATGGCGGCCCGCGGCATGACCTACGGGATCTTCAACTTCCCCGAGGCCGCCTACGACCGCTCCGGCATCGAGCTCTTCGAGCGCGAGGTCATCCCGAACCTCCCCTGACGCGTTATGGATCCATAACGCGTTTCGTGACGGCCCGTGGGTGCGTTGTGGATCCATACTGCGAGGCATGGGTGCGGGGGTCGGGGCTACCGTGGACGCCTTTCTGGCGCATCTCGCGGTGGAGCGGGGGAGCTCGCCCAACACCCTGCGCTCGTACGGCACCGACCTGGACCGCTACGTCGCCCACCTGCAGGACCGGGGGATCGACGACCTCGGGGCCGTCCGGGAGTCCGACGTCGGGGACTTCGTGGTCGCCCTGCGCAGCGGGGAGGCGCCGCTCGCCGCCTCCTCCGCCGCGCGGGCCCTGGCGGCCGTCCGCGGCCTGCACCGGTTCGCGACGCGGGACGGGTTGGTCCCCGTGGACGTCGCCAGGTCCGTCGCCCCGCCGGCCCTGCCGAAACGGCTGCCGAAGTCGCTCTCGGTCGACGACGTCGAGCAGCTCCTCGCGGGCTGCGTGGGCGACGGTCCGACCGCCCTGCGCGACCGGGCGCTGCTCGAGCTCCTCTACTCGACGGGCGCGCGGATCTCCGAGGCGATCGGGCTCGACCTCGACGACCTCGACCCCGGGTCGCGCACGGTCCTGCTGCGCGGCAAGGGCGGCAAGCAGCGGATCGTGCCGGTCGGGCGCCCCGCGCTGGCCGCCGTCGACGCCTATCTCGTCCGGGCCCGCCCCGGCTTCGCCACCAAAGGCCGCGGCACGCCCGCGCTGCTGCTCAACGCCCGCGGCGCCCGGCTGTCCCGGCAGAGCGCCTGGCACGTCCTGCGCGCGGCGGCGGATGCCGCGGGCCTGGACCCGAGCGTGGTGTCCCCGCACACCCTGCGGCACTGCTTCGCGACCCATCTGCTGGCCGGCGGTGCGGACGTCCGCGTGGTGCAGGAGCTGCTGGGCCACGCATCGGTCACCACCACGCAGATCTACACGCACGTCACCGTCGACGCCCTGCGCGAGGTCTACGCGACCGCCCATCCCCGCGCCCGAGGGTGACCGCTACGGTGCCGAGCGTGATCTGCCGGGGAGTCGTCGCCGCCGTCCTGCTGCTCGCCCTCGCGGGGTGCGGCACCGCGGCGCTGCAGACCGCGGGCGGCTCCACCACGGCCACGAGCAGCGCGAGCTCCGCCGGCTCCGACACCGGCAGCGACTCCGGCAGCGACTCCGGCACCGACACCCACACCGGCCCCGTCACCGCCGTGGTCGTCGACTCCGACGCCGGGGACGTCGCGCTGCGCCCCGGTCCGGACGGCTCGGCCACCGTCGCGCACGAGTTCCGCTACACCGGCGAGAAGCCCCGGCTCACGCAGTCCCTCGACGGCGGCACCCTGCGGATCACCGCGCGGTGCCCGCAGACGCAGGACCGCTGCTCGGTGACCCTGACGGTCACGGTGCCGGCCGCCGCGGCGTCGACCGTCGACCTCGGCGCCGGCGGGATCACCGTGGGAGCGCTGAAGGGCGACCAGACGCTCACGACCGCGGCCGGCGGCGTCACGGGCGACGGGCTGGTGGCCGCGAAGGTCACCGCGAAGACCAGCGCCGGGAGCGTGACGCTCCGCTTCGCCGCCGCACCCACCGCCGTCGAGGCCCGGTCGAGCGCGGGGAGCGTCGAGGTCCTCGTGCCGACGGGGCGGTACCGGGTCGACGCCTCGACGACCGTCGGGAAGACCCGGATCGACGTCCCGGACAGCCCCGGGGCGAGCGCGACGATCACCGCCCGCAGCACCACCGGCAGCGTCACGGTCGCCCCGAGCTGACCCCCTGACGGCGGGACTGTCCTCCGGATGGTCTAACGTCGGGCCACTTCGACCGGAAGTTCGAGTCGCCCGGGCGTGGCGCGTTGCCGTGGTGGGTGAGGGCTTCCTACGCTGCGGCCGACACCAGAGGAGACCGGAGCCCGCATGGACACAGCACCGGCAGGGGACGGTCCGGGCGCAGAACCGACAACGGACCCCGACTTCGACCCCACGCTCCCGGAGGAGCCGGTCGTGGTCGGCTCGGTCGGTGGGACCCACCGGGTCGGCGCCCCGGTACCGCCGCCGCTGACCGAGCACGGTCCGGCGCGGGTGATCGCGGTGGCGAACCAGAAGGGCGGGGTCGGCAAGACGACGTCGACCATCAACCTGGGCGCCGCGCTGGCCGAGTACGGCCGCAAGGTCCTGCTGGTGGACTTCGACCCGCAGGGCGCGCTGTCCGTCGGGCTCGGCGTGCAGCCCCACCAGCTCGAGTCCACGATCTACAACCTGCTGATGGAGCGCGGCGTCGAGGCGGAGGACGTGATCCTCGAGACCTCCGTCGAGGGCATGGACCTGCTGCCCAGCAACATCGACCTGAGCGCCGCCGAGGTCCAGCTCGTCACCGAGGTCGGCCGCGAGCAGGCCCTGGGCCGCGCGCTCAAGCGGGTCCTCGGCAACTACGACGTCGTGCTCATCGACTGCCAGCCCTCGCTGGGCCTGCTCACGATCAACGCCCTGGCCTGCGCCGATCACGTGCTCATCCCGTTGGCCTGCGAGTTCTTCTCGCTCCGCGGCGTGGCCCTGCTGATGGACACCATCGACAAGGTCAAGGACCGGCTCAACCCGGACCTGCAGCTGATCGGGATCCTCGCCACGATGTTCGACTCCCGCACGCTGCACACCCGTGAGGTGCACCAGCGCGTGGTCGAGGCGTTCGGCGACCTGGTCTTCGACGCCGTGATCAACCGCACCATCCGCTTCCCGGAGACGACCGTGGCCGGCGAGCCGATCACCACCTGGGCGCCCACGTCGAGCGGTGCGGAGGCGTACCGGATGCTGGCGCGCGAGGTCATCGCGCGGTGATCGGACAGTGACCCTGGCCGACGACAGGACCCCCGAGGTCAGGCCGCGCTTCACCGTCCGGCTGAAGAACTTCGAGGGCCCCTTCGACCTGCTGCTGCAGCTGATCGGCAAGCACGAGCTCGACGTCACCGAGATGGCGTTGCACAAGGTCACGGACGACTTCATCGCCCACCTCACGGCGCTGGGCGACGACATGGACCTCGACGAGACCACCGAGTTCCTGGTCGTCGCGGCCACCTTGCTCGACCTCAAGGCCGCGCGGCTGCTGCCCAACGCCGAGGTGGAGGACGAGGACGATCTCGCCCTCCTCGAGGCGCGGGACCTGCTGTTCGCCCGGCTCCTGCAGTATAAGGCGTACAAGCAGGTGGCGGGCCTGTTCAAGGAGCTCGAGGCCACCGCGCTGCGCCGGTTCCCGCGGTCGGTCGCGCTCGAGCCGCAGTTCGAGGGGCTGCTGCCCGAGGTGCTGCTCGGGATGGACGCCGCGTCCTTCGCCCAGCTCGCCGCGACCGTCTTCCGGCCGAAGCCGCCGCCCGTCGTCGGGATCGACCACGTGCACCAGCACGACGTGTCGGTGCCCGCGCACATGCAGATCCTGCGCGAGCGGCTCGCGGAGCTGGGGCAGGCCACCTTCGCGGAGCTGACGGCGGACTGCGTGGCCCCGATCGAGGTCATCGCCCGGTTCATGGCGGTCCTGGAGCTGTTCCGCGAGGCGGCCATCGAGGTGGACCAGCCCGAGGCGTTCGGGGAGCTGACCGTACGCTGGACGCCCCTGCAGGGCCCCCCGACCGCGAGTGAGACGTCCGATGAGCAGCCCGGAGCCTGACGAGACGCCCGATCTCGACGCGCTCGAGGCCGCCTTCGCGGAGACGGAGCCTGCGGAGTCGACCATCGGCAGCCCGGAGCCCGCGGAGCCGACCATCGGCAGCCCGGAGTCCCCGGAGCCGACCATCGGCAGCCCGGAGTCCCCGGAGTCGGTGGTCGACGAACCGGAGCTCGCGGAGTCGCCCGTCGGCTCGGATCTCGACGAACCGGGCCTGCCGACCCTCGCGCGCGACGACGAGCTCACGGCCGCCCTGGAGGCGTTGCTGCTGGTGGTGGACTCCCCGGTGGACGAGGCGTCCCTCGCCTCCGCGCTCGACCAGCCCGTCTCCCGGGTCGAGCGGGCGGTGCGCCGGCTGGCCGAGTCCTACCGCGAGCGCGGCAGCGGTGTCGACCTGCGCCGGGTGGGTGCGGGCTGGCGGTTCTACACCCGCGACCTCTACGCGCCCTACGTCGAGCGTTTCCTGCTCGACGGCCAGCGCGCCACCCTCACCCGGGCCGCGCTGGAGACCCTCGCCGTCGTCGCGTACCGGCAGCCGGTGACCCGCGCGCGGGTCTCGGCGGTACGCGGTGTGAACTGCGACGGCGTCCTGCGTACCCTTCTGACGCGCGGTCTCGTGGAGGAGGCCGGTGTGGACGGGCCCACCCAGGGCACGTTGTTCCGCACCACCGAGCTCTTCCTGGAGCGGCTGGGGCTGTCCTCGCTGGAGGATCTGCCCCCGCTGGCGCCGCTGCTGCCGGACATCGATGCAATCGACGAGCTGTAGGACTGAACATGAGTGACTCCGCACCCGAGGGTGTGCGGCTCCAGAAGGTGCTGGCGCAGGCGGGTATCGCCTCGCGCCGAGCGGCCGAGGAGCTGATCGCCGCCGGGCGCGTCTCGGTGGACGGCAAGATCGTCCGCGAGATGGGGCGCCGGGTCGACCCGGAGCGGGCCGTCGTGCACGTCGACGGCTCCCGCATCCAGCTCCGGGACGACCAGGTCTACCTGGCCCTGAACAAGCCCGTCGGCATGCTCTCCACGATGTCGGACGACCAGGGCCGGCTCTGCGTCGGCGACCTGATCATGCATCGCACGGAGCTGCTGAACCAGGCGGGCCGGCTGTTCCACGTCGGGCGGCTGGACCAGGACACCGAGGGCCTGCTGCTGCTGACGAACGACGGCGAGCTCGGCCACCGGCTGATGCACCCCTCCTACGAGGTCGAGAAGACGTACGTGGCGGAGGTGCAGGGGCAGATCGGCCGCGACGTCGGGAAGCGGCTCCGTGAGGGCGTCGAGCTGGAGGACGGCCCCGTGAAGGTGCACTCGTTCCGGCTGGTGGACTCGCTGCCCGGGCGGTCGATGGTCGAGGTCGTGATCCACGAGGGCCGCAAGCACGTCGTCCGCCGCCTGCTCGACGAGGTCGGCCACCCCGTGGAGCGCCTGGTGCGCACCGCGGTCGGGGACGTGCGGCTCGGCGACCAGCGGCCCGGCAAGCTCCGGCCGCTGAACCAGAGCGAGATCGGCTCGCTGTACAAGGCGGTGGGGTTGTAGTGGCGGTGCGTGCGGTGCGGGGCGCCATCCAGATCGACGGCGACTCCCGGGACGACATCCTCGAGGGCACGGCGGAGCTGGTCACCGCCGTGCTGAAGCGCAACGAGCTGACCAGCGACGACATCATCTCGATCCTGTTCACGGCCACGCCGGACCTGACCGCGGAGTTCCCCGCGTACGCCGCGCGGCTGCTCGGGCTCACGGACGTGCCGCTGATGTGCGCGGTCGAGATCGCCGTCCCGGGTGCGATGCCCCGGGTCCTGCGCCTGCTCGCCCACGTCGAGACGGACCTGCCCCGCGCCGACGTGCACCACGTCTACCTGCGCGGCGCCGCGGCCCTGCGCCGCGACCTCCCCAACTGACCCGTGAGTGGCAATGGTCGTGATAGCGACCATCGCCACTCACGAGGGCGGTCGGGGCGGCCCGGACCCCGGCGGGCAGAATGGGAGGGCTCGCGCGGGTGTGCGGGATTCTGCGTGAGGGGTGGGTCATGGCCGGGGTGCTGCACGGGGTCGTCGCGATGGACGGTCCGTCCGGCACCGGCAAGTCCACCGTGTCCCGGCGGCTGGCCCGCGAGCTCGGGGCCGCCTACCTGGACACCGGCGCGATGTACCGCGCCGTCACCCTCGCCTGCCTGCGCGCGGGGCTGACCGCCGAGAGCCCCGCCGCCGAGATCTCCCGCGCGGCGCTCGCGGCCGAGCTGCACTCCGTCACCGACCCCTCGGCGCCGAAGATCCTGCTGGCCGGCGAGGACGTCGAGGCGGAGATCCGCGGCGAGGCCGTGACCAGGGCCGTCTCGGCGGTGTCGGCGGTGCCCGAGGTTCGCGACGCGCTCGTGGCGCGCCAGCGCGCGTACATCGACCAGGCCCGGGCCGGGATCGTCGTCGAGGGGCGGGACATCGGCAGCGTCGTCGCGCCGGACGCCAAGCTGAAGGTGTACCTCACGGCGTCGGAGGAGGTCCGGGCCGCGCGGCGCAACCGGCAGGACGCGAAGGCCGGCCGGTCCGCGGACGCCGCGGCCACCCTCGCGGACGTGCAGCGCCGGGACCGGTTGGACTCCACCCGCAAGACCTCGCCGCTGCACGCCGCGGCGGACGCCCTGGTCCTGGACACCGACGAGATGTCCGTCGACGCCGTGCACACGGAGCTGCTGCGCCTGGTCGCCGATCGCGGGATGGTGTCGTGACGACCCCACTCCCCGAGGGTGCGAGCGCGCGCCTGCACGACGTCGCGCGCTGGATCGGCACCTGGTGCTTCGTGCCGTTCCTGCGGGTCCGGGTGCACCATCGCGAGCGGATCCCGGTCACCGGGCCGGTCGTGCTGGTGGCCAACCACAGCTCGCTCGTCGACGGCCCGTTGATCTTCGGGCTGGTCCGGCGGCGCGCCGTGTTCTGGGTCAAGCAGGAGATGTTCGCCGGGCCGCTGGGCCCGGCGCTGCGCGCCATCGGGCAGATCCCGGTGCGGCGCGGCGAACCCGACCGTGCCCCGCTGACGGCGGCGCTGGCCGTCCTGCGGGGCGGCGGGCTGATCGGCGTGTTCCCGGAGGGCACCCGCGGGAGCGGGGACGTCGAGGCGGCCCAGCAGGGTGCGGCCTGGCTGGCCCGGTCGTCGGGGGCGCAGATCCTGCCGGTGGTGTGCCGTGGCACCCGCCGGCCGCGGGGGAGCGGACGCAGGTTCCGCCCCCGCGTGGACGTGCTGGTGGGAGAGCCGTTGCCGGCCCCCACCGGGAAGGGCCGCGCCGAGCTGGCGGCGGCCACCGAGACCGTGCGAGGCGCGCTCGCCGCGCTGGTCGCGGATCTGGACGAGGTACGGAGCAACGCGTGAGTGAGATCAGCGGGTCCGATCGGGCCGCCATGGCGGACCTGGGTCTGGACCCCGAGGAGTTCGTGGGGGACGAGTTCGCCGAGCTCGGATCCGAGGAGGAGGCGCCGGGGCCCACCCCGGTCCTGGCCGTCGTCGGCCGGCCCAACGTCGGCAAGTCGACCCTGGTCAACCGGTTCCTGGGACGCCGCGAGGCCGTCGTGCAGGACATCCCGGGGGTCACCCGGGACCGGGTGTCCTACGACGCGCTGTGGAACGGCCGCCGGTTCAGCGTCGTCGACACCGGCGGCTGGGAACCGGACGCGACCGGCCTGCAGAAGGAGGTCGCCGCCCAGGCCGAGATGGCCATGCGCACGGCGGACGCGATCCTGCTGGTCGTCGACTCGCGGGTCGGGGTGACCGCCGTCGAGGAGGCCGCCGCCCGCGTGCTGCGCCGCTCGGACCGGCCCGTCCTGGTCGCCGCCACCAAGGTGGACGACGAGCGGATGGTCGCCGAGGTCGCGGCCCTGTGGCGCCTCGGGCTCGGCGAGCCGTACCCGGTGTCCGGCCTGCACGGCCGCGGCTCCGGCGACCTGCTCGACGCGATCCTCGAGGCACTGCCGGAGACCCCGCGCGAGACGTTCGAGGCCACCCGCGGCGGCCCGCGCCGGGTCGCGCTGGTGGGCCGCCCGAACGTCGGAAAGTCCTCCCTGCTCAACCGCGTGTCCGGCGAGGTCCGGTCCGTGGTGCACGAGGTGGCCGGCACCACGGTCGACCCCGTCGACTCCCTCGTGGAGCTCGACGGCGAGATCTTCCGCTTCGTCGACACCGCCGGCCTGCGCAAGCGGGTCAAGATGGCCTCGGGCATGGAGTACTACGCCTCGCTGCGCACCCAGGCCGCCATCGAGGCCGCCGAGGTCGCGCTCGTGCTGCTCGACGCGAGCGAGCCGATCTCCGAGCAGGACCAGCGCGTGCTCACCATGGTCGAGGAGGCCGGGCGGGCGCTGGTGATCGTCTTCAACAAGTGGGACCTGGTCGACGAGGACCGCCGGCTCGCGATGAAGCGCGAGCTGGAACGGGACCTCGTCCGGGTCCGCTGGGCGGAGCGGATCAACATCTCCGCGCTCACCGGCCGCGCCACCTCGCGGATCGCGCCGGCGATGCGCACCGCGCTCGGATCCTGGGACCAGCGGATCCCCACCGGCCGGCTCAACAGCTGGCTCACCGACATCATCGCGGCCACCCCGCCGCCGGTCCGCGGCGGCAAGCAGCCCAAGGTCCTGTTCGCGACCCAGGCCGGCATCCGCCCGCCCACGTTCGTGCTGTTCACCAGCGGTTTCCTGGAGGCGGGCTACCGCCGGTTCCTGGAGCGGCGGCTGCGCGAGGAGTTCGGGTTCGAGGGCTCCCCGATCCGGCTCTCGGTGCGAGTGCGGGAGAAGCGGGTTCGCGGCAAGGGCGGGCGGCGCTAAGGTCGCCGCGATGGCGGCGGACGGAGCGGACACCGGGCGTGGTGCGTCCGGCCCTGTCCGTGCCGCCGGGAGGGCTCCCGGGAGGGCCCCCGAGAGAGCCGCAGCGAGTGCGGTCGAGAAGGCCGTCGTGCGTGTGGTCCTGGCGGACGACGAGCCGCTGCTCCGGGCGGGCCTGCGCACCGTGCTGGAGGCGCGCGGCACCGTCGTCGTGGTGGGGGAGGCCTCGGACGGCGACGGGCTGATCGCCGCCGTCGACGAGCACCGGCCGGACGTCGTCCTCGCGGACGTGCAGATGCCCGGCCGGGGCGGGCTGGACGCGCTGCGGGTGCTCTGCGCACGGCCGGACGCCGTGCCCGCCGCCGTCCTCACCACGTTCGACCTGGACGACTACGTCGCCGAGGCGCTGCGCATCGGCGTCCAGGGCTTCCTGCTCAAGGACGCCGAGCCCGACGCGCTGATCCGCGCCGTCCTCGACCTCGCCGCCGGCGGTGCGGTGCTCGATCCGCGCATCACGGCCCGGCTGCTCCCGCGCCTGGTCAGCGAGCCGGTGGTCGCCCCGCCGCGGCCACCGGACCTCACCCTGCGCGAGCGGCAGGTGCTGCGGCTGCTGGCCGCGGGGGAGCCCAACGCCGCCATCGGGTGCGAGCTGGGGCTGGCCGAGGCGACGGTGAAGAAGTACGTGTCCGCCCTGCTGGTGAAGCTCGGGGCGCAGAACCGGGTGCAGGCGGCGCTGCTGGCGCAGGGCTGGGAGGCGTGATGAACCAGTGGGTCCGCAGGGCGGGGCTCGAGATCCTGAGCGTCGCGGTGCCGGCGGGGCTGGTGATGCTCGCCGCGCCCGGCCCGTTCGCCTGGTCGGTCGCCGCCGGCCTGCTGGGCTGCGCGCTGCTGCCCCTGCGGCACCTGTGGCCGCCGCTGGCGGTGATCGGGGCGCTGCCGGCGATCGCCGGCGGGCTCGGCTGGCCCTCGTCGACCGTCGCGCTGTTCGCCCTCGGGCGGCGGTGGGGACGCCTGGAGCGCACCCTGCTCTGGTTCGTGTCCGTCGTGGTAGCGGCCGTGGTGCCGGTGCTGGTGACCCAGGACCTCGGCTGGCGCTCGATCGTCCTCACGGTGCTGTTCGCCGCGCTGTCGGCGGGCAGCCCGCTCGGCGTCGGCCTGCTCACCGCCACCCGCGAACGCCTGACCACGAGCCTGCGCGAGCTGGAGGACGCCCGCGAGGCCACCGTCGCCGCCCGCGAGAGCGCTGCCCGCGCCGAGGAACGCGCCCGGATCGGCCGCGAGGTGCACGACGCCGTCGGCCACCACGCCACCCTCATCGCCGTCGGAGCCGCCGCGCTCGCCGCGTCCACACAGGAGGAGCCGACCCGCGAGGCCGCCGAACGCCTGCGCGCCCAGGCCAAGGAGGCACTGGGGGAGATGCGCAGCGCGCTCGGCCTGGTCCCGACCCAGGACCGCCCGGGCTCGCTGCGGCAGCTGGTCGACCGGGCCCGCGCCACCGGCCTCGACGTCCTGTACGAGACGCGCGGGGACGCCGTCCCGCTCTCGGCCGCCGCCGACCGGGCCCTCTACCGGGTCGTGCAGGAGGCGTTGACCAACGCCGCCCGCCACGCTCCCGGCTCCACGGTCCGCGTCTTCGTCGACCGCCGCCCGGCGTCCGAGGTGCGGGTGGAGGTCTGCAACGGCCCCGGCCGCCCCGTCCCCGGCGCCTTCGGTGTGGGCGGCGCCGGCCTCGCAGGCCTCGCGGAACGGGTCCGCAGCGCGGGCGGGACCCTGACGAGCGGGGTGGTCGAGAACGGCGGGGGATGGCGGGTCGCCGCGACCCTCCACCACCCGGAACCGGCCCCCGGCCCGCCGCGCGTGGGCGTCTGATCCCCACGAGCAGACGATCACGGAGCCGACGACCGGCCCCGGCCGGTCACGCGGCCGAGCCGAGGAGCACGTGGTCCCGGATGATGTCTCCCACGAGCCGCGGGTGCTCCATCTGGACCCAGTGGCCGGACTGTTCGACACGGTGGAACTCGAGGTCGGGCCGGCTGGCGAGGAGCCTGGTCGGGTCGATCGGCCGGAAGGCGCTGACGTAGCAGAGGCGTGCCGGGCTCCGGCGGATCTCGGCCACGGCGTCGACCGTGAGGATGTCCCGCATGAGGGCCGCGCCGGCCGCCGGGTCGGTCGCGCGGATCCCCACCTCCACCTCCTCGGCCAGCGCGGCCCCCGCCCACTCGCCCAGGCTGGCGCGGTGCAGGGCCTGCGCGGTGTCCGTCCAGCCGTCCCGCGCCAGGTCCGCGGCCAGGCCGGCCGCCCAGTCCACCATGGACTCGCCGTCGAAGATCGCGGTGTCCAGCATGGTGACGCTGTCGATCCCGGGCACGGAGGTGGAGAGCCGCAGGCAGACGGCGCCTCCTGCGCTGTGGCCGACCACCGCGAGCCGCGGGCCCGCCAGCTCGGCGACCACCTCGGCCAGGGCCTCGACCTGGGCCCTCAGGGTCCCGCCGGCCGGCCCGACCGGCGAGGTTCCGTGCCCCAGGAGGTCGACGGTGACGACGGACGCGTCCCGGCTCAGCTCCTCGGCGAGGGCCTCGACCTGGGCCCGGCGGCCGCCGAGACCGTGGACGAGGAGCACCGTCCAGTCGCCCCCGGCACCTCGGCGGTCGAACTCCAGCGCCGTCATCGAGCGGTGTCCTCCTTCGTGAGGACGCTGTCGGCCGCCGGGCCCTCGTCGTTGATGGACTCGAGGCCGGCGCCGGTCACCCGGGGACCCAGCGCCCGCACCACGACGGCCAGCACGCAGGCGGTGGCGGCGATCGCGGTGAACATGAGGGTGGCGCCCCCGCTGTAGAGGAGGGGAAGCAGCGCGAACGGCATGAACGCGGTGGTGAGCCTGCTCAGCGAGTAGGCCGAGCCCGCGCCGGTCGCCCGGAGCCGGGTCGGGTAGATCTCGGCCTGGTAGATGTGGAAGAAGTTCGAGAAACCGTTGCTGACCGCCGTATAGACGAACCCGAAGGCGATGATCGCGGGCGCGGACGTCGAGGTCCCGAACAGATATCCCACGACCGCCAGCACGAGCAGGGAACCGAAGAGCAGCGTGCGGCGTTCGACGCGGTCGACGATGAACACCGTGAGAGAGGAGCCGATCGGGTAACCCACGAAGATCAGGGTGGTGAACACGGCCGACTGGACGACGTCGAATCCTTTCGCGGCCAGCGCGAGAGGAGCGAGCGTGCCGAATCCGTAGTACACGACGGTGCTCAGCGTGTGGAAGATCCACATCATGGTCGTCCGCTTCCGCAGCGGACGGGAGAACAGTTCCACGAAACGGCTCGGCCGCTCGTCGACGACGACCGAGGTGTCGACCTCGGCGAGGGTCTTGCCCTCCGCCACCGCACTCGCCTCGAACTCCGAGACGATCCGGTCCGCCTCCTCGCGCCTGCCGACCGACTCGAGCCAGCGCGGGGACTCCGGCAGCCGGGTCCGCAGCACCCAGCAGACGAGCGCGCCCAGGCCGCCGAGCAGGAACATGATGCGCCAGCCGTCGATGCCGAAGAGGGTGCCGCCACCGAGGTGGATGGCCAGCAGGCCGGTGAGCGGGATCGCGCAGAACGCGAACGTGTACGCCCAGGCGGTGAGCCTGCCCCGCTTCGCGGCGGGCACCATGTCGGAGAGATAGGAGTCGCACAGCGGCGGCTCGGCGCCGATGCCGATGCCGGCGATGAACCGGCAGATGATCAGCATCTCCACGTTGACGCTGAACGCGGCGACGATGGAGAAGACCGAGTAGATGGCGAGGGTGAGGAAGAACGCGCGGCGCCGCCCGATTCGGTCGGCCACCCGGGACAACGAGAGCGCGCCGAAGAATGCGCCTATCCACACCGAGGCCAGCACCAGTGCGACCTGGCTGCCGTCGAGCGCGAAATCGCGTTTCAGGGCATTGGCGAGCGTTCCGGTGAGGAATACCTCGTACAGGTCGAAGAACAGACCCACGCCGACGACCGCGACCAGGATCCTGGTCTTTCGGGTGACGGGTAAACGGTCGAGTCTCGGCCCGACCGCGACGACATTGTCCATGTCGGGAATGCTAGGTCGGCCCTGTGACAAAGGGCATACGCAGAACGTCGGTCAGTCGGCGGCCACCCCGACACACTGTCGGGTCAGGCCGGGTGCGAGGCCAGCACGGACTCGCCGAGCTGCGACAGCCGCAGCGCCGCGAGCACGCCGAGGCCCCGCCACCCCTCGTGCCAGCCGGGGCCCAGCAGGTCGTTGATCCGCTCGAGCCGCTGGTAGAGCGTCGCGCGATGGATGTGCAGCTCGCGTGCGGCCACCGCCATCCGGCCGCCGTGCTCGGCGATGACGCGCGCGGTGTCGACGAGAGCCGGGTCCGCGTGCCGCAGCAGCGTGGTCACCCCCGGGCTGAGGGTGTCCATCGCGTCGGCGGTCCTCGGCACGGCGGCGAGCAGGAGCCAGGTGCCGAGGTCCTCCCAGCGCAGGGCGGCGTCCCGGCGCTCGAGGACGGCCACCTCGTGGGCGTAGCGCGCCTGGGCTAGCCGTCGGGGCAGCTCGTCGGGCTGGTGGCCGACCTCGCTGAGGCCGGTGCCGGATCCCTCGCACCACAGCGGCGCACCCTCGGGCGTGACCGTGACGACGGCGTCGGACAACAACACGACGGCCGTGCCCTGCGGGGGGTGCTCGAACGGCCCGTCGGTGCCGTGGGTGAAGGCGACGCGCCAGGGTCCGCGCGGCACCCCGCCGGTCGACCTGAGCGCGCTCCATGCCTGCGACCGCGCGTACCGGTCGTCGCCGAACAGCGCCTGGTGACGGCTCGCCAGCACCTCCGGGTTCGCCAGCCAGAACGCGTGCACGGCCGAGCCCATGCGCGCGACGGCCCGCCGGACCACGGCCAGGTCCGCGTCGGACATCGGCGGGCGGTCGATGATCCACATGAACCCGACGGGGCCCTGCGGGGTCCTGATCATGACCCCGACCCGGTCGAGGGGGATGTCGTGGGCGGCGGACGCCGGTATCCGGACCGGCTCCTCGCCGATGTCGAACTGGGCCACGTACCGGCGGGCGGGCGCGCTGGCGCGGCGGTTCAGGATCGCCGCGCTGCGCCCCGCGTCGAGCTCGGGCTCCTGGGTGCTGAAGCTGAGCAGCCAGATGCCGGTATCGGTGACGGCGAGGGAACGACGGATGTCCTCGTGGAGGTCGTCGACGAACGGTTGCAGCAACGAGCCCAGTCGGGCCCGGTGTTCTTCGCCGGGCATGTCGTCGGCTCCCTTCCCGCGGGTCACAGTGTGCACGCGCGCGGGTCCGGGAGCCAGGAGGCACCGGAGGGGCCGGCCGCGGGGCGCGTCAGGCCTCCCGGGCGGACCGGCGCGCGCATGACGGGGGTAGCGCCGATGCGGTGTAGGACGTGGCCGACGGACATTCATCCGGGACCCCCTGATCGAAGTCACTCGATAGTGGTACATACTCGGCGGTCGATCACAGAATCGGTAGCGTCCGTGCCAAGAGAGCCACCGACCGGCCTGGGGGGTGTCCGTCCTGGGGTTTCTCGACAAATTCCGACTGGATGCTCCCGTGCGTCCCTCGCCACGACCTTCCGGGCCGATGTTCGTGTGGATTCCGCCCGACCGGGCCGTTGATGTCGTCGGGTTTCGGCTGTTCGGTGGAATGGTGTACCTCGGTGAGCAGCTGCAGACCCAGAGCGGGATCACCGAGCCCGCGCTGATCGACCCGACGCTCGACATCGACCGTCGAAGCCCGGACTGGGACGGCGATGACCTCTTCTACTGGCCCAGCTACGAGTCGATCACGCCTGCCTCCCGAGCGGCCTATCTGACCTGGCTCGCCGACGGACGACGCCATCCCGGTATCCCGCTCGGTTACGTCTTCCTGTTCTTCTACGGCCTCGAACGCCGAGTACTCGTCGATGCCATGGGAGGCGATGCCGCCGCCCGAGCAGAACTTCCCGCGATCGATGCCGAGGTGCGCCGACTCGCGGCTCTGTATGGAACCGAGAACGCGTTCGGGCGATACTGCCAGCGATTCCTGGACGTCCTCGTCCTCCTGCAGAACGGCCCGACAGCACGTCCTCCCGAATACGGGGTCGGCGACCAATGGGAGGTTCCGCACGCACTGCGCCTCGGCCTCGCCCGATTCGCAGCCGAGCGCCAACCCGTGCCCGCGGACTGGGCCTTGTCGTGGAGCTGGTTGCACCCGAGCATCTATGCGCGCACACCGCAGACCCGGTGCCCCGGGGAATTCACGCAGCTCTTCCGGATCCGCTACCGGGAGCGCCATGGCGCGGGGCTGATGGCGACTTCGGACCGCCCATCGCTGCGGCTGCGGTACTCACCGGCCAGCGCGGGCCTCCTGGGGGCCGACGTGGACCTGCACGGTGTGCCTGATGTCCTCGAGGATCCAATGGCGACCCGCGCTCTGAAGTCGCTGGTCGACGACGTGACGCAGGAACTCGAGGCGTACAGCCGCTTCATCGGGCGCAACCCGGATCAGGTGGGCAGCCTCGCCGCGGCGGCGCTGCTGCCTGTCGAACTGGCGACGTCGGGTCCCGCCGAGACGTTCCTGTCCTGGGCTCGCTCGGCTCTGGGCAACGATGCCAGCGTGGTCGTCGACGGGGACGAACTGATCGGCTTCTGGCCTACGGCGCAGGACGCGAAGATGTCCAAGAAGGAGGTCGTGGCCTGCGCGCAGTTGCTGGAGCGGCACGGCATCGGCGTCGAACCCGACGTCCGGCTCGGCGGCGCCGCGATCTCCGCAGGCCCCGTCGTGCTGTTCGACGCGAGCTACGACCCGCCGCGCAGCGCCGGAACCGAGTACGTCGCTGCGACGACCCTGCTGCAACTGGCCGTCGCGGTCAGCGCCTCCGACGGCGACGTGGACTCCTCCGAGCAGCAGGTGCTGCTCGACCATCTGAGCAGCGCGCTCGCCCTCACCCCGGGCGAGGTCGAGCGGCTCATCGCTCACCTGCACTGGCTCACCGCGACGGGGAGCAAGCTGACCGGGCTCACCAGACGGCTGCGAGAGACGCCTGAGGACCGACGCCGGTCCATGGCGGACGTGCTCGTGGCCGTCGCCGCGGCGGACGGTGTGATCTCCGCCGACGAGGTCAAGACCCTCGGCAAGATCTACAAGCTCCTCGGGCTCGACCCCGACGACGTCTACTCCCGGCTCCACTCCCAGACCACCATGTCCGCTCCTGCCGAACGGACCGGCCGTCGACACTCCCGAGCAGGTGTCACCGTCACCGAGACCGTCGAACCTGCCGCACCCGGAACCGTCGACCTCGATCCCGCACTGCTGGCCGCTTCGGCTGCGGGAACCGCCGCCGTCTCGTCACTGCTCGCCGAAGTCTTCGCGGACACCGACGCGCCCGCGCCGACCATGGAGGTCCTGCCCCCACCCCCGGAGGAGACCGGCCAGGTCCCAGGTCTCGACGCGGCTCATGGACGGCTCTACCTCGCCGTGCTGGAACGCTCGACGTGGGGCCGCGCCGAGTTCGCCGAGCTTGCCGAAGGCCACGGGCTGCTCCCGGACGGGGCACTCGACGTCGTCAACGACCACGCCGTCGACACCTGCGGCGAACCGCTACTCGAGGACGAGGGCGACCTCGTACTCAACGACTATGCAGTTCAGGAGATCCCGCGATGACCGACGCGCCCACCGCGACCCGCATCCGGCCGAAGGACCGCGACGCGATCCTCCAGTCCCTGCGGGCCGGCGTCGTTCCGCGCACCGGTCTGCAGCACATCGCCGTGGGCAGACCGGACGAGATCAGCTCCCTCATCACCGACATCGCCCGTATCGCCGACGGTGGTTCCGGGTGCCGCTTCGTCATTGGCGACTACGGGTCGGGCAAGACCTTCTTCCTCCAGCTGGTCCGGTCCATCGCCCTGCAGCGCAACCTGCTGACCGTGCACGCCGACCTCGCCCCCGACCGCAGACTCCAGGCGACCGGCGGCCAGGCCCGCAGCCTCTTCGCCGAGCTCATGCGGAACATCGCCACCCGCGGCCAGCAGGACGGCGGCGCGATGACCAACGTCGTGGAGAAGTTCGTCGGCACCGCCATGACCGAGGCCCGCCGCGACGGCAGCGACCCCGAGACCGTCATCCGCGCGAAGCTGAGCAAGCTGAGTGAACTCGTCGGCGGCTACGACTTCGCCGACGTGATCGCCGCCTACTGGCGCGGACACGAGTCCGGCAACGAGCAGCTCCGGGCGGACGCCGTCCGTTGGCTACGCGGTGAGTTCTCGACTCGTACGGACGCTCGCACGGCCCTCGGCGTCCGCACGATCGTCGACGACTCCCAGGTCTACGACCAGCTCAAACTCATGGCGCGCTTCGCGCAGCTCGCCGGGTTCAACGGGCTGCTGGTCTGCCTCGACGAGATGGTCAACCTCTACAAGCTGGCGAACTCCCAGGCCCGCAACTCCAACTACGAACAGATTCTGCGCATCGTCAACGACAGCATGCAGGGCAGCGCCGAGCACCTCGGCTTCCTCTTCGGCGGAACCCCGGACTTCCTCCTCGACCCCCGCCGCGGTCTCTACTCCTACCAGGCCCTGCAGAGCCGCCTCGCCGAGAACACCTTCGCCGTCGACGGGCTCAAGGACTTCTCCGGTCCGGTGCTGCGCCTCGGCAGCCTCGCCCAGGAGGACTTCTTCCAGCTGCTCAAGAATCTGCGACACGTCCAGGCCGGCGGTGATCCCACCAGGTACCTGATCCCTGACGACGCGCTGGTGGCGTTCATGCGGCACTGCTCGGAGCGCATCGGCGAGGCCTACTTCCGCACCCCGCGGACCACCATCCGCTCCTTCCTCGACCTCCTCGCCGTGCTGGAACAGAACCCCGGCACCGCGTGGACCCAGCTCGTCGACGCCGTCGTCGTCGAGAAGGACGTCGATCCCGCCCTGGCCACGCCCGACACGGACGACGATGAGCTCGCCGACTTCAGCCTCTGACCGCCTCCATCGCGGGGTACAGCGCTGGTTGCACGCTCAGGGCTGGCCCTCGCTTCGTCCGGCCCAGGCAGCCGCAGTCGAACCGGTCATGTCCGAACGCATCGATGTCATCATCTCCGCGCCCACAGCGGGTGGGAAGACCGAGGCGGCGTTCCTGCCCATCTGTTCCCGTCTCGCGGAAGCCCGTGACGGCGGCCCGCCCGCAGCGGGCATCGAGGTGCTCTACGTCAGCCCGCTCAAAGCGCTGATCAACGACCAGTACGACCGCCTCGGCCTTCTCTGCCACGACCTCGACATCCCCGTCCACCGCTGGCACGGAGACGTGCCGGCGTCGGCGAAGACCACGATCCGCCGTTCGCCGGCGGGCATCGTCGTCATCACACCCGAGTCACTCGAAGCCCTGTTCGTCACCGGTGGGCATGACGTGGCCCGGCTACTCGGCGGACTGCGTTTCGTGGTCGTCGACGAGATGCACGCCTTCCTCGGGACCGAACGCGGCAGGCAGCTCCAATCACTGATGCACCGCGCCGAGGAGACGCTCGGCAGGCGAGTCCCGCGCATCGCGCTGTCGGCCACGCTTGCCGACCCGACCGCCGCACGGGACTTCCTCCGTCCTGGGGAGGGGGAGCGGGTCGAGTACATCAACCCGCCCCAGCCGAGCAACATGCGACTGCGCGTGTTCGGCCATCAGCGACGCAATCCCTCCACCACCGACTCCGACACGGAGCCGTCCGACCTCGTCGCGATCAGCGAGCGACTCTTCAACGGCATGCGCGGCAATGATCACCTCGTGTTCGCGAACAGCCGGAGGAACGTCGAGACCTACACCGACCGCCTCTCGCGCCTCGCCGCCGAACGCCGTGTTCCGAACGAGTTCTTCGCCCATCACGGGAACCTCGCGAAGCAGGACCGGGAGTTCGTGGAGCAACGTCTGAAGGGCGGCGAGCCGACCACAGCGGTGTGCACCTCGACCCTGGAGATGGGAGTCGACATCGGCTCGGTCGAGGCGGTCGCCCAGATCGGGCCCCCGCCGGGCGTGGCGAGCCTGCGCCAGCGGATGGGCCGCTCCGGCCGGCGCAACGGCGTCCCCAAGCTCATGGTCCACATCACCGAAGACGAGATGTCGGACCAGATCAGCACGCTCGACGAGCTACGACCACGACTCGTCCAGACCGTCGCGATGATCCAGCTCATGGGGGAGCGGTACCTGGAGAAGCCCGACCCCCGCCACCCCCATCTGTCGACACTCGTCCAGCAGGTGCTATCGGTGATCGCGCAGCGCGGCGGCGCCTCGGCGGGCTCGCTCTACGCCGCCCTGTGCAAACGGGGCCCGTTCCGCGAGGTCGACGAGTCGATGTTCGTCGAGCTCCTCCGCGCGATGGGATCCGCGGCACTGCTCCAGCAGGGCTCGGACGGCCTGCTCCTCGCCGGTGAAGTCGGCGACCGCATGGTCAACCACTACAGCTTCTACACCGCGTTCCACACCGCCGAGGAGCTCCGGGTACTCCACGGCCCACGCACACTCGGGACCATCGCCCCCGGCCCGGGCCTGCACATCGACGGCCTCCTGCTACTGGGCGGGCGCCGCTGGCGGATCGTCGCACTCGAGCTCGGCGCGAAGATCGTCATGGTCGAGCCGTCGTCGGGCGCGCGTCCACCGACCTTCGACGCCAACGGTGGAGTCCTCGTCGCCGACCCGGTGCGCCGGCGGATGCGCCGCCTCTACACCACCGACGAGGTACCCCCGTGGTTGGACGACGAGGCCGCACAGTTGCTCACGCAGGGAAGGGCGGCGTTCGCACGCCTCGGGCTCGCACACAGCGGCTTCCTCGAGCGCGGCGGCGAGACGCTCGTCTTCCCGTGGCGCGGTGACAAGATCATGAACACCCTCACCGCCGTCCTGAACTCGCACGGCGCCGACGTGGCCGATGACCGCATCGCGCTCACCGTCAAAGGGATGCAGGCCGAGCCGCTGCGAGACCTCCTACGCAGCCTGTCCGAGTTGCCCGCAGCCGATCCGCTGGAGCTGGCGGGGGAGTGCCCGAGCCTCGAACTCGACAAGCACGACGGCTACCTCACCCCGGAGCTGCTCGTCCATTCCTACGCCGCGCGGTTCCTCGACGTACCGAGCGCGTGGCAGACCCTGCGCGACCTCGGCCAGGGCACTGCGGTGGCGACCGGGATCGCCACCCCCATCAGTCACGGTCCCACCGGACAGGTAGAGCTCGGCAAGACGCCGTTCGCCGTCATCGACGTGGAGACGACCGGGTTCGACGCGAACGGCAGGGACCGGATCGTCGAGATCGCCATAGTCCGCCTCGCCCCAGACGGCTCGCTGCTCGACTCCTGGTCGACGCTCATCGACCCTCAACGGACCCCCGGCCCTACTCGCGTCCACGGTCTCACCGCCGAGAACCTCGTCAACGCCCCGACCTTCGGTGCCGTCGCAGACGAGGTACTCGCCCGCCTGAGCGGAGCGATCGTCGTCGCCCACAACGCGGCTTTCGACCACCGCTTCCTGCGCGCCGAAGTCGGGCGAGCAGGGCGGGCCGTCCCGGACTGGCCGCTCCTGTGCACTCGCCGGCTCGCCTATCAACTCGCCAGCGCAACCAGCCGCCGACTCACCGACCTGTGCCGCGCAGAGGGGCTGCGCCACGAGGGAGCCCACTCCGCCCTCGCCGACGCCGACGCCACCGCACGACTCCTCACGGTCTACCTCAAACGCGCCGACGCGGGCGGGACGAGAACAGCCGGCGAACTGGGCGTGAGCCCCACGACCCTGCCCCCGTCCGTCGACCCGCCCACGACCAGACCGAACCTGCACCTGCGGACGGCTCCCGCGCCCGACCGCCAGGCCCTCACCGGCGAGGCGAGCGGAGACCCGCGCCTCGACGAGTACCTCGATCTCCTCGACATCGTCCTCGCCGACCACGTGATCACCCAGGAGGAGCAACAACAGCTGGATGCTCACGCCGCAGCGTCCGGCCTCGCCCCTGGCCTGCTCGCCCGGTATCGACACAGGTACCTCGCAGGCTGCACTCCACCGACACTGCGAGGAGACACGAAATGACTGTCGGTCTGTTCGGCGACGACTCAGGACGTGACCGCTCCCGATACCTGCTGGACGGGCGACGAGTGGTGCTCAAAGATCTCATCGAGAGCAGTTTGCTGGCGCCCGGAGACCGCCTGACGTTTTCGCGGCCGAACCTCGGGGAGAAGTACCACGCGGGTGTCCTGCCGAGCGGGCGAATCGAGCTCGACGACGGACAAGCGTTCGCGACGCCATCGAAGGCGGCGGCCGCGGCTGCAGGTGTCAGGGCGATGGACGGCTGGCACGCGTGGACGGTCGACGGCACCAACCGCACGCTCGCCTCGCTCCGAACCGACCTGCTCGCCAAGGTCGTGGGCGACAGGGGTACGGACGAGCCGGACCCGACTTCGACACGCTACGAGATCCTCCGCAGTGCACGAGAGCAAGCCGACCGTGGCAACCCGGCGGAGATGACCGTGCGCGAGTTGCTCCGGTGGTGGGATGCATCGGAGCGGGGCTATGACATCGACGAGCGCATTGTGGCGGACCTGGAGAACCACGGTCTCGCCACTTCACCCGACTTCCGACGCGTGAACCTCGACTCGCAGGTGACTCTCCGTCCAGGTTCACAGCCCGTCGACAGCCCTCGCGAGACAGGCGTGGGCGAGCCGACGACCGCAGACCAGGTGAGCGGGCCGCTCACGGGATCGCTCGAGCAGGTCGACATCGGGCTCACCCTCGGCAATCTTCCCTCGGCCATGGGCGAGCTCGTCTCCATCACGCCGCAAGCGACCTTTGAGGAAGCCATCACCAGGATGGCGCTCGACGACTACTCGCAACTCCCGGTGATGGTCAAAGGCCGGAACCTCCGTGGCGCCGTCACGTGGCAGTCGATCGCGCAGACCCGCCTCGCCAAGGCAGAAGCGACCCTCGGTGACGCCATCGTCCCGACCCTGCCCGAACGCTATGACCGTCCCCTCGTCGAGGTCCTGCCACGGCTCGTCGAGGAGGGATTCGTCTTCGTCGAGGACGACCAGCGCCTCGTCTCCGGGATTGTCACCACCGCCGACGTCGTCAACCTCTACGGAGAGCTGGCCCTTCCGTTCCTTCTCGTCGGAGAACTCGATCGGAGACTACGGCGGATCGTCTCGAAACTGCCGTTCCAGCAGGTCTGCTCTGTCTGCGACCCCGCTGGTAGTCGGCTGAGGACGCCGGACGACCTCACGATGGGCGACTATGAACGGACTCTGGAGAGCAAGGAGATCTGGGACACGCTCGAGTGGCCACTGGACCGAGTCGTCCTGATTCAGCGGCTCGGGAGACTCCGGAGGATCCGCAACGACATCACTCACTTCAACCCTGACATGCGTCAGAGCAACGTCGTGGCGGACCTCCGCAACTTCCTCAACCTCCTTCGGAGACATGACGACTGACTGACCGACTGAGATGCATCCCTGCCGTTGCTCCACAGTTCCGGCACGTCAGAGGGCAGGGTGGTTCGTTCACGGCCCTGGCGGCGGATAGCTACCCCGTGGGGGTGAGCGCAGTCGCGGCGAGACCGGCCACGGAGTCCGGCGCACTCGGCCCGTCCTCAACCACGGTCGCGGCGTCAAGAGCCAAGGAGTCAGCGGGCACACCCCCGAGAGGTCGCCCATGAATCGTGTAAGCCGTGTCTTCCCAAGTAAACGATGAAGGCCGGTGGCTCCGTCGAGATGCCACCGGCCTCCGTCGACCGTCGGGACGACAGGATTTGAACCTGCGACCCCTTGACCCCCAGTCAAGTGCGCTACCAAGCTGCGCCACGTCCCGGCCGCCCCCGTGAGGGCTCGATCAGCCTACCGCACCACTGATCGCGTCCCGCACCGACCCGGATGTCGCTCCCCCCAGCTCGTCCGCGAACCTGCCTGACCGTGGATCACGATGGGGCACCACCGTGACGGTCGAGCGCCAGTCTCGTCCTCCGGGGCGGGGCGGGACCACCTCCGTCGGTCGCCTCGTGGGGGCGACTTTGGTGGGTACCGGCCGGTAACCGTTCAGAGCGAGGGCATGCCGAGATGGGCGGTCCGGCTGGTCGTCGCCGTGGGCTCGACCAGGTGGCGCATCCGGGTGCGGCGTTCGTCCGTGCTGATCAGGGGGCACGAGGTGCAGTAGCGGGGGCTGCCGTCGGCCGCGGTGCGGCCGGGGATCCGGTAGTGCAGGCAGCAGGTGCCGCGGACCTGGCCGAGGCTGCGGCGGGCGGGCCCGGCGACGGGGAACGGCACCGGCCGGTCGACGGGGATGCCGGTCCGCGCCGTCACCAGGTCCCAGACGTCCTGGACCGTGTCGAAGACGGCGTGCAGCGCCGGCGGGTCGTCGCCGCGGTGGCGGGCGGCCCAGAGCGAGTGCGAGGACAGCACGTCGCCGAGACCGCCCCAGAGGTTGCGCAGCCCGTAGCGGGTCGCGCGGTGGATCTCGTCGAGGAGCGGGGCGGCGAGGGCGGTGAGGCGGGACGCGAGCTCGCCGCGGAGGTCCTCGACGACGACGGTGCCCGGCCGGCCGGCGGCGGGATCGTCGGGGAGCAGGGCCAGGGCGCCGGTGAGCGCGGCCCGGTCCGTGACGCGGCCGCGGCGGCGGACGGCGACGGTGGGGGTGGTGACGACCGGGATCCGGGCCAGGAGCACGAACCCGACGGCGAGGGGGCGCACGACGGGTCCGGTGAGGCCGCTCGCCAGCGACGCGCCGACCTCGGCGGGCGCCCGGCCCTCGGCGGTCATCTCGGCGGCCCAGCGGGCGACGCGGCCGTCCGTCAGCTCCGCGAAGGGGTGCCAGCCGGTCCCGGTCTGCGGGGCGGTCTCGAAGCCGAAGCGGGTGTGCACGGCCTGGAGGGCGGCGGCGGTCTCCTCGCGGGGGCCGGTGGTGGTGGCGTCGTCGGGCATCGGGGACAGCGTGGCACGACGGTGCGCGGGACGACCTGCCGATGTGGTCAGGTCGATGGATCCTCGCGTGTCCCTGCCGTGGGGGCCGCCGTGACGCCGCACTATGCCGGCCGCCACCTACGCAGTAGTATCTCGACGTGCTCAATGAGGCGTTCCGCCCGGCCGTCGTGACCACGACGACGGACGGGTTCGGCGTGCGGGTGATCACCTTCGACGCCGCGTGGCGGCGGAACACCTGGGGGCCGGATCTCGAGGACGCCTACTTCGACGCCCTCGACGATGCCGGCCGGGATCCCGACGTGAAGGCGATCGTGGTGACCGGAGCCGGTCGGACCTTCTGTCCCGGAATGGATCCCGATGTGATGGGGCGAGCGGCGGCGGGGGGTGCCTACCACGTCCACCGCAGGCCGCAGACCTGGGCGACCCGGATCCAGAAGCCGGTGATCGCGGCGGTGAACGGGGCGTGCGCCGGCGTCGGGCTGGTGCAGGCGCTGTTCTGCGACTACCGCTTCACCCACGCCGGCGCCAGGTTCAGCACCGCGTTCGCGAAGCGCGGGCTGCCGGCGGAGGACGGCGTGGGCTGGGTCCTGGGGCGCCTCGTCGGGATCTCGACGGCGTTCGACCTGCTCGCCACCGGACGGGTGCTGCCGGGGGACGAGGCGGTCGGGATCGGCCTCGCCGACCGGCTGAGCGAACCCGGCGAGGTGGTCGCCGATGCGGTGGAGTACGCCCGCGGCCTGGCCGCGTCCGTCTCCCCGGTGGCGCTCGCGATGGTCAAGGCGCAGGTGTGGGCGGACCTGGGCGGCGGGCTCGAGGACGCGCGGCTGCGAGCGCGGCACCTCCTCGCCGTCGCGAAGCTGCAGGACGACTACGCGGAGGGGGTCACGGCCTTCCGGGAGGGACGCCGACCCGCCTTCGCGCCGTTCCACGGGCTGTATCTCTGACGATCGGAGGAACACCATGAGCCACGAGACCGCGATCGTCGGTGTGGGTGCGACGGAGTTCCACCGCCGCGGCGGCGCGGCGCCCCGGACCGCCCTGGAGCTGGCCGCCGAGGCCGTGCGCGCCGCACTCGAGGACGCCGGACTGGCCGTGTCGGACCTGGACGGGTTCGCGGGCTACGCGGGAGGCATGGACATCGCGCTCCTCGCCCACCTGCTCGGGGTCCCGGAGGTGCGCTTCACCGCGGCCCTCGGTGGCGGGGGCGGCGGATCGGCGGGGTCGGTCGGACTGGCGTCCGCCGCGGTCGTCTCCGGACAGGCCGAGGTCGTCGTCAGTGTGATGGCGCTGCAGCAGTCCGCCTACCGGCTCGGGCAGGCGAACTCGGCCACCACCGGCCCCTACGCGCGCAAGGGCGACGCGGCGACCGACTTCACCGCGCCCTACCGGATGGTGGGCCCGGGGCAGAAGTTCGCGATGGTGGCGCGCCGGCACATGCACCTCTACGGCACGGACCGCGAGCACTTCGCCGAGGTCGCGATGTCCACGCGCGCCAACGCGCTGGACCGGCCGACCGCACTGATGCGCAAGCCGATGACGATCGACGACTACTTCGGGGCCCGCATGATCTCGGATCCCCTGTGTCTCTACGACTTCTGCCTGGAGTCGGACGGCGCCGTCGCGGTGGTGACCACGAGCCTGGACCGGGCGCGGGACCTCCGGTGGCCGCCGGTGCGCATCGTCGCCTCGGCGAGCGGCGGGGCCGGCCGCTACGGGCACTCGGTCGCGTGGATGAACGCGCCGGACGACTACTTCGCCTCGTCGTTCCACCGCACCGTCGCCGATCGGCTGTGGTCGCGGGCGGGCCTCGGTCCGGCGGACGTCGACGTCGCCCTGCTCTACGACCACTTCTCCCCGCTGGTGCTGATGCAGCTCGAGGACTACGGGTTCTGCCCGGTGGGGGAGTCCGGTCCGTTCGTCGCGGCGGGCCACATCCGGCGGGACGGCTCGATCCCGGTCAACACGCACGGCGGCAACCTGTCGGAGGCCTACGTCATGGGCATGACCCACATCGCGGAGGCGGTCGCCCAGCTGCGCGGCACCGCGGTCCACCAGGTGGACGGCGCGCAGGTCGCCCTGGTCACCGGTGGTCCGGCGGCGATCCCGGTGAGCGGGCTGGTGCTGGCGCGATGAGCGGCGCGATCCCGGCACTGCACCCCGATCGCTGGACCGCGCCGTTCTGGGAGGCGGCGCGGCGCCACGAGCTCGTGATCGCCCGCTGCACCCGGTGCGACACCCCGCGCCCGATGCCGCCCGGCCCGTACTGCTGGGCGTGCGACGCCGGCGAGGTGACCTGGGAGCGGCAGCCGGGCACCGGCGAGGTCTTCACCTACACCGTGGTCCGCCAGGCCGATCCGGCCTACGTCGTGGCGGTGGTGGCCCTGGACGGGATCGACGGCGTCCGGCTGCAGTCCGACCTGGTCGGGGTGGGTCCCGACGAGGTGCGGATCGGCCTGCCCGTCGAGGTCGTCTGGGACGACCGCGACGACGGGACCACGGTCCCCCGGTTCGCCGCGAGAACGACCTGACCTCGACGAAAGGCGCGAGATGGAGAACGTCGAACTGGCCGACCTGGACGGCGAGGTGCGGCTGTTCCTGACCGCCGGCGCCCCGGGCCGGTCCGGGCTGGCCCGCGATCCCTATCCCTTCCTGGAGGCCCTGCGGACCCGGGGGCCCGTGCACCGCGTGTCGGCGGACACCTGGCTGGCCACCGGCCACGACGCCGCCGACGAGCTGTTGCGCGGCACCGGCTGGCTGCGCGAGACCCCCGGCGCGGACACGTTCACCCTGGCGGAGCGGGTGTTCCGCCGGTCGATCCCGTTCCGCGACCCGCCCGACCACACCCGGCTGCGCAAGGCGGTCGCCCCGATGTTCGGGGCCCGGGCGATGGCCCGGCTCGAGCAGCAGGTGGTCCTGCGCGTCGAGGAGCTCTTCGCCGAGGCCCGCGAGCGGGAGGTGTTCGACTTCCGCGACCTCGCCTACCGGCTGCCGGTGCTGGTCATCGGTGACGTCCTCGGGCTCCCGCCCGACGACGTCACCCGCTTCGACACCTGGGCCGAGACCCTGCTGCACCTCGGCGACGTGCAGGTGGGCGGGGCCTCGGCGGAGCTGCTGGCGACGGCCGACGAGGCGGCCCGCAGCGCGATGTCCTACTTCGACGAGGTCATCGCCGAGCGCCGCCGCGCTCCGGGCGACGACGTCGTCTCGTACCTGGTGCGGCCGGAGTCCGGGCTGACGCCCGAGGAGGTCGTCGGCAGCTGCGTCATCCTGCACATCGGCGGCCACGCGACGACGACGGACGCGCTGACCAACGGGATGTTCCGGCTGCTCGAGCACCCCGAGCAGTACGCGGCGCTGCGGGCGGACCCCGGGCTCGCGACGAGCGCGGCCGAGGAGTTCCTGCGCTACGACCCGCCGGTGTTCGTCTCGCTGCCGCGCTTCGCCGAGCGCCCGCGGACGCTCGCCGGGCACCGGATCGAGGAGGGCGAGCGCGTCCACGTGGTCTTCGGCGCGGTCAACCGGGACCCGGCCCGCTTCGCCGATCCGGCGCGCTTCGACCTGCGCAGGCCGGTGGGGCACATGGCGTTCGCGGCCGGGATCCACTTCTGCGTCGGTGCCGCGCTGGCCCGGCTGGAGATGCGGATCGCGCTCGACGCGCTGGCTCGGCTGCCCGAGCTGGCGCCGGCCGGGTCGCTGCACGACGTGGTCTGGGCGGACTCGTTCCTGCACCGGGGGACCACCGCCCTCCCGGTCCGCTGGGCCTGACCGGGCCGGGCTCCGGCCCGCTCTTGACACTACATACTACTTCGTAGGTTAATTCACCTCGACCGGGGAACGCCGTCGAGGCGTAGGTCGGGGGACTGGACGAACTCGGCTACGGCCCGACGGTGTGTCACCGGCGGGTCACTGAATTCCTCACTGCTGCGGAAGGACGTACCGGAATGCGTGCGCGAACGAGTTGGGTACGCGCCCTCGTGGCGCTGGCGGTGGGTGCGCTCGCGCTCACCGCCTGTGGATCATCGGCCTCGTCGGGGTCGCCGGCGGGGCCGGCGGGCATCCCGATCAAGATCGGGATGGCGGTGCCGCTGACCGGCGACACCGCGGACACCGCGAAGGCACAGGTGGCGGTCGCCAAGGCCTGGCAGGACTCGGTCAACGCGGGCGGCGGCATCGGCGGGCATCCCGTCCAGATCCTCAGCGAGGACTCCAAGGCCAGCGGGCCGGTGATGCTCGGCCTGATGAAGAAGTTCGTCGAGGACGAGAAGGTGTCCGCCGTCGTCATCGCGGACACCACCGCCGAGGGCGCGGTCGGTGACTACCTCTCCCAGCAGAACGTGCCGGTGATCGGCTCGTCCGGCTTCGACACCAAGCTGTGGAGCAAGCTGCCGAACTTCTACAGCATCGGCACGACCGTGCCGTCCACGCTGGCCGGCCAGGTCACCGTGGCCAAGGCGCTGGGCGCCAAGAAGTTCGGCGTGATCGTGTGCGCCGAGGTGCCCGCGTGCAAGGAGGCCGAGAAGGTCTTCCAGCCGCTGGCCGCGGCGCAGGGCATCGGCTACACGGGCCTGGCCACCGTCGCGTCGGCCGATGCGAACTACACCGCCGCGTGCCTGAGCCAGATCCAGCAGGGCGCGGACTTCATCTCGATCAACGTCAAGCCGGCGGTCGCGGTGCGGGTCATGTCCGACTGCCGCCAGCAGGGCTACACCGGGTACTTCGGCCGCAACTCGACCGGGTTCTCGCAGGCGTCGGACGAGCAGGTGCCGGACACCAAGTCGGGCCTGAACCTCAACGCCTTCCCGTGGTGGGCGAACGCAGCCCCGGTGCAGAACTTCCGCGACGTGATGAAGAAGTACGCCGCCGGCACCGACTACCGCGACTCCGGGTCCACCTCGACCTGGACCTCGCTGGAGCTGTTCCGCAAGGCGCTGGGCTCGCCCACCGGCGACGTGACCCGCCAGACCGTCACGGACGCCTACAGCAAGGTCAAGAACGAGACCCTCGACGGCCTGCTGCCGATGCCGGTGACCTTCACCGCGGGACAGCCCGCGCCGAAGGTGCCCTGTTTCTGGCTGGCCACCTACACCGCCGGGGCGGACCACCCGACCTCGCTGGCGTCGGCGTCGCCCGGCAACGGGGTGACCGGTGACCTGGCCTCCGCCTGCGTGAACCCGGCCTGATCCCAGCAAGCGGTCCCGACCCGGGTCCGGCGAGGAGCGTGACGTCGCAGTGAACAGCCTCCTACCGTTCGTCGTGAGCGGGGTGACCGTCGGCGTGGTGTACGGCCTCGCCGGGGTCGGCCTGGTCCTGACCTACCAGACCTCGGGGATCTTCAACTTCGCCCACGGGGCCGTGGCGGCCGCCGCCGCGTACGTCTTCTACTACCTGCACGTCGAGCTCGGCCTGCACTGGGCGGCGGCGTTCGTGGTGGCGGTCGGGGTGGTCGGGCCGGTGCTGGGGATCGGGCTCGAACAGGTCGCCCGGCGGCTCGCCGGGCGACCGACCGGCCTCAAGATCGTCGCGACGATCGGGCTGATCCTGCTGGTCCAGGGCCTCGCCACGGCCCTGTTCGGGCACAACACGCTGCGGGTCAAGCAGTTCGTCCCGGGCGGGAACACGGTGGTGGCCCTCGGTGGGGTCAACGTGACCGTGTACCAGCTCATCGTGGTCGCGGTCGGTCTGGTGGGCGTCGCCGCGCTCACCTGGCTGCTGCGCCGCACCCGCACCGGCGTGGCGATGCGGGCGGTGGTCGACGACGCCGATCTCGTCCGGCTGCACGGCACGAGCCCGGTCCGGGTGCGGCGCACGGCCTGGATCCTCGGGGCGACGCTCGCGGCCTTCTCCGGCGTGGTCGTCGCCCCGCTGACCGGCGTCGAGGCCGTCGCGATGACCTTCCTGGTCGTCCAGGCGTTCGCGGCGGCGGCGTTCGGGGCGTTCTCCAACGCGGCCCTGACCTTCGGTGGCGGCGTGGTCGTCGGGATCCTCAGCAACCTGGCCACGAACTGGGTGGTGACGACCCCGGCGCTGTCCGGGCTGCCCAACGCCCTGCCGTTCGTGATCCTGCTGGTGGTCCTGCTCGTGTTGCCCAGACGGAAGCTGGCGCCACCGGCGGCGCCGGTCCCCGCCACACCCCGGACGTGGACCGCGCCCGCGCGGGTCCGGATCGGGTCGGGGATCGTGGTCGTCGGGGTGCTGGCGCTGCTGCCGTTGTTCGTCGGGACGGCGCTGGGCAGCTTCACCGTCGGCCTGACCCAGGCGATCGTGCTGCTCTCGCTGGGCCTGCTCGTGCGCACGGCCAACATGGTC
The DNA here is from genome assembly GCF_039531635.1 of Pseudonocardia ailaonensis. Taxonomy (NCBI): domain Bacteria; kingdom Bacillati; phylum Actinomycetota; class Actinomycetes; order Pseudonocardiales; family Pseudonocardiaceae; genus Pseudonocardia; species Pseudonocardia ailaonensis. The sequence continues at coordinate 153,784 of NZ_BAAAQK010000022.1, read as the reverse complement.
TCGCTCTGCCACGCCGCGTTCGGGGCGATCGGGGCGGTCGCGTTCTCCCAGTTCGCCACCGAGCTCGGCCTGCCGTGGCTCGTCGCGGTCCTGCTCGGCGGGCTGGTCGTGGTGCCGATCGCGGCGCTGCTCGCGCTGCCCGCCATCCGGCTCTCCGGGGTCTTCCTGGCGTTGGCCACCTTCGGCTTCGGGCTGGCGCTGGAGCGGCTGTTCTACTCGTCGGACCTCATGTTCACCGCGCAGGGCACCGGGCGGGTCATGCCCCGCCCGGCCTTCGCGACGTCGGACGAGTCCTTCTACTACGTCGTCCTGGCCTTCCTCGTGGTGGTCGCGCTGGTGATGGTGGCGCTGCACCGGGCCCGGCTCGGGCGGCTGCTGCGGGGCCTCGCCGAGGCCCCCACCGCGGTGTCCACCCTGGGCCTGAACACCACCGTCACCCGGGTGATCGTGTTCTGCCTGTCGGGCTTCCTGGCCGGCATCGGCGGTGTGCTCTACGGCGCGACGGTGAGCGTCGCGGTCGGCAGCGACCCCAACTACCAGGCGTTCTCGTCGCTGGTGCTGGTCGCGGTGCTCGCCCTGGCCCCCGGCCGGGAGCCCTGGTACGCGCTGGTGGCGATCCCGGCCGCGGTGATCCCCTTCTACTGGACGGACAGCGCGGCGAGCGCGTGGCTGAACGTGGCGTTCGGCCTGTTCGCGCTGGACACCGCGCTGCGGGGCGGGACGCCGGAGCTGTCCGCGCGGATCCGCGCGGCCCTCGACCGGCTCGGGCGCAGGCCCGTTCCGCCGGGCGAGACCCCGCAGCCGCCGGTGTCGGAGCGGCCGGTGCCCGTCGCCGGGACGCGGGTCCCGCAGACCAGGGTCCCGGAGGTCAGGGTCCCGGAGGTCAGGGGCCTGGAGGTCGACGGCCTGGTGGTGCGCTTCGGCGGCCACGTGGCCGTCGACGGCGCCGCCGTGACCGCCCCGCCCGGGCGGATCACCGGGCTCATCGGGCCCAACGGCGCCGGCAAGACCACCACGTTCAACGCGTGCAGCGGCCTGCTGCGGCCGAGCTCCGGCCGGATCGTGCTGCACGGCGAGGACATCAGCGGCGCCTCCCCGAACCGGCGGGGGCGCAAGGGCCTGGGCCGGACCTTCCAGACCGTGCAGCTCTGCGACGCGCTGACCGTGCGGGAGAACGTCGCGCTCGGCCGGGAGGTGACCCAGGCCGGTGCCCGCGCCTGGGGTCAGGTGCTCGCGACCCCGCTCGAGCGCCGCACGGCGGAGGAGAGTGCGGCGGAGGCGTTGCGGCTCTGCGGGATCGAGCATCTCGCCGACCGGCACGCCGGCGCGCTGTCCATCGGTCAGCGCCGCCTCGTCGAGCTGGCCCGCTGCCTCGCCGGGCCCTTCGACGTGCTGCTGCTCGACGAGCCGTCGTCCGGCCTGGACGTCGCCGAGACCGAGCGGTTCGCCCGGACGCTGACCGAGGTCGTCGAGACCCGACAGCTGGCCGTGCTGCTCGTGGAGCACGACATGTCGCTGGTGATGTCGGTGTGCGAGCACGTCTACGTCCTGGACTTCGGGGTGCCGCTGTTCGACGGCGGCCCGGCCGAGGTGCGGGCCGATCCCGGGGTCCGCGCGGCGTACCTGGGCTCGGAGGCCCCCACGACCCGCGAACCGGAGGTGATCCGATGAGCAGCGCCACCGTGACGACGGCGCCGGCGGTACGGCTGGAGTCCGTGCACGCCGGCTACGGCACGACGCCCGTGCTGCGCGACGTCGACCTGACCGTGCCCGCGGGCGGGGTGACCGCCCTCGTCGGCCCGAACGGGGCCGGCAAGTCCACCCTGCTCAAGGTCGTCGCCGGGCTGCTGCCCGTCACCGCGGGCAGCGTCGCGCTCGACGGCGAGGTGGTCGACGGGCTCCCGGCCGAGCAGCGGGTCGCGCGCGGGGTGTGCCTGGTCCCGGAGGGCCGCGGGGTCTACCGCGGGCTCACCGTGCGCGAGAACCTCGTGATGCAGGCCCGTAAGGGCGGCGAGGCGGCGGCGATCGCCCGCGCCGTGGAGATGTTCCCGGTGCTCGGGCAGCGCCTGGGCCAGCAGGCGGGCACCATGAGCGGCGGCGAGCAGCAGATGCTCGCGCTGTCCTCGGCGGTCGCGCGGGACGCCCGGCTGATCATGGTCGACGAGCCGTCGCTGGGGCTCGCGCCGGTGGTGGTCGACGTGGTGTTCGAGTTCCTGGAGAAGGTGCGGCGCCCGGACGGCCCCGATGTCGCGCTGCTCGTGGTGGACCAGTTCGTGCACCGGGTGCTCGCCCTGGCCACCGAGGCGCACGTGCTGCGCCGTGGGCGGATCGTCCATTCCGGACCCGCCGCCGAGCTGGCGGCGGGCGACGCGTTCGAGAAGTACCTCGGCGGAGAGGAGACGGCATGAGGGTCGCGGTGGTCGGGGCGGGCGCGGGGGGCGTCTGCGCGGCGAAGTACATGATCGGGGCGGGATTCGACGTCACCGTCTTCGAGGCGGGCTCGCACATCGGCGGGCTCTGGGTCTACGACAACGACAACGGGCGCCCGCAGGCCTACCGCAACCTCAGCATCATCTCCTCGCGCCGGTTCACCCGCTTCGCCGACTTCGACTTCGACGACCGCACCCCGCGCTTCCCGACCCACCGGGACATGGCCCGCTACCTCGACTCCTACGCCGCGCACTTCGGGGTCAAGGAGCGGATCCGCTTCCGGACCCGGGTGGCGCAGGTCAAGCCGGCCTTCGACCCGGCGACCGAGGCCCCGCGCTGGCTGCTCACCACCGAGGCGGGGGAGCAGGAGGAGTTCGACGCCGTGCTGGTGGCGACCGGGCACCTCAACGAGCCCAACCACGTCGCCGCGCTGCGGGAGTTCGGCGGCGACTACCGGCACTCCTCGACCTACCGCTACGCCGACGACCTGGTGGGCAAGCGGATCTGCGTGGTCGGCGTGGGCAACTCCGGTGTGGACATCGCCAGCGACGTCTGCTCGGTCGCGGCCCGCACCGTGCTGGTGGCGCGCTCCGGGGTGGTGATCCAGCCCAAGGTGCTCTTCGGCGTCGCCTTCTCCGACATCGCGATCTCGTTGCGCCGCAGGTGGATCCCGGCGCGGCTGCGCAACCGGCTGATCAAGGCGGTGGTCTACACCGCGCACGGCGACCTGACCCGGCTGGGCATCCGCGCGCCGAAGGGCCGCACGCACCCCACGCTGAGCGAGTCCATCGTCGCCGACATCGAGTACAACCGCGTGGCGGTCAGGCCGGGCATCACCGCGATCGACGGCAGGCGGGTCACCTTCGCCGACGGCTCCAGCGAGGAGTTCGACGTGCTGTTCGGCGCCACCGGCTACGTCGTGTCGCTGCCCTTCGTGCCCGACGACGTCGTGCCGGTGCGGGGCAACCACGTCGACCTCTACAAGCGGATCTTCTCCCCGGACTGGCCCGGCCTGTGCTTCGTCGGGATGCTCAACCCGCTCTCCACGCTCAACCGCATCTTCGAGGAGCAGAGCCGGCTTATCGCCCTGCACCTCGCGGGCCGGGCCGCGCTGCCGAGCTCCGCGGTGATGCGCGCGGACATCGCCGGCAAGAACCGGCGGAGCGCGCAGATCTACACCGACTCGCCGCGCCACGAGATGGAGGAGCCGGACTTCGGCTACGTCGAGGAGCTGCAGGCGCTCGCCGGGGGCCGGTTCACCGGCAACCGCCCGCCACGCGGGACGCCGACCCTGCAGGAGGCGTACGCGGGGCTCGCACGGTGACGGGCCCGCTGGCCGGGCTGCGGGTCGTCGCGGTCACCGGGCTCGCCGGGCTGCACTGCGCGCAGGCCCTGGCGGACTTCGGCGCGCAGGTCGCGCTCGTCGAACCCCCGGGCGGGCACCCGATGCGGGCATCGGCGGCCTTCCCGTTCCTGGCCCGCGGGATGCGCAGCATCGTCCTGGAACCGGGCGACACGGCGGGGCTGCGCCGGCTCGTCGCCGCCGCGGACGTCCTCGTGGAGTCGTGGACGCCCGCGCAGGCCGAGGAGCGGGGTCTGACGCCCGAGCGGACCACCGTGGACCATCCGCGGCTGGTGCACGCCTCGATCACCGGGTTCGGGCGGACCGGGCCGTACGCGCACCTCCCGGCGGACGACGCGCTGGTCATGGCGGTGATCGGCGGGAGCCACACGCTCTCGCCGATGGCCCCGCGCGAGGGCCCGGCCTTCGCCGCGGTGCCGTTCGCCTCGTACAGCGCGGGACAGACCGCGCTGCAGGGGGTGCTCGCGGCCCTGCTGGAGCGCGAGCGCAGCGGGCACGGGCAGCACGTGGGCACGAGCCTGGTCCAGGGGCTGGCCGGCCACGACATCTGGAACTGGTTCCTGACCCTCCTCACCACCCGCTACGCGGGCGCGTTCACCCCGGCACCGCACGTGCAGGACGGAGTCCCGAACAGCGCCCTGATCTACCGGCTGCTCGTCGCCCTGTCCGCCGACGGCCGCTGGCTGCAGTTCTCGCAGACCTCCCGGCACCTCTACGTCGCGCTGATGAACGCGCTGGGCATGGGCTGGATGTTCGACGACCCGGAGTGGGGCGAGGAGCTGCCGCTGGTGCCCGACCCGGCGAAGCGGGTGGAGCTGTGGGACCGGATGCTCACCGAGGTCCGGGCCCGCACCGCGGCGGAGTGGGCCGCGGTGTTCGACGCCCAGCCCGACGTCTGGGCCGAGCCGTTCCGGACCGGGCAGGAGCTGCTCGACCATCCGCAGCTGCGACACGACGGCAACGTGGTGCGCGTCGAGGATCCCGAACGCGGGCCCGTCGAGCAGCCGGGGCCGCTGGTCCGCATGGCGGCGACCCCGGCCGACCCGACCCGGCCCGCACCGCGGCCGGACGCGGACGCGGCGGAGCTGCGCGGCTGGGAACCCGTCGACGCCCCCGCGGCCACCGCCGCCGGACCGTCGCTGCCGCTGGCCGGCGTGACCGTGCTCGAGCTCGGCATGTACTACGCCGCGCCGTACGGCGGGAGCCTGCTCGCCGACCTGGGCGCCCGGGTGGTCAAGGTCGAGCCGCCGGGCGGCGAGCCGATGCGGTCGCTCGCAAGCTTCCCCGAGATCGGCGCGATCAAGGTGACGCAGGGCAAGGAGTGCATCGCCCTCGACGCCCGCTCGCCCGAAGGGCGGCAGATCGTGCACGACCTCGCCCGCGAGGCGGACGTGGTGATCCAGTCCTTCCGGGCCGGCGTGGCCGAGCGGCTCGGCGTGGACGGGCCGTCGCTGCTCGCCGTGAACCCGGACCTGGTGTACCTCAACGCGCCCGGCTACGGCGTCGACGGGCCGTGCGGGCACCGGCCCGCCTACGCACCGACCATCGCCGCCGCGTCCGGCATCGCCTGGCGGATGGCCGGCGCGACCCTGCCCGAGCGGACCGACCTGACGGTCGAGGAGACCAAGGGCGCGGCGGTCCGGCTGGTGGCGGCCACCAACGCGTCGTTCGCGCAGTGCGACGGGCTGTCCGCGCTCTCGGTGGCCAGCTCGGCGCTCCTCGGCCTGCTCGCGCGGGCCCGGGGCGCGGGCGGACAGCAGCTCTACACGAGCATGCTGGCCTTCGCCGCGCACCTGAACTGCGAGGACGTGGTGCGGTACGCGGACCGGCCGGCCACCCCGGCCGTCGATCCGGAGCTGTTCGGACTGTCGGCCCGCTACCGGCTCTACCCCACGGCCGCGGGCTGGGTGTTCCTCTCCGCTGCACGCCCGGAGCAGCGGTCGGCGCTGCGCGCCCATCCCGCGTTCGCCGCGGAGGAGGACATCGGCGCGGTCCTCGCGGCGAAGCCGGCGGCGCAGTGGGAGGCGGAGTTCGCGGACTCGGAGGTCGACTGCGTGGCCGTCACCGAGGCCACCGTGGAGGCCACCCTGATGAGCGAGGAGTTCGGCCGCACCGCGGGCCTGCTCGCGGACGTCGAGCACCCGATGCTCGGCGAGCACCCCCGGCTCGCCCCGCTCGTCACCCTGTCCCGGTCGGCCGTCGTGCCCGGGCCGGGATCGCTCGTGGGTCAGCACACCGAGCAGGTGCTGCAGCGGCTGGGCTACCCGGCCGAGCACCTCGCGGACCTGCGCGCCCGCGGCATCGTCGTCACCGGATAGAAGGAGCATCATGACCACCCCGTCCCTGATCTGGGCGAACTCCGGCGACTCGCACGTGCTGGAACCACAGGACCTCTTCTTCGAGCGCATGCCGCGGGCGCTGGCCGAGCGGATGCCGCGCAGCGTCAAGGACCCCGACGGGCGGTGGGAGACCCTGCACATCGACGGCAACTCGTGGCGGCGCCGGCTGCCCACCCGCCCGCTGACCGACGAGACGGGGCTGAGCCAGCAGGACAAGGCGCCCGGCGCCTGGGATCCCGAGCTGCGCCTGAAGGACCTCGACGGCGAGGGCATCTGGGCCGAGCTGATCTTCCCGTCGATCAGCATGTGGACCTCGTCGCTCACCGATCCGGAGCTGCTGCGCACCGGCGTGTCGGTGATCAACGACTGGGCGCTGGAGTTCCAGCAGCGCTCCCCGCGGTTCGTCTGCACCGCGCACCTGCCGCTGCTGTCCGTCGAGGACACGGTGGCCGAGATCCGCCGGACGCACGAGATGGGCTTCAGGGCCGCCTTCTTCCCGGTCGAGCCGCCGCCGTCGCTGCCCAAGTTCAACCACGACGTGTGGGAGCCCGTCTGGGACGTGCTGGAGGAGACCGGCATGGTCATGGCCGTCCACATCGGCACCGAGGCGCACGACGCCGGTGTGATCAACGGCCAGTACCACCGGGGTCCCGGTGGCGCCGTCCTGAACTACTTCGAGACGAGCTTCGGCGGGCAGCGGATCACCGCCCAGATGATCACCTCGGGGGCGCTGGAGCGGCATCCCGGGCTGCGCGTGATGGTCTCCGAGGGCGGTGCGACCTGGGGCCCGTTCCTCGCCGACCGGATGGACGAGGGCTACCGCCAGCACTGGTCCGCCGTGCGGCCCAAGCTCGCCAAGCTGCCCAGCGAGTACCTGTTCACCCAGGTCTACGCGTCGTTCCAGCACGACGGCAGCGCGGTGGCGGCGATGAGCGCGATGGGCTGGCGCAACGTCTGCTGGGGCAGCGACTACCCGCACATCGAGGGCACCTTCGGGCACACCCAGTCCACCCTGCGCGGGCTGTTCGCGAACGCGGACCCCGCGGTGCGCGAGCGGATCACGGTCGGTGCGTTCGCGGAGCTGTTCCCGCACGTCCCGCCGGTCCCGGTGGCCTGAGGTGGACGACGACGACAGCTCGCTGCACGAGACCCCGGCGGAGTTCATGAACGCCGTCGCCACGCTCACCGGGCGCTGCGACGGCCAGTCCGTGATCCGGGGCGCGCAGGGCTATGCGGTCGGCTGCAGCTGCGGTTGGCGGGCCACCGCGGCGACCGGCGTCGAGGGCCTGCGCGCCGCGGTCGCCCACACCGGCGACGAGGCCTGAGGCACGGTCGCCGACACCTGCTTCCGCCTGACTCCCGGGGCCCGGGCACCACCCCCCGCCCGGGCCCCGGGTCCCGGCTACGCGTCCGCGGTCGCCGCCTCCAGGTACCGCGCGAACTTCTCCCGGGCGTCGGCGGCCCGGGTGGGCACGTGCTCGGTCGGCACCTCGCGTGCGGTGTAGCCCCTGAGGATCCGCCGGGCGACGGTGGCCTTGTGGACCTCGTCGGGGCCGTCGAGCATCCGGGCGCCGCGGGCCGCGCGGTACATGTGCTCGAGGGGCAGGTCGGCGGAGAACCCGAGCGAGCCGTGCACCTGGATCGCCCGGTCGATCACGTCGTGCAGCACGCGGGCTCCCCAGTACTTGACCATGCCGATCTCCAGCCGGGCGTTCGAGGTGCCCACCCGGTCGATGGTCCAGGCGGCGTGCAGGGTCATGAGCCGGGCCGCCTGCATCTCGGCGGCGGACTGTGCGACCCAGTCCTGGACCATCTGCTTGTCGGCCAGGGCGGAGCCGTGGGTGTGCCGGCTGACCGCGCGTTCGCACAGCATGTCGAAGGCCCGCCGCGACTGGCCCAGCCAGCGCATCGCGTGGTGGATGCGGCCCGGGCCGAGCCGCTTCTGGGCCAGCCGGAACCCGTCGCCCGGTTCACCGATCAGATGGTCGGCGGGCACCCGGACCTCCCGGTAGACGATCTCGGCGTGCCCGTTCTCGAGGTCGTCGCCCAGCCAGGCGCGGTCCATCGCGGGGATGTCGCGGACGACGTCGACACCCGGGGTCCCGACCGGCACCACGAACATCGACGCCCGCCGCGCCGGCGGGGCCTCGGGATCGGTGACGGCCATGACGATGAGGATGTCCGCGTGGGATCCGTTGGTGGAGAACCACTTGTGCCCGGTGATCACCCAGTCGTCGCCGTCGCGGACCGCGCGGGTGGTGAGCAGCGTCGGGTCCGCCCCCGCACCCGGCTCGGTCATCGAGAAGCAGGAGCGGAGCTCGCCGCGCAGCAGCGGGTGCATCCAGCGGTCCTGCTGCTCCGGCGTGCCGCCGACGGCCAGCAGCTCGGCGTTGCCCGAGTCCGGGGCCTGGTTGCCGAAGACGGCGGGCGCGTACCGGCACTCACCGAGGATCTCGTGCATCAGCGCCAGCCGGACCTGCCCGAACCCGCCACCACCGAGCTCCGGGGGCAGGTGCGCCGCCCACAGCCCCCGTTCCCGCACCTGCTCCTTGAGCGGGTCGGTGATCCGCGCGAACGTCGGACGGTCGAGGTCGAGGGTCTCCAGTGGCACGATCTCCTCGCGGACGAACTCCCGCATCCACTCGAGCGTGGTCACGAACTCGGGTTCGGTGGAGAAGTCCCAGCTCACAATGAGGGCCTTTCGTCGTCGACGGGTTGTCCGGTGACCAACATACCCAGTAGTTTGTCCAGGGAACACCTCACGGAGGAGGCAGGCGCATGGGCGGGTTCGAGGGTCGGGTCGCGATGGTCACGGGCGGCGCGAACGGGATGGGCCGGGCCTGTGCTCGCCGCCTCGCCGCGGAGGGCGCCGCGGTGGTCGTCGTCGACGTGGTGGAGTCCGCGGGCAAGGAGCTCCTCGGTGAGATCGCGGAGGCCGGTGGCCGGGCCGAGCTGGTGATCGGCGACGTGGGGGATCCCGCGGTGATCGAGCAGGCCGTGGGGCTCGCCGAGTCGGTCCTCGGCGGGCTCGACGTGGTCGTGGCCGCGGCCGGCATCCCGGTCCCGGGCTACCGCAGCGGCTCCCCGCGGGCGCAGGCGCCCGCTGGGCTCGAGGGATTCGTGGAGATGTCCCTGGCGGACTGGGACGAGGTGCTCGGTGTCAACCTGCGCGGAGCGCTGCTCGCCGTGCAGAAGGGGGTCGCCAGCATGGTCGCCCGCGGGGTGCCCGGATCGGTCGTGGTGATCACCTCCGTGGCCGCGGCGAACCCCACCTCGTCGGGGCACGTCGCGTACACCGCGTCGAAGGCCGGGGCGCAGGCGATGGTCAAGCACGTGTCGAGGCTGGTGGCGGACAAGGGGATCCGCGTCAACGCCGTCGGGCCCGGGCTCATCGACACCAACATGTCCCGCACCTATCTGGCCAGCGCCGCCAACCAGGCCGTGTTCGCCCACATCCCGGCCGGGCATGCCGGCACTCCGGACGACATCGCGGACGCCGTTCTGTTCCTGGCGGGCGAGGGCTCCCGTTTCGTCGCCGGTGAGGTTCTCTACGTCGACGGCGGGCAGTTCACCGGGTGAGCACTCCCGAATCTCTCGTTCGGACGAGTAGTATGTCCCTATGAAGCAGGGATTCGGCAACGGCCGCGTTCGGGTGCTCGACGAGAAGCAGCGGGCCAGTGCCGGGGAGATCCTCGACGCCGCGGCCAAGGCGTTCTCCCAGAGGGGTTATGCCGCCACCTCCATCGACGACGTGGCCGACGTTCTCGGATGCACCAAAGGTCGTATCTACCACTATTTCCGCACCAAGGGCGACCTGTTCATCGGCATTCACCAGCAGTCCCTCGAGTGGGCGCTCGCCGCGGTCGGTCCCGTGGCCGAGCAGGCGGATCTGCCGGCTCCCGAGAAACTGCGGGAAATGGTGCGGCGACACGCCATGCACCTGATGGAGCACGCGGACTACATGGGCCCGGCCCAGCACCACGCCGAGATGAACCTCGCGAGCGAGGGGCGGGACAAGGGCGACGCGGTCCGGGGCATCTTCGAGATGCGGCGCCGGTTCGAGAGCTTCTTCACCGACGTCGTGGAGGCCGGGATCGCCGACGGGTCCTTCCGGGACGCGGACCCGAACCTGATGGCCAAGGCCGCGCTGGGCATCTCGAACTGGATGAGCGTGTGGTTCCGGCCCGGGAGCCAGGGCGACACCAAGGCCGAGCGGGAGCACATGGCCGAGGAGCTGGCGGAGTTCGCCGTGCGCGGGATGCTGGTCTGATCCCGCGCACGGCCCGGCTCACTCCCGGAGGGCGGCCAGCGCCGCCTCCGACTGCGCCCGCACCGAGCGGAGCCGCGCGGCCATGATCGTCGCGGCCTCGTCCCTGTCGGCCCCCATGTGCCCGGAGGCGTAGCGCGTGTAGACGCCTGCGCCGATGCACGCGGCGCGCCACAGGGCGAATGCGCGGAAGTAGCCCAGGTGGGCGATCCGGTCGCCGATGCCGGCCCGGTCGGCGTAGCGGGCCACCAGCTCGTCCACCTCGGGCCAGCCGTCGAGCGCGGTCGGGCCCGAGGTGATGGTCACCCGGTCGCTGCCCGGCCGCTCCCACGAGGCGACGAGCCAGCCGAGGTCGGCGAGCGGGTCGCCGAGGGTCGCGAGCTCCCAGTCGAACACCGCCCCGATCGCCCCGGTGGCGCCGAACGCGAGATTCCCCGGGCGGAAGTCCCCGTGCACGATCGCGGCGGGCGGGTCCGGGGGCCGCTGCGCGACGAGCCGGGCGTGCACCGCGTCGACCAGGCTCAGGTCGGGGATCGCGCAGGCGTGCACCTGACGGTGCCACCGCCGGAGCTGGCGGTCGAGGAACCCGCCCGGGCGGCGGAGGTCACCCAGGCCGACGGCGTCGGGATCGACGGAGTGCAGGGCGGCGAGGACGTCCGCGCAGGCCAGGCCGGCGGCGTGCCGGCTGCCGGCGGCCATCGCGCGCCCGGCCTCCCGGTCCCCGGGCACCACACCCTCGACGAACCCCATGACGTAGAACGGTGCCCCGATGACCTCCGGATCGGCGCAGAACGCGACGGGCCGCGGCACTGGGACGGGGGTGGGATCGAGCGCCTCCACGAAGCGCCACTCCCGGCTCATGTCGTGCGCGGTCGCCAGCACACCACCGAGCGGCGGCCGGCGCAGGGCCCAGGTCGTGCCCGCCCCGTCGACGATCCGGAACGTGAGGTTGGAGCGCCCGCCGGACAGCGGGTGCACCTCCAGCGGGCCGTCGCCCACCTGGACCGCGGGAGCGTGCCGGGCCAGCCAGGCACTCACCGGCACCGCGGGGCAGGCGGCCTCGAGGGTGTCGCCGCGCGTCATCAGCGGTACCGCTGCAGGCCCTGGTCGCGGGCCGCGCCGACCCAGATCTCGTCGCCGACGGCGAGCGCGGTCGTCGCGACGCCGAGAGCGGGGTCCGCCTGCTCCGCCACGGTCTCGACGGCCAGCGTGTCCGGATCGATCCGCAGCACCCGGGAGGGGAACGCGACCCGCGGCACCGGACCGAAGTAGGCGGCGGCGAAGTCCTCCATCGTCGCGTCCGTCGCCCCGGCCGCGAGCAGCGCACCGTCGGGGGTCCAGGTGAGGTTGTCGACCATGACGTCGACGTCGAGCGTCTCGACGACGGGATCACCGGCCCCCCGGGTGATCTTCCGGATGCACCGCGACCGCCATCCGGCGAGGAAGACCGTGCCGCCGTCCGGGCTGACCGCGACGCCGTTCGCGCTGTTGATCGCGCTGCCGGGCAGGACCCGGCACCCCGCACCCGGCGTCCACTCGACCGCGCACCCGGTCTCCTCGCCGGCGCCCATCCGGGCCATGCCCTTCTCGAGCCCGTCCGAGATGTCGGTCGTGCTGCTCAGCACGAAGCCGCCGCCGGGGAGGGCCGCGACGTCGTTGCCCCAGACGCCGGCGGGCATCGGCACGGTCTCGAGATGGGTGAGGACGGGGCGGTCGCCGCCGAGGTCGATCGCGAACCTCGCCACCGACTCGCCGCCCCCGTGGTCGACGACCAGGAGCTCCGGCGTGCCGTCGGCCGCGACGGCGACGTCGATCCCGTGCGGCTCGAACACGGCCGGGTCCAGGGACCCGGTGTCCGCGGTGTACGGGTAGATCTCGGTGCACGACAGGTCCCGGCGGTCCACGGCGTAGAGCCGCCCGAGGGGGGCCGTGGGGCCCTGCATCCCGCTCGTCAGGACCCAGTCCGTCCCGGGGATCCCCACGAGGTCCTCGGCGTTCACCGGACCCCAGATCCGGCCTGCGAAGCGCTTCATGGCGATGTCTCCTTCTCGTCGAGGACCTGGGCCAGCTCGTGCAGCAGATCCGTGTGGCCGCCGTCGCGCAGCCCGTTGCCCCGGGTGTCGACGGTGAGGTGGGTGGCTCCGGCGGCGGTCCAGGCGCCGATGCGGTCGCGCGCCTCGCCGGCGCGTCCGGGAGCCAGCCGGACCCGGCCCTCCAGCCCGATCCGCGCCGGATCGCGGCCCGCCGCCGCGGCGGCGGTGGCCACCTGCGCCGTCGCCCGGTCCAGCTCAGGGCCGGGCCGCAGCCCGACCGGCAGCCACCCGTCGCCGAGCCGGCCGATCCGCTCCAGCGGACGACGGGCCCGGCCGTAGGTGCCGAACCACAGCGGGACGGGGACGGCCGGGCGCGGCGCGATCCCCGCCCCGTCGACGACGTGGTGGTCGCCGGTGTCGGTGATCGAGCGCTCCGCCCAGAGCCTGCGCATCATCGCGACCTGCTCGTCCATCCGGTCGCCGCGGTCCGCGAACGGCATGCCCAGGGCGGCGTACTCGACCTCGTTCCAGCCCGTGCCGACCCCCAGCCGAACCCGGCCCTCGGCGAGCAGGCTCAGCGTGGCCGCCTGTTTCGCGACGAGCGCGGCCTGCCGCTGGGGCAGGACCAGCACCCCGGTGACCAGCTCCAGCTCGCACACCGCGGCGAGATGGGCGAACAGCACGAGGGGCTCGTGGAACTCGGTGTCCACGTCGTAGGGCCCCGACCAGCCCGGATGGGCCGCCGGGTCCGCCCCCAGCACATGGTCGTAGGCCAGCACGTGGGCGAACCCGAGCTCCTCGACCTCGCGGGCGAAGCGGCGGGCGGCCGCTCCGCTCGCGGTGATCTCGTTCTGCGGGAACACGACTCCGATCCGCACGGACGCCTACCGCAGCAACCGGCCGAGGTCGATCGGCAGCGTGGTGCCGGTGAGGTACCGGCCGGACTCCGCGGCCAGGTAGACCATCGCCTCGGAGACGTCCGAGGGATCCACCCACGCCTCGTCCAGCACGTTGATCGACCGGGCCCGCGACTCGTAGTCCGCCCGGGTGGGCTGCTCGACGTCGGGGCAGGTCCGTCTCCAGAGCTGCTCGTTCTGGATCATCGGGGTGTCCACGTTGGTCGGAGCGACCGCGTTGACCCGGATCCGGTGCGGCGCGAGCTCCAGCGCGAGCGCCTTCATGAGCCCGGTGGCCCCGTGCTTGGCGGCGACGTAGTGCCCGATCCCCGCGTAGGCCCGGCTGCCGGCCACCGACGTGGTGATCACCAGCGCCCCGCCGCGACCGGCGGCGACCATGTGGGGGACGGCCACCTTCGCGGTGTGCCACACCCCGGTCAGGTTGACGTCGATCATGTCGGCCCACTGGGCCGGCGTCATCTCGAGGGTGCTGTCGCCCGTACCCGCGATCCCGGCGTTCGCGACGACGACGTCGAGGCGGCCGCCGAGCTCGGCCACGGCCTTGCCGACGAAGGTCTCCAGCCCGGCCAGGTCCCGCACGTCGACCTCCCCGGCGATCATCCGCCGGTCGAGCCGCTCCACCTCGCGAACGGTCTCGGCCAGGTCCTCCGGTGTCGCCAGGGGGTAGGCGATGGACTCCACCTGGGCGCAGAGGTCGAGGCCGATGACGTCCGCACCCTCGGCCGCGAGGTGCACCGCGTGCGAGCGGCCCTGTCCCCGGGCCGCGCCGGTCACCAGGGCGACCGTGCCCTCCAGCCGGCCGCTCACACGCCCGCCCCGAGGTCGCTGCGCTCGGCGCGGTCCCGGCGCAGCCGGGTGGCGAGTGACCCGGGAGCCGACCTGCTGCCGCGTTTCACCAGATCCCGCAGCTCCTCGACGTAGCCGGTGTCCGGCTCCTCCAGCTCGTGCCGGGGCGAGTCGGTGAAGATCGCGGCGGAGAGCGCCTTCTTCCGCGCGATGTCCGCCCGCATGGCGCCCTCGTCCGGCAGGGTCACCTCGCCGGCGACGCAGCGCGCCACCAGGTGCGCCTGCCGTTCGAAGATCGCGTTCAGCGAGGTCAGCGGGTTGAGCATGCCGATGAAGTAGAGCCCGGGCCGGCCCGGGACGAAGATCCGCTTGTAGAGGTCGACGTGGTTGCCCTCCACCGGCAGCACCTCGGGGGAGAGGAACGGCAGGTGGACGCGGTAACCGGTGGCGCCGACCAGGACGTCGAAGTCCTCCTGGCTCCCGTCGGCGAAGGTGAGGGTCTTGCCGTCCACCGCCGTGATGCCCGGCTTCACCGCCACCCGGTTGAACTCGATGTGCGCCACGATCGCCTCGGACGACGTCGGGTGGGTGCGGGCGGTGGGCGGCAGGAAGCCCAGCCGCCGCTGGTTCCCGTGCGCGAGCGAGACCAGCGTCCTCAGGATGCGGTTGCGGATCCAGGCCGGGATCCAGGGCCGGGCCCGCAGGCCGATGGCGATGTCCGGGAACGGCACCCCGAAGACCACCTTGGGCTGGATCACCACCCCCGAGCGGGCGACCAGCACGGTCCGCTCGGCGACCGAGCAGACGTCGCTCGCGACGTCGACACCGCTGTTGCCGGTGCCGACGACCGCCACCCGCCTGCCCACGAACGGGTCCGCCACCCGGTAGGCGCTGCTGTGCAGGTACTCCCCGCCGAACTCCGCGAGCTCGGGAGCGTGCCGCGGCTCGTTGAGGTGTCCGGTGGCGACGAGCACCGCGTCGAACACCTCCTCGCCGCCCTCGGTGCGCACGGTCCACCGGCCGTCGCCCGCGGGCTCGACGGCGGCGACCGGGGAGCGGAACCGCACGTGCGGCGTGACGCCGAAGTGGTCGGCGTAGCGCTGCAGGTAGCGGTGCATGTCCCAGTGCGTGGGGAAGCGCGGTGTCGACGCGTCGAAGTCGAAGTCGCTGAAGTGCGTGTGCTTGCGGGTCGAGATGATGCAGAGGTGTCGGTAGGCCTGGGCCCGGCCGTTGTCGTTCTCGTAGACCCAGAGGCCGCCGACGTTCGACCCGGCCTCGTACACGACGACCTCGAACCCGGCGGCGAGCATGTACTTGGCGGAGCTGACGCCGGCGAAGCCCGCTCCGATGACGGCGACGCGCATGTCGATCTCCTTCGGTGTCAGACGTCCGGCTCGAACAGGGGGAGCCAGACGTCGTCGAGCG
Source organism: Pseudonocardia ailaonensis (assembly GCF_039531635.1). NCBI lineage: Bacteria > Bacillati > Actinomycetota > Actinomycetes > Pseudonocardiales > Pseudonocardiaceae > Pseudonocardia > Pseudonocardia ailaonensis. Next base: position 138,224 of record NZ_BAAAQK010000022.1, on the reverse strand, counting down.
GCTCGAACCGGACCCGCACGGCCATTCCGATGTGGACGTCGCCGGGGCGGCACCCGACGACGTTGGTGATCAGCCGCAGGGCGGCCTGCTCGGGGAGCTCCACCATCGCGATCACGTACGGCTCGACCGTCCCGGCCGGGTTCCACTGCTGGTGGTTGACCGTGAACGCGGCGACCGTGCCCCGCCCGGAGGCCGGCTCCGGCCCGACCGCACGCGACAGGCACACCCGGCACACCTCGGGCGCGGGGTGCAGCCAGGTCCCGCAGTCGCGGCACCGGTGGACCAGCAGCCTGCCCTCCGCCCCGCCCGTCCAGAAGCTCCGGTTCAGCGGGGTCAGTGCCGGGGGGACCCGGAGGGGTCCGGCTGCTGCCACGGTGCCGATCATGCCCGCGGACCGCGGGGGAGGGCCAGCACGCGCTGGGCCAGGATGTTGCGCTGGATCTGGGCCGAGCCGCCGTAGATGCTGCCCGCGCGACCGTAGAGGTAGCGGTCGAACCACTCGCTGCGGTCCGGTGTGGTCACGTCGTCGAGCAGCTCGAGTCCGGCGGACATCAGAGTCTGCTCCACCCGCGTCATCAGCAGCTTGTCGATCGAGCTCTCGGCACCGGGGCTGCCGCCCTCGACCCGCTCGCTCAGGCTCCGGAGGCAGTGCATCCGCAGCACCTCGAGCCCCGCCGCGGCCTCGCCGAGGGTCTGGAGGGTGGACCGGTCGGGCTCGCGCCCCGAGGCGCGGACCAGGCCTGCCAGCTCGGTGAGGTAGCGGTCGAACTTCGCCAGGTAGCCGACGTCCACGGCACCCCGCTCGTAGCTGACGACGTCCATGGCGATCCGCCAGCCGTCGGTCGGCTTCCCGAGCAGGTTCTCCGCGGGGATCCGGACGTCGTCGAGATGGATCTCGGCGAACTCCTCGTCACCGTTCGCGAGGACGATCGGCCGGACCGTGATCCCCGCCGTCCGCAGCGGCACGACGAAGGCGGAGATCCCGCGGTGCCGGACCGCCTTCGGGTCGGTCCGGGCCAGCAGCAGGCAGTAGTCCGCGAACGCCCCGTAGCTGGTCCAGACCTTCTGACCGGACAGCACCCACTCGTCGCCGTCGAGGACGGCACGGGTGCGCAGGGCCGCCAGGTCGGAGCCCGCCTGCGGCTCGGAGAAGCCCTGGCACCAGATCTCCTCGGAGGCGAGCAGCGGCGGGAGGTAGCGCCGGCGTTGCTCGGCCGTGCCGTGGCTGAGCAGCGGGCGGCCGAGGTGGCCCAGCGGGATCATGGTCGGGGCGTTGGCGCGCCCGAGCTCCTCGCCGAGGATCGCCTCCTCCATCAGCCCGAGGCCCTGGCCACCGACCTCCTCGGGGTAGGACAGGGCGATCCAGCCGCCCCGGTACATCTTCCGCTGGAAGGCCAGCATGTAGGGCCAGCGCTCGCTCAGGGTCGCCGGCTCGGGCTCGGACGGGAGGTTGTCGGCAAGCCACGATCGCAGCCGACCGCGGAATCGGGCCTCGTCGGGGGAGTCGCGCAGGTCCATGGCTCAGCCGTTCTCGATGGCCCGCCGCGCCAACAGGGCGAGCGGGGCGTCCGTGCCGCCGAAGGCGGAGTCGTGCAGGTGGGCGCTGCGCAGCCGCAGGTGTGCCTCGTGCTCCTGGGTGACACCGATGCCGCCGAGGACCTGGATGCCGGTCTCGCACACCCGCAGCGACGCCGGGCCGGCGTAGGCCTTGGCCGAGGCGGCCAGGCGCTCGGCCTCGTCGATCGGCGCGTGCTCCACGGCCCAGGAGGCGCCGTAGGTGACCGACCGGGCCGTCTCGACGTCGACCAGCATGTCCGAGCAGAGGTGCTGCACGGCCTGGAACGAGCCGATCGGCTGCCCGTACTGCTCCCGCTGGCCCGCGTAGTCGACCGCCTGGCGGAGGGCGCCGTCCGCGAGGCCGGTGAGGAACGCCGCCGTCCCGGTCCAGGCGATCGCCCGGCAGCGGCGGGCGGCCTCGGAGTCCGGGGCCCCGGTGGGCACCGGGCGGACCCGGCGCAGCGGGTGCAGGGGATCGATGTCGTCGACGACCGCGTCCTCCGCGAGCGCGTGCACGGCGGCGCGCCCGTCGGCGCCCAGGGCGACGCCCCACGCCCCGCGCGTCCAGTCGAACGCGATGGTCGCCTCGGCGACCGGGATATCCAGACGCGCGTCGAGCAGCGGCGCGTACGCGGTGCCGCCGGCGAGATCGGCGAGCGACTCGGCCGGACCCCCGGCCAGCCGCAGGAGCGAGGCCGTGGCGATCGCGGTGGCGACGTACGGAACCGGGGCGATGAACCGGCCGAGCACCTCGGCGACGACGCAGGCGTCGGTGACGGAGCCGCCCGCGCCCCCCTGGTCCTCCGGCACCAGCATCCCGACCAGGTCCAGCTCGGTCAGCTTCTTCCACGCGTCCGCCCGCAGCGCGCCGCCGTCCGAGGCGGCCGAGCGGACGGCCGAGTCGGCGAACAGATGGGCGGCGACCTCCGCCGTGGTCTGCTGGAGGAACACTTGGTCCTCGGATAGGGCGAAGCGCACCGGGCCTCCTCGGTTCTGTCCCGCGAAGCATACGACTCAGTAGGTGGCTGAACAACGTCGTCACGTCCCGGGTGGGCTCTCGCACGGTAACCAGGGCGACGAGCAGGGTCAACCTACGCAGTAGAATGTTGTGCGCGGCGGCCGCCGTCTCTACCGTGCGGTCGGTGGTCGACCCTTGTCCGGGCCCGGGTCGGGTGTGCATACTACTTGGTAGGTTGACTCTCGAGTCGAAGGCGATGGGATGACGACACCTTGGGGCCCGTCGTGGGCCGGCCCGGTCCTGTGAACGCGCAGCGCACCGCGGACCTCCGGTTCGGCTCACAGCCGGCGATGGCCCTCGCGTCGGCCGAGCGCTTCTCCGACGCCCCCGCGGTCATCGACGGCGGGATCGAGCTGTCCTTCCGGGACGTCGCGCGGGACCTCCGGCGGGTGGCCGCCGGCCTGGTCCGCAGGGGTGTGCGGCCCGGTGACCGGGTGGCGCTGTGGGCGCCGAACTCGGCATCCTGGATCGTGGCGGCGCTGGGGGTCCAGGCGGCCGGGGCCTGGCTCGTGCCGCTCAACACCCGCTTCCGCGGGAGCGAGGCGGCGTACGTCGTCGAGCGGGCGGACGCCCGCGTGCTGCTGGTCGTCGACGACTTCATGGGCACCGACCACGTCGGGCTGCTGCGCGAGGCCGCGCCCGACCTGGCGGCCCGCACCCCGGTCGTCCGGATACCCGGGCCGGGGCGCGACGACTGGTCGGGTTTCCTCGACGAGGGATCCGCCGAGGACCGGGCCGAGGTCGGCCGCCGGATCGCCGCCCTGGGTCCGGACGACGTCAGCGATGTCATCTTCACCTCCGGCACCACCGGTGCGCCGAAGGGCGTGCTGCTGCGCCACGGTGCCAGCCTGCGCGCCTACGAGGCCTACAACTCCGGGTTCGGGCTGGCCGAGGGGGACCGGCACCTCGTCGCGACCCCGTTCTTCCACTGCTTCGGCTACAAGGCCGGCTGGATGCTCAGCCTCCTGGTCGGGGCGGCGACGGTGCCGGTGGCCGTGTTCGACGCGGGCCGCGCGCTGGCCGACGTCGAGCGGCTGCGGGTCACGCACGTGCCGGGCTCGCCCGCGATCTTCACCGGGATGCTGGACCACCCGGAGCGGCCCGGGCGCGACCTCTCGTCGCTGCGGGTGGCGATCGTCGCCGCGGCGTCCTTCCCGGACCGGCTGGTGTCCCGCATGCGTGGGGAGCTCGGCCTCGACACGGTGATGACCGGGTACGGGCTCACCGAGAACCACGCGATCGGCACGTTCACGCTGCCCACGGACCCGGACGAGATCGTCGACGCGACGGTCGGCCGGCCCGCCGACGGCGTCACCGTGCGGATCGTCGCCCCGGACGGCTCGGAGGTGGCCGCCGGCACGGAGGGTGAGCTGCTCCTCGGCGGATACGCCCACATGACCGGGTACCTCGACGACCCGGAGGCCACGGCCGAGACCCTCGTCGACGGCTGGCTGCGCACCGGTGACCTCGCCGTGCAGGACGAGAACGGCTACGTCCGGATCACCGACCGGCTCAAGGACCTCTACATCATGGGCGGGTTCAACGTGGCCCCCGCCGAGGTGGAGCGCAGCCTGTCGGCCATGCCGGCGATCGCGCGCGTCGCCGTCGTCGGCATGCCGGACCCGCACTTCGGTGAGGTCGGAGCGGCGTTCGTCGTCCCCCGGCCGGGGGCGGTGGTGACTCCGGAGGAGGTGGTCGCCTACGCCCGCGCGGCGATGGCCAACTACAAGGTCCCGCGGCTCGTGACGATCGTCGACGAGCTGCCGGTCAACGCCAGTGGCAAGGTCCTCAAGCAGCGGCTGCGCGAGCGGCTGCCCGTCCACCACTGAGCACTCGGACTGCAGGACGACGGCCGACCCACCGGGCGGCCCGACGACAGGTGAAGGACGGACAGTGACGGAACAGCAGGGGTCCTCCGCGGCGGCGATGTTCGAGGGCGTCAAGGTCCTCGAGGTGGCGGAGTGGACGCTCGTGCCGGCCGCGGCCGCGGTGCTCGCCGAGTTCGGGGCGGACGTGATCAAGGTCGAGCGGCCCCGGGGCGGTGACATGCAGCGCGGCCTCTCGGTCGCCGGCGTCAATCCCGTGATCGACGGGGTGGCGCTGCAGATGGAGCAGACGAACTTCGGCGGCAAGCGCAGCATCGGGATCGACGTGCGCAGCGAGGAGGGCCGCGCGCTGATCCTGCGGCTCGCCGCGCAGGCGGACGTGTTCCTCACGAGCCTGCTGCCCAAGACGCGGGACAAGGTCGGGCTGGACTACGAGTCGGTGAAGGCGGCCAACCCGCGGATCGTCTACGCGAGCGGGATGGGCTACGGCTCCGAGGGCGCGGACGCGGACCAGGGCGGCTACGACATGACCGCCTACTGGTGCCGCAGCGGCATCGGGTACGCCCTGACCGCGGCGGACGCGCCGACCACGGCGAAGATGCGCCCGGCCATGGGGGACAAGCTCGGCTCGATGAACCTGGTGGCGGGCATCGCCTCCGCCCTGTTCCGCCGGGAGCGCACCGGCGAGGGCGCGAACGTCGAGGTCTCGCTGATGGGCACGGCCATGTGGCAGATCTCGAGCGACATCGTCTACTCGAAGGCGCTGGATCGCGAGAACAGCCGCGAGGCCCGCGGGCGCAACCCCCTCGTCGACTACTACGAGACGGCGGACCATCGCTGGATCGTGATCGCGCTCCTCGAGTCCGACCGCTGGTGGCCGGCGTTCGCGGAGCTGGCCGGGCTCACCGAGCTGCTCGACGATCCGCGGTTCGTGGACCACCACGCGCGCACCGAGCACCACGAGGAGTGCCGGGAGATCGTCGCGGCGACCGTCCGCGGCCGTCCCTATGCGGAGTGGGTGGAGCGGTTCACCGGGTTCGGTGGGCCCTGGGCCCCGCTGCAGTCGCCGCGCGAGGTGGCCGACGACCCGCAGGCCCTCGCGAACGGCTACATGAGCGACCTGACGGCGGCCAACGGCACCACGATCCGGATGGTGCCGGCGCCGATCACGATCGACGGCAGCCACGGCCGGCTGGACCCCTGCCCCGAGGCCGGCGCGAACACCGAGGAGATCCTGCTCGAGTTCGGCGCGGACTGGGAGGAGATCATCCGGCTCAAGGACGCCGGCGTGATCACCTGAGCGCGCAGGGCGGTCCCGCCGGCCCCGGCGGGACCGCGCCGGTCAGACGTACTTCGCGGCCATCTCGTTGCAGATCCCGGCGAGCTCCTCGGGGCGGCTGAACATGGCGAGGTGCCCGGCGTCGAGGTCGACGATCTCGTCGACGCCCGCCCGGGCGGCCATCTCGGTCTGCAGGTCCGGCGGGAAGACGGTGTCGCGCGCCAGCCGGACCCAGGTCTTCGGCACGTCGACCTCCCAGCCCTCGAGCGTGGCCGGGGTCCGCAGGATCCGCCCCGGCTCGGGAACGCTCAGGGCGATCGCGTGCTCCAGCTGCTCCGCCGTCATCTCGCCCGCCATGTGGGCGACGAGTTCGGGCGTCTGGACCACCGGCTCCCCGGCGTCCCCGCCCACCACCTCCGGGCGGCCCGTCGTACCGAGGACCGTCCCGCCCTGCGGCGGGACGGCGCAGGAGAGCAGGACCACGTGCCGGACCCGCTCGGGTGCCGCCAGGATCCCCGCGGTGACGCTCAGCCCGGCCAGCGAGTGCGCGACCAGGATCAGCTCGCCCGGCGTGCGGGCGACGGTGTCCGCGACGGTCGCCCGGTAGTCCGGCAGGCCCACCGTGCGGATCTCGTCCGGACGGTTGTCGCCGCGCCCCGGCTGCACCACCGCGACCGCGGGCAGCGTGAGGTGGGGACGCATCCGGTCCCAGCAGCGGTCGTCGAACGTGCCGCCGTGGATCAGCAGGAACTGCATCGTCGCACTCCGTCCAGTTCTCTCGGGGGTCAGTCGGGGGTCGCGCCGAGCAGGAGGGCGCCGCCGCCCGACTGCTGGCCGATCGAGACCAGGGCCAGCTCGGCCCCGGGCACCTGGCGGGGGCCGGAGCGGCCGGTGACCTGCAGGACCGCGTCCATCAGGTGCGGCACCCCGTGCATCCGGCCGGCGCCCAGGTTCCCGCCGGAGGTGTTGAGCGGCACCGGATCCGCGGCGAGGTAGCCGAACGCCTCGCCGGGTCCGCAGAAACCGAACGCCTCCAGCCACACCACCGCGATGATGCCGAACCCGTCGTAGAGGTTCGCGAGGTCCACGTCCGCGGGGCCGAAGCCGGAGCGCCGCCACAGCGTCCGGGCCACCGCCCGGCCCGCCTCCTGCTCCTGCTCCAGCGGCCAGGGGCGCAGTGTGTTGCCCTCGGCGTGCACGGCCGGGGCGAGCCCCCGGACGTACGCGGGCGGGTGCGGCAGGTCGTGGTGACCGGTCCCGCTCACCACGAAGGCGGCGGCGCCGTGCACGGGGATGTCGCAGTCGTGCACGCACAGGGGCGTGCTGATCATGCGCGCGCCCAGGTACTCCTCGACGGTCAGCGGCGCGGCGCCGCGGGCCGTCCAGTACCCGTGTTCCCAGAGCAGCCCGTTCGCCCGGGCCCGGACGACGAGGGCGGCCATCTCCTCCCGGCTGCCGGTGCCGTAGAGGTGCTGGTAGCGCTGCCACTGCTGGGCCCAGACCCCGGGCACGAAGATCCCGTACGGGGCGTCGAACTGGGCGGGTCCGGGGGCCCCGGCGTCGGCGCGCACCCCGTAGCGGGCGCGCGGGCCGTGCAGCGACCGGCAGACGAGGACGTGGTCGCAGAGCCCCGACCCGACGGCCGATACCGCTGCGACCAGCGAGTTCATCAGGAAGCCGCCGACGTTCTCCCGCCAGGTCGTGGCCAGGCCCAGGTGCCCGGCGACGAAGTCCGCGGTGACGTGGTCGACGCCGTCGTAGGTCACGTCGCGGCCCGGTACCGGCTGGCGGGGCGCGCAGGCCACGCCGTCGATCCGGTCCGCGGTCAGCCCGGCGTCCGCGACGGCCGTCCGGCAGGCGTCGAGGGTGAGCGGGCCCAGCGGCACCTCCGGGCGGCGGTACACCGGGGAGTGCCCGACGCCGGTGATCGCCACGGCCCTCACGGGACGGGCCGGAACCGGGGGAGGGCGAACCCGTGCCGTCCCTCGAAACCGACCTCCAGCTCGGTCCCGGCGGGCACCGGATCCTGCAGGTTCGTGTACAGGAACAACCCCTCCTGCTCGACGAGCTCGACGAGCGCCACCAGGTACGGCGTGCGCTCGTCGAAGGCCGGATGCCGGGTCCCGGCGCAGGTCCGCGTCCAGCTGTGCAGCCGCGCCCGGCCGGTGACCGGCTCGAACCGCAGGTCGGCCCCCGCGCAGTGGGTGCACAGCGGCGCCGGCGGCTGCTGGAAGCGGCGGCACCCCAGGCAGCGCTGGATGTGCAGCTCGCCCCGGGCGGTCGCGGCCCAGAACGGTGCCGTGACATCGTCCGGCACCGGGACGGGGGGTGCGACCTTCTCCACGGGCAACATACTAAGTAGTATCTCGGCGCGGCGGTACCGGTCGGCTCGACGAGGAGGCAGCACGTGCAGGAGGTCTTCGGCGGGGTCCGGGTCGTCGAGCTCGCCGAGTGGGCGATGGTCCCGTCGGCCGCCGCCGTCCTGGCCGACTTCGGCGCCGATGTGGTGAAGGTGGAGCCGGTGGCCCGCGGGGACAGCATGCGCGGGCTCGCCCAGGGTGGCGGCTCGCCCACCGTCGACGGGGTCGCCCTGCTGGTCGAGCAGGCCAACCGGGGCAAGCGGAGCATCGGGATCGACCTGCGCACCGAGCGCGGCCGGCAGGTGCTGCGGGAGCTGGTCGCCGGGGCCGACGTGGTGATGACCAGCTACCTGCGGGACACCCAGGAAGCCCTCGGTGTCACACCGGAGGAGCTGCGCGCGCTCAACCCGGCCCTGGTGTACGTGCGTGCGACGGCGGCCGGGCCCCGCGGCGACGCCACCCGCCGCGGCTACGACTCCACCGTGTACTGGGCACGTGGCGGCATCGGTTTCTGCCTCACCCCGCCCGGTGCCGCGGACATCCCCCGCTCGCGGCCGGGCTTCGGCGACCGGGCGGCGGCGATGAACCTCGCGTTCGGGGTGGCGGGTGCGTTGTACCGGCGGGCGATGACGGGTCGGGGCGGCCTCGTGGACGTCTCCCTGCTCGGGACGGCGGTGTGGCAGCTGGCCAACGACATCAGCTACACGCGGGGCACGGGCGTGGAGAACAGCCGCCGCGCCGCGGTGCCCAACCCGCTGTCGTACTGCTACACCACCGCCGACGACCGCGGCATCGCCCTGGGCATGCTGCAGAGCGACCGCTTCTGGCCCGAGCTCTGCCGCGCGCTGGACCGGCCGGAGCTGCTCGCCGATCCCCGTTTCGTGGACGCCGCGGCGCGCACTGTCCACAGTGCTGAGTGCGTCGCCGCGCTGGCGGAGGCCTTCCGGGCCCGCCCGCTCGCACAGTGGCGGGAGCGGCTCGCCGCGTGCAGCGGACCGTGGGAGGTCGTGCAGAGCGTGCACGAGGTCCTCGTGGACGAGCAGGTGGTGGCGAACCGCTACGTGCGGGGCGTCGTGGGCCGGGCGGAGGCCGTGCTGGTCGCGAGTGCCCCGGTGGAGTTCGACGAGGACGTCGACTACGAGCTGCGCGCCGCGCCCGAGCACGGGGCGGACACCGAGGCGGTCCTGCTCGAGCTGGGCTACGACTGGGAGGCGATCCTCGCGCTGAAGGACGCCGGGGCCGTCCTGTGAGGTCCGGTCTCGCGAGCGAGTACCGGCGGTGCGGGGACCTGACGCTGCACACGCTGACCGGCCCGGGCGCCGGGACGCCGGCCGTCCTCGTCCACAGCCCGACCTCGCACGCCCACTCGTGGCTCCCGGTCGCGAGCCGGATGTCGAGCCGGGTGCTGTGCCCCGATATGCGCGGACACGGCTTCTCCGGCTGGACACGGGCGGGCTACCGGCTGCGGGACTACGCCGCGGACCTCGAACGGTTCTGTGCGGGCCGGCGGCGGGTCGATCTCGTCGCGCCCTCGCTGGGCGGGCGGGTCGCCGTGCTGGCGGCGGCCGCGCTCGGGGACCGGGTCCGCCGGCTCGTCCTGCTCGACTCGGCGCCCTCGCTGCCCGCGTCGGCGCTCGCCCGCATCGGGGCGACCCGGTCCGCGACGGGCCGTCGCACGGGCTTCCGGTCGACGGCGGAGGTCGAGGAGTTCTGGGCCGCGGCGCACCCGACCTGGACGGCCGAGGCCGTCGCCGTCCGCGCCCGGCACCTCTACCGCCGCAACTGGGCCGGGATCTGGGTGTCGCGCAACGACCCGGAGATCGGCCACCTCTTCGGCCCCGTGGGGGCCGCGGAGGAACCCGCGGTCTGGGCCGCGCTCGCCGCCGTGACCGCGCGAACCGTGGTGGTCCGCGCCCGTGACAGCCTCCTGCTCGACGACGCCACCGCCCGCCGGGTCGCCGACGCCCTGCCCGCGGGCGAGCTGCGGGAGGTCCCCGGCGGCCACTACCTGCCCCACGAGCAGCCGGCGGCGGTCGCCACCCTGCTCGACGAGCTGCTGACCGCCAGCACCTGAGGAGCCGCAGATGCACCCGTCGGAGATGGTCCTGTTCAGCGCGGCGGACCTCCTGGTCGAACCCGCCACGGTCTTCGCCGACCATCTGCCCGCCGGCCTGGCCGGCCGCGGGCCGCGGCTCGCGCCGCGTCCGGACGGCACGGTCGTCTGGACCCTCGGGGGCGTCGATCTCGGCGCCCCGGGTGCCGGGCTGCGGTTCGCCGGACCCGCCCCCGAGACCGAGGGCCCGCCGGGGTACGCGGGCCTGGCCGCGGCGCTCCACGACCCGGTCGCGCGGCTGCGCGCGATGGACGCCGGCGGTGTCCACGCCGCGGTGTCCTTCCCGACCTCGCGGGCCTTCACCGCGTCGTTGCTGCGCCGGGTCCCGGACCGGGCGCTGTCGGCCGCGGTGGTCTCGGCCTACAACGACTGGCAGGTCGACGGCTGGGGCGCCGCCGCCCCCGGCCGGCTGGTCCCGCTCGCGCTCCTGCCCGCCTGGGACGTGGAGGCGGCCGTCGCGGAGGTGGTCAGGGTCGCCGCGCGGGGGGTGACCGCCGTGGCCTTCCCCGAGCTCCCGCACGTCGCGGACCTGCCCGGCTTCGCCACGGACCACTGGGACCGCCTGCTGCGCGCGGTGTGTGACCACGATCTCGTGCTCTGCCTGCAGCCGGCCCCGCCCGCCGAGGAGCCCGTCGCCGGCGCACCGTTCAACCCGTTCGCCTCGCAGAGCGATCTGGTGACCCCCCAGCTGGCCGCGGCGGCGTGTACGGACCTGATCGTCAGCGGCGTCTTCAGCCGTTTCCCCGGGCTGCGGGTCGCCATGTCCCAGGGCGGGATCGGCTGGATCCCGTTCCTGCTCGACCGCATCGACCTGCACCAGCGCAACCAGGTGTGGTCCGGGCTGGACCTGGGTGGGCGCACCGGCACCGAGGTCTTCCAGCAGCATTTCCTGAGCTCGTTCGTCACCGATCCGTCGAGCCTGTACCTGCGCGAGCGGATCGGGCCGGACGTGATCGCGTGGCAGGCGGCCTTCCCGGCGCCGGAGGGCACCTGGCCGCGGTCGGCCGAGCTGGTGCACGGCGAGCTGCTCGCCGCCGGCGCGACGGACCCCGAGATCGACGCGATCACGGGGGGCAACGCGGCCCGCTTCTTCCGGGTCGGGCCACCGGCGGACCGGGCGGCGGCGACCGTCGGAGCGCTGCGGTCCGGCGGATGACGGCCGAGATCAGCACGGATCCCGAGGCCGCCGCGGTCGTGGCCTTCGCCGCGGACATGCGCCGGGCGCTGGACGCGATCGCGTGGTCCCGCCCGCCCGTGCAGGTCTGGCAGCAGGCCGCGGCACTCGCCCGCGACCTCGCCCGGCTCGCGGAGGCGTATCCGATCGCCGACCCGGCGGACCGGGTCGTGGGTCGCGTCGGAGGGGTCCCCGGGCGTGGTCAGAACCTCGTGCCCCCGATGCGCCGCCTGCACGTGTCCGCGACCGAGGTGGAGGCGGAGGTGGTGCTCGACCGCACGCACCTCGGCAACGGCGGCGCCCATGGCGGCGTCGCCCCGCTGATGTTCGACGAGCTGCTGGGCAACCTGGCCAACCTCGGCGCGGCACGGCTCGCCAGGACGGCGTACCTGCACGTCGACTACCGTGCGGTGATGCCGATCGGCGTCCCGGTACGGCTCAGCGGCCGGGTGGCCCGGGTGAGCGGGCGCAAGCGCTTCCTCGTGGGCGCCGCGTCGCTGGGGGAGCAGGTGTTCGTCGAGGTCGAGGGACTGTTCGTGGAGCTGCGGCCGGGCGCGGAACCGGACCTCCACCTGCCGGTTGACTCCTCCGCGGGCAAAACAACATACTGAGGAGGATGTCGTCATCGAAGGAGCTGCAGGGCATGGACATGAACGACCTGATCCTGGTGAGCGTCGACGACCACGCCGTCGAGCCCGCGGACATGTTCGAGACGCACTTCCCCGCGCACCTGCGGGACCGGGCCCCGAAGATCGGGCTCACCGCGGACGGTCGTGAGCGCTGGACCTTCCAGGGGATGGAGCTGGGCGCGGCCGGTCTCAACGCCGTCGCCTCCTGGCCGAAGCAGGAGTGGAGCAACGATCCCGTCGGCTTCGCCGAGATGCGCCCCGGCTGCTACGACATCCACTCCCGCATCCGCGACATGGACGCGAACGGCCAGATCGCGGGGATGACCTTCCCGACGTGGGTCGGCTTCGCCGGCTCGCACCTGCTCGCCGCGCCGGACCGGGCACTGTCCACGATGGTCGTCTCCGCCTACAACGACTGGCACCTCGACGAGTGGGCCGGTGCGTACCCCGGCCGCATCCTCGCCCTGCCGATCCTCCCGATGTGGGACGTGGCCGCCTCGGTGGCCGAGATCGAACGGGTGGCGGCCAAGGGCGCCAAGGGGATCACGTTCCCGGAGACGCCGTACGCGGTCGACCTGCCCAGCTTCTCCACGGACCACTGGGACCCGGTCCTCAAGGCCCTGGTGGACCACGACATGGTCCTGTGCCTGCACATCGGGGGCGCCTTCAAGCTGCTGCAGCGGCCGAAGGAGTACTCCATCGACCAGCACATCATCATGTCGCCCCAGCTGTCCGCGGTGGCGGCCACGGACCTGATGGTCGGCGGCGTCTTCACCCGGTTCCCCACCCTCAAGGTGGCGATGTCCGAGGGCGGCATCGGCTGGATCCCGTTCCTGCTCGACCGCATCGACCTGCACATGCGCAACCAGACGTGGGCGGGGCTCGACCTGGGCGGGCTCAACGGCACGGACCTGTTCCGGCGCAACTTCCTGGGCTGCTTCATCACCAACCCGTCCTCGCTGCAGCTGCGGCACCGGATCGGCATCGAGTCGATCGCGTGGGAGTGCGACTACCCGCACTCGGACTCCACCTGGCCGCGCTCGCCCGAGATCCTGCACGCCGAGCTCGAGGCCGCCGGTGTCTCCGACGAGGAGCGGCACCTGATCGGCTGGCGGAACGCCTGCCGCTTCTTCGACTTCGATCCCTTCGTCGCGATCCCGCAGGAGAAGGCGACGGTCGGGGCGCTGCGTGCGCAGGCCGCGGACGTCGACGTCAGCGAGACCTCGCGGGCGGAGTACCGCCGCCGCTACGAGGCCGCGGCGGTCTGATCCCGGACGTCCCACGGCCCCGGTACCCGAGCGGGTACCGGGGCCGTGATCGTCACGGGCTCCGGGTCAGCGGCCGAAGGCCTTGTTGAACTCGGCGGTGATCCGGGCGACGTCGTCCTTGCCCAGCTCGCCGCGGTAGAGCGTGAGGCTGCCGATCTTCGCCACGCCGCCGTCGACGTCCTTGGGGCTGGCGACGTCGCCGTTCCCGACGATCGCCTTCTGCCCGTCGGTCGACTGCAGCCAGTCGAAGAAGACCTGCGCCGCATTGGGATGCGGGGCGTTGTCCAGGATCGCGCCGTACGTCGTGGTGCTGAACGCCGGCTCGGGGAGCCGGAGCTCGATCGGCGCGCCCTGCGCGACGAGCGCCTTCGAGGCCGGCAGCGAGCCGTAGCCCGAGGCCTTCGTCTCCGCCGACGCGACGGCCTGCGCGGACTCCGACGGCTGGATGTAGAACTTGGGCTTCTGCGCGGCCAGCCGGGTCAGGAAGTCCGGCCCCTGGGTCCGCTGCAGCCAGTCGTAGAACCCGGCCAGCGAGGCGCCGCCGGTGATGTCGGCGAGCCCGAGGCTGCCCGCGAACTCCGGCCGGAGCAGGTCCTGGTACCCGGTCAGCGGCGTCGTCACCGCGTTCTTGTTCCACTGCAACGGGATCGGCAGGGCATAGAGCAGCCGGCTGGAGTCCGTGAGCTTGAGGGCCGGGGGGTTGTCGGCGGCCGCGGGGCCCCGCGGGTCGGCGAGGTGCCCGGCCTGCTGCTCCTGGGTGAACCAGTTGTACTGGGCGTTCCAGGCGATGTCGGCCTGGGCGAGGCCCGCGTCGCGTTCCTGCTGCAGCCGGGTGACCTGCTCGGACGAGGTGAGCGTGGCGATCTCCACGGCGATGTCCGGGTGGGCCCGGCCGAAGGCCTGGGTGATCCGCTGGATCTGCGCCGGCGTCGCCGAGCTGTACACCAGCAGCGAGCCCTCCGTACCGGCGGCGTCGACGATCGCCTCCCATCCGCCGGAGGCGAGCGTGCCGGCCGGCGCGGCGCCGCCGCCCCCGCAGGCCGCCAGCGTCGCCGTGAGCAGCGCGGCGGCCAGCAGGCCGAACCTCTGTCGTCGTTTCACCGATCGTTCCACCTTCCACCTCGTCGTGGTCGATTTCGGGAGGTCACCGGACGAGGCGGTGGTCCCGGTCGTACAGCAGGAGGCCGTCGGCGGGGACGACGACGGTCACCCGGTCGCCTTCGCCGGGAAGGTCCGCGGAGGTGCGCAGCCGGGCGTGCAGCCTGCGGTCGCCGACGGCCACCACCACGTCGACGTCCGTGCCGCCGTACATCACCTCGGTGACCCGTCCGCCGGTGACCACCGCGCCGGTGGCGGGTCGCGCGGGTTCGTCGCGGTGCAGCGCGACGGACTCGGGCCGGAAGAACAGCGTGTACTCGCCGGCGTCGACCGGAGCCCCCAGGCGGGCGTGCACGCCGTCGCCGGTGAGCTCCGCGGTGCGCCCGGTCGCGCGGACGTGCACCGTGTTGCGGACGCCGAGGAAGTCCGCCACGTACTCGCTCGCCGGTCGTTCGAACAGCTCGCGCGGGGTCGCGATCTGGGCGATCCGGCCCGCCTCCATGACCGCGATCCGATCGCCGAGCCCGAGGGCCTCGACCTGGTCGTGGGTCACGTAGACCCCGGTGTAGCCGACCCGCCGGTGCACCTCGCGGAGCTGCGCGCGCAGGCTCGTCCGCAGCAGTGCGTCCAGGTTGCTGAGCGGTTCGTCGAGCAGGAGCAGCGCCGGATCCGCCACCAGCGCCCGGGCCAGCGCGATCCGCTGCTGCTGGCCGCCGCTGAGCTGGCCCGGATAGCGGTCCGCGAGATGCGTGCAGTCCACGAGGTCGAGCACCCGGTCGACGGCACCGTCGCGCAGCAGGTCGGTCCGCCGGCGGGCCCGCAGCGGGTACTCGACGTTCTGTCGCACCGTCATGTGGGGCCACAGCACGTAGGTCTGGAAGACCAGGCCGATGTCCCGTGCGTCCGGGCCCAGATGAAGGCCCGTCGCCGCGTCCCACACCGGGGTCCCGGCGAGCTCGATCCGGCCGCCGGAGGGGTGCTCGAGCCCGGCGAGGCAGCGGAGCATGGTGCTCTTGCCGCACCCGCTGGGGCCGAGCAGCACGAGCAGCTCGCCCCGGCGGATCTCGAGGTCGATGCCGTGCAGCG
Organism: Pseudonocardia ailaonensis; assembly: GCF_039531635.1. Classification (NCBI taxonomy): domain Bacteria; kingdom Bacillati; phylum Actinomycetota; class Actinomycetes; order Pseudonocardiales; family Pseudonocardiaceae; genus Pseudonocardia; species Pseudonocardia ailaonensis. Next base: position 122,816 of record NZ_BAAAQK010000022.1, on the reverse strand, counting down.
CGGTGACCTGCCTGCGCCGCCGCCCGTAGGTCTTGCCGAGTCCCTCGATCCGCACCGCCGTGGTGGCCGCGGTCTCCCGGATGGCTGTGTCGGTCATCGCCGGATGCTCTCCTTCCCGCCCAGCGCGAGGGCGATCAGCACGCCTGCCATCGTCACCACGACCATCACCAGGGCGACGACCGCGACCTTGGGGTAGAGCCCGAACTCGTAGGCCTCGGCCAGGGCGGTGCCGAGGACCCTCGTCCGGACCGACCTGACCATCAGGGTGGCGCTGAACTCGTGGGTCATCAGCACGAAGACCAGCGCGGTCGTGGCGGCGATGGGCCCCCGCAGCTGCGGGACGAGCACCCGGGCGACGGTGCGCACCATGCCGGCGCCGCACGCCCGCGACGCCTCGTAGGAGCTCCGGCCGATGGCGAGCAACGGGGCGAGCTGCATCCGGGTCGCGTGCGGGACCATCAGCGTGACGTAGACGACGACGAGGATCGTGGACGACCCGTAGAGGACCACCGGTGGGCCGGCGTAGGCGAACAGGAACCCGAAGCCCAGCAGGGCCGCCGGCACCGCGACCGGGGCCATCGACAGGACGTCGACGGCGCCGCGCAGCCGGGGGCCGATCCGGCCGAACCCGCTCAGTGCCCACGCCGCGGTGAGCCCGACCGGAACCGCGACGACCGCGGCGATCGCGGCCGTCCGCACACTGAGCCCGATCGAGTTCACGACCAGGCGGTCGCCGAGCGTGTCCCGCCACGCCCCGGTCGTCAGCGCGGCGAGGTCGATCGATCCGCTCCAGTACGGCGAGAGCGACATGTACACCAGCGCGGCCATCGGCAGGACCACCACGACGACGGTGTAGACCGCGACCACCACGGCGGCCCACGGGCTGGTCCGCGCGGATCCCCGTTCGGCGCGTCCACGTGCGACCACGAACCGGGCGCTGTCGCCCACCACGATCCTCTGCAGGACCACCACGAGGACCCCCGCGAGGATCAGCGGGGTGCCGAGGCCGGCGCCGAGGCCGAAGTCGACGGGCGCGTCCCGGGTCACCTTGTACATCTCCGTCGTCAGGACGTCGACGCCCTGGGCGCGGCCGAGCAGCAGCGGAGCGTTGAACTGGCCGAGGGCCAGCAGGACCACGATGCCGGCGGAGTAGGTGATCGACGGGCGCAGCAGTGGGACCGTGACCGTGCGCAGCGTCCGCAGGCGGCCGGCGCCGCAGGTCGCGGCGGCGTCGGCGTACTCGCCGCCCATGTCGCGCAGGCTGCTGTGGACGAACAGGAACACGAAGGGGCTCAACGTGACCCCCGTGATCACGATGATCCAGGTGGGGGAGTAGATGTCCAGTGGCCCCGTGGTGAGGCCGCCGAGGCCAGGCAGGCTCCGCAGCGCCGTGTTCAGGTAGCCCACGTTCGGCGCGAGCAGGAAGAGCCAGCCGATGATCGCGGCCACCGGCGGCACGACGAGCGGCACGATCGGCAGCGCCGCCATCCACCGGGCGCCGCGGGGGAGCATCGTGGCGCTCACGGCCAGTACCACCCCGAGCAGGACGGCCACCGCGGTGGCGCCGATGCCCAGGGCCGCGGTGGTCGCGAGGACCCGTCCGATCGTCGGGAGCGAGAAGGCCTCCCTCAGCCCCCGGGCGCCGTCGGCGAGAGCACGCTCCTGCAGCTGCACCAGGGGGCGCAGCACCAGCAGGGCGAGGACGATCACGAAGAAGGCCCACCACAGCGTCGAGCGGGACACGACCGCTCGGCGCGACCGGCGGCGCACGACGTCCGGTGCCGGACCGGACGGCGCCGTGGGCGGCGACAGCAAGGACATCGGGCAGATCCCCCACACCGTTGATCGGGGACACGGTCGACACAACATACGACCGAGTAGGTTAGGTGGCAAGGGCGCCCGGCGGAGTCCTTGACGAGTCCAGCAGGTCGCCACATACTCAGTAGTATGTTCGCGCCGGATGGCGGGACGGCGACGAGAGGACGGGCATGGGCGCGCTGGAGCCGGCGGGTGCGGCATCCGGGTCGACGGACCGGGACGAGATGCTGAGCGCGCTCTACGCCGACATCAGCGCCGGCCTGGACGGGCTGGCCCGGCAGGTCGACCTCCGCTTCCGCGAGCGGTGGGAGGGCCGGCCGGTGCTCGAGGTGCGGGACCCGGCCGAGGCCGCCTTCGCCGACATCGGGATGCACCTGTCGGACGAGCAGCTCGACGCCTACGCCGAGGCCGTCGCCGAGGGGCGACCGTTCTCGTTCGTCCTGCACCGGGGCTGAGCCCCCGCCGGCTGCGACCTCGCGACGAAGGGAGACTGACGGGATGGCACGGGCGGCGATCACCGGGACGGGACGTTCGGCCGTGGGCAGGAGGCTGGACCGCGAGCCGCTGAGCCTCGCGGTCGACGGCTGCCTGGCCGCGATCGCCGACGCCGGCCTGACCCGGGACGACATCGACGGCGTGGCCGCCTTCGTCCCGGACGAGGGCAGCGTCGGCGTGCACGAGCTCCAGGAGGCGCTGGGCCTGGGACTGGACTGGTACGTCGGCACCATCGGCGGCCCGTCCCAGCTCTCCCCGGTGTGGGAGGCCTGCATGGCCGTGGCCACCGGGGCGGCCACTCACGTCGTGGCCTTCCACGCCTCCTGCGAGGGAACGGTCCGCGCCGCGCGAGGCCGCGGCGGCTCGCTGCCCGGTACCGCGCGCGGGATGCCGAGCCGCGCGGCCGGGGCCCAGTCCTGGTGGCTGCCCTTCGGCGCCCCCTCCGCGGCCAACATCATCTCGATGTACGCCCAGCGGCACTTCCACGAGTTCGGGACGACCCGCGAGCAGCTCGGTCAGATCGCCCTGGTGGCGCGGGAGAACGCGCAGCGAAACCCGCTCGCGATCTACCGGGACCCGCTCACGCTCGACGATTACCTCGGCGCCCGGATGATCAGCGAGCCCCTCTGCCTGTTCGACTGCGACGTGCCCACGGACTTCTGCAGCGCGGTGGTCGTGTCGCGCGCGGACTCGGTGTCCGGCCTGCGTCGGCGCCCGATCCACGTCGCGGCGACGAGCACGTCGCGCCGCCATCCGCCCACCTGGGAGCAGGCGCCGGACCTGACCACGATGCGTGCCCTGCACGACGCGGGCTCGCAGCTGTGGGCCCGGACGGACCTGCGCCCCGCGGACGTGGACGTCGCCGGGATCTACGACGGGTTCAGCTTCATCACGCTGGCGTGGCTGGAGGCGCTCGGGTTCTGCGGCCGGGGCGAGGGCGGTGCCTTCGTCGAGGGCGGCGACCGCATCAGGCCGACCGGTGAGCTGCCGATCAACACCGAGGGCGGGCAGCTGTCGGCGGGCCGGATGCACGGTTGGGGCTACCTCCCCGAGGTGTGCACCCAGCTGTGGGGCGGGGCGGGGGAGCGGCAGGTCGCCGGGGGTCCGGAGGTCGGGTTGGTGGCGGCCGGCGGCGGCATCATCGGGGCCGCCGCCCTGCTGACCCTGGGATGACGCCGTCGGCCGCGGGCTCCGGGGTCGAAGGTCTGTACGACATACTACTGCGTAGGTTACGGTGGTGATCGGAGGTGACGTCGATGGTGACAGCAGTGATCGTGGACGCGGTGCGCACGCCGGTGGCGAGGGGCAAGGACGGAGGCGCACTGTCGGGAGTGCATCCGATCGAGTTGCTGGCCCAGACCTTCCAGGGCCTGCTGGGGCGCCACGACCTGGACCCGGCGCTGGTCGACGACGTGCTGATCGGCTGCGTCAACCAGGTGTCCGAGCAGGCGGGCTGCCTCGCGCGCTTCGCGTGGCTGGGAGCCGGGCTGCCGGAGACGGTGCCCGCCGCGACCGTCGACCGGCGGTGCGGGTCGAGCCAGCAGGCCGCCCATTTCGCCGCCCAGGGCGTGATCGCCGGGGCGTACGACATCGTCGTGGCCGGTGGCGTCGAGTCGATGAGCAGGGTGCCGCTGGGATCCGCGAGCCTGGGCCGCGACATCCAGGGCCCGTCGGTCCGGGAGCGCTACGAGCCGGGGCTGATCCCGCAGGGCATCTCCGCGGAGCTGATCGCCGCGCGCTGGGGCCTCGAGCGGGACGAGCTCGACGAGTTCTCGGCCCGCTCGCACGAGCGTGCGGCGGCCGCCGCGGCGCGTGGGGCCTTCGCCGCGGAGACGGTGCCCGTCCGCACCCCGGACGGGATCGTGGACCGGGACGAGACGATCCGGCCCGGGACGACGGCCGCGAAGCTGGGTGGCCTGCGCCCGTCGTTCCGGGCGGACGAGTGGACCGACCGCTACCCGGAGATCGGCTGGCGCATCACGGCGGGCAACTCCTCGCAGCTCTCCGACGGCGCGAGCGCCGCGTTGATCATGAGCGAGCAGAAGGCGGCCGAGCTGGGCCTGGAACCGCTCGCCCGTTTCCACTCGTTCGCCGTCGTCGGCGACGACCCGATCCTGATGCTGACCGGTCCGATCCCGGCGACCCGGCGGATCGTCGAGCGCAGCGGCGTCCCGCTCGACGAGATCGCCCACTTCGAGGTCAACGAGGCCTTCGCGCCGATCCCGCTGGCCTGGCAGCGCGAGACCAAGGTGGACGACGCGCGGCTGAACCCGCTGGGCGGCGCGATCGCCCTGGGCCACCCGCTGGGGGCCACCGGCACCCGGCTCCTGACGACCATGGTCCACGCACTGGCCGCCTCGGGGGAGCGCTACGGCCTGCAGGTGATGTGCGAGGGCGGCGGGATGGCCAACGCCACGATCGTCGAGAACCTGCGGCGCTGACCGGAACCGGAGAACGTGACATGGACCCTTCGCACTACTCGCACCTCGCCCCCACCCTGCTCGTCGAGTTCGACGGGCCGGTCCGGATCATCATCATGAACCGGCCGGACGACCTGAACTCCTTCGACGACGCCCTGCACACGGGCATGCGCCGGATCTGGGACCTGCTCATCGACGACACCGAGGCGCGGGCCGTCGTCCTGACCGGGGCCGGTCGTGCGTTCAGCGCCGGCGGCTACCTGCCCAACTTCATCCGCAACCACTCGGACCCGGTCGCCCGGCGCGCGGACATCCGGGAGGCGGAGCGCCTCGCCCGCGCCATGATCTCCTGCGAGCTGCCCGTCGTGGCCGCGATCAACGGACCTGCCGTCGGACTGGGCTGCAGCCTCGCCGTGATGACGGACTTCGTCGTGATGGCCGAGGACACCTTCATCAGCGACCCGCACGTGAGCATCGGGCTGGTGGCGGGCGACGGCGGCGCCGTGACCTGGCCCTCGATGATGAGCCTGCTCAAGGCCAAGGAGTACATCCTGCTGGGCGACCGCATCCCGGCCGCGGAGGCGGAGCGGCTGGGGCTGTGCAACCGGGTCGTCCCCCGCGCGGACGTGCTGGCGGAGGCCACGTCGATCGCGCACCGGTTCGCGGCGCTTCCGGTACAGGCGTTGCGCGACACGAAGCGCGCGCTCAACATGCACCTGCTCGACGCCGCCAACTCGGTGCTCAGCTTCGCCCTGGCGGCCGAGTACGAGTCGTTCGGCACCGACGACATCAAGGCCCAGGTGGAGGCGTTCCTCGCCAAGGCTGAGCAGAAGGCCAAGGCGGAGAAGAAGGACGCGTCGTGAAGCCCACCGTCACTCCCGGACACCGGAGCGAACCATGATCCTCAAGCCAGGCGGACGCTATCGCAGCCAGGTCGACCCCACGGAGGTCGTCGTCGTGCGGCCGGCGAAGGACGACGTCGACCTGACGTGCGGGGGAGTGCCCATGGTCGGGATGGCCGAGCCGGTCACCGACGGGCCGGCCCTCCTGCCCGAGCACGCCGAGGCGACCACGATGGGCAAGAGGTACACCGACGGGCAGGTCGAGCTGCTGGTCACCAAGGCGGGCGCGGGCGCGCTCGCGGTCGACGGGAGCCGGCTCGTGGTGAAGGACGCGCAGCCGCTGCCGTCGAGCGACTGAGGAGCACCATGCCGATCTCCCTGATCACCGACATGGCCGCCGAGACCCTCGGCGACCGCGTTGCCCTGGGCCGCTCGCGGGACGGGCTGACCCACACCGCGTTGCGCCGGGCGGCGCTCGGGGGTGCCGGGCTCGTCGCCGCGTCCGGGCACCGGTCGGTCGCCTTCGTCGGGGTCAACGGCCCGGTCGTCGCGGCCCTGCTGTTCGCCTCGGCCTACGCCGGGGTGCCGTTCACCCCGCTCAACTACCGCCTCTCGGCGGAGGCGCTGCGGGTCCAGCTCGACCGGCTCGACGATCCGCTGGTCGTCACGGACGCCGCCTTCCGCGGCGTCGTCGGCGACCGGCGCGCGCGGCCGTCGGAGGACTGGATCGCCGACGCGCTGGCCGCCCCGGAGCACGAGCCGACCGCGTGGGACGACGACGCCACCGCGGTCGTCCTGTTCACCAGCGGCACCACCTCGGAGCCCAAGCGGGTCCTGCTCCGCCACGCGAACCTGCTCAGCTACGTGCTGCAGACCGTGGAGTTCGCCTCGGCGGACCCGCAGGACGCGATCCTGGTCAGCGTGCCGCCCTACCACATCGCCGGCATGGGGACGATCCTGTCCAACGTGTACTCGGGCAGGCGGATGGTGCACCTGCCGGCCTTCGCGCCCGGCGCCTGGCTCGACCTGGTGCGCGCCGAACGGATCACCAACGCCATGCTCGTGCCGACCATGCTCTCCCGGCTGGTCGACGAGCTCGGCGGCGCCGAGGCCGGCACCTCCAGCCTGCGCCAGCTCGCCTACGGCGGCGCCCGGATGCCGCGACCCGTGCTGGAGGGTGCGTTGCGGGCGTTCCCCGGGGTCGGGTTCACCAACGCCTACGGGCTGACCGAGACGAGCTCGACGATCGCCGTCCTCGGCCCGGACGACCACCGCGAGGCGCTCGCGGCCACCGATCCGGCCGCCGCCGCCCGGTTGGCGTCGGTCGGCCGCCCGGTACCGGGGGTGGAGATCGAGGTCCGGGGGGACGGGGGCCGGGTGCTGCCCGCCGGCGAGGTCGGCGAGGTCTGGGTGCGGGGGCCCCAGGTGTCCGGGGAGTACGTCGGGCTGGGCTCGGTGCTCGACGAGCAGGGCTGGTTCCCGACCCGGGACCAGGGGCATCTCGACGCCGAGGGGTTCCTCTTCGTCGGCGGGCGTTCGGACGACACGATCATCCGCGGGGGCGAGAACATCGCCCCGGCCGAGATCGAGGACCAGCTCGTGCTGCACGCGTCCGTCAAGGACGTGGCGGTCGTCGGCCTGCCGGACGACGAGTGGGGCGAGCGGCTCGTCGCCGTGGTCGTCCCGGCCGCCCCGATCGAGGACGTCGACGAGCTCACCCGGTGGGTCAAGGCCCGGGTGCGTGGCTCGCGGACGCCGGACGAGATCCGGTTCGCCGACGAGCTGCCCTACAACCCGACGGGCAAGCTGCTGCGCCGCGAGCTCCGGGCCCGGCTGATCGCCGCGGGAGGGGAGTCGTGAGCTGGGCGCTCGAGGAACGTCGGGTGCGGGTCGGGCGGCTCGGGCTGAACGTGCTCGACGCCCGTCGCGAGGGCACCGACGGCGGTCGCACGCTGCTGATGCTGCACGGCATGGGCGCCCACGGCGACGCCTGGCGGCCCGTGCTCCGCGACCTGCAGGGCGTCGACCGCGTCCTGTGCCCGGACCACCGCGGGCACGGCCGCAGCGACTGGAGCCGGGACGGCTACTGGCTGCGGGACTACGCAGCGGACGCGCGCGGGCTCCTCGACGAGCTCGGGATCGGCGAGGTCGGCGTCGTCGGCCACTCGCTGGGTGCGCGGGTCGCCATGGTGCTCGCGCCGCAGCTCGACGGCCGCCTGACCAGCCTGGCGTTGCTGGACACCGGCCCCGAGGTCAGCAGGGCCGCGGCGCAGCAGGCGCTGGCGCAGGGCACCGCCAAGCAGACCACCCCGGGCTACGGCTCGGAGGAGAAGCTGACGGCGGCGCTGCGCGCGGAGCATCCGGACTTCGCCGACGAGCAGATCGACATCCGGGCCCGGCTGCTCTACCGGCTCAACTGGGCGGACAAGCTCGTCCTGCGCGGCGATCCGGAGGTGTACTGGCTGCTCGGCCGGGCCGGGCTGGCCGAGGTCGACGACATGTGGGCCGGCCTGCGGGCGACGAAGGCCCCGGCACTGGTGCTGCGGGCCACGAAGAGCTTCTTGCTCGACGCGGAGCTCGGCGGCCGGATGGTCGAGGCACTGCCGCAGGGCCGCTACACCGAGCTGGAGCTGGGCCACTTCATGCACTACGAGGACCCGGCGCTGATCGCCCGCACGCTGAACGCCTTCCGTGCCGACCTCGGGTGAGCCGGGCGCCCGCGGGCGCGAGGGCGCCGTCCCCGCCGGTGGCCGGCCGTCGTGACCGAGCAGGGCGTCGCGGACGTGCGCGGCCGGGTCGGCCGGTCGGCCCTGCGCGAGCTCCGGGACGGATGCGTCCACGATGGAGAGGACACGGGTGAGTGAGTCGAGGGTGACCCTGCCGGAGCTGGTCCCGCCGCCGGTGGAGCTGCCGGCCGGCACGGACGGGCTGCGTGCGGAGGTGCGGGAGTTCCTGGCCGAGGCGTCGTTCACGCCGCGCGTGGACAGCTGGCTGTCGGGCTGGGACGAGAAGTTCTCCCGTGAGCTCGGCCGCCGCGGCTGGCTGGGCATGACCGTCCCGCAGGAGTACGGCGGGCACGGCCGCAGGGCCCTGGAGCGCTACGTCGTGACCGAGGAGCTGCTCGCCGCGGGCGCCCCCGTGGCCGCGCACTGGATCGCCGACCGCCAGATCGCCCCGTCGCTGCTGCGGTTCGGCACCGAGGAACAGCGCGCCCGGTTCCTGCCGGGGATCGCGGCCGGCGAGATCTACTTCGGGATCGGGATGTCGGAGCCGGACTCCGGTTCGGACCTGGCGTCCGTGCGGTCGCGCGCGGTCAGGGTCGCCGGCGGCTGGGAGCTGTCGGGCTCGAAGGTCTGGACGTCCGGCGCGCACCACGCGCACGCGTTCTTCGCCCTGGTCCGGACCTCGCCGGCCGAGGAGGGGACCCGGCACTCGGGCCTGTCGCAGCTGATCGTGGAGCTGGACTCGCCGGGGGTCACGATCCGCCCGATCCCGCTCCTGACCGGCGCGCACCACTTCAACGAGGTGGTGTTCGACGAGGTGTTCGTGCCGGACACGAGGGTGCTGGGCGAGGTCGGTCGGGGATGGCAGCAGGTGACCTCGGAACTGGCGTTCGAACGGTCCGGCCCCGAGCGCTACCTGTCGACGTTCCCGCTGCTCGTCGCGCTGCTGCGGGAGGCCGTGCAGGTGGACCCGGAACGGCTGGGCGGCATGGTCGGCCGCTACCGGACGCTGCGCGCCATGTCCCTGGCGATCGCGGGGGCCCTCGACGCGGGAAGGGCACCGGAGCTGGCCGCGGCGGTGGTGAAGGACCTGGGGACCCGGTTCGAGAACGAGGTGATCGACGTGTGCCGCACGCTCCTGGGGGTGCCCCCGGATCCCGGAGGCACCGGCTATCCGAAGCTGCTCGCCGACGCGGTGCGGCACGCGCCCGGCTTCACGCTGCGCGGCGGGACGAACGAGATCCTGCGCGGGATCGTGGCGCGGGGGCTGGGGCTGCGATGAGCGCCGGGGCCGTCGCGGACACCACCGCGCTGCACGAGCTGGCGACCTCGGTCTTCGGCGACGCCTGGAGCCCCGATCCGGGCCTCGACGCCGCGTTGTGGGCCACGGCGGACGAGACCGGCCTCGCCCGGTTGACGCTGCCGGAGGCGGAGGGCGGCTCGGGGGCGTCGTTCGCGGAGGCGGCGGTGGTGCTGTCGGCGGTCGGTCGCTTCGCCGCCCGGGTGCCGCTGGTCGAGACGGACTGGCTGGCGGGGCCGCTGCTGGCCGCGGCAGGGCTGGAGATGCCCGACGGCCCGCTGTCCGCGGGGCGCGTCGGCGGCGGGACGCACCTCGACGTGCGGGACGGGCTCGCCACCGGAACGCTGCGCCGGATCCCCCACGGGCGCTCGGTGGCCGCGGTCGCCGTGCTGGACGGCCGACGCGTCGTGCTGGTCCGGCCCACCCGGGCGCGCATCGTCGAGGGAACCAACGTGGCCGAGGAACCTCGCGACGACGTGGTGCTCGACGGCACCCCCGTCACGGTCGGCACGGTGTCGGACGAGGTCGCGGCCGAGTACCCGCTGCGGGCGGCGCTCGGGCGGGCCCTGCTGATCGCGGGGGCCGCGCACGGGGCGCTGGCGATGGCGGTGCGCTACGCCGGCGAGCGGGTGCAGTTCGGCCGCTCGATCGGTCGCCTGCAGGC
>NZ_BAAAQK010000022.1:106417-112477 GCF_039531635.1 Pseudonocardia ailaonensis | reverse complement strand
ACCTGCGGGGCTTCACCGGCGCGCGCGCCGCGATCGCGACCGCGAAGGCCCGGTGCGGCGAGGCGGCCGGGCAGGTCGCCCGGATCACCCACCAGGTCCACGGCGCCATCGGGTTCACCCGCGAGCACGACCTGCGGCTGCTCACCACCCGGCTGTGGGCCTGGCGGGACGAGGACGGCACCGAGAGCGAGTGGAACGCGGTGCTGGGCACACTCGCTCTCGACGCCGACGCCGACGGGCTGTGGGACCTGCTCGTCGGCCGTTCCTGATCACGAGCGCGTCCGCCGCGCTCCGGCTCCGAACGTCCTGCTGCGCGGACCGTCCCCGGCCACGTCGGGACGTGGGTGCGGGCGCCGTCCGCGGATCAGCGGGCGACGTCCGTGGTGACGGCGTCGACGAGGCCCCAGGCGCGGGCGGTGGCAGCGTCGAGGGGGTGCCCGGTGAGGGCGAGGTAGAGCGTGCGGTGGCGTCCGATCCGGCGGGGGACGGACACGGTGCCGCCGGCGCCGGGGATGAGACCCATCGCGATCTCGGGGAGCCGGATCACGGTGTCGGGGGCGGCGGTGAGGTGCCCGGCGAAGGCGGGGAGCTCGATCCCGGCGCCGACACAGGCGCCGTGCAGACGGACCGCGACCCGTTCGCGGAGGGCGTGGAGGGGCCGGGCGGCGCCGGCCCGGGTGCGGACGAGGTGCGCGGTGGCGAGGTCCGGGGTGGTGCCGAACTCGTCGAGGTCGCCGCCGGCGCAGAACGCCGGGCCCGCGCCGGTGAGCTCGACGCGCCGGACGCTCGGGTCGAGCAGGGCCACGTCGAGGGCGTCGACGAGGGCGTCGCGCAGCTGGCGTCCGTACGCGTTGCGGCGTTCGGGTCGGTTGAGCTCGAGGTGCAGGACCGGGCCGTCGCGGGTGACCCGGACGGGTTCGGCGACCTCCGGTGGGAGCGGGCGCGGGCCGCGGCGGTCGAGCCAGGCGGCGAACTCGGGGCCGCCGAGCAGGGTGGAGTAGGCGAAGGACTCCGCGTCGAGGGCCGCGGGCACGGCGAGCGTGCCGGACCAGCGCAGCAGGCTCGCCAGGACGGTGGCGGCGCGGGGTGCGTCGAGTGCGGCCCGGCCGAGGATGTCGAGGGTGGCGTGGGGGTTCTCGACGGTGACGGTGTCGGGGCCGGCGGCGGTCGGTACGAGGGTGAGGTCCAGGTCGGCGGCGAGGGGTTCCCAGCCGGGGTGGACCGGGCCGATCCCGACGAGGATCCGGTCGTGGTCCACGGGACCGACCGCGGTGACGGCCCCCCGCAGGTCGATGCCGACGAGTGGCTCGGTGAGCACGGTGCCCGGGCCGGCCGGCAGCTCCGGCAGGTCGGCCGGCGCGACGATCGGGACGGTGGTCATGGCGGTGTGCAGCCTATCCTGCGGTGCATGCAGGACAGGGATGCCGCGGCGGACTGGGCGGCGTCCGGTGTGGTGGCGCTGACCGGCCACGGCGGCGGTCCGGAGCTGGTGCCGCCGGGGCGGGCCGCGTCGGTCGCGGCGGAGCTGGGCGAGCTGTTCGATGTGGACGGTGCGGCGCTGCTGGGGGAGCGGGCCGCGTTCACCGGTCGTGGGCGCGCCGGTCGGACGTCGGTCGGTGGTGGATCCCGGTTGGTCGCCCTGTCGGTGGGGTGGGCGGCGGTGTCGTGTGTCCGCCCGGACGATGTCGCGCTGCTGGGCGCGCTGGTGGGGGAGCCGCTCCCGGAGCCCGATCCGTGGCCGCGGCTGACGGCGGCGGTGCGCGGGATGGGGCCGGACGAGTTCGACGAGCGCGCCGTGATGCTGGGGATCGCGGCGGGGGCGGTCCGGACATCCCCGGTCGCCGCGCCGGCCCCGCTCGGCCCGGCCGGCGACGTCGAGGGGCGGCTGGTGGTGTCGTTCGGGGCGTTGTGGGCGGCGCCGTTGTGTGCGCAGCTGCTGGGTGCGCGGGGGGCGCGGGTGGTGACGGTGGAGACCCCGCAGCGGCCGGACGGTGCCCGTCGGGGCGATCCGGCCTTCTACGACCTGCTGCACGCCGGTGACCGTGCGGTGCAGCTCGACCCGGTCGCGGACCGGGATGCGGTGCGCGCGTTGGTGCGTGCGGCGGACGTGGTCATCGAGGCGTCGCGGCCGCGGGCGTTGCGGGGGTTCGGCCTCGATGCCGCCGCCGAGGTGGCGCGGGGGGCGACCTGGATCTCGATCACCGCGGCCGGGCGGGCGTCCGACCGGGTCGGCTTCGGTGACGACGTCGCCGCCTCGGCCGGTCTGGTCGCGCGCGACGGCGAGGGCCTGCCGGTGTTCGTGGGCGATGCGATCGCCGACCCGCTCACCGGCCTGACCGCCGCGGCGCTCGCCCTGACCGCTCCCGGCCGGCTGCACGACGTGTCGATGACCGGCGTCGTCGCCGCGACCCTCGACGGCACCCCCGGCGGCCCGGCCACCGGCCTGACCCCCGCGCGTCCCCGGGCGCGGCCGGTACCCGGCCCCGCGCCCCGCAGCGGTGCCGACACCTCCGCGGTCCTCGCCGAGCTGGGGATCTCGTGGCGCTGCTGATCCGGGACGCGGAGATCGACGGCCGGCGCCGGGACGTGCTGGTCCGCGACGGCCGCATCGCCGCGGGCCCACCCGACCGCCCGTGCGAGGTGCTCGACGCCGCCGGCGGTGCGCTGCTGCCGGGCCTGACCGACCACCATCTGCACCTGCACGCCCTGGCCGCCGCCCGGCTCTCGGTCGACGCCGGCCGGTCCCGCGACGACCTGGCCGCCGCACTCGGGCGCGCGACGCCGGACGGGAGCGGCTGGATCAGGGCCGTGGGCAGCAGCGACGACCGGCTCGACGCCCGGGGCCTCGACCTGCTGCGGCCCGACGCCCCGGTCCGGGTCCAGCACCGCAGCGGGGCGATGTGGGTGCTGAACACCGCGGCACTGTCGGCGCTCGCGGCGCTCGGCGGGCTGGACCATCCCGGCGTCGAGCGGGGTCCCGGCGGGGTGCCCACCGGGCGGATCCTGCGTGCCGACGACTGGCTGCGGGCCCGGCTCCCCGCCGGGGGCCTCCCCGATCTCACCGCGGTCGGCCACGAGCTCGCGGGTCACGGGATCACCGCGGTCACCGACGCGACCCCGGACCTCGCCCCGGAGGCCGCGGTGGCGCTCACCGCGGTGCCCCAGCGGCTCACGCTGCTCGGGGTCCCGCTCGGGTCGGCTCCTCCGCCCGGCGCGACCGCGGGTCCGTACAAAATCGTGCTGGCCGACTCGGGACTTCCCGGTCTCGACGAGCTCACCGACCGGATCAGGGCCGCACACGCCGTCGGGCGCCCGGTCGCGGTCCACTCGGTGACGGTCGAGTCGCTGGTCCTGCTGCTCGCCGCCCTGGACGACGCGGGACGGCAGCAGGGTGACCGCATCGAGCACGCTGCGCTCGTCCCCCGCGAGCTCCTCGAACGGTTGGCCGGGCTCGCGGTGGTGACCCAGCCCGGGTTCCTCACGGACCGGGGTGACCGCTACCGCCGCGAGGTGCCCGCCGCCGAGCACCCCGACCTCTATCGGTGCCGGAGCCTGCGCGACAACGGGATCGCCGTGGCCCTGTCCTCCGACGCCCCCTACGGGCCGGTCGACCCCTGGGCCGTGCTGCGCGCGGCGACCACCCGCCTGACCCCGGACGGCGCCCCGCTGGGCCCGGACGAGGCACTGACCCCGACCACCGCGCTGGGCGCCCTGCTCGCCCCGACCCCCGGCGCCGCGCCCCGGGCCCTGCGCCCCGGCACACCCGCGGACCTGGTCCTGCTCCACACCCCGCTCGCCGAGGCACTGCGCGCCCCCGACCACGGTCTCGTCCGCACGACCTTCGTCGCCGGCGTGCCGATCTCGGGTGACGTCGTGTGAGCTTCCGTCCGGGGCGGGCCCGGCCGGTCGCGGCTGTCCGGACCTTTCGTCCGTGCGGCCCAACGCCGTCCCGAGGGGCGGAAGCCGGGCGTCGCCGTCGTTGACACCCGTTCGGGTCGCCGGGTTCAGTGGGGCGGCTCGTCCGGAGCGGCCGGGAGATCCGGCTCGTCGCGCCGCAGCACCCCTCACCGGCAGGGTGCTCCTGCCGGTGGCCCGAGGGGAGACGACCATGTCCGGCCCGACTCCGCCCGTGGGCGCGCGACCGCGCGCCGGGCTGTGGTCGAGGCGGCGGCACGTCGACCTCTGCCGAACCGGGACGTCCCGCTGTCGGTGACGGGACCCGTCCCCGATGGCCGTGGCCGCGCGCACACCGCCGGCCCGTGCCGATCCGTTCCGACGATCTTGGAGCCAGCGTGTCCACGTCACCGGCCGTTCCCGGAAGCCCGAACGCCGGGGAGCGCCCCGCCGCCCTGCCCCGCCTCGCCGACGACGTCCCCCGGGCGGTCGCGGCCATCGGACGGGACGTCGCGGACCGGGACGCGACGAGCGGCCGCGACGATGGGTGAGCTGCGCCGGAGGTGGCGGGAGCACCTGCACCGGCTCCGGGCGGCGGAGGCGGCCGACGAACGTGCCGACCTCGCACTCGTCCGCGAGGTCCTCGCCGCCGCGGCGGCCGACGCGCGCGACCTGCCCGTGGCGGTCCGGGTCCTCGAGGCCGCCGCGGTGCTCGCCCCGGGCCGGGGGCTGCTCGCCCAGCGGGCCGTCGAGCAGCTGTGGCACGTGCTGTTCGCCGGCAACGGCGAGCCGGTGCGCTGGCACCTGCAGCCCGGCGTGCACGCACTGCACCTCGACGACCTGGCCGGCTGGGAGGACTCCGCGCCCCTGCCGGACGTGGCGGCCGCCCTGGAGCGGGCCGCCGTGCTGGCGGACGCCCAGATCGCGGACGCGACGTGAGGGCGCCGATCTCAGGACCGCCCCGGTCGTGGTGGCGGCGCCGGGTGCGATCCGGCCGAGCCGGGCGGAAACCGGTTGGCGGGCCATAGCCGCCCGGCTAGGGTTTCCCGGCCGTGCGAGACCGAAGGAGGTGGTACCCGTGAACGCTGTATCCACGTGGGTGCTCCCCTCCGGGATCACGGCCGGGCGATAGGTCGTCCGGGAGCGCCGCTCACCTCCCGAAGGGCACGACCGTGCGACTCCCCCTGCGATTCACCCCCGATCAGCGCCTCGACGACGGCGTCCTCGAACGCGCCTTCACCCTGGGCGACATCCCCGGCATCCTCTGGACGCCCGACCCCGCCACGAGCGGACCGGCTCCGCTGATCCTGCTCGGCCACCCCGGTGGGCTGGCGCGGATGTACCCCCGCCTGGCCGCCCGGGCCCGGCACGCGGTGGCCGACGGCTACGCGGCCGCGACCCTCGAGCTGCCCGGGAGCGGGGAACGACCCCGCTCGGCCGTCGCCGAGCAGGCCCGCGCCGACCTGCGCCGGGCGCTGGCGGCGGGGGAGAAGGTCGACGACGGGATCGTCGACCGGCTCGTCCTCCCGCTGGTCGAGGCTGCTGTCCCGGAATGGCGCGCCGCCCTCGACGCCCTCCTGGCGTTGCCCGGGATCGGTGGCCCGGTCGGGTTCGCGGGCGGGGTGATCTCCATCGGCGTCCGGCTGGCGGTCGTCGAGCCCCGCATCGCCGCCGCCGTCCTGTTCGCCGGGAGCTACGTGCCCCGCAGCATCGTCGAGGAGGCTCGGCAGGTCGGCATCCCGTTGCTGGTCCTGCTCCAGTGGGACGACGAGGGGAACGACCGGCAGACGGCCCTGGACCTGTTCGACGCCTTCGGCACCACGGAGAAGACGCTGCACGCCAACATGGGTGGGCACACCGGCGTCCCCGGGTTCGAGGGCGACGACGGGAACCGCTTCTTCGCCCGGCACCTGAGGCACTGACAGCCGGCCGGTTACGGTGGCCCGACCGTCGACCGCCCCCGGAGGGCCTCCATGACCTCGCTTCCCGTCGAGCGCGCGGGCGTCCTGGTGACCGGCGGGTCGCGCGGCATCGGGCGCGCCGTGGCCAGGGCCTTCGCCGCGGAGGGCCACCGGGTCGCAGTCCATTTCGGCAGCCGCGGCGACGACGCCGAGACGACGCGGCGCGGGCTCGCCGGGACCGGTCACGTCACCGTCGGCGGGGACC
>NZ_BAAAQK010000022.1:5992-106384 GCF_039531635.1 Pseudonocardia ailaonensis | reverse complement strand
GCGTCGTCGACGAGGCGGTCGCGCGGCTGGGCCGGATCGACGTGCTGGTGAACAACGCGGCCCGGGCGCCGTCGGGGTCGACCCGGCATCGCGTCACGGACACCGGGTACGACGAGTGGGTCGAGGCCTGGCGCCGGACGCTGGAGGTCAACCTGCTCGGCGCCGCGAACGTCACCTGGGCCGTGGTCCGGCACCTGCTCGGACGCGGCGCCGGCGGCAGCATCGTCAACGTCGGGTCGAGGGGCGCCTACCGCGGCGAGCCCGACCATCCCGCGTACGGGGCGAGCAAGGCCGCGCTGCACGCGTTCGGCCAGTCGATGGCGGTCGCGCTGGCACCGCACGACATCTCGGTGGCGTCCGTGGCTCCGGGGATCGTGGCGACCGAGCGCCTGGAGCCGGCGCTGGAGGCCGACGGCGACCGGTTCCGCGCGCAGAGCCCCTTCGGTCGCGTCGGCACTCCCGAGGACGTGGCAGCCGCGGTGCTGTACCTCGCCTCGCCCGGGGGCCGATGGAGCTCGGGTGCCGTCCTCGACGTGAACGGCGCCTCCCACCTGCGGTGATCAGCGAACGCCGGCCGGGCTCACCTGGCGGACGACCGCCCGGCACGCGGTGGCGAACCGGCTCGGCGCGCGCCCCTGGGCCCGTCGGACGACGCGGCGGTTGACCAGGATGCCGACCACCGCGAGACCCCAGATCGGGTACTGCAGCAGCCACGCCACCCGGAAGGCCTCCGGGGTGAAGCCGCCGAGCGCGGTCAGCACCGCCCCGACGGCGGCCAGCAGCACCAGCGAGGCGCTGTAGCCGCCGATGTTCACCATTCCCTGCGCCACCGCGAGCGCGCTGCGGGGATTGTGGGTGCGGGCGAGGTCGAACCCCACGACGGAGCCGGGCCCGTTGGTCGCGAGCACCAGGACCAGCACGACCAGCAGCCAGCCCGGCGCGCGGCCGGGCCACAGCAGCACCACGGTCCAGGCGGTCGCGGTCAGCGCGATGACGCCGAGCAGGATCGTCGAGCGGTTGCCGGGCAGCCGCGCGGTGAGGGCGCCGATCAGCGGGCCCACGCAGACGGACGCGACGACGAGCATCGTGAGGAGCCACCCCGCGTCGACCGCCGACCAGCCCTGGGCCGAGACGAGGTACGGCACGCCCCAGAGCAGCGAGAACGTCATCATGGAGAACTGGGTGCCGAGGTGGCCGAAGAAGCCGAGCCGGGTACCCGGCCGTCGCCAGATCGCCCGGACCTGGGCGAGGAGCTCGCGGACCGGCACGGGGTCGGTGGGCACGGCGGGGTGCGGTCCGTTGCGCACGAGGAGGCCTGCGACCACGGCGCCGACGATGCTCGCGGCGGCCGCGACGGTGAAGGCGAGGGTCCAGCCGCCGGAGTGCACGAGCAGCAGCAGCGGAATCAGGGACAGCACCTGTCCGGCCTGCCCGACCAGGGTGGTGAGCTGGGTCAGCAGCGGCACCCGGTGGCCGGGGAACCAGCGGGGGACCACGACCATGATCGACGCGAAGACCAGCGCATCACCCGAGCCCACCAGCACCCGGGCGACGGCGGCCGACGGGAGCGAGCCCGCGGTCGCGAGCAGGACCTGTCCGCCGCCGAGCAGCACCCCCGCGACCGCCAGGACCCACCGTGGCCCGAAGCGGTCGACCAGGAGGCCGGCCGGGATCTGCCCCAGCGCGTAGACGCCGATCTGGAGGAACACGAACGCCGACAGCGCCGACGGGCTGATCCCGAAGCGCTCCGCCGCGTCGATCCCCGTGGCACCCAACGACGTCCGCTGCATGACGGCGAGGACGTACGCGAGCAGCGCGGCCGCCCAGACGAGCCAGGCCCTCCTCCCGATCGCCGAGTCCCGTGCCGGTCCACCGGTGGTGGCGCGCATGTGTGTCCCGCTCCTCGTGCTCGATCCGGAGCCCAGTATGGCAACCGGTTGCCATGAGTTGCCAGCCTGCTGGCAGACTCGCGGCATGGATCACAGCGGTGGGGACGGGGGCCGCCGGGCCGTCACCATCTACGACGTCGCCCGCGAAGCCGGCGTGGCCACGTCCACCGCCTCGCGGGCGCTGTCGAACCCGGGCCGGGTCAGCGAGCGGACGCGGCGGCACGTCGAGGAGGTCGCGTCCCGGCTCGGCTACCGCGCCAACCGGCTCGCGCAGGCCCTGCCGTCGGGGCGGACGCGGATGCTGGGCCTGGTCGTCCCGGACGTCACCAACCCGCACGTGTTCGGCCTGCTGCGCGGCGCCGAGGCCCAGGCCGCGGCCGCGGGGTACACGGTGGTGTTCGCCGACAGCGAGGAGCGGCCGGAGCTCGAGGCCGCGCACGTGGAGCGCCTCTCGTCCTTCGTGGACGGTTTCGTCCTGTCGCCCCGCGGCGACGACGCGGCCCTGCGGGCCCTCGCGCAGGTGCGGCCCGTGGTGCTCTTCAATCGCTCGCTGGCGCCCGTGCCGGGGGTGACCTTCGACTTCGACGACTCCAGCCGGCAGATCGTCGACCACCTCGTGGCGCTGGGCCACTCCCAGGTGGCGTACCTGCGTGGGCCCGTGACGTCGTGGGCGGACGGGCGGCGGCGGGCCGCGCTGGCCCGTCACTGCGGCGTACACGGGGTCACGCTCACCGAGCTGGGCCCGTTCGCCCCGACCCTCGGTTCGGGGCCCGCGGCGGCGGACGCCGCGCTGGCCGGACCGGCGACCGCCGTCGTCGCGTTCAACGACCTGCTCGCGATCGGTGTGCTGCAACGCCTGGAGGCCCGCGGGGTCTCGGTGCCGGGGGAGCTGAGCGTGGTCGGCGGCGACGACATCTTCGGCGCCTCGTTCTGCCATCCGCCGCTGACCACGATCGCCGCGCCGACCGAGCAGGCGGGGAGGCTGCTGGTCGACATGCTGACGGGCCGGGTCCCCGGCGACGAGCTGGTGCTGCACGCCCCGCTCGTCGCCCGGGGGTCCACCGGCCCGCCGCGGGTCTAGAGGGTGCCGACCATGCCGCCGTCGATCACCACGTCGGCGCCGGTGACGTTCCCGGCGGTCTCCGAGGCGAGGAGCAGCACCAGCTGGGCGACCTCCGAGGGTCGGCTGAACCGCCCGGTCGGGGTGCCCGCGACGGCGGCCGCCCGGATCGCGGCCGGGTCGGCCCCCTGGGCCTTGCCGAGGGTCTCGGCCACGCCCCCGGCACCGAGCCACAGCGCCGTCTCGACCGGGCCCGGGCTGACGGTGTTGACCCGGATCCCCAAGGGCCCCAGCTCCTTCGACAGCGACTTGCACACGCTGTGCAGGGCGGCCTTGGCCGCGCTGTAGTCGATCACACCGGGATCGGGCAGCGTGGCGTTCACCGAGCAGACGGTGACGATCGCCGACGGGGTGCGCCGCAGGAGATGGGGGACCGCGGCCCGCGTCGCGCGCACCGCGGACAGCAGGTTCACCTCCCAGGACCACTGCCAGTCGTCGTCGGTGACCTGGACGAACCCGCCGGTGCGGGGCCGGACCCCGCCGACGTTGTTGACGAGGATGTCGATGCCGCCGAACCGTGCGACCGCCTGCTCGACGAGGGTCTCGCAGCCGGCGGTGGTCGTCAGGTCGTCGAGGACCACGATCATCTCGCCCTCGTCGGCGAGCGCGGTCAGCTCCGGGGAGCCGTTGAGCGCGCCGGCCGCGACCCGTACACCCTCCCCGACCAGGGCCTGCGCGATCGCCAGCCCGATGCCGCGGCTGGCCCCGGTCACCACCGCCGTCCGTCCGGCGAGGTCGAGCTTCACAGCTGGTGTTCCTTCAGCCAGGTCAGGCAGACGTCCGCGATCTCGGGCCAGCCGGAGTCGATGATCAGCGAGTGGCCGCGGTCGGGGAAGGTCGTGATGTCCGTGACGGCGGCGGAGTGGCGGTACTGCTTGAGCGTCGCGCGCGTGACCGACTCGGGGACGGTGTGGTCCTTCCCGCTGGCGATCAGGAGCAGCGGGCCGCGGTTCTCGTTGCCGGTGGCGATCTTCGCGGGCGAGTGCGGGTCGAAGTTCGCCGACGCGGCCTCGAACAGCGGGCGCCCCGGCGCGGGGATCGTCCAGCGGTCGAAGAGCTCGCCCGACTCCTCCTCCGGCACCGCGTTGGCGAAGGCGAACCGGAACTGCTCGGCCGTCAGCGACACCGAGCGGTGCCGGTTGGCCGGGTTCTTGAACACCGGCAGGGTCGCCCGCAGCGCGGACAGCGGCACCGGGAGGACGCCCTTGATCTGGGCGGCGTCGATCGCGACGGCGGCAAGCGCGCGGTCCTGTCCGAGCAGCTTCTGGGCGATCAGGCCGCCGAAGGAGTGCCCGACGAGGATCGGGGCCGACGGCAGCGTGTCGATGATCGCCGCGAAGTGGGCCACCACGTCGTCGATGCCGTGGTCGGCGATCGCGTCGGGATCGCTGCGGGAGGCCTCCACCGTGTCGCCGTCGCCGGGCCAGCCCGGTGCCTGCGGCTCGTAGCCCGCCTCCCGGAACCGTGCGATCCACGGATCCCACGAGGTGGCGTGCAGCCAGAGGCCATGGATGAACAGCACCGGTGTGCCCACGGGATTCTCCTTCGTCGAGCCGGACGACGACGACGCTAGGCAGGCCGTGGGCCGGCCGGCTTCAGTCTCCGCGACGGGGCAGCGACGGGGTACCGCCCGGCGGGCTAGCGTCGGACGACTGCACGTCGAGGGTGCCCGCGAGCTGGGTGCGGCTGGTGACCCCGAGCTTCGGGAAGATCCGGTACAGGTGCGAGCCCACCGTGCGGTGGGACAGGAACAGCCGTTGGCCGATCTCCCGGTTGGACAGCCCCTGGGCGGCGAGCTCCGCGATCTGGGTCTCCTGCGGGGAGAGCTGCTCGCGGGGGTTGCGGGCCGGCCGCCATCCCCGTTCGCCCGTGGCCCGCAGCTCGCGGTCGGCGCGGTCGGCCCAGGGGTGGGCGCCCACGGCGTCGAACGTGCTGCGGGCGGCCCGCAGCGGTCCGCGGGACTCGACGGTGCGCCGCTGGCGGCGCAGCCAGGACCCGTGGGCGAGCTGGAGGCGGGCGCGGTGCCACGGGAACGGCCGTGCCGCGCCGTCGAGCGCGGCCCGGAAGAGCTCCTCCGCCGTCGCCGGGTCGGCCAGGACGGCGCGCGAGTACTCCAGCGCGATCAGCGGCCCCACGGGCGGTGAGTCGCCCGCGATCTTCTCCACCGAGTCCAGCACGGCCGCCGCCTCGGCGCGGCGACCGGTGTGCACCGCGGCCTCGGCGAGATAGCCGACCGTCCAGAGCTGTTGCACCCGTTGCCATGCGGGATCGGTACGGACGAAGACCCGGTGCAGCTCGCCGTAGGCGGGCTCGGGCCGCTCGGCGCCGAGGGCGGCCACCCCGCGGGCCAGCTGGACGCCGGCGAGCAGGGACGAGCTCGCGTTCGGGATGCGGAGCGCGGTGTCCTCGGCCTCGGTGAGCAGGGGATGCTGGACGTCCCAGCCACCGCCGACCGCCTCGATCGTCGCCACGGCGACGCGCGCGGTCGCGGCCCAGACCGCCTGCCCGGTCTCGTCGGCGAGCCGGCGGGCCTCGTCGGCCGATCTCGACGCGTCGAGGATGCCGAGGTTGATCTCGGCCCAGGAGCGGATCGCGAGCGCCTCGGCCAGCAGACCCAGGCTGCCCTGCGCCCGGAGGGCCTGGATCGCGGCGGACAGGAACGCGACGGCCCGGGTGAAGTCGCCGACGCAGAACGCGGCGATGCCCAGCATGCCGGCGAGATCGGGCCGCCCGCCCGCGTCCGGGGCCCAGCTCCCCAGCTGCTCGACGACGGTCGGGGCCATCGTGAGGGACTCCGACAGGCCGAGGACGGCCAGCAGCCGGGGATCACCCGCCGGGAGCGCGACCTCGTGGACGGCCCGGACGATCTCCTCGCGGACGCTCTCGCCGGGATCGCGCCACCACACCCGCCGCGCCGCACCGAACAGGAGCTGCATCGCGAGATCGGGATCGGCGTCGGCCACGGCGCGCCGCGCCAGGCCGACCAGGTGGCCGATCTCGGCAGGCTCGCTGGACGAGCCGTCGTGGAACACGCCGCGCAGCCAGGTCAGCCGGGCCCGCTCGCGGTCCGGCAGGGCCATCCCCGAGACCTGCGCGGTGATCTCCTCGACCTGGGCGAACCGGCCCAGCTCGTAGCCGAGCTCGGCGGCGCCGAGGAGCCGGGCGGCCCGGTCGTCGGGCCCGGGGCTGAGCGCGGCCGCGCGGTGCAACCACGTCATCGCGGCGGACACCGCACCGCGGTCCCGGGCGTCGGACGCCGCCCGTTCGAGCCCGGCGGCGATCTCCTCGTCGGGGCCGGGCGCGGCGGACGCCCGGTGCCACACGGCCCGGTGCGCGGCGGAGCCGTCCGGGTGGGCGGACAGGACGTCGGCGAGCGCCGCGTGCGCGGCGCGCCGGGTGGCGGGATCCATGGCCCGGCGCAGCGCCGTACCGACGAGCGGATGCGTGATCCGGTAGGTCCGGTCGACGACAGTCAGCAGGCCGAGATCCACCGCCGGCCGGGCCGCGTCCAGGTCCCCGGCCGCCGGCCGGAGGATCCCCGCGGCGGCCAGGACGTCCTGGATGTCGTCGCCGTCGTCGACCGCGGCCACGTCCACGATCACGCGCGCCGCCGCACCGAGCTCGTCGGCCCGCGCGACGAAGGCGCGTTCCAGCCGTGCGGTCATGGGCAGGTCCTCGGCGGACCCCGAGCCCTCACCGCCGTCGGACCCGACGGCGGCGGCGAACTCGACGAGTGCGAGCGGGTTCCCGTCGGCCTGGCGGAGGATGCGGTCGCGGATCCCGGGAGCCGGCTGCGGATCCTGGGTCCCGAGGAGCTCCGCCGCGGCGGCCCCGTCCAGGTGGGGCACCTCGATCCAGGTGACGGCACGGTCGTCGGCGAAGGGCCCCACCCCGAACGGCGCCGTCTCCGCCGAGGTGAAGAGCAGGGCGATGCGCTCCCCGGCGATCCGCCGCGCGACGAAGGCCACCACGTCGAGGGAGGGCTGGTCCATCCGGTGGAGGTCGTCGAGGCAGACGAGCACCGGCGACTCGGCGGCCGCGTCGGCCAGCAGCTCCAGTACCGCCAGGGACGTGAAGAACGGGTTGACGACGGGGGAGGCGCTCATCGCGAAGCAGGCCAGCAGGGCGTCGCGCTGGAGCTCGGGCAGCCGGTCCGCCCGGGCCAGCAGCGGGTGGAGCAGCTGGTGCAGGGCGGCGAAGGGCAGGTGGGCCTCGGACTGGGCACCGCGCGCGGAGAGCACCCGGAAACCGCTCGCCCGGACGCGCTCGGCGACCTCGGCCAGCAGCGCGCTCTTCCCGATCCCCGGCTCGCCCACCAGCCCGATCGCCACGCCGCCGAGCTGCGCACCCTCGACCCGCTCCACGAGGATCCGCAGCTCGTCGTCGCGCCCGATGAGTCGCCGTCCGGGGGTGAGGGTCACGCAGTGGAGCATGCGGTTCCGGGCCGCAATCGTCCAGCATCGTGGCGCTCGCCTCCCCGCCGCCTGCTCCGCCGGAGCGCCGTCCGTCCCGGCTAGCCTTGGCCGATGACCGTGCACGACAGCGTCCTCGACCTGGTCGGCGGGACGCCGCTGGTCCGGCTCCGGCGGCTCACCGCGGGCATGTCCGCCACCGTCCTCGTGAAGATCGAGGCCCTCAACCCCGGCGGGTCGGTGAAGGACCGGGCCGCTCTCGCGATGGTCCGGGCGGCCGAGGAGTCCGGCGCGCTGGGCCCGGGCGGGACGATCGTGGAGGGGACGTCGGGCAACACCGCGGCCGGTCTCGCGCAGGCGGCGGCCGTGCTGGGCTACCGCTCGATCGCCGTGCTCCCGGACACGATCGCGCCGGAGAAGGTCGACGTCCTGCGTGCCTACGGCGCCGAGATCGTCCGGACCCCGGCGCGGCTGCCCCGCGAGCACCCCGAGCACGTCAACAACCTGGCGGCGCGGATCGCGGCGCAGACGCCGGGCGGGTGGCTCGCGAACCAGTACGACAACCCGGCCAATCCGGAGGCGCACCGGCGCACCACGGGCCCGGAGATCTGGAAGGACACCGGCGGCGCGGTCACGCACTTCGTCGCGGGCATCGGGACGGGCGGGACGATCAGCGGCGCCGCGGCCCACCTCAAGGAGGTCAGCGGCGGGGCGGTCACGGTCGTCGGGGCGGACCCGCTCACCTCCGTCTACCACGGCGGGGACGGGTCCCCGTTCCTCGTCGAGGCGGCCGGTCACTACCGGCACCCGGACACCGTCACCGACGTCTGGCCGCGCTCCTACGATCCGTCCGTCGTCGACCGGATCCTGGCGATCCCGGACCGGGAGTCGGTGCTCACGGTGCGCCGGCTCGCCCGCGAGGAGGGCCTGCTCGTCGGCGGCTCGGCGGGCCTCGCGGTCGCGGCCGCGCTCCGGGTGGCCCGCGAGCTCGGCCCCGGGAACACCGTGGTGGCCCTCCTGCCGGACTCCGGACGCGCCTACCTGAGCAAGTACCACTCGGTGGACTGGTTGCGCCGCAACGGTTTTCTCGACGACGACCGGCCCGGCCTGCTGGCGGAGCGGATCGGCCCCGAGCCGGTCGCGACGGTGACCCCACAGGCCACGACCGGCGAGGCCCGGGCGGTGCTGGCCGCGCAGGCGGTGCTCCCGGTGGTGCTCGCCGGCCGCGATCCCGCGCTGCCCGCCTCGGCCGCGGAGATCGTCGGCTGGCTCGTCCCCGAGGACCTCGGCTCGGCCGACTCCGCCGCGCTCCCGGCGGTCCCGCACGGCCGGGCGCCCTTCACCGTGGGCACCGGCGAGACGGTCGACGAGGCCCTCGACCGTGCGGAGCAGGCCGGTGCGGAGCTGCTGTTCGTGCTCCGGGACGGCCGGCTGGCCGGCGTGACCACCCCGGCCGCCCTGCGGGCCTGAGCCGGGCCACCCTCGACCGGCCCCGCGTCGACATCCCGAGCCCGGCGCGCGTAACGGACGAACCGGATCGTCCGAACCGGACCGCAGCCGGATGCCGACGCCGGCCGAGGAGGCTCGTCGATGGCGCTGCGACGTCTGGCTGTGCTCGTCCCGACGCTCGTGCTGTCCCTGGTGGCCACGGTGTCCGCGTGCGGGAGCGGGGGTGGGCCCGGGACGGCGCCGGCCGCGGGGGTCACCAGCGCGAGCGCACCGTCGCCGAGCCGGACCCCCGCCAGCACGACCGCCCGCTCCGGTTCGAGCAGCAGTGCGCGAGCCTCCGCCGCCCCGTCCGCCTCCGCGCGTGCGTCCGCCACGCAGAGCTCGTCCTGCCGGAAGGCCGACTACGTGCCGCTGCGGGCCGTCACCCTCACCAACTCCGGTGGCGACACCGTCCGCATCTGGCGGTCCGGATCGAGCACGCGGCCGTACCGTCCCTACTGGAAGATCAACGGTGGCAAGGAGACCTTCCAGGACACGCTGCCGTACACGCTGCGCGCCGGATCGCTCACCGCCGAGTTCTTCGTGGTCCAGACCCCGAGGTTCGAGCCCGGCTCGGACGGGCGGAACCAGCTGGTCCAGGGATACCAGCTCGTCATGGAGGTCTGCGGGACCTGGAGGCAGACGGACGGCCCCACCGACATCTGGAAGCGCTGACGGCGAGGCCGACGGTCCGTGGCCCGGGACGCAGGCGCGCCATGGCAGTGGCCGGCGTCGTGACCGGGTCATGGAGCAGGATCTCGTCCGCACCGTCGACGGCCTGCTCGCCCGTCAGGTACCCGTCAGGTACCTCAGCCGTCAGGTACCGCAGTAGGTCACGTACCGGCCGTCGGGTCCCGGGAGCGCGTACCGCTCGAGGCCGGGCCGCTCCTCGTAGGGCCGCCGCAGGACCTCCACCAGCCGGTCCAGCGGTTCGCGATCGCCCCCGACCGCCGCGTCGAGCGCCTCCTGCACGAGATGGTTGCGCGGCACGTACACCGGGTTCGCGCGGTCCATCGCCTCCGGATCCGGCCCCTCCGCGCGGAAACGTCCCAGCCACGGGTCGTCGAGCGGGGCCGGGGCGCCGCGCAGGTGGGCGGCGAGGCCGCGGAAGAACGTGGTCGGGTCGGGCTTCGTGCGGGCCAGCAGGGCCACCAGGTCGTCGAGCAGGGCGTCCGGTGCCGAGGCCAGCCCGAGCTTGCGGAGCAGGCCCGCCCGCAGGTGCACCCGGAACTGCCGGCCGTAGCCGGTCAGGACCTCGGTGGCGGCCTCCACGGCCGCGTCCTGGTCGTCCGCGAACAACGGCAGCATGGCCTCGCCCAGCCGGGCGAGGTTCCACTGCAGGACGGCGGGCTGGTTGCCGAAGGCGTACCGGCCGCCCTGGTCGATCGAGCTGAACACCGCGTCCTGGTCGTAGGTGTCGACGAAGGCGCAGGGGCCGTAGTCGATCGTCTCGCCCGAGATCGTGGTGTTGTCGGTGTTCATCACGCCGTGCACGAAGCCGACGAGCATCCAGCGCGACACCAGCTCCGCCTGGACGTCGACGATCCGCCCGTAGAGGCCCAGGTACCCGTCGGCCGTCGGATGGTGGCGGGCGAGGACGTGATCGGCCAGCCGGCGGAGCAGGTCGGTGTCGCCCGTCGCCGCCGCGTACTGGAAGGTCCCCACCCGCACGTGGCTCGCCGCCACCCGGGCGAGTACCGCACCGGGCTCGTAGCCGTTCTCCCGCAGCACGTTCTCCCCGGTGGTGACCACGGCGAGGGCCCGGGTCGTCGGGATGCCGAGCGCGTGCATGGCCTCGCCGACGACGTACTCGCGCAGCATCGGCCCCAGCGGTGCCTTGCCGTCCCCGCCGCGGGCGAACGGCGTGCGACCGGAGCCCTTGAGGTGCAGGTCCCGCCCGTCCGGGAGCTCGCCGAGCAGGAGCGCGCGCCCGTCGCCGAGGCGGGGCGAGTAGTTGCCGAACTGGTGGCCGGCGTAGCCCATCGCCACCGTGTCCGGCACCGCCCCGGTGAGCAGGGCGGTGTCCGCGCGCAGCCGGGCCGGGTCGAGCCCGAGCTCGCCGGCGAGACCCTCGTTCACCACGACGACCTGCGGGTCCGGCGCGGGTGCGGCGGACCAGGACAGGCACAGCTCGGGCAGGTCCCGGGCGAACGTGTGGTCGAGCGTGGCCGATACCGCGAGGCTCATGCCCCGAGGGTACGTGCGCGGGCGGCGCCCGGCGGGGTGCGCCGGGCGGTCCGGCTCAGGACTGCCCCGGACGCAGCTGCACGAACAGCCCCTCGGCCTCGGCGCAGACCCGGTCGCCGTCGCGGAGGACACCGGAGACGAAGCGTTTCCGACCCTCCTCGCGGCCGGTGCGGACCTCGACGGTGAGGTCCGTCCCGATGGGGGTGATGCTGCGGTAGTCCACGTTCAGGTAGGCGGTGCGCGCCGCCGGCCGGCCGTCCCGGTTCGCGAAGCGGCCCATGAGGTCGTCGAACATCAGCGGGATGGCACCGCCGTGCACCGCGCCGTTGCCCCCGAGGTAGTAGCGCCCGAAGCGGACGGTGCCGCGCATGTCGTCCGCACCGTGGACGACGTCGCGCACGGGCGGGATCAGGACCGCGCCGTGGGACGGCAGACCCTCCACCCTCCCGCTCGGCGCCGACCACTCGTCCGTCTCGGCGGGCGCGAGGAGCGCGGCGGCGCGGGTGATCTCCCGGGTGACCTCGGTGACCAGCGCCGCATCGGGCGCGGCGGCCGCGAGCCGGTCCTGCAGCAGCCGCATCGCCTCGACGAGCTCGCCGTAGCCCGGCGGGGCCTCGGGCACGGAGCGCGACTCCCACCAGTTCGGCAGGCCGACGCCCGCCCCTGAACTACCCCCGTGCACACGGCCTCCCGAACGCGCCGACCGCTCCCGGCGCTGTCGGACCCTCTGATCGGACCATACAGAACGGCCCCGGAGCGGCAGGGTGAGCGCCTTCACGCCGCGGCCGGGCGCCGAGCGGAGCGGGTCGGGTGCTCCCGCGCGGGTCAGCGGGGCGCCGGGCCCGTCGTCCCCCGGACCACCAGCTGCGGGGCCAGCACCTCGTGCACCGGGTCGCCGTCCGGCGCGTCCAGTCGGGCCGTGACGGCGCGGATCGCCTTGCGGGCCAACGAGGAGGCGTCCTGCCGGACCGTCGTGAGGTCGACGTGGGAGAGCCGCGACACCCGGTCGTCGTTGTAGCCGACCACCGAGAGCTGCGCGGGGACGTCGATCCCGGCCCGCCGCAGCGTGTCGAGCAGGCCCAGGGCGCAGCGGTCGTTGGCGGCGAGCACCGCGGTGGGCGCGCCCGGACCCGGCAGGCCCTCGGCGAGCAGCTGTCGTGCGGCCGCGACCCCGGCGTCCTCGTGGTAGGCGCCGGGCAGCACCCGGGCCTCCAGACCCGCGGCGCCCATGGCGGCGCGGAAACCCGAACGACGTACCTCGGCGTTCGGCCCGTCCCCGCCGTCGACGTGCACGATCCGCCCGTGGCCCAGGGAGATCAGGTGCTCGACGGCGGCGCGGAGCCCCTCGGCGTCCGCGCTCGACACGCTGTCGACCCCCGGCACGTCCCGGCCGACCACCGCCACCGCCGCGCGGGCGCCCAGGCCCTGCACCAGGTCGTCGCCACCCGAGGGACCGAGCAGGACGAGCCCCTCGCAGCGGTGCGCCAACAGGCTCTCGGCCGCGGCGATGTCCCCGGTGACGGCGGTGCGCGCGCCGAGCAGCACGTCGTAGCCCAGCGCGGCGGCCTCGGCGTGGAGGGTCTCGATGATGTCCGCCTCGAAGGGCTCGCCGACGGTGGTCAGGACGCCGATCGTGCGGCTGCGGCCCCGGGCGAGGAGCCGGGCGGCGTTGTCGGGGCGGTAGCCGAGCTCCGCGGCCGCGGCGAGCACCCGGGCCCGGGTCGCGGGGGACGCGCCGGGGCTGTCCCGGAACACGATCGACACCAGGGCGCGCGAGACACCGGCGCGCGCGGCGACGTCGACCATCGTCGGCCGGCGACGGGAGGGGGATGCGGCCACCGCCATCCTCTCGCAGAGTTTGTCTTGACATCAGCTCTTGGCGCGCCCAGAGTCTCGGTGAGCGCCACTAGCGCGCTCTAGTATCGCCGAGATCGGGAGACGTCGTGGTCAGCACCCCATCCAGCAGCCCGAGGATCCGGGTCGGGTCCGCGCCCGACTCGTGGGGCGTGTGGTTCCCCTCCGACCCGGCGCAGACCCCGGCGGAGCGGTTCCTGTCCGAGGTCTCGTCCGCCGGCTACGAGTGGATCGAGATCGGGCCCTACGGCTACCTGCCCACGGACCCCGCCGAGTTCCTCGAGCAGATGGAGCGCTTCGGCCTGCGGGTCTCCGCCGGTACCGTCTTCGAGCACCTCCACCGCGAGGACTCGTGGGAGGACGTCTGGAAGCAGATCTCCGACGTCGCGGCCCTGACCCGGGCGGTCGGCGGCGAGCACATCATCGTGATCCCCGAGCCGTGGCGCGACCACCGGACGGGCGCGGCGCTGGAGAGCCCCGAGCTCTCGGCCGCGCAGTGGGCCGCCCTCACCGGCGGGATGGACGAGCTGGGGCGCCGGGTGCTGGAGGAGTACGGCCTGGCCGTGCAGTTCCACAGCCATGCGGACAGCCACGTCGGGTACCAGCGCGACATCGAGCGCTTCCTCGCCGACACCGACCCGCGCTACGTGAACCTCTGCCTCGACACCGGGCACGTCTCGTACTACCGCGGCGACAACCTCGAGCTGATCCGCACGTACCCGGAGCGCATCGGCTACCTGCACCTCAAGCAGGTCGATCCGGCCGTGCTCGACCAGGTCGAGGCCGAGGACCTGACCTTTCCCGAGGCCGTGCGGCGCGGCGTCATGATCGAGCCACCGCTCGGCGTCCCGGAGATGGGCCCGCTGCTCGACGCCGTCGCCGCGCTGGACCGCGACATCTACGCGATCGTCGAGCAGGACCTCTACCCCTGCGCACCCGACGTCCCGGCGCCGATCGCCCGGCGCACCCACACCTACCTCGCCGGCTGCGGCACCGCCGCCCTCGAGATCGGCACCCCGAGGGGGACCGTCTGATGGTGAACGTCGCCGTCATCGGGGTCGGCGCCATGGGTGCCTTCCACGCCGATGCGTTGTCCCACCGGGTCCGCGGGGCCCGGGTGTCGGTCGTCAGCGACCTCGACGCCGACCGCGCCGGGGCCCTCGCCGAGACCCTCGGTGCCCGGTTCGAGCCGGACCCGATCGCCGCGATCGGCTCGTCCGACGTGGATGCCGTGGTGCTGGCCAGCCCCGGCTTCGCGCACGAGAAGCAGGTCCTCGCCTGCTTCGACGCCGGCAAGCCCGTGCTCTGCGAGAAGCCCCTCACGATGGACGAGCGCAGCGCCTACGCCCTGGTCCAGGCCGAGGCGGAACTGGGCCGGCGGCTGGTCCAGGTCGGCTTCATGCGCCGCTTCGACCGCGAGTACGCGGCGCTGCGCGCGCTCGTCGAGTCCGGTGAGCTGGGCCGCCCGCTCATGCTGCACTGTGTGCACCGCAACCCGGCCGTGCCGGACAGCTTCACCTCCGAGATGGCGCTGGCCGACTCCGTGGTCCACGAGGTCGACTGCGTCCGCTTCCTGCTGGGGCAGGAGATCGTCGCGGTCACCGCGCTGCGGCCCGCCGCCACCGGCAGCGCCCCGGAGGGCGTGTCCGACCCGATGCTGGTGCTGTTCGAGACCGAGGCCGGCACGCTCGTCGACGTCGAGTCGTTCGTGCGCACCGGCGTCGCCTACGAGGTGCGCACCGAGCTCGTCGCCGAGCACGGCATGGCGACGATCGGGCTCGACCAGAACCTGCTGCTGCGCACAGCGGGCCGCTGGGGCGGCGCCATCGCCGCGGACTTCGTCGAGCGCTTCGGCCAGGCCTACGACTCGCAGCTGCAGGCCTTCGTCGACGCCGCCGCACAGGGCACCGTCACGGGCCCGGACGTGTGGGACGGCTACGCCGCCGTCGCCGTCTGCACCGCCGGCGTCGAGGCCGTCTCGACCGGCTGTCGCGTCGAGATCACGCTGGGGGCCCGGCCGTGAAGCTCGCCCTCGACCCCCAGATGTTCTACGCGACCCACTCGGTGCTGGAGCTGCCGGACGTGGTGGCGCGCATGGGGTATCGCTGGATGGAGCTGTCCCCGAAGGACGACTTCGTGCCGTTCTTCCGCCATCCCCGGGTGGACGACGCCACGGTCGCGACGCTCCGCAAGCGGGCCGCGGACGCCGGGGTCGGCATCGCCTCCGTGCTGCCGGTGCTGCGCTGGTCCGGCCCGGGTGAGGACGAGCGGCAGGCCGCCGTCCGCGCCTGGAAGCGAGCCGTCCAGATCACCGTGGACCTCGGCGTCGACGTCATGAACTCCGAGTTCAACGGCCGCCCGGAGGCCCCGGAGCTGGCCGAGGCCCAGTTCCTGCGCTCGCTCGACGAGCTGGCCCCGGTGTTCGAGCGGGAGGGCGTCCGCCTGGTGCTCGAGCCGCACCCGGACGACTTCATCGAGGAGGGCCACGCCGCGGTGAACATGGTGCGGGGCCTCAACCGGACCTGGATCGATGTCCTCTACTGCACCCCGCACACGTTCCACCAGGGCAACGACGCGCCGGGCATCATCGCGGCGGCGGGGGAGAAGCTCGCCTACGTCCACCTCGCCGACACCCTGGACCACGCGGCGTCGAACGGGCTGCGCTACATCGTGAACCCGCCCGGTTCGACGGTCCGGGTGCACCAGCACGCCGAGCTGGGCCGCGGCGAGGTCGACTTCGACGAGGTCTTCGCCGCGCTGGCCGCCGTCGGCTTCGACGGCGTCCTCTCCAGCTGCGTGTTCGGCTGGGAGGAGCACGCCGCGGAGATCAGCGTGCGGCAGCGCGAGAAGATCACGGCGTTGGTGGAGAAGCACTTCGGCGCGGGCCGCGGCGCCGCGCTGGCCTGAGCGTCAGCCCAGCCGCTCGGTGAGGAACGCGACGACCTCGGCCACCGCGCCGGGATGGCGTTCCTCGCCCGTGAGGGTCGAGTGCGCCTTCGGAACGGGTGGGTCGAAGGTGGTGACGTGCAGGCGGTCGGCCCCCAGCAGGTCCTCGGCGGCCTGCAGCCGTTCCGGCGGCGACAGCGGGTCGCCGTCGTACCGGTACCCGCGGACCCGGAGGTCCGTCCGGGCGCAGAGGGCGGCGCGGTCGTCCTCGCCGAGTCCGAGATCGGCTGCCCAGTGCCGCCGGTCGGCGAAGGGCAACCGGCCCACGGCGGCGGCCGGTGCCGCGGGCTGGGCGACGACGGCGGCCCGCACTCGCGGATCGACGGCGAGCGCGAGCGCGAAACCGCCCGTCATGCACATGCCGACCACACCGCAGGGCCGGTCCTCACCGCGGGCCACCACCTCGTCGAACAGCGTGCGCAGCCACGGGACCGCCGGGCTCGTCCGTCCGGTCCGGAAGAAGTGGACCTCCCGCCGGACGCAGAGCCGCGCGACCGTGCCCGGGGTGGAGGGACGGCCGTCGCGCCCGACGATCGAGGGGACGGTCACGCGGAACCGTTCCGCCAGCTCGCCCGCGAACCGCACCAGGGCGGCGTTGACTCCCGGGAACTCGTGCAGGAGAAGCACTCCCGGCGCGTCACTGTCGCCGAGGACGTAGTAGGCGTGCCGATGCCCACCGTGGGGGACCTCGTGCTGTTCCCAGCCCGCGGGCGGCCACCCGGTCACGACCGGGCCACCTGCTCGTGTGCGGACGCGACCGGGAGGGCGGGGTCGGGTCCCAGCCGGGGGAGCGTCTCGTCGTCGGCGGCGGGCGTCGTGGGTGCGAGCTGCGGGGCGGCCCCGGGGTCCACCGGGTGTCCGGGCAGCAGGTCGCCCAGTGCGGCGTACCAGGCGGCGTCGAGCCAGTAGTCGCCGTGCCCGCGCAGCGCGATCAGGGGGCCGCCCTGCAGCGTCGGATCGGGCGGTGGCGGCGGATCGAGCAGCCGCCAGTCCGGCCCGAACTGCTGGCGCGCTCCGGTGACCACGTCGCCGTCGGGGCCGCCGTCGATCCAGTGGGCCGCCCGGTCGTGGTGGTCCCAGCTCAGTACCGGCCCGGCCAGCGGGTCCGTGTCCCGGTACAGGTTGCGCCAGCGCTTCCCGAGCGTGGCGTAGAGCGCCTCGATCGCGCCGAGGTTCACGTAGGCGGGAAAGGCACGCGAGAACATCACCTGCAGCTGCGACCCGAACGAGAGGAACACGACGCGCGACAGCAGTCCCTTGTCCTCGTCGCGGGCACCGAGCCGGAGGAGCGCCGCGAAGCACAGCAGGCTGCCCTGGCTGTGCCCGCACAGCGCGACCGACCGGCCGGGGCGTCCGACGTGGCGGCGGATCCGGTTCTCGATGTCCGCCACGGCGCGCTGGGAGTAGATCGCCGGCACGAAGGGGTGCGCCGAGCGCGGCCAGAAGGAGATCACGTCCCAGATCACGTTGACCGCGCGTCGGCGGGACTCGCCGAGGATCGCGGTGCGCCCCAACGACACCAGACCGGTCGCCAGCAGCAGGAGCGTGATCGTCCCGACGCTGGTGAAGAACACCTCGGCCGGGTGCGGGGTCGGGCCACCGGAGGCCGTCAGCAGCGACAGCGGCAGCGGCGGGGTCGCGGGCACGCCGCCGACGAGCACGGGGCCGATGGCCACGACGACCGCGGCGGTGAGGACCACACCGACCACGGCGAACAGGGTCAGCACGCAGACGAGATGGTTCTTCAGCCGCGCGGCCCACACGGCGCCGGCGACGCGGGCGAGCCACGGGCCGGGGATCTCCCGGCCCGGACCGAAGTCCTCCGACACGCGGTCGACGAGCGTCCTCCGTGACCGTGAGCGCTGCACGAGGACGTAGCCGACCAGTGCCAGCACCACGAACGCGGTGATGCCCCAGGCGTACACGACCCGGGCCATCAGGTCCGGCACGGTGACCGTGGAGCCCGCGGGGTCGAGGACCCGCGCGACGAACACGGTGAACGACCCGGAGTAGCCGATTCCCACGAAGATCGCCAGCAGCGCGACCAACGTGCATGCCCGCCCGCCCGCGTAGGGCCGGAAGGCGGCCGAGGCAGCCCGATGCCGAGCCTCGGCGGCCCGGTCGGCCCGGTCGGCCTCGGGGGCGGATCCGGTGGACGGAGCGGAGGGGTCGGGACGGCGGGCGAGCACGTCGTTGGCGACCGCCAGCAGGAACGCCCCGACCGCGACGGCGATCACCAGCCACGCGCCGAGGATGTCGATCCCCGGGGCGTGCGGCATCCCCACGGGGTGCGCCGGGGGCGCGGCCCAGGCCAGGACCAGTGCCGCCCCGGCGGCGGCGCCGCACACGACCGCCGACCAGAACGCGATCGTCCGGACGCCGCTCCGCCCGCCCGGGTCGAAGCCGGTGCCGTCCGCGTCGACCTGCGCGGAGCCCTCCGGGTCGCCCATCACGACCGTGCCGGTCGCGACCACGCCCAGCAGCACGACCGCCACGACCACGAACGACCAGTGGACGTCGGCGAGGATCGCACCGGCGACGGCCACCACGGCGAAACCCGTCGCGACGTGCAGCAGACGCAGCGCCGGGGCGTCGGGATCGCCCTCGAAGAAGCCGGGCCGGGTGAGCTCGGTGACGTACCGGCCCTCCGGGGTGGCCGGCGGCGGCCGGTCCTCCGCGATGGTCTCCGGGCGCGCGCGGGCGAGCCAGCGGAACAGGAAGGTGAGCGCGATCGGCGCCGCGAGGGCGACGGCGAAGGTGAAGCCCCGCTCCCCGCCGGCCCGCTGCCACGCCCAGAGATCGACGGTCATCACCGCGGTCGTGTAGACGAACAGGGCGGTCAGCCCCAGGCCGACGAGCCGCAGCATCGCACCCGCCACGGTGTGGGCGGCGCGGCCGATCCGGTCATGGGGTCTCGGCAGCATGAACTGCGCGGCGTTGACCAGCCCGAACGGCGCCAGGAGCAACCACAGCCCCTGGGCCCCCGAACCCGAGGTCAGGCGGCCCCAGTGGTATCCCTCGAGGATCTGCCCGTCACCGGCAGGCAGGACGGCGCCGCGCCGGTCGGCCGGCCGGAAGAACCGGCCGAGCTGGTCCCCGGCCACCTGCTGCACCCGGTCGATGTTGAGCATGCTCTCCGGAGGCGTGGCGTGGACGCCGTGCACCCGCAGCTCGACCCAGTCCCTGTGCTCGTCCACAGTGCACCTCCGTGAGGACACGCTCGCACAGCGCGACCACCCCGTTACACCTCCGCGGGCGGGCGGTTCGTGCCCGGCGGCCCGGGCGTCCACACTCCCTAGCGCCGCTGGCGCGCCAGGACGTCGCGCGCCGACCGGGCGATCGCCTCGTCGATCAGCCGGCCCCGCCGGTCCAGGCCGACCCCGGACCCGGTCCCCGCCAGCCGGTCGACGACGTCGCGGGCCTCCGCGACCTCCTCCGCCGTCGGCGTGAACACGGCGTTGAGCACGGGAACCTGCCGGGGATGGATCGCCGTCCGGGCCCGGAAACCCTCCCGCAGCAGGGCGCGGGTGCGCTCGGCCAGGGTCGCGTCGTCGAGGGTCAGATCGGTCTCGACGGGCGCGATGGGCGCCGGGCGCCCGGCCGCCGCGGACGCGACGACGAGCATGGCCCGGTGCGGGGCGAGCTCGGCCCGGTCGGGTCCCGGCCGCAGGCCCAGGGCCGCGGCGAGGTCCGCCTCGCCGATCCCCATCCGCCGCACCCGGGGGCCCTCGGCGAGCCGGACGACGTCGACGATCCCCCGCGGCGTCTCGACCAGGGGGACGACCCCGAAGGTGCCCGGTACCAGGTCCCGGGCGAGCTCGGCCCGGCACAACGCCTCGTGCGCCTCCAGCAGCAGCTCCGGCTCCGCCTTCGGCAGGAGGATCCCGGTACACGCCGCCATCGCCACCGCGGCGACGTCCTCGTCGAGCAGGTCGGCGTTGACCCGCACCCACAGCTCCGGTCCGTCCGGCGCGGTCGCGAGGAACTCCGCGACCGCCCGTCGCGCACTTCCCTTGGCGTGCACGGCGACCGCGTCCTCCAGGTCGAGGACGAGCGCGTCCGCGCCGCGGCCGGCGGCCGTGGCCATCCGGTCCGGCCGGTCCCCGGGGACGTAGAGGTAGCTGCGGGGGGCGAGCATCAGCGGCCGGTCGGGCGGTGCAGGTAGCGGCCGGACTGCGCGCCGACGACCTTGCCGTCGGCCAGCACCCGCTCGCCGCGCAGGAAGGTGTCCGTGACCGCCGCGGTCAGCTCGAAGCCCTCGAACGGCGTGTACTCCTGCGCCGACTCGGAGTCCGCGGCCCGCACGGTCCAGGTGACCTCGGGGTCGACGAGCGCGATGTCGGCGTCGAAGCCGGGGGCGATGGCGCCCTTGGTGCGCAGCCCGAAGCGGGTGGCCGGGTTCCAGGACGTCAGCTGCGCGATGCGCTGCATCGACAACCCGCGCCGCGAGCCCTCGGTGACCAGCCCGGCGAGCAGGTACTCCGCGCCGCCGAAGCCGGACTTGGCGAGGAACACGTCGTCGCGCGGATCCCCGAACTTCGTCTCGTCCTTGCAGCAGGCGTGGTCGCTCACGACCCAGTCCAGCTCGCCGGCGAGCAGGTGCGTCCACAGTGCCTCGACGTCCTCGCGCGGGCGGATCGGCGGGTTCACCTTGGCGCCCAGGCCCTGTGCGGTGTCGACGTCCGCGAGCAGGTGGCCGATCGTGACCTCGCGGCGGAAGTCGATGTGCGGGAAGGCCTTCGCCATCCGCAGCGCGGCGTCGACCGCCTTCGCCGAGCTCAGGTGCAGCAGGTTGATCTTGGGTAGGCCGGTCTCGTGCGCGAGGTAGGACGCGATGGAGACGGCGAGGCCCTCGGAGTGCGGCGGGCGCGAGGCCGAGTAGGCGTGCAGCCCGGTGAGCGTGCCCTCCTCCTCGACGATCTTCTGGTACGCCGTCATGATCTCGGCGGTCTCGCAGTGCAGGCCCAGCGAGATCTCCTCGGCCAGCTCCGGGAACTGCTCGCGGGCGGCCTGGATGCCGCGCATCACGAACTCGAAGTGCGCGTAGTCGTACCGCTCGCCCTCGGGCGTCATGAGGAACGAGCTCTGGTCCGCGGAGGACCCGTGCAGCCCGTGGCCGCCGTAGAACATGAAGATCTTGAACGACGTCACGCCGAACTCGGAGATCAGCCGCGGGATCTCGCCGATGTGTTCCTTGCTCATCGGCGCGAGGTGGAAGGCGTAGTCGACGTGCGCGCGGTCCGCGGACGCGGCGAGCACCTCGGGGAAGAAGTCCTGGTACGGGCCGCCCTTGTTCAGGTAGTACTGCCCGGTCCGCATGTAGTTCAGCGCCGTCGTGACCCCGCCCTGGGCGCAGGCCCGGCTCTCCACCTCGGTGTCGGTGGCGAGCGGGTTGTAGATGCCCCAGTGCTGGTGGGCGTCGACCACGCCGGGGAAGGCGTACTTGCCGCCGCCGTCGACGACGGTCGCGCCCTCGGTGTCCAGGGCGGGGCCCAGGGCGGTCACGCGGCCGCCGGTGATCCCGATGTCGAGGCGCTCGGGTTCGGGCCGGTCGTGACCGACCACGAGGACATTGGTGAGGACGGTGTCGAAAGCCACGGGAGATGCTCCTAGCGAAATCTGACGGGCCGATCAGACGCTGCGGGCGAGCAGCGCGAGCAGCGGGGTGAGGGACGGTGCGGTGTCGAGGGCGAGCACGGCGCCCTCGATCTCGGCGGCGACGTCGTCGGCCACGATGCCGGCCACGTTGTCGCGGAACTTGCGGGCCAGCTCGGCGTCCGACAGCGGGCGCTGGGGCCCGCCGCGGTTCTCCAGGACCTCCTCGGTCCACACCGTGCCGTCGGTCGTGGTGACCCGCAGCGTCGCGGGGAACTGGTGAGGGAAGATCGCGTCGCAGCGTTCGTCGCCGACGACCTCGACGGTCGCCATCAGCCTGCGCCGCACGGGATCCTGTGCGAGCTCGTCCGTGTAGTCGGCGAGCCCGGCGCCGAGGCCGGTCCCGCCGAGCAGCCCGACGGCCACGGCGTAGGGGCCACTGAACTGCGCCTGGTACCCGGTGTCGGGCGCGCGCTTGACCTCGATCGGCTCGCCGACCGTCCGCGCCACGGCGGAGGGGACGCCCAGCCGCACGGAGCGGACGTCCTCGGCGCGCACGCCGCGCTCCCGCAGCCGCGCCGCGGCGTCCACGGCGGTGTGGGTGAAGTGGTTGGCCGGGTAGGGCTTGAAGAAGATCCCCGGCACCTCCCACCGGACGCCCAGCCCGTCCGTGATCGCCGCGGGATCGAAGCGGTCCCGGATGAACGCCTGGAAGAACCCGAAACGGCCCTCCAGGACCGTCGGGGGACCGGTGAACCCGCGCCGGACGAGCTGGGCGGCGGTGACGGCGGAGTGGGCCGCCCAGCCGCAGTGCAGCCGCTTGACGGTACCGCCGGTCCGGTTGGCCTCGATCACGCCCGATGCCATCGAGGCGGCGATGCCGAGCGCGTCCCGCACGCCCTCCTCGCCGAGCCCGAGCAGGACGGCGGCCGCGGCGGCGCCGCCGAGCGCCCCGCAGATCGAGGTCGCGTGCTGGCCGTGCTCGAAGAACACCGAGTTGCGCAGCTCCGCGTCGTAGCCGGCCATCCCGATCCGGACGGCGGTCTCCAGCCCGACGGCGATCGCGGCGACCGTGGTCGCCCCGCTCGCCCCGGCCAGCTCGGCGGCGGCCAGCGCCGCCGGGATCACGGCCGCGCTCGGGTGCAGCACCGAGGGCAGGTGCGTGTCGTCGTAGTCCAGCGAGTGGGCCGTGACGCCGTTGGCGAACGCGGCCCAGGTGGCGGGCACCGGACCGGCGAGCCCGATCGCGTGTGCCTGCGGGGCTCCGCCCTGCTCCTCGACGTGGTCCAGCGCGGCCCGGCTCGTCGGCAGCGCGGTGGCCGCGACGCACAGGCCGAGGATGTCGAGCACCCGGCGCCGCACGCTCGCGGCGACGTCCTCGGGCAGGGCGCCGGCCGCGGTCTTCGCCGCGAAGGCGGACAGCTCCTCGGAGAGCGTGCGCTCGGTCATCGCCCACTCCCCGACGGTCCGCTCACCACGGCGAGCGGGCGGACCGGCGAGCCGGTGGCGCCGAACAGCGCGAGCGGGCTGAGCACGAACAGGAACTCGTGCACCCCGGCCGCGGAGATCCCCTCCAGGTCGAGCGCCTCGACGATGTAGATCCCGTGCTCCACCAGCAGCACCCGGTGGGCGGGCAGGGTGGCGTGGCCCTCGCCGGGGGCGAGGCGCTCGAAGGCGATCGTGTCCGCGCCGGCGGCGTGCACCCGCCGGTCGGCGAGCCACTGCGCGCCCGCGGCCGAGACACCGGGGACTCCCGAGTCGTGGCCCACGTAGGTGCCCGGATCGGGATCGCCGAAGTTCCGCCCCCAGCCGCTGCGGACGAGCACCACGTCGCCCTCGCCGACCGGCGTGCCCTGGCGCGAGACGGTGGCGTCGAGGTCCGCGGGCGTGATCTCGTACCCGCCGCCGAGGCCGGGCAGCCCCAGCGTGGCGGGCACGTCGAGCAGCACGCCGCGGCGGACGATCGGGGCGATCGTGTGCGCGCCCAGCTCCTCGTACTTCCCGCCGACCCCGGCCGCCACGGCGTCGCACCCGCCGTACATCTTCCCGTCCTGCGAGACGTGGGCCAGCGCGTCGATGTGGGTGCCGACGTGCGTGCCCATGGTGATCATGTCGTTGGCGGCGGACGCCCCGTCCGTGCGGACGCGGTCGCCGTGCCGGCGCGGCAGCGTGTGCCAGTACGGCGGATGGTTCGGCGACTGCGGCATCCCGATCGTCAGCGGGCGGCCGAGGTCGTGGACCTCGAGGCCGCCGGCCACGATCTGCAGCAGCGGGTCCGTCGTCTCGGTCGCGGTCATGCTCCCTCTCGTTCCTTGCAGCGCATCTCGGGCTCAGCCCACGACCCGGCGGTCGCGCAGGGCGGCCACCGTGTCCGGGTCGTAGCCCAGCTCGTCGATCAGCACGGTGTCGGTGTCCGCGCCGCGGCCACGGCCGGTGAACCGGATCCCGCCGGGGGTCCCGGACATCCGGAACAGCACGTCGTGCATCGCCATCGGGCCGAGATCGGGATCGTCGACCGTGCGGATCATGCCGGTGGCGCGGACGTGCTCGTCCTCCACGATGTCCCGCGCGTCGTACACCGGGGCGACGGCCGCCCCCGCCGCGGCGAAGGCCTCCATCACCTCGTCCCGGGTGTGCTCGGCGATCCAGTCGCCGACGTAGGCGTCCAGCTCCTCGACGTGCTCGACCCGTTGCGCCCCGGTGGCGAACCAGGGTTCGGTGATCACCTCGGGATGCCCGACCAGCCGCAGCACCCGCTCGGCGATCTGCTGCGCACTCGTCGACACCGCGACCCAGCGGTCGTCCTTGGTGCGGTAGGTGTTGCGCGGGGCGTTGTTGGTGGAGCGGTTGCCGTGCCGGGTCCCGACGATGCCGAGCTGGTCGAACTCCAGCGGCCCCGGTCCGACGGCGGTCAGGATCGGCAGCAGCAGGTTCATGTCGATCACCTGGCCCTCGCCGCCGCGGGCGTCCCGGTGGTACAGCGCCATGACGACGGCCGAGGAGGCCGCGATGCCGCAGATGCTGTCCGCCAGGCCGAACGCCGGCAGCGTGGGCGGCCCGTCCGCCTCACCGGTCAGGTGGGCGAAGCCGCTCATGGCCTCGGCCAGCGTGCCGAACCCGGCCCGGGAGGCGTAGGGGCCCTCCTGCCCGAACCCGGTGACGCGCACCAGGACCAGACCGGGGTTCACCGCACGCAGCTCCTCGGGGCCGACCCCCCAGCGCTCCAGGGTGCCGGGCCGGAAGTTCTCCACGACCACGTCGGCCGTCGCCGCCAGCCTGAGGAAGGCCTCGGCGCCCGCGGGATCGGACAGGCTCAGCCCGACCGTCCGCTTGTTGCGCGAGATCTCCTTCCACCACAACGGATGGCCGTCCTTGCTGCGGCCGTGCCCCCGCATCGCGTCCCCGGCGACGGGGTGCTCGATCTTGATCACCTCGGCGCCGTAGTCGCCCAGGATCTGGCAGCACAGGGGCCCGGCGAGGATCGTCGACACGTCGATCACCCGCACGCCCTCGAGAGGCCCCGCCATCACGCCTCCTTCATGCTGGCCCGGTGCCCGAGCTCGGCGCTGATCCGCCGGGCCGTCTCGGCGACGAGCGCCCCGTGCGCCGCCGCCACGTCCGGCCGGAACCGGTCGATCGGCCCGCACAGCGAGATGGAGCCGAACACGTCGCCGTTGGCCAGGTGGACCGGCGCCGCGACGCTGCCCGCGCCGGCCTGCCGCTCGCCGGAGCTGAGCGCGTAGCCGACCTCGCGGATGTGGGTGATCTCGGTGCGCAGCGCGTCGACGGAGGTGATGGTCGCGGCGGTGACCGGGTCCAGGGCGTGGGACTCGAGGTACTCGTCGACGTCCGCGTCCGGCAGTCCGGCCAGGATCGCCTTCGACGACGAGCCGGCGTGCAGCGCGTGGCTGGTACCCAGCACCACGGACATGCGGATCTCGTGGGGGGACAGGACCTGGTCGATGTAGACCCGGCCCCAGCCCTGCCGCACGGACAGCGTCGCCGTCTCCGACGTGCGCTGCACCAGCCGCCGCAGGTAGGGGCGCGCGAGGCGCGGCACGTCGAGCCCCCGCAGCGCGGCCAGCCCGACCTGCAGCGCGCCCGACCCGAGCCGGTAGTGCTTGGTGGCGGGGTCGAACGCCAGGAAGTCCAGCGCCACGAGCTCCTTGAGGATCCGGTGGGTCACGGACTTCGACAGGGACAGGTCCCTGGCCAGCACGGACAGCCCCATCGTCTCCGGCGACCGCTCGGCGATCAGCTCGATCACGGTGAGCGCGCGCGCCAGCCCCGAGCGCGATCCCGCGTCGGTCTCCTGACCGGCAATCTCCTGCTCGGGCATGACGTCCCCCTCGTCGGCGGTACTCGGGACAGCGCTCACGGTCCGCCCCGCGTCCCGATGGTGCGGCAGGTCCGGAGCCCGCTCACGCCCGGCCCCCCACGGCGGCCGGCTCGCGCAGGACGAACCGGGCGACCTCCTCGGCGAAGGCCTCCGGCT
Source organism: Pseudonocardia ailaonensis (assembly GCF_039531635.1). NCBI lineage: Bacteria > Bacillati > Actinomycetota > Actinomycetes > Pseudonocardiales > Pseudonocardiaceae > Pseudonocardia > Pseudonocardia ailaonensis. The sequence goes on along the minus strand of NZ_BAAAQK010000022.1, from coordinate 80,398 downwards.
GCTCGTCCATGACGAAGTCCGTGCCCCCGGGGATGGTGACGAGCGGGGCGCTCGGCAGCGCGGCCGTCACGACCGGGGTGAACCGGTCGACGAGATCGTCCTTGCCGTGCAGGAGGACCACCGGCAGCCGGTCGAGCGCCGCGGTGTCCACCGTGTACTCGAACACGGCCCGGTAGGCGGTGGCGTAGTCCGGCCCGGTGCTCAGGTACTCGACGACCTGCCGGTCGGTCTCCGCGACGTCGAGGCGGGGGTAGAGGCCCTTGATCCGCTCGCGGATCACCTGCACGTGCCCGCCGTCCTCGACGGGCGTGTAGCCGGGCGCGTAGCTGCGCTTCTTCTCGGCGCGCTCCGCGTCGTCGTACAGGGGCAGGCCCTGCAGCAGCACACCGCGGACCCGGCCGGGCTGCGTCAGCGCCATGTCGGCCGCCACGACGGCGCCGGTGTGCTGGCCGAGCAGGTGCACCTCGCCGAGGCCCAGCGCGTCGGCGAACGCCCAGGCCGCGCGGGCGTACTCGGGGATGCTCCAGGGGTCCGGCGTCGGGTCGGACATGCCGAACCCGGGGGTGTCCGGCGCGATCACCCGCAGGCCGCGGGCGACGAGCGGGGCGATGGTGGCCTCGTAGGTCGCCGACGAGAGCGGCGACTGGTGCAGCGCGAGCACCGTGGGCGCCTCCGCCGCACCGCCGTGGCGGTAGTGGACCTGGCCCCACGGCATCCGCACGTACGCGCGGTCCGAGGCCCCGCCGAGGCTTCTCACTGCTGTGCTCCGCTCTGTGTCCCCATCGCCGCCATGATCTCGATGACGTGCTTGATGCCCGCCTTGTAGTCCCCGAGCAGGATGTGCTCGTTCGGACCATCCACACCGGAGTCCGCGCGCGACACCCCGACGCCGACGATCGGGTGCCCGGCCAGCACACCCTGGTTGCCGATCCACTGCGTGTAGGGCTCGATGACGGGCTCGGAGCCGTAGGTCAGCCGCGCGGTGTCCGCCACGAGCCCGACGAACGGGTGGTCGTGGTCGGTCAGGTTCGGCCGGCTGGTGGCCATGACGGCGATCTCGACGTCCGCGAAGCCGCTGGCGCGCAGGTGGCGGCTGATCGCGTCGAGCACCTGCTCGGGATCCTGCCCGGCGACGAGCCGGATCTCGACCTTGGCCGTGGCGGTGGCCGGGATGCCGAGGGTGACGTCCTCGCGGTCGTCGCCGCCCGACAGGCTGGCGACGGTCATCGTCGGCCGGGTCCGGATCGCGATGGCCGCGGCCCGGTCGTCGACGTCGCCCAGGAACGAGGTCACGCCGGCACGGCGGCGGAGGAACTCGCCGTCGAACTCGACCTCGCCCAGCAGCGCGAGCTCCTCGGCCGACGGGGGCTTGGCGCCGTCCGCGAACCCGGGGACGAGGACCGTGCCGTCCGGGCGCTGCATGCTCGCCAGCGCACCGACGAGCCGCAGGGTCGCGGCCGGGAGCAGCGCGGTGTTCTGGCTGGTCAGCTCGCGGGGCAGGGTGCGGACCGAGAGCCGCAGGTAGAGCACGCCCTTCTCGCCCAGCTTGAGCAGCGGGCGGCCGGTGCTGTCCCGCCAGGAGTTCTCCCAGAGCGCGCCGTCGCAGGCCAGCCGGTCCGCGTGCGCCTCGACGAAGGAGCCGAGCCCGGGGGAGTGCAGCATCTGCTTGCCCTCCATGATGATCCGGGTCGTGACGGGTGCCTCGAGGCCCGCCAGCTTCCACGCGGCCACCGCGTGCAGCCGGGACATGATGGCGCCCTTGTCGTCCGCGACCCCGCGGGCGTAGAGCGCGCCGTCCGTGATCTCCGCCGCGTAGGGCGGGGTGATCCAGTCCGAGTCGTCCCCGGCCGGCTCGACCTCGACGTCGTAGTGCGTGAAGTGCAGCAGCCGCGCCGACCCGCCCGGCGTCTCGGCGAGCACGTAGGGGTGCGAGTGCTCCCACGGGATGACCTCCGCGGACCCGCCCCAGCGGCGGACCGCCGCGGCCAGCCAGTCGGCCGTCTCGGCCATCCGGTCCGGTTCCTGGCGGCGGCTGCGGAAGCGGCACAGCTCCTGGAGCTCGGCGACGAAGGTGTCGAAGTGCTCGTCGACGGCGGCCAGAGCGGCCTCGACGGCGGTGCGGTCGGTCACGCGGGGTGGCGCGGTCACGAGGGTCCTCCCGGGGACGTGGTGCTGGGGAGCGGGATCAGGGGTGTCTCAGTGGATGGTCACGCCGCCGTCGACGAAGATCGTCTGACCGGTGATCATGCGGGCGGCGGGGGAGAGCAGGTAGGTCACGGTGTCGGCGACGTCGTCGGCCTCGGCCATGCGCCCCAACGGGATCGTGGCCAGCTTGTCGGCCATGTAGGCCGGGTCGGTCCGCAGGTCGGCGGTCATGTCGGTGGGCACGATCGTCGGCCCCACGGCGTTGACCCGGATCCCCTCGGGCGCCCACTCCAGGGCGAGCACCCGGGCCATGTGCATCACGCCGGCCTTGCTCACGCAGTAGCCCAGCGTGTTCAGCACGGCGATGTGGCCGTTGGTGGAGCCGATGTTGACCACCGAGCCCCGGGTGGCCGCGAGCGCGTCGTGCGCCGCGCGGGTCACCCGGAACGTGCCGACGAGGTTCACGTCGAGCACGTCGGCGATGTCGTCCTCGGTGGTGTCCAGGGCGGACCCGCGCCGGACGATCCCGGCCCCGTTGACGAGATGGTCGATCCGGCCGTGGGCGGCCAGGACCTCCTCGACGACGGCCCGGGCGGAGTCGCCCGAGCGCACGTCGAGGGTGTGCCGGGTATGGGGCGCATCGAGTTTCAGCGTCCACTCACCCGTCGGGAGCACGTCCGCCGAGGCGACGGTGGCCCCGCGCTCGGCGAGGGTCTCGGCGATGGCGGCACCGATCCCGCGGGCGGCGCCGGTGACCAGCGCGACCCGGCCCTCGAAGCGGTTCGGATCCTGGCGCTGCGCCGATGGTTCGCTCACGCCGCGATCACCCGGCTCTCCTCCGCCCAGAAGGCGACCTTGCGCTGGATGAACCGGATCAGGAAGTGCGCCAGCAGACCCAGCACCGACAGCACCACGAGCACGGAGAACATGCCGGCGATGTCGAAGTTGTAGTTGGTCTGCAGCAACAGGTACCCCAGCCCCTGTTTGGCCCCGATGAACTCGCCGACCACGGCCCCGAGGATGGCGAACACGATGCCGATGTCGAGGCCGGCGAAGATGAACGGCATCGCGCTGGGCAGTCGCACCATCCGGAAGATCTGCATCCGGCTGGCGCCGAACACCTTCAGCATCTGGATGCGGTCCGCCTCGGCGGCCCGCAGGCCCTCGATGACGTTGACCAGCATGGGGAAGAACGAGATGACGGCGGCCATCACGATCTTGCTCGTCAGCCCGAAGCCGAACCAGACCACGAACAGCGGCGCGAGCGCCACCTTCGGCACCGTCTGGAAGGCCACGACGTAGGGCATCAGGGTCTTCTCGACGAGCCGGACCTGGGAGATCGCGGTGCCGAGCAGCACCGCGCTGCCCACGCCGATGGCGAAGCCGATGGCCGACTCGCGGACGGTCACCTCGAAGTGGCCCCAGAACAGCGGGTCCGAGAACTGCTGTCCCATCGCCGCCACGATGGAGCTGGGGGTGGGCAGGATGTAGGCGTCGACGCCGAGGGCCGGGACGAGGAACTGCCAGGCCAGGACGATGACGACGAACACGGCCGGCACGAGCAGCAGCTCGGGCCGCTCCCGGACGTCGAACCGTCCGGGCTCCCGCTTCGGCGAGTGTTTCGAGGGCGACCCGGCGGGCCGCTCCACGTCGGTGGTGGTCACGCGGTCCTCCCTCAGTCGATGACGCTGGCGTTGAAGTGGCGCCGGATCCGGTCGACGTACACGCCGGCCCGGTCGCTGGACATGATCGAGAGGTCCCGGGGCCGCTCGAGGTCGATGTCGATGACCTCGGCGATCCGGCCCGGCCGCGCGGAGAGCACCACCACGCGGTCGGACAGGAACACCGCCTCCGGGATGGAGTGCGTGACCAGCACGATCGTCTTCGCGCTGCGCTGCCAGATGTTCAGCAGCTCCACGTTCATGTACTCGCGGGTCATCGCGTCGAGCGCGCCGAACGGCTCGTCCATCAGCAGCACGGCCGGATCGTGCACGAGCGCCCGGCAGATCCCGGCCCGCTGCTGCATGCCGCCGGACAGCTCGTAGGGGTAGCTGTCGGCGAACTCCGCCAGCCCCACCATCTCCAGCAGCTCCAGCGCGCGGGCGCGGAAGCGCTGCTTGTCCAGGCCCTGCACCTCGACGGGGACCATGACGTTCTGCAGCACGGTGCGCCAGGGGAGCAGGGTCGCGGCCTGGAAGACCATGCCGACCTCGGGGAGGGGCCTGGTGACCGAGCGGCCGGCGATGCTGACCTCGCCGGAGCTGCGGGACACGAGCCCGGCGAGGATCTTCAGCATCGTCGTCTTGCCGCAGCCGGACGGGCCGACGAGCGAGACGAACTCGCTGCGCCGCACCGACAGGTCGATGTCGGCCAGTGCGTGCGTCGGCTCGGAGCGGCGGGCCTGGTAGATCTTGTTGAGGCCACGGACCTCGATCCACCGGTTCTCGTCCGGTGCCGGGGCACCGGCGGTCCGGTCCTGCCGCGCCGTGGTGGGGACGCTCACCATGGTTTCCTTCCTCGTCCGGCCTGGTCTCGGGATCGGGTTACGGCTGGCCCTTGGCCGCCTGGGCCAGGACGGCCGCGCTGTCGAAGTTGTTGGCCTCGGTCAGCAGGGACGGGTCCCAGACCTTGTTCAGCGCGATCGGCGCGGTGATCTGGCCGGCGCCCTGGGTGTAGGTCTGGGTCTTGGCCCAGTCCGCGTCGCTGATCGCGCCCCAGTTCTTCCAGTCCGCGGGCTGGCCGGTGGCCGGGGTGGCGGACTTGATCCACGCCGTCAGGGACGCCGTGTCGTTGGTGATCCGCTGGTCGGCCGTCTGGCCGGCGAGGATCTGCGGGTAGACCTGGTAGCCCATGGTCATCGCGGCCTTGGGGTTGGCCGCGGAGAACAGCAGGGCCTTGTAGGAGGCGCGCAGGAACTTGCCGTAGAGGTCCTTGTCCGCGGTCAGCTTGCTCGACGCGGCGGCGAAGCTCAGCGAGCGGATGCCCTGGAACTGGTCGGTGTTCGGGATGTAGGCGAGCTTGGTGCCCGAGAGCTCCAGGACGGTGTAGGCCTGCCCGTAGAGGGCGAGCGCGTCGACGGCCCCGCTGTTGATCGCGGCGGCCGCCTGGGCACCCACGCCGACCGGGATGAGCTCCACGTCGCGGTCCGGCTCGAGGCCACCGCTGCGGATCACGGCGCGGGCGAACGGCGCCGAGCCCGAGGCCAGGCTGATGACGCCGACCTTCTTGCCCTTGAGGTCCGCGGCGGACTTGATCGTGCTGGTCGGCAGCGTCGCGATCTGCCACGGCCAGTTCTGCACCAGGCCGCCGATCACCGTGATCGGGACGTTCTTCTGCACGCCGGCGAGCAGCGAGCCGGTGTCGCCGGGGGTGATGTCGGCGCTGCCGGAGGCGACCGCCTGCACCGCGGCGACCGAGCCGTCGGCGTTGATCGTCTCGACGTCGATGCCCTCCTGGGCGTAGTAGCCCATCTGCTTCCCGACGGAGATGACCGCGACCTCCTCCTTCGGGCCGAGGACCGCGGCCGCGATGGCGACCGTGATCTTCTTCGTGCCACCTGCGCCGGGAGCGGCCTGGTCGCTGCTCCCACTGCCGCAGGCCGCCAGGAGCATCAGGCCCCCGGCCACGGCCACTGCCGCAACCCGTCGTGCCACCTTCATCGCGAACTCTCCAGGGGATGGGGGCGCCGGGCCGGGGCCGCGAGCGCGAGATCGTTGTAGACGTGCTGTTCGGCGATGCGGTCGCCGTCGAGGACGAAGACGTCCACGAACCGGATGCCGGAGAAGGGGCTCCCGTCGAGCCATTCCCCGGCGAGCGTGCCGCGACAGGTGACGACGGTCGGGCCGCCGCCGGTCGCGACCGCGTAGTGCCGTTCGGGCTTGCCGACCCGCCGGTAGAGCCCGGCGGACGCCGCCACGACGGACGGCAGGTCGTGATGGACGGTGCCGCCCTCGGCGCCCGGGAAGACGAGCCGGGCGTCGTCCGTCAGCAGGGCGCCCGCCGCCGCGAGCTCGCGGCGCTCGCAGAGCTGCAGGTACCGGTCGACGAGAACGGCGGGCTCCATCAGCCGGCCTTCTCGGAGAGGGCGTCCTCCCACTGGCTGCGCAGCGGGTGCTCGGCGGGGCCGGCCTCGGTGATGATCCGGACGAGCCGGCGGGTGTACCGGTCCCGCTCGCGGTCGAGGACGACCGCCTCCTGCTCCGAGGGGCGGAAGGTGTCGAGCTCGCCCTCGGTGAGCACGCCGTGGCGGACCAGGGCGGCCTCCAGCGCGCGCTCGCGGGTGCGGGCGACGTGCACCTCGGTGGCGAGCTGCAGGGTCAGGTCGAGCAGCTTCGAGATGCGCGGATCGTCCAGGTAGTCGAACTCGGAACTCATGGATCAGCTCTCCGGGCGGGTGGCGGACAGGACGGCCCAGGGGAAGTGCCATTCGCGGCGCTGGCCCCAGCCGGTGGGGCTCATGCCCGAGGAGCGCTCGTCGAACGGGGTCCAGCGCGCGTTCTCCAGGCCGGCCTCCTCGCACATCGCCACGAGGTCGTTGCCGAACAGGTCCCGGAAGAAGGGCTCGTTGTTGCGCTCGGCGTGCTCGAAGATCGTCGCGTCGCGCAGCGGGTCCCCGGTGGGCTGGAACTCGAGGAAGGCCACGGTGCCACCGGGCCGGACCAGCCGGGCCGCCTCGTCGATCGTCTCCTTGATGACGGCGCCGGGCATCTCGTGCAGCAGCATCGTGCCGGTCACGACGTCGCACGAGCCGGCGTCGATGCCGGACGCGCGGGCGTCCGCCTGGCGGTAGCTGATGTCCAGCCCGGTCTCGGCGGACTCGGCGTGCGCGAGCCGCAGGCCGGGCGCCGCGAGATCGACGCCGATCACCTCGGCGGTCGGGTACCGCAGCTTGAGCGGGCGGGTGCTCTTGCCGAACCCGCAGCCCATGTCGAGGACCCGGCGGGCCTCCGGGATCTCCGGCAGCGCGGTGGTGGCGAACAGCTGGTGGAACTTGTACCCGTCGTTGTCGCGGAGCATCACGATCCGCGCGCCGAACTCGTAGACGTACGCGGACAGGTCGTCGGAGAACACCCCGCCGGGCTGCACGTGGATGTCGTAGTCGGTGTACCAGTCCGGCAGCGGGACCTCGGGATCGAGCACCAGCTCGCCCGGCCCGGAGGCCTCGGCGAACTGCTCCAGGAGATCCTCCCGGCGGGCGATCACGGCGTCGCCGGCGATCTTCCACAGCATCTTCTGCTGCACCCGCTCGAGGTGGCTGAACCACGGGTAGAGCGGCAGGCCGTGCAGCGGGGCCTCGGCCTCGGCGACCGAGCCCGGGCGGGCGTCGGTGGCGGCGAACTCCGCCACCATCGCCGGGTAGACGGTGTCGGACCACCGCTTGCGCAGGCCGAGGACGAAGTCCACGGCCGAACGCTCGTCGAGCGTCAGGCGATCCTCGATGTCGAGCAAGACCAACCTCCAGTAACGGGGTGCGAAATCGGCACGGATCAGCGGGAGAGGGCGAGCAGGATCGGTTCGGGGTCCTTCTCGGACGTCAGTACGGAACCGGCGAGGCGGCCCTCGTACACCGCCTCGAGAGCGGAGCGGGGGGAGTGGGCGTCGCCGGCCAGGTGCAGGCGCGGTCCCTCGGGCAGGTCGTCCAGGGCCCGGTAGAGCGTGTCCTCGGCCAGGCCGATCCCGGCGTCGACGACGAGCGCGACACCGGTGAGATCGCTGCGGGTCCCGCCGAGCGGGTCCAGCAGCGTGACCCGGCCGGGACCGGTGTCGACGACCTTGCGCATCAGGTGGGTCCGGACGTGCAGATCGGCGAAGCGGCGGGTGAGCGCGAGCTTCGAGTACGTGGTGATCCGTGGGGACAGCGCGGCCGCGGGGGAGACCAGGTGGACCTCGGCGCCCAGGGCGGCGAAGGCCTCCGCCAGCGAGGCACCGGCCCAGCCGCCGTCGTCGTCAAGGACCACGACCGCGCCGCCGGGGTTCCCCGCGTCGAGCAGCGCCACGGACTCGTGCAGGTCGGCGACCCGCGGGCCGCCGGTTCCCGGCAGCGTGCGGCGGGCCGGGCGGGATCCGGTGGCCAGCACGACGTCCGCCCAGTCGCCGGCGACGACCTCGGAGGCGGTGACCCGGTGGTCGGTGTGGACCGTGACGCCGGCGGCGCGGACGTCTCGCTCCAGCTCGGCGACCAGCAGCCCCAGGCGTTCCCGCCCCGGCACCCGGGCCGCGATCCGGATCTGACCACCCAGGTCGGGACCGGCCTCGGCGATGGTCACCTCGTGTCCGGCGCGGTGGGCGGACAGCGCCGCCTCCAGCCCCGCGGGCCCGCCGCCGACGACCAGCACGCCGCCGCGGGCCGGTGGCCGGGCCGCCAGCTCGAGCCATTCGCGCTCGGCGCCGACCTCGGGATTGATCAGGCACGAGATCGGCAGGCTCTGCTCGACGCGGGAGATGCAGCCCTGGTTGCAGGCGAGACAGGTGCGGATCTCGTGCGCGCGGCCCTCGATCGTCTTGCGCACCAGGTGCGGATCGGCGATGTGGGGCCGCGCGAGACCGACCAGGTCGGCCTCGCCGTCGGCGATCAGCTCGGCGGCCTCGGCGAGCGAGTCCAGGCGGCAGACCGCCAGGACGGGCAGGCCCGGAAGCGCCTTGCGGAAGAGCGCGGCGTGGTGCCGGAAGGGGGCGTGCGGGAAGCTCATGTCGGCCATCTGCGTGGAGAGCGACCAGCTGCCGTGGTACGCGGAGTGGCTGACGTGGACGTAGGCGAGCGGGTGCGCCTCGCGGAGGATCCCGACGATCTCGACGACCTGCGCGGGATCGAGGCCCCCGTCGAGCCACTCGTCCGCGCTGACCCGCAGGCCGACCGGCAGGTCCGGCGCGGCGGTGCGCACGGCCTCGAGCACCCGGTGGGTCAGCCGCATCCGGTTGGCGAGCGGGCCGCCGTAGGAGTCGGACCGCTGGTTCGTGGCCGGGGAGAGGAACTGCTGCAGCAGGTGACCATGGCCGGCGTGGACCTCGAACCCGTCGACGCCGGCGCGCCGCAGCCGCGCCGCGGCCGCACCGAACGCGGTGACGACGGTGTCGAGGTCCTTGCGCCCCATGGCGTGCGGGGTGTGCGCGCCGGTGTTCCACGGCAGCGGCGAGGCCGACCACGCGACGGTGCGGGTGGCGTCCCCGTTGGCCTGCCGGCCCGCGTGCATGATCTGGGCGAACAGGGCGGCGCCCTCGGCGTGCACGGCGTCGGCGATCGCCGCGAACGCCGGCACCGAGCGCTCGTCGAAGCAGCCCAGGCTGATGTGGCGGCCCGCGCTGGTCGGGTGGACCCGCACGGCCTCGGTGATGATCAGGCCGACCCCGCCGCGGGCGCGCTCACGGTGGTACGCGACGTGCCGCGGCGTCGGCAGGTTGTCCTGCGCGAAGTTGGTGGTGTGGCCGGGGACGAAGATGCGGTTGCGCACCGGGACCCCGCCGAGCTCGGTCGGGCTCAGCGCTGCTGCCAGCGCCGGGCCGATCGCGTCCGTCATGGATCGCTCCTCGGTGTGTTCCGCTCAGAGGGACATCGGTCCTCTCAGAGGGAAACGTTAGTCACCGGCGCGGAGTGCGGTCAATGGCGGCGTTGTTACGACTGGGAGTCGTGACAGGGCATGTCCGGCTCGTCGCTCAGAGCTGCATGTGGTGGCGCCGGGCGCCCGCCCACCCCTCGGTGACCGGCACCGAGTACCAGATCTCGAGGGCGACCGACGCGAAGAGCCACCGGCCGTCCACCCGCTGGTAGGTGTCGGCGAAGCGGCCGGCCAGCACGAAGCTCTGCCCGTGGTAGATCGGCGTCGCGAACAGGTGGCTGGTGCCGGTGGCGGTGTCCCCGTCGACCTCGACGGCGTGGGCGTGGAGGAACTGCCGGACGAACGGGGCGCCCTCCCCGTCGGGCAGGAGCTCGGGGATGCGGGCGAAGAAGGCGCCGATCTCCGCCCGCCCGCTCGCGCTGCCGAGGTAGTCGTAGTCCATCACCGCGTCGTCGGTGAACAGGTCGCCGATCTCGGCCCAGCGGTTCGTGTTCACGTGGTCGTGGAAGCGGTCCCGCAGGATCTGGATCGCCTCGCGGGACTCCAGGGCGTCGATCCGGTGGCGGAGCTCGGCGAGCTCCGCCAGCACGTCCGGCGTGGTCACGAGGGCCGGACGGTCAGGGGCGTGAAGGTCAGAGGCAGGGCCTGCATCCCGTGCATGACGTAGCTCGGGTCGTACCGCGGCACGAAGCCCTCCTGCGCGAGCCAGATGTCGTCGAGCCGCTCCAGGAGCACCTCGAACCCGATGCGCGCCACCGCCCGCGCCAGCGGCGCCCCGATGCAGGAGTGGGGACCGTGTCCGAAGGCCTGGTGCGAGCGCAGCTTCGCCCGGTCCGCGTCGTAGGTGTCCGGCTTGTCGAAGACCGCGTCGTCCCGGTTGCCGGAGGCGTACACGACCCACACGTGAGCGCCCCGTGGGATCGCGACCCCGCCGAGCTCGGTGTCCTCCATGGCGACCCGGAACAGCCCCTGGACCGGGGACTCCAGCCGCAGTGCCTCCTCCAGATACCGCGGCAGGTCCTCGGGGTGCGCCCGCACGTGGGCCATCAGGTCGGGGTCCTCGCAGAGCATCAGCATGAAGGAGGACAGCAGCTTGCTGGTGGTGTCCGCGCCCGCGCCGATGAGCTGGGAGAAGAACCCCACCATCTCGTTGGGCGTCAGCGGCGCGTCCCCCTCGTTGCGCGCCTGGACGACCGCGGTGATGAGGTCGTCGCGCGGGTTCTGCCGGCGGTCCTGGACCTCGTCCTCGAAGAACGTCCAGAACTCGATCTGGGTCTCGAGGGTGCCGAGCAGCTCCTCGTCCGTCATGGACGTGCCGATGGTGGAGTTGATGGCGTCCGCCCAGCGGGCGAAGTCCCCGGAGTTCTCCACGGGTACGCCGAGCAGCGTGGCGAGCGCGTGGATCGGGGCGGGGGAGCAGAAGGCGGGCACCAGGTCCACCTCGCCGGCGGCCGCGAACCGGTCCACGAGGTCGTGGCACAGCTGCCGGATCTGCGGCTCGATCCGCGCGACCGAGCGCGGGGTGAGCGCCTTGTTGAGGATCCGCCGGTGCCGGCTGTGGTCCGGCGGGTCCTGGGTGAACAGCACGTCACCCCGGCTCATGACGACGCGGACGCGCTCGGCGAACTCCGGCGTCACGTCGGTCATGGCCCGGGTGATCGCCGCGATCGCCCCGGACACCGTGGGCCCCATGGGGTTCTGGCTGGAGAACAGCCGGGGCTGGGTGTTGACCCTCTCGATGTCCGCGTGCCGGCTGACGACGTAGATGTCGTACTCCGGGTCGTGGTAGACCGGGGCGGTATCCCGCAGCGCTGTGTAATACGGGTACGGGCAGCGCATCGCCTCCTGGTCCTGGTCGAAGACGGGCTTCGTGGGCCGGTTCTCGGTGCTGGTCATGGCGTCCCCCGACGACGGTGACGGATGGCTGGACGGATGGTTCTACTTGGCGCCCTGTCCCGCGTCGACGCGCAGGATGTGGCCGGTGATCTGGTCGGCGTTGTCCGAGGCCAGGAACAGCACGGCGTCGGTGATGTTCTGCATCTCGGTGCGCCACTTGGGGCCCGGCATGTTCCCCGCCGCGGAGAACATCTCGTAGGCGGCGTCCGGGGTCATGTCGACCTCGCCCGCCAGCCCCAGGACCATGCCCGAGCCCTGACCCTCGCCCGGCTTGATGGTGGCCGGCGCGACGGCGTTGACGTTGATGTCGAACTCGGCGAGCTCGAAGGCCCACGCCGAGGTGAGGCCCTGGATCGCGTGCTTGGCCGCCACATAGTGCGACAGCTGGGCGTGGCCCGAGCCGGTCACCCCGGAGGAGATGTTGACGATCTTCCCCGAGCGGCGACCGATCATGTTCGGCACCACGTACTTCGCGACGTACATGTGCCCCTTGACGATCGTGTCGATCACGGCGTCGAGGACGTTCGACCGCATGCCCTGGATCGTGTCCAGCGCCGCGACTCCGGCGTTGTTCACGACGATGTCGATGCGGCCGTCGAAGAAGTCCAGTGCCTTCGCCACCGACGCCTCCACCTGCGACTCGTCGCGCAGGTCGCAGGGCAGCGGGATGACCCGGCGGTCCAGGTCCTCGATCGCCTTCACCGTGTCATCGAGCATCTGCGCCGTGGCGAGCGGGTAGATGTCCGCGATCGGCTCGGTGATGTCGAGCGCCGCGATGTCGCAGCCGGCGTCGGCGAAGGCCTTGGCGTGGCTGAAGCCCTGCCCCTTCGCCGCTCCGGTGATCAGCACGTTCTTGCCTTCGAGTCCACGCAGTACTGCGGGCATGGGTCAGATCCTTCCGTCGGCGTGAGCGGTCGCGGCCTCGCCCGCGCCGCCGTGGTCGGCCGCCCAGCGCACGGAGTCGACGATCATGTCGTAGCCCGTGCAGCGGCAGAGGTTCCCCTCGATCCCCTCGCGGATCTCCTGCTCGTCCGGCGACTCCCGCTCCAGCAGCAGCCCCGTCGCGGCCATGACCATCCCGGGCGTGCAGTAGCCGCACTGGAGGCCGTGGCACTGGCGGAAGCCCTCCTGGACCGGCGACAGCTCGCCGTCCGCCGCCAGCCCCTCGATCGTGAGCACCTCCGCCTCGTCGGCCGCGACCGTGAGCACGGTGCACGACTTCACGGTGCGGCCGTTCAGCATCACGGTGCAGGCACCGCAGTTGGACGTGTCGCAGCCGACGTGCGTGCCGGTCAGCTGGCGGGTCTCGCGCAGGTAGTGCACCAGCAGCAGCCGGGACTCGACCTCGTCCTCGGTCGCCGTGCCGTTGACGGTGATCCGGACCTTGTGGTGGGACATGTCAGCTCGCCTTCTCCGCCAGGATCCGCCAGACCTTCTGCGGGGTGCACGGCATCTCGACGTCGCGGACGCCGAGGTGGGACAGGGCGTCGACCACCGCGTTGACCACGGCCTGCGGGGCCGCGGTGGCGCCCGACTCGCCGAGTCCCTTGGCGCCCAACGGGTTGAAGCTCGTCCTCGTGACGACGTGGTCGGTCTCGTAGTGCGGGAGGTCCAGCGCGCTCGGCAGCGTGTAGTCCACCAGCGTGCCGGCGCCGGGCTGCCCGTCCCCGCTGTAGGTGACCTCCTCCATCAGCGCCTGCGCGATGCCCTGCGCGACGCCGCCGTGGATCTGACCCTTGGCCATCAGCGGGTTGATCACGGTGCCGCAGTCGTCCACGGCGACGTACCGGCGGATCCTCACCTTGCCGGTGCCGCGGTCGATCTCGACGACGCAGCAGTGCGCCCCTGACGGATAGGACAGGTTCGTCGGCTCGTGGAAGGCCGTCTCGTCGAGCCCGAGGTCGAAGCCCTCCGGCAGCAGATGCGGCTTGAACGCCCGCACGGCGACCTCGCCCATCGTCACGGACTGGGCGGTGCCCTTGACCGTGAACACGCCGTCGACCAGCTCGACGTCGTTCTCGTCGGCCTCCAGCATGTGGGCGGCGATCCTCAGGGCCTTGGTCCGGACCTTGATCGCGGCCTTCATCACCGCGGAGCCGCCGACGGGCACGCCGCGGCTGCCCATCGTCCCGATCCCCTCCTGCACGGTGGCGGTGTCGCCGTGGATCAGGGTGATGCGCTCGAAGTCGATCTGCAGCTCGTCCGCGACGATCTGGGCGAATGCCGTCTGGTGGCCCTGCCCGTGCGGGCTGGTCCCGACCTTGATCACCGCGGAGCCGTCGACGTTGAGCCGCACGTTCGCGGACTCCCAGCCGCCGACGTAGCCGAACTGCTCGAAGAGGGGAGTGGGGCCGAAGCCGCCCATCTCGACGAAGGTGGAGAACCCGATGCCGAGCAGTGGGCCGTCCGGATCCCCTCGCAACCCGGCCTGCTCCGTGCGCAGGGCCTCGTAGTCGACGTGCTCGAGCAGCTTGTCCAGGCAGGCGGGGAAGTCCGCCTCGTCGTAGACGATCCCCTCGAACTGGGTGGCGAAGGGCATCTCGCCGGGCTGGACGAAGTTCCGCCGCCGCACGTCGAGGGGATCGAGACCCAGCTCGGCGGCCACCTGGTCGACGACCCGCTCGATCATGAACGAGGCCTCGGGACGCCCGGCGCCGCGGTAGGAGCCCACCGGCGTGGTGTTGGTGACCACGGAGCGGAAGCTCGGGGCGATCACCGGGATGTGGTAGCAGCCGCCGGCCATGAACGAGGTCAGCGTGGGCAGCCCGATGCCGGTCGCGTCCGGCCAGCCGCCGCAGTCCTGGGTGATCCGCACCCGGAGGGCGAGGAGCGTCCCGTCGTCGTCGAACCCGACCTCGACCTCGTGCCACTGCGCGCGGCCGTGGACCATCGACGTCATGTTCTCGCTGCGCGTCTCGACATACTTGACGGGCCGCCGCAGGCGCTTCGACAGCTCGGCGGTGAGGAGGAACTCCGGGTAGCTCGACGCCTTGGCGCCGAAGCCGCCGCCGACGTCCGGCGCGATCACCCGGACCTCCTGCTGCGAGAGCCCGAAGCTGGCGGCGATCTCGTTGCGCATGTGGTGCGGGGTCTGCGTGGTGGCGTACATCGTGAGGCCGGAGCTCTGCCAGTCCGACAGGCAGACCGTCGGCTCCATCGGGACCGCGGCGCAGCGCTGGTTCTTCAGCCGGATGCTCAGGCGATGGGGCGCCGCCGCGAGCTCCTCCTCGGCGTCGGTGGCCGAGAGGACCTGTTCGAGGGCGACGTTCGACGGCAGCCCGTCGAGGATCGGCGCGGCGCCCTCGGCGAGCGCGGCCTCGACCGTCGCCATCACCGGCAGCTCCTCGTACTCGACGAGGACGGCTTCGGCCGCGTCCGCCGCGAGGTAGCGGTCCGTGGCGACGACGACGGCCACGCACTCGCCCACGAAGTGCACCTTCCCGGTGGCGAGGCAGGGCCGCTCCATGCCGGGGACCGAGCGGTTCGGCGGCAGGCCGGGCAGGTCGTCGTGCGTCCACACGCCCAGCACGCCCGGCATCGCCGCGGCCTCGGCGGTGTCGATCGACAGGATGCGGGCGTGGGCGAGGTAGGAGCGGACGTACGCCATGTGGACCGTGCCGGACAGCCGGATGTCGTCGACATAGGTTCCGCGCCCCGTGAGCAGGGCCGGATCCTCCTTGCGGACCACCGCGGCGCCGACCATCGATCCCATGCGGGCCTCCTCGTGGCTGTCTACCGACCGTGTGGTGGGTGGACGCGCAGCATGTGCCGCGGGTCACGTCCGGCCGACGCTAGGAACCTAACGTCGGCGCGACGCGGCCCGCAAGCTCAGCAGGCGGTCCAGCCGCCGTCCACGGGCAGGAGCACGCCGGTGACCAGCCGTGCGGCGTCGGAGAGGAGGTAGCCGACGGCGGCGGCGATGTCGGCCGGCTCGCCCACCGCGCCGCCCGGCACCCGGGTGGCGAGCCACTGCCGCTGGTCCGGGTCGCCGAGGCGGTCCGCGGTCATCGGGGTGGAGATGACGCCCGGCGCGATGGCGTTGACCCGGATCCGGTCCGGCGCGAGCTCGACCGATGCCGCCCTGACCAGGCCGGCGATGGCCGCCTTGGCGGTGACGTAGTGGATCTGGCCGGCGACGGCGTGGGTCGCGGTGACCGAGCTGATCGCGACGATCGCGCCGGGCTTCTGCTCCGTCTGCCAGCGGCGGGTGCAGCCGCGGACGCCGAGGAACGTGCCGCGCACGTGCACGTTCATCATCCGGTCGAACTCCTCGACCGCCATCTCGGCGATCGGGGCGCGGCTGCGGAAGCCCGCGCAGTTGACCAGCGCGTCCAGTGGGCCCGCCGCGTCCAGCGCCCGGTCCCAGGAGTCCTCCTGGGCCGCGTCGAGCTCCAGCTGACCCTCGCCCGGCTTCAGGTCGGCGCCGACGACCTCCCAGCCCTGCTCCGCGAGGAACATCGCCGTGCCCGCGCCGATGCCCGATGCGGCACCCGTGACCAGTACCCGCGCCATTGCGGCCTCCCTTTCGTCGTCAGTAGGCTAACGCCGCATGCCCGGATCCGGGTAGCTGCGGGCGGGTGTCCGGCGCTGTGGCCGCACCTGCGGAACGGGGGCGCCCAATGTCCGGGACCGATGTCGTCGATCTCGCGATCGTCGGGTTCGGCGGTGCGGGAGCCGCGGCCGCGATCACCGCGCACGACGCGGGTGCCTCGGTGGTCGTGCTGGAGAAGCAGGCCGCGGCGGCGCACACCCCGAGCACCCGGATGTCCGGTGGGCTCGTGATGGCCGCGGACTCGGCGGACGAGGCCGCGGCCTACCTGGACGCCTGTGCGGGCGGCATGGTCCCCGGTGACGTGACGGCGGCCTGGGCGGAGTCGGCCACGGACGTCCTGGCCTGGCTCGAGAAGACGGCCGGGCTCACCTTCAGCCGCATCAACACCGTCGAGCACCCGGAGCTGCCGGGTGCGGCGGGCCTCGGGGTGTACCAGCCGGGGAGGGCCGCGTTCCGGCTCGACCCGTCGGCCGGGGCGGGGGACGCGCTGTTCGCCGCGGTCGCCGGGGCCGTTGCCCAGCGGGGGATCGACGTGCGCTGGGAGACACCCGCGCAGCGGCTGATCGTGGAGGACGGCCGGGTCGTCGGGGTCCGGACGGCGGCGGGGGAGATCCGGGCGCGGGCGGTGATCCTCACCTGCGGCGGCTACGAGTTCGACGAGGAGCTCAAGCGCGACCACCTGCGCGCCTATCCCGTGCACTTCTACGGCAACCCGGGCAACACCGGCGACGGCGTGCGGATGGCCCAGGCCGCGGGCGCCGGGCTGTGGCATATGAACCAGATGATCGGCCGGGCCATCGGGCACTTCCCGCTCGACACCGCCGACGGGGGATGGCTCAACTTCCTGATCGACGTCAACCCGCCCGGGTACCTGATCGTCGACAGGCACGGGCGGCGGTACGCCGACGAGACGATGCAGGCCCAGCTGCTGCACGGCTTCTACTACGAGATGCTCTCGTACGACTACGAGCGGGCCGAGTACGCGCGGATCCCGAGCTACTGGCTGTTCGACTCGCGCCGGCTCGCCGCGGGCCCGCTCACCCTGACCCATCTCGGCGCCTGCAAGGTCGGCCTCTACGACTGGAGTCCGGACAACTCCGCCGAGATCGAGCGCGGCTGGATCGGGCGCGGTGCCACCCCGGCCGAGGCCGGTGCGGCCGTCGGCATGCCGGATCCGCAGTCCCTCGACGCCGCGGTCCGCGACTACAACGCCCTGACGGAGGACCCACTGGGCCGCCCCGCGGAGTCCCTGCTGCCCCTCGAACCGCCGTACTACTGCGTGCCCCTCTACCCGGGCGGCTCCAACACCTCCGGCGGTCCGGTGCGCGACGCCGGCGGGAGGGTCCTCGACCCGTGGGGCGACCCCGTCCCTGGCCTGTATGCCGCCGGCGAACTGGGCCAGCCGGTAGGAATGCTCTATCCCGCGGACGGCGCCAACCTCTCCGAAGCGTTCTGCTTCGGCCGCATCGCAGCCTCAACCGCCCTCAAGACCCGCGTTATGGAACCATAACGTCAATTCAGGCCCCCGAAATTCGCGTTATGGTTCCATAACGCGATTGGGAGGGCTCGACTGGCGGGGGACCCACTCCCAGCTGATCTCGGGGCGGTTCTCGATCACCGCGGCGTGCACTCTCCGCTCCGCCAGTCGCCAGCCTTCCGTGGTTCTCGCGAGGACGTCCAGGTAGCGGAGGTGGGCGCGCCACTGGCGGCCCTCCCACTCCTCGTGGCTCGCGGTCACGTAGGTGACGGCGGTGGCCCGGTCGGGGTTCTCGGCGTCGAACTCGACGCGGCTCTGGCCGAGCTGGTGGTGGGTGCGGCGGAACTGGGCCTGCCCGTCGGCGATCCGGTCGCGGACGTTCTTCCGTCCGGTCACGAGGCCGCCGCGGCCCGGGCCGTAGTCCGTCACACAATCGTCGGTGAACAGGGCGGCGACGGCGTCGATGTCGTACTCGTCGACCCGCTCGCAGTACAGCGCCTGCAGATCGGCGATGGCCGCACGGTCCTCGAGGGTCACGGGGTCTCCTCTTCGGTGGTCGATCGGAGTCGGGGCAGGATCTCCCTGCCGAACGTGGCGAGCCGCTCCACCTGCACCTCGGGCGGCTCGGGGAACAGCAGCCGGAGCACGAGGTGCACGTCCGGCCAGCCGGCCAGCCCGCGCAGCACCTCCCGCAGCCCGGCGACGACGTCGTCCGCGGAGCCGGCAACCTGCACGTACGCGTCGATCGAGCCGAGCGACAGTCCCGCGCCCGACGGGTCCCCGACGAGGCCCGCGTACACGGCCCGGCCCGCCTGGATGGACTCGTAGACCTGTTGCTGTGCGGCGAACGCGCTCCGAGCCGAGGCAGCGGCGCCGCCGGGGGCGTCGAGTACGCAGGTGACGTTGACGGCGCGGGTGAAGTCCGTGCGGGGCGCGCCGAGCTGATCCGAGGCCGTCTCCACGATGTGCGGCACGCCCCGCCCGACGAGGTGCCCGTCGGCGATCCGCCCGGCCCGCACCACCGCCGTCTCCGCGTAGCCGCCGAGCCAGATCGGGATGTCGTGCGCCGGTGTCGGCGTCACCCGGACCCGGTCGAGACCCAGTGCGGCACAGGAGAACTCCTCGCCCGTCCAGGCCTGCCGCAGGGCACCGACCAGCGCTTCGAGGCGGCTCCCGCGGGTTCGCGGATCCACGCCGAACGCGCGGTACTCGTGTTCCGCGTAGCCGAGCCCGAGGCCCAGGACCAGTCGTCCGCCGCTGAGCAGGTCGACCACCGCGGCGTCCTCGGCGAGCCGCAGGGGATGGTGCAGGGGGGCGAGCACGAGCCCCGTGCCCAGCGTGATCCTGCTGGTCACGGGCGCGAGCGCCGCCAGCACGGTGAGCGGGGAGGGGAGGTAGCCGTCCGGGAGGCCGTGGTGCTCGGTGACCCAGAACGAGTCGAAGCCCGCCGCCTCGGCGGCCACGGCGACGGGCACGACGTCGCGGTAGTCCTGCCCCTGCCCCGTCCAGAGGCCGACCCCGACCTTCACCCGAGCGCGTCCCCGAGCCGCTCCCGCCAGACGCCGAGGTCCACGTAGTCGCGGAAGGCCGTGATCAGGCCGGTCCCGGGGTCGACCTCCAGCACGCCGTGGCACTCGATGGCGTACTCCCGGCCCGCGATCCGGAACCGGTCCACGCGCTCGAGCCAGGCCCGGTCGTCGGTGTAGCTCGCCGTGACGATCTCCCACTCGACGTACTCGGAGCGGTCGAGGATCGGCGCGAGCAGGCCGCGCACGCCCTCGGGGCCGTGGACCGGCGGGTGCGGCATGTTGCGGTACGTCGCGCCGGGCGCGAAGCAGGCGGCGGCCGCCCCCGCGTCGCCCGCCCCGACCGCGGCCAGGAAGCGGGCGGCGGCGTCGCGTGCGCTCACGACCCGAAGACCACCGGGTAGCTGCCGAAGTGCTCGCGCGCGGAGTGCGGGTCGCGCTGCGGGGGCGAGTCGGGATCCGGGCGCCCGCCGGCGGCGAGCAGGGCCTCCAGCATGAGGGTGACGGTGCCCAGCACCTGTTCGGACTCGCTCACCGGATGCCCGTCCGGGGCCGGCACGCCGCCGGCCAGCTCGGTGCCGATGCAGGCATGCATGCCGCCGCCGAACGCATGCCCCCACCGGGGGACGTCCGCGGGCACCTCGCGCAGGGGGTCGTACACGTCGGGGCGCTCGAACACGGCGGAGTCCCGGTTCGCGGCGGCGATGTCCAGCACCACGAAGGCGCCCTCCGGGATCTCGGTGCCGCCGCGCAGGGAGATCGGCGCCAGGGCGCGGCGCTGCGCGACGGGGCTCGCCGGGTGCATCCGCAGCGTCTCGTACACGCAGCGCTGCAGGATCGCGGGATCGTGCCGGCCCTTCTCCGCCGCCTCGGGCTCGCGGCGGGCCCACGAGAAGAAGTCGTCCGCGGCATGGCCGAACGCGTCCGCGGTCGAGTGCGAGCCGGCCTGCAGATAGAAGGCGCACTCCCGGCGCAGGATGTCGCGGTCGATCCCCAGCTCGTCCCAGTTGCGCAGCAGCGCGGTCAGCACGTCCCGCGGCAGGTCGTCCTCGGCGATCTCCCCGGCCGCCAGCTGCGCGAGCAACGCCTCGCGGCGGGCGATCGAGGGCTGCAGGAAGATCGCGTCGAACTCCTCGAGGGCCGCGGCGACCTCGGCGCGGACCTCTCCGGGATCCCGGGTGGAGTGCACGAGCGTGGCGCCCTCGGAGAAGGTCTTGGCGAAGCGGTAGAGCGCCTCCGTTGCAGCACCGGCTTCTTCCGGCGCGCCGGTGGGCTGGTCGAGCCCGGCCACCATCGCCGTCAGGTTCATGACGGTGCGATAGCCGATCTCCAGCAGGTCGGCCCGGCCGGCGGCGGCGAACGGCGCGAGGGTGTCCGTGACGACGTCGCGCAGGAACGCCTTCTCCCAGTAGCGGAACGTGCCCCGCCGGAACAGCCGGTTCTCCACGCGGCGGCGCTTGTGGTGCTCCGCGCCGTGCAGCACGAGGAGGCTGTCCGCCATGACCACGCCACCGGCGTCGTACAGCGCCTGCTCCAGGTCGTGCTGGCGGTAGGCGTCGCGCACGTCCGCGTAGCGGTCGAGGGTGATCGTCTGCATCGGCGTTCCCCGGTGAGCATCGGCGTGATAGTTCTAACGACGCTAGCAGGACGAGCTGCCCAGGGGGAGTGCCGTGGAGTTCGGTGCACTGATGATGGAACCCGTGACCTCGGCCGCGCAGTGGCGGGAGCGGGTCCGCAGGGTCGACGACGCCGGCGTCACGACGCTGCAGGTGTCGGACCACTTCGACCGTTCGCCGGTGAGCCCGCTGATCGCACTGGCCGCCGCCGCGCAGGTGAGCGACCGGCTGCGGTTCGGCACCCTGGTGCTCAACAACGACTTCCGGCACCCGGCCGTGCTGGCGAAGGAGGTCGCCTCCCTGCAGGTCCTCTGCGAGGGGCGGCTCGACGTGGGCATCGGCGCGGGCTGGATGGACGGGGACTACGCCGTGTCCGGCATCGTGCGCGAGCCCGCGCCGGACCGGATCGCCCGGCTCGCCGGCACGATCGACCTGCTGCGCGCGGTCGGGGCCGAGCCGGTGGACCTCGACCGGCCCGGGCTCGCCGTGCGCGGGCTGCGCTCGGTGCCGCTGCCCGCGGACCCGGTGCGGCTGATGGTCGGCGGCGGCGGGCGGCGGGTGCTCGGCCTGGCCGGGCGGACCGCCGACATCGTCGGGATCAACTTCGACGTCCGGGAGGGCCGGCTGGGGCCGCACGCCGCCGCCTCGGCGAGCGCGGCGGCCACGGACGAGAAGGTCGGCTGGGTCCGCGCGGCGGGCCGCGATCCGGTGCTGCACCTCATCGCCTACTGGGCCGAGGTCACCGAGCGCCCGCTCGACGCGGCCCGCGCCCGGATCGCCGCGCTCGGCCTGGACCTCACGCCCGAGCAGCTCCTGGCCTCGCCGCACGCGCTGATCGGGGCCGCGGGCGCGGTCCGGGAGCGGCTCGCCGAGCTGCGCGAGCGGTGGGGTTTCGGCGCGGTCACCGTGTACGAGTCCGACCTGGCCGCCCTCGGCCCGTCGTTAGGGTCTTGACGCCGCACCGCGCAGCCGTCAGGGTCGGAGCGTTCCGGGCAGCTCGCGGAAGGCGGCCCCGGGCAACTCGTGAAAGGCGGCGCTGTGGCCGAACCCGTACGCATCGAGGCGGACGTCGTGGTGCTCGGCACCGGGCCGGCCGGGATGGCGGCCGTGTCCGCGGCACTGGCGGAGGGTGCCGAGGTCGTGGCCCTCGAGGCCATGGAGCACATCGGCGGCAACGCGGTGTGGTCCACCGGCTACCTGGCCTTCGTGAGCTCGGGAATGCAGGCCGAGCAGGGGATCGTCGACAGCGAGGACACCTTCGTGTCCGACGCGAAGGCGATGGTCGACCTCGCGGACGAGGACTTCGGCGTCGAGTGGGACGAGACCCAGGTCCGGCTGTTCGCGCGCGAGAGCGCCGAGACCTACCGGATCCTCACCGAGAGGGGAGTGCGGTTCAGCCGCTTCATCCCGCGGCCCCGCCAGCACACGATCGACCGGATGGCGGCGGTCGAGGACTCGTGGATGCTCGGCCGGGCGTTCCAGGACGACTTCGAGCGGGCCCGGACCCTCTTCGGGACGCTCGCGGACCGGCTGCTCACCGACGGCGGCCGCGTGGTCGGGGTCCTCGCGCACTCCACCGACACCCACGGCGGCGAGACCCGCTACGAGATCACCGCGCGCCGCGGCGTCGTACTGGCCACCGGTGGCTACCAGGCCAATCCCGAGCTGCGCCACCGCTATCAGCCCTCGTTCGTCGCCCGGGCGCCCTACCTCGGCGTCGACACCTGCCGCGGTGCCGGGCACCTGCTCGGCCAGGCCGTCGGCGGGGACCTGGTGAACATGACGTTCGTGCCGCCGCTGGTGATCGTCTCCTCGTCCGTGGTGGAGGACGCGATCGCGGTCAACTCGGCGGGCGAGCGCTTCCACGACGAGGCCGGTCCCTACGAGGAGCGCGTCGCGCGGATGCACGAGCAGCCCGGCCGCCGCGCCTGGTACGTCGTCGACGACGTCGTGGCGCAGGAGAAGTCCGGCCTCATCGGGCAGATGCCCGAGCCCCCGGTCCACGCGGACACACTCGCCGGCCTCGCCGCGGCGATCGGGGTCCCGGCCGACGCACTCCAGGCCACTGTGGACCGCTGGAACGCCTTCCTGGACACCGACGCCACGAAGGACCCGGACCACGGCCGCGTCGTGCTCCCGCCGGGGCGCCGGCACTGCGCGACCGCACCGTTCACCGCGGTGCCGATGGTCGAGGGCGTCAACTTCTGCTCCGGCGGCTTCCGCACCACCGAGGACATGCAGGTGATCGACGTCTTCGGGGCGGCGATCCCCGGCCTCTACGCCGCGGGGGACACGACGGCCGGTCTCAACGCCGTCGCGGACCTCGGCGGCATCCGGATCTGCGGCGGGTTCACCCTCGGCCGGGTCGCCGGCCGGGCCGCCGCGCGTGGTGCCGACGACCGCGGCGAGCATGCGAGCGTGCTGCACAAGGGGATGCCGAGCATGCTCGACGCCCGCATCGAGCTCGTCCACCTCGATCCGTCGACCACCCGCGCGTAGGAGGACCAGATGTCCGTCGGAGTGCTGTTCACCCAGGGTCTGGTCACCGGCGACCCGCACACGGTGCTGGGGGAGATCCTCGAGCAGGCGGAGGCCGCGGACCGGCTCGGCTTCTCGCACGCCCTGACCACCGAGCACAAGTACAGCGACGAGTACTTCGGCTCGCCGCTGCACCTCTCGTACGCCATCGCGGCGCGCACGCAGCGGGTGAAGGTGGGGACGGCGATCGCGATCGCCCCGCTCTACAACCCGATGGAGCTCGCGCAGGACTCGGCGATGCTCGACCAGCTCTCGGGCGGTCGCGCGTGGCTCGGCCTCGGCGTCGGCTACATGCCGGTCGACTACTCGACGGTGGGCGTGAGCTGGGAGGACCGTGCGCAGCGGTTCGACGAGACCGTCCGGATCCTGCGCCAGGCGCACACGAGCGAGCGCTTCTCCTTCTCGGACGAGATCTACACGTTCGACGACGTCTCGGTGATCCCGCAGCCCGTCCAGGCGGGCGGCGTCCCGCTGCACCTGGCGGCCTGGACGCCGGGCGGGCTGCGCCGGGCCGGCCGGCTCGCCGACGGCTGGATCACGAACGCCCTGATGTCGCTGCAGACCATGACCGCCATGGCCGCGGACTACCGGGCCGCCGCGGAGGCCGCGGGCCGCACGCCGCACGTCACGTCCATCCGGTTCTGCTGGCCCTACACCTCCCGCGAGGCCGCGCTGGAGAAGTTCGGCGACACCGCGCTCGCCATGGCGCGCACCCTGTTCGACTACGGCGCGATCACGGACCTGCCCGGCGTCAGCTCCTCGGCGGAGATCACGCTCGAGGAGTTCGTGAAGGACCGCTTCGTGTTCGGCACCCCGCAGGAGTGCGTGGAGACGGTCGGCCGGTTCCGCGACGAGGCGGGCGTCGACGACTTCCTGATGATCTTCCGCTACCCGACGGGCCCGGACCACGCCGCGGTGCTGGAGGCCATGGAGCTCTTCGGGGCCGAGGTGCTGCCCGCGCTTGCCGCGGATCACCGCAAGGTCAGAGCGTGACCTTGCGGATCGGGGTGGTCGGGGCGAGCTACGCCCAGGGCACCCACCTGCCCGTCTACGCCGCCCTGGCCGCTGAGGGCGTCGTCGAGCTCGTGGCGGTGGCGACCGCGCACCGGGAGACGGCCGAGGCCGTCGCAGAGAAGTACGGTGCGCGGCCGCACGTCGGGTTCGAGGCGCTGTGTGCCGATCCCGACGTGGATCTCGTCGACGTCGCCACCCGGCCCAGCGGGCACCGCGAGATGGTCCTCGCCGCGCTCGACGCGGGGAAGGACGTGCTCTGCGAGGCACCGCTGGCCCCCACCGTGGCCGACGGCGAGGCGATGGCCGCTGCCCTCGGCGGGCAGCGGGGGATCGTGGACATGCAGTCCCGCTTCCGGCACGGGCTCGTGGAGCTGCGCCGGTTGGTGCGCGACGGGTTCGTCGGCCGCGTCGACAACGTCGCGGTCGAGGCGTTCTACCCGACCTTCACCCAGCCCGCGGCGGTGGCGGGCTCGGGCTGGTGTGCCGACGCGCGGTTCGGGGCGAGCTCGCTGCGGGTGCACGGGCTGCACACGACCGATCTGCTGCGCTGGACCTTCGGTGAGCTGACGGACGTCCGCGGCACCGTGGCCACCCGGCAGCCGGAGTGGCCCGGTGGCGTAGCCGCGACCAGTGTGGACAGTGCTGCCTACACCGCCCGCACCGCGGACGGCGCCGTCGTCTCCCTCCACACGTCGTGGGTGGCCCCGTTCGGCGCCGGCTTCCGGCTCCTGGTGCACGGCTCCGGGGGGATGCTGCTGGCCGAGGCAGCCGGGCACACCGGCCACTTCCCGGTGCGGCTGTCCGGAACCCGGGACGGCGACCTCCGCGAGCTGGTGCCGGCCGAGGGCGGCGCCACCGATCCCTTCGCCGCGCTGGTCCGGGCGCTGGCGGTCGGGGACCACACGGACCTGCCCACCTTCGCGGACGGCATCGCGGCCCTCCGGGTCGCGGACGCCGCAGAAGCAGCCGGATAGGGATCAGGAGGAGCCGTGACCACCACCGAGACGTCGGCCCCGATCGTGCTCAGCACCTTCGCCGACGCGCACGACGCCTACCGCAGCAAGGACCTCCGCCAGGCGCTGTACGACGACGGCGAGGTCGTCATGGGCGGTGTGCTGCTCAACCTGCACGGCCAGGAGCACCGCAACCGCCGCCGGGTGGAGAACCGGATGTTCCGCCGGGAGGTGTTCGAGCGCTACGAGCGCGAGCTCTTCCCCGAGGTCACCGAGCAGACACTCGCCAGGTACATCGCGAGCGGCGGGGTGGATCTCGTCCACTTCGGACACGAGCTGATGCTGAACCTCGCCGCGCTCACCGCCGGCATCGACCGCCCCCTCGGCACCACGGAGGAGACGGCGCGGCTCTACGACTACAACGCCCGCTTCATCGAGGGCGCCACCATGAGCCACGCGACGGGCGACCGGGTGGCGCTGCGCGCCGCGATCGCGCAGGCCATGGCGGACTGGGACGCCGAGTTCCTCGAGCCCTCCGCCGCGCGGCGGCGCGACCTGCTCGCGCGGGAGGCGGCGGGTGAGGACGTGGAGGTCCCGAAGGACGTCCTCAGCACGCTGATGCGCCATGCCGACGAGCTCGACATGTCCTGGGAGCAGATCCGCCGCGAGGTCGCGTTCTTCCTCCTCGCGAGCGCGCACACCAGCGCGACGGCGTTCGTGCGGACGATCGACCATCTCCTCGGCTGGCTCGCCACGCACCCGGATGATGCCGCAGCGGTGCTGTCCGATCCTCTGTTCGTGCAGCGCGCGGTGCACGAGACGGTGCGGCTCAACCCCTCCAGCCCCACCGGGATGCGCCGGGCCCTCGCCCCGGTGACGCTGAAGTCGGGGATCGAGATCCCCGAGGGAGCCACGGTCGTCATCGACCTGCAGGCGCTGAACCGGGACACGGAGCTGTTCGGTCCGGACGCCGAGGAGTTCGACCCCAACCGGGTGCCGCCGCCCGGTGTCGCGCCCTTCGGGCTGAGCTTCGCCGCCGGCATGCACGTGTGCATCGGGCAGGACCTGGCCGCGGGCGTCGTCGCGAAGTCGGACACGGATCCGGACGACCACCTCTTCGGCCTGGTCACCGGCGCCGTCCAGCGGATGTTCGCGGCAGGAGTCCGCCGCGATCCCGACAACCCGCCGCAGCGGGACGCCGCCACCGCCCGTCCGTACTGGGGCACCTATCCGGTGCTGCTGGGGGAGGGATCGTGAGCGAGCTTGCGAGCGAACCGATGACACGGCGCCCGAGCGCAGCGCCGAGCGCGCGCAGCGAGGGAGAGCGATGACCTACCGCATCGAGGTCGACCGGGACGTCTGCATGAGCTCCGGCAAGTGCGTCGCCGACGCCCCCGATCTCTTCCGCTTCGACGACGACGAGATCGCCGAGCCCGTCCCGGGCGCCCCCGAGGACCTCGCCGAGCCCCGCGCCCTGGACCTGGCGAGGGCCTGCCCCTCCGGCGCCTTGCGCGTGAAGAACGCCGACGACGAGGAGATCGACCTCTTCTAGTCGCGTTATGGAACCATGACGTCGATTTCGAGGTCCTTTTTCGACGTTATGGTTCCATAATGCGGTGACGCTCATCCTCGACGTCGGGTTCGTCGACTCGCTGTTGCTGCTGTTGTTCGTGATCGTCGTCAGCCTTCTGGCGGGGCGGGTGCTCGGGGTGCGGCGCGGGTTCTGGCGCGCCGCGGGGGCGGGGCTGCTCGGGACCCTGGTGGGGCTCGCGATCGCCGCGACGTTGCTGGGCAACGACGCCTCGGACTCGGGTGCGGACGTGCTGGTGGTCGCCTTCGGGTTCGCGCTGCTCGCCGCGATGATCATCAGCGTCGCGCTGGAGGCGGTGCTGCGGCCGCGGAAGGGCCGGCGGGGATCGCTGCGGACCCGGGTGCGGACCTTCCTCACCGTCGGCGGGCGGCTCTGGGAGGTCGTGCGGATCGCCCGGCGCAACGGGCTGGCCGGGCCGCGGCTCGCCTCCCGGGCCGCGCTGTCGAGCCCGGAGGGCGCCGCGCGGATCCGCCGGTTCCTGGAGGAGTGCGGCGGCATGTTCGTGAAGTTCGGGCAGATCGCCTCCACCCGGTCCGACCTGCTGCCGCCCGCGGTGGTCGAGGCGCTGGCGGACCTGCAGGCCAACGTCGCGAAGGTCCCCACCCCGCAGATCCGGCAGCGGATCACCGAGGAGCTCGCGGCACCCGTCGGCGAGGTGTTCGCGGACTTCGACGACGAGCCGCTCGCCGCCGCCTCCATCGGCCAGACCCACCTGGCCACCCTGCGGGACGGGGAGCCCGTCGTCGTCAAGATCCGGCGGCCGGGGATCGAGGTCGGCGTCGCCCGCGACTCCGCGGTGCTGCGCTGGGCCAGCCGCTCCGCCGCGCGCCGCTCGGCCGCGGTCCGCTCGCTGGGGCTCGTGCCGCTGGCCGACGAGCTGATCCGCTCCATCGACGGCGAGCTCAGCTACCTCACCGAGTCCACCAGCGCGCGGGCCCTCGCGGCGGCGACCACCGATCCCGGCATCCGCATCCCGGCGGTGCACACCGAGCTGAGCACGGACGGCGTGCTGGTGATGGAACGGGTCATGGGCCGCCCGGTGTCCGACGCGGCCGCCGTCGACGCGACCGGCGTTCCCCGCGCGGAGCTGGCGGACCGGCTGCTCGGCACCTTCCTCTCCCAGGTCATGACGGCCGGGGTGTTCCACGCCGACCCGCACCCCGGCAACATCCTGATCGACGCCGAGGGGTCCCTCTGGCTGATCGACTTCGGCGCCGTGGGGATCATCGACCCGGTGACCATGGAGGCGTTGCAGCTCATGGCCGCCGGGCTCGCGACGCGCCAGCCCGGTCTGATCAGCCGCGCCATGCGGCCGCTGGCCGGGGCGGCGGGGGACTCGATCCGCCCGCAGGCCCTGGAGGCCGAGATCAGCCGGGTGCTGAGCGCCCAGATGCACGCCGGCGGCTTCGACCCGCGCAGCATGCAGGACGTCATCGCGATCATGCAGCACCAGGGCATCCCCGTGCCGCCCACGCTGACCCTGCTCGGCCGGGCGCTGGTCACCCTGGAGGGCACCCTGCGGGCGATCGACCCGCAGGTCGATCTCGCCGCCGCGGCCGCCGGGCGGCTCGGCTCGGTGCTCGACCTGACCCCGGAGGGCAGCCAGGACCTGGTCCGCAACGAGGTGGTGCGCAACCTGCCGTCGCTGCGCGCCCTCCCGGGGCTCATCGAGGACGTGGGCATCCAGCTGCGCTCGGGCAACGCCCGGTTCCAGGTCGACGCGTTCTCCGGGCCGGGCAGCCGTAACGTCACGCGGTGGACGGACCGGGCCACGTTCGCGCTGGTGGGTGCGGTCGGGCTGCTCGCGTCGGCGATCATGCTGGTGGGTGCCGCGATCGCCCCGGCGGGCGGCGCCGCGGGGACGCTGACCGCCGTGGGCTACATCGGCCTCGTGGTGACCTCGGTGATGCTGATGCGCACCGTGGCGCAGATCCTGCGCCGCGAGACGGACCGCTAGCGCCGCAGTTGTTCAGAGGCGGAGCAGCCGGGTGGCGTTGGCGGTCAACGTGTCCGCCAGCGCTCCCGCGGGGTGGTCGTCGCCGCCGGAGTCCCAGCCCGCGAAGTTGGTGCCGAACACCAGGCGTTCCGATCCCGCGTGGTCCACCAGGAGCTGCAGGGACTGTACGTCGTGGACGTGGGTGTCGAACCAGATCCGCCGGTAGTAGTGGTCGAACCCGTTGTCGCGCAGCGCCTGGCTCACCCATGCCCGCTTGGCGACGGCCCGGGCGAAGCGGCCCGAGAGGAAGGCCGCGGCCCCGCCGCCGTGCGAGAGGCACACGTCGAGGCCGGGATGGCGCTCCATGACCCCGCCGAACACCAGTGCCGCGACGGCGAGGGTCTCGTCGTAGGCGAAGCCCAGCATCAGGTCCAGGTCGAAGCGGCGCAGCCGGACGTCGTCCGCGGGGCCGGTGCTGCCCAACGGGGACGGGTGCACGAACAGCGGCACGTCGAGGTCCACGACGGCCTCGTAGAAGCGGTCGAGCTCGGGATCGTCGAGCGTGCGCCCGGCCGGGTCCGTGTCGATGTAGAGGCCCGTCATGCCCAGGTCCCGCACCGCCCGCCCGGCCTCGGCGATCATCGCGTCGACATCCTGGACGGGCAGCTGCGCGGTCGCCAGCAGTCGCCCCGGATGCTTGCCCACCAGCTCGGTCAGCGCGTCGTTGTGCTTGCGCGCGTAGGCGACCGCGTCCGCCACCGGGAGGTCGTTGAAGTACGTGATCGGGTTGGGGGACAGCACCTGCAGGTCGATCCCGGCGGCGTCCATGGCAGCCAGCCGGACGTCGACGTCCATGAATGGGCTGCCCGCGTACTTCACGCCGTGCAGCACGTAGTCGCCCACGCGGTAGAAGGGGGTGCCGTCCTCGGAGGCGCCCAGCTCGGGGCCGGCGGCCCCGGCCGCTCCCTCCGCCATCGGCAGGACGGCGTGGGCATGGACATCGATGACCCGCTCAGACATGCGACATCCGCTCGATCTGCTCCTCGGTGAGTGCCAGCGACCGGGTCAGCGGGCACGCGGCCAGGAACCGCACCTGGTCCGACGAGCGCAGCTTCTGCTCGGGGATGGGGGTGGTGAGGTCGATGCGCTTGCCGGCCTTGATCACCTCGACGATCTTCGTCTTGTCCTGCAGCACCTTCACGTCCGCGAGCGGATCCCCGTCGATCACCAGGACATCCGCGATCTTGCCGTGCTCCAGGGTGCCGACGTCGTCCATCCGCATGGCGAAGGCGCCGTTGCGCGTCGCGGCGACGATGGCCTCCATCGGTGTCATGCCCATGTACTCGGTGAACATCTCCAGCTCGCGGGCGTGCCATTCGCCGACCGGCGTGACCGCGAAGCCCGTCTCGGATCCGGTGAGGAAGGGGACGCCGGCCGCGTGCGCCTTGGTGAGCTGCTTGGCCGTCACCTCGATCTCGGCGCGGAACACGTCGAGCAGCTCGGGCGCGGTACCAACCTTCTCTCCGTAGTCCGCCAGGTTGCCCAGCAGGGTGAAGGTGGGGCACATGGCCGCACCGGCCTCGATCACCGCCTCGATGGCCTCGTCGTCCAGATAGGACGCGTGGTAGATCAGGTCCACACCGGCGCGCGCGGCGTCCCGGGTGGAGTCCGAGTTGCGGCAGTGCGCCACGACCTTCGTGTTCAGCTCGTGCGCCGTGTCGCAGACGATCCGCAGCTCGTCGATGTTCCAGACCTTGACCTCGGGGCCCTTCATCGACGGGATCAGGCCCGTCACCATGATCTTGATCCAGTCCACGCCGTACTTGATCTGGCGGCGGATCTCGTTGACCATGACGTCCCGCCCGGAGACGACGGTGGCGTAGCCCGTGGTGCCGGTGTCCTTGATCATCCGCCCGGCGGTGCCGCCCAGCATGGTCATCAGGGCCTGGCCGCCGGCGCGCATCCGGGGGCCCTCGACGATCCCGGCCTCGATGGCGTCGCGGAGCTCGCAGCCGATGTTCCACAGGCAGTCCGCGTCGAGCACGCTCGTCACGCCGGCCCGCAGGACCTTGCGCGCGTTGTAGGCCGAGAGCATCGAGCTGTAGGCCTCGGTGCGGTGGTGGAAGAGCTCGTCGTTGCCGGTGGGCTCGCCGAAGGTCAGGTGCGTGTGGGCGTCGATCAGGCCGGGCATCACGGTCTTGCCGGTGGCGTCGATCCGCTCGTCCACGCCGCTCGCCTCGGCGTCGGTGCTGGCCTGCGCGCCGAGGGCGGTCACCCGCCCGTCGCGGATCAGCAGGGCCTCGCCGGGGCGTGCCGCGGAGCCGGTCCCGTCGATGAGCGTGCCGCCGCTGATCAGGATGCTGCCGCCCACGCGGGCCTCCACGTACGTCGTCGTGTCGGGAACGAGCCGAACCATACGCCGTCAGAAGCATGACGACTACGCATCCGACGGCGCGTACTGGCGAGAATCGTGGACGCGGGGGGAGGTGGGGCGTTAGCGTCGTCAGAGCACCAACGCCGTACCGCTCCTCGAGAGCACGGTCGGGGTGCGGTGCCCGACGAGGGGAGTGTGCCGTGACGCAGGCTTGGGCAGCGGGATGGGCGGTGGTCACCGGGGCCGGCAACGGCATCGGGGCGGTCATCACCCGGCTCGCCGTCAAGGAGGGGTACCGCGTCGCCGCGTGGGACGTCGACGGGGCGGCGCTCGACGCGCTCGCCGCGGACCTCGGCGCCGCGTGCGTCCCGACCGTCGTCGACGTCTCGGACGAGGACTCGGTGGTCGCCGCGGTCGCCGCGCTGCCGGAGGCCCCGCAGCTGCTGGTGAACAACGCGGGGATCGCCCGGTTCGGCCCGCTGCTCACGCTGCCGGCGGCGGACTGGCGGATCGCCGTGGAGGTCAACCTGACCGGCACCTTCCTGGTCGGCCGGGCCGTGGCCGCGCGGATGATCGAGGCCGGCGGCGGCGCGATCGTGAACATGGCGTCCATCAACGGGATCGCCGCGGCGCCGAACGCCGGCGCCTACACGGCGTCGAAGGCCGGGATCGTGAAGCTCACCGAGCACATGGCGCTCGAGTGGGGCCCGGAGGGGGTGCGGGTGAACTGCGTGGCCCCCGGCCTGATCAATGCGGGGATGTCCGACGCGATCTACGCCGATCCGGAGGTCCGGCGGCTGCGCCAGAGCCGGGTCCCGCAGGGCCGCCTCGGCACCGCGGAGGACGTCGCTGACGCGGTGCTGTTCCTCGCCTCGGCCAAGGCGGGCTACATCTCCGGGCAGACGATCGCGGTCGACGGCGGGATCACCAAGACGGCGCTCATGTCCATGCCGCGGCCGAGGTCCGTCGACTCCGTCGGGCTGGACGCCGCACGCGAGAGCGACTGAGGGACCCGTGCTCGCGGGTGACTCCCGGCTCCCCAGGGCCGGATGGGACGATGGGCGGATGTCCCAGCAGAGCGTCATCGAGGAGCTGCAGCGGCTCGGGATGTCCGGGTACGAGGCGAAGGCCTACGTCGCCCTGGTCGCCGCCGGGACGCCGCTCAACGGCTACGAGGTCGCCAAGCGCTCCGGCGTGCCCCGGTCCACCGTGTACGAGACCCTCGCCAAGCTGGTCGGGCGCGGTGCGGCGTACGAGGTGCGGGTCGCGGACGCCGGCGTCGCGTACATCTCGCTGCCGCCCTCGGCGCTGCTCGACCGGCTGCGCCGCGAGTTCGACCAGTCGATCGACGCCCTGACCTCGGCGCTGCCGCAGGTCGCCGCGCCGTCGCAGGTGCGGCTGGTGCACAACCTCACGGACCGTGAGTCGTTGCTGGCGCGGGCCGAGGACGTGGTCGCCGCGGCCCGCACGGACCTGTTCCTGTCGGGCTGGCCGGCGGAGATCGCGCCGCTCAAGCCGACCGTGCGCAAGGCGGACGACGAGGGGGTGGACGTCACCGTCGTGACCTTCGGCGAGGACCCCGATCCGGTCGGCACCACCTACCCGCACCGCTTCTCGGAGCCCGAGGTCGTGCTGGAGAACCTCGGCTGCCGGCTCCTGGTGGTGGCCGCGGACCGCGAGCAGGCCGTGATCGGCGGGGTGGTCGACGGGGACGCGTGGGGTGTCTACACGGACGACCCGGCCGTGGTTCTGGTGGCCGTGG
Organism: Pseudonocardia ailaonensis; assembly: GCF_039531635.1. Classification (NCBI taxonomy): domain Bacteria; kingdom Bacillati; phylum Actinomycetota; class Actinomycetes; order Pseudonocardiales; family Pseudonocardiaceae; genus Pseudonocardia; species Pseudonocardia ailaonensis. Next base: position 47,465 of record NZ_BAAAQK010000022.1, on the reverse strand, counting down.
AGTACGTGCGGCACGACATCGCGATGCACCTGATCGCGGAGAAGATCCCCCCGGAGGAGTTCGAGGCCTTCTGGACCTCGGACCCGGCGCTGCGCCGGCTCCGCGCGGACCACGGCATCCCCGCCGCCCTGCTGGCCCGGGGCCCGGGCGCCGCCGTGCCGCCACGCCGCACCGGCCGCTCCCGTGGCTCGGCCTGAGGCGCAGGCCCCCACGTGATCACCTCGGGCGGTGCGGGGTGGCCGCCGACGACCGCGGGGGCACCGCGGCCGGTGATCGTGGTCAGGGTCTGACCAGCACCTTCACCACGTCCTGCGCGTGGTCGATCGCGTGGGTGAAGGCGGCGGCGACCTCGTCGAGGGGGAGCTCGGCGCTCGCGAAGCGGGCCACCGCCGCGCGCTGCGTGCGGACCGTCTCCAGGGCCTGCGGGAAGAGGCCGGCGCGGGCGCCCACGATCGTCACGCCCTCGAACAGGACCCGCGGCACCGCCACCACGAGATCGTGCGCGGCCACCCCGACGACCACGAGCCGGCCCCCGCGTCCGGTCGCGGCCAGGGCGGCGTCGAGGCCGGGGCGGGTGCCGGAGGCCTCGAAGGAGACGTCGGCGCCGTCGCCGCGGGTCCAGTCCGCGACCGCCTCGGGATCGGGCGCGGTGACGCGGTCCGCGCCCAGCTCCGCGGCCAGGGTGCGCCGGGCACCGACGGGATCGCTGACCAGCACCGCATGGCCGCGGGCGGTGGCGCTCACCGTGATCGCCAGGCCGATCGGGCCACCGCCGACGACCACGATCCGCTCGTCGCCGCGCAGCTCGGCCCGGGCGAGCGCCATCGCCGCGATCGAGAAGGGCTCGACGAGGGCGGCCTCGACCGGCGTCAGTCCGTCGGCGGCGTGGACCTGGCCGACCGGGATCGCGACCCGCTCCGCGAGGCCTCCGGGCAGGGCGACGCCGAGCGCCCGGAAGGAGGTACAGGCCGGCCAGGCACCGCGGGTGCACGGACGGCAGCAGCCGCAGGGGATCGCGGGATCCAGCGTCACCGTCCCGCCGAGCGCGAGCGGGCCGTCGTACCCGCGGGGGAGCGCGACGATCGTGCCGCCCACCTCGTGTCCCTGGCGGAGCGGGAAGCCGGTGTCGTGGCGCTCGCCGAGGAACATGTGCAGGTCGGTGCCGCAGAGCCCGACCGCGCCGACCTCGACCACCGCGTCGCCCGGGCCGGGCTCGGGCTCCCCGACCTGCTCGACGGCGATGGTGCCGGGTCCGGTGGTCACGGCGGCGCGCATGGAGGTCCTCCGGGGATGGGGGCCGACAGGGGTTTCTCCGGACTCAGAGCGAGCCCAGGAAGCTGCGGGCGAGCTCCAGCAGGTGCTTCGCCCGCGCCGGCGGATCGAACCGCGCGGTCAGGTCCTCGGACTGCACCTCGACGCTGAGTGGCAGCCCGGCCGGCGCGTGGGCGAACAGCGCGGCGAGCGGGAGGTCGCCGGCCCCCGGTGGCAGCCGGTGGTGCCGCGCCTCGTTCGCGAGTGCCTCCGGGCCGCCGTCGCCGGGTGCCGCCGCGGGTGCGTCGCAGAGCTGCAGGTAGCCGAGCCGTTCGGCGGTCAGGCCCGCGATCGCCTCCGGTGCGGTGCCGCCGCGGTGCAGGTGCAGCGGATCCACGAGGACCACGGCCTCCGGCGGGGTCAGGGTGAGCGCCTCGGCGAGCGTCCCGACGGCCGTGAACATCATGAACTCGAAGGCCACGAGCGTCGGGCCGCCCGCGGCGGCGGCGCAGAGCCGTTCGAGATCGGCGGTCGTGGCGGAGGGGTCGGGGTGGCCACTGGTCGTCAGCAGGTAGCGGGCACCGAGGATCCCGGCGAGCTCGAGCAGCCGGAGATGGTCGTCGAGCGAGCCCGCCGGGCCCAGCCGGACGACCTCGAGATCGAGGACCCGGACGCCCAGGTCGTCGGCCAGGCCGCGCAGCTCCGCGGCCTCCGCGGGGGTCACGGCCGCGGGATCGAGCCGCAGCCCCGCGGCGTCGAAACCCGCGGACGCCGCGGCGCGGAGGGTACCGGCGGGCCCGGCGTCCAGCACCGTTCCCGCGGCCAGGGACAGCTCGTTCGCGTGTGAGGTCACCGCACACCTGCCAGGTCGAGGAGATCGAGGACCGTGTCGTGCACCGGGACCGGGATCCCGCGGGCCACCGCGAGGGCCCTTACCGCGCCGGCCATGCCGGCCAGCTCGGTGCGGCGCCCTTCCCGCACGTCCGTGCACATCGACGTGTAGTGCTCGCCGGTCGAGGCCCACACCCGCTCGGCGTGTTCCAGCGCGGCGGCGCGGTCGAGCCCGACGCCCTCGGCCGCGGCCACGTCGAGCACCTCGGCCGCCATCCGCCCGGCCAACGCCCGGCCCCGCTCGCTGCCCCAGACCGAGGCGACCGTGACCCGGGGCACCGAGCTCACCGGGCTCATCGACGCCAGCGCGAGCTTGCTCCAGATCAGCTCGTCGACGGCCGGCGAGGCCAGTCCCGGCAGCCCCGCCGCGGTGAGCAGCGCGGCGATCCGGTCGGCCTGCTCGGCCGGGGCCCGGCCACGTCCCATCCGGCCCAGGTCGGTGCGGCACTCGCCGGTCGCCGTGGCCACCGAGACGGTGATCCGGGCGGGCTCCCGGAGGGCGGCGCCGACGGTCGTGGTCCCGACCAGGGTGCGCCCGTCGCCGAAGACGTCGGCGACGGGGACGTCGGTGCCGAGCCCGTTCTGCAACGGCAGGGCCACGCCGTCCGGCGCCAGGACGTGTCCGGCGGACCTCGCGGCCACGCCGAGGTCGTAGGACTTCGTGAGGAGGAGCAGCACGCCGATCGAGCCGGCGGGGACGTCCGCGGCGGTGGCCGCGACCGGGACGTCGACCAGCCAGGGTTCCCCGAGCGGCGGGTCCACCCGCAACGGGCGCTCGGCCAGGGCCCGCACGTGCGGGCTCCCCCGGCCGATCAGCAGCACGTCCGCGCCGCTGCGGGCGAGGTGCGCGGCGAACGCCGAGCCCATCCCGCCCGCGCCCAGAACGCCGATCCGCGTCATGACCACCTCCGTCGCCGCGTCGCTGCGACCCTCGAGAAAGCGTAGTGAGGACACTAGCGTCGTATTGCCGCTGCGGGCTAGCCTCCAGGGGCGAGCGGCCGCGGGGATGCCGCCGGTGGACGAGGAGGTCCGGTGAGTCTGACCGAGAGCGAGACGCACGTCGGCGGGGTGGTCAGCGAGAGCGACCCGCGGTTCCAGATCGCGGCGGCGCGGCGGATCCTGCACCGTGAGGGGCTGGACAGCCAGGTCGGCGGGCACGTCAGCCTGCGCGTGCCGGGGGAGGAGGCCTTCCTCGTCACCCCGTTCCAGTACTTCGACGAGACGCTGCCCGAGCACGTCAGCAAGGTCGGGTTCGACCTGCGGGTGATCGAGCAGGGGACGCTGCCCGCCTCTCCCGGGATCAACTTCCACGCGTCCATCTACGCGGCGCGCCCGGACGTCAACAGCGTGATCCACACCCACGCGCGCAACATGTCCGTGCTCAGCACGACCGGCGAGCCGTTCGGGGTGTACTACGACTACGCGTCCCTGCTGCTCGACGAGGTCGTGCCGTGGACGGATGACCCGAACCTCGTGCCGAGCGAGGAGGGCGAGCTGATGGTCGCCCAGCTCGGCGGCAAGAAGGCGCTGCTCATGGGGCACCACGGGTCGCTGCACGTCGGCGACACCCTGGAGCGGGTGACCATGGAAGCGCTGATCATGGAGCTGTGTGCCGGCTACCAGCTGGCCGCGATGGCGGTGGGCGGCAAGCCACTGGACCGCGCGATCGCCGAGAGCTACCGCGGCGCCTACCTGAAGAACGCGTTCCGCGAGCAGATGTGGACGGCCAACTACCGCCGGCTGTTGCGGAGCGACCCCGACCTGTTCGCAGTACTGGTGCAGGGCTGACCCGGGTGCGCTCGGTCGTCACCGTCGCCGACCTGCGCACCCGGGCGCGGAAACGCCTGCCGCGCATGGTGTTCGACTTCGTCGACGGCGGCGCCGAGGACGAGGTGACCCTGGCGGACAACGCGGCCGCCTTCCGCCGGCTGAGCTTCCGGCAGCGGGTGCTCGTCGACGTGTCGACACGGCCGCAGGCGGTGACCGTGCTCGGCCGGGAGCTCGCGCTCCCGGTCGTGCTCGGGCCCACCGGGCTCGTGCGCATGGTGCGCCACGAGGGCGAGCTCGCCGCGGCCCGCGCGGCCGCGGCCGCCGGCACCGTCTCCGTGACGAGCTCGGGTTCCAGCGTGTCGTTCGAGGACGTCTCCGCCGCGGTGCCGGAACGGCAGTGGTTCCAGCTCTACCCGTGGGGCGACCGCCGGACCGTCGAGTCCCTCATCGACCGCGCGAAGGACCTCGGCTTCGGCGCGATGGTCGTGACCGTCGACGTGCCGGTGGTCGGCGCGCGCGAGAAGGACCTGCGCAACGGGCTCACGGTGCCGCCGCAGGCCACCCCGCGCACCGGCTGGGACCTGGCACGGCACCCGCGCTGGCTGGCGGGGCTGCTCGCCCACCCGAAGCCGACCTTCGCGAACTTCACCGGGGTCACCAACGCGCACGGCGGCACGTCCGGGCTCGCGGTCTACACGAACGGCCTGCTCAACCCCGCCCACACCTGGGCCGACCTGGAGTGGATGCTCGAACGCTGGGGCGGGCCGGCGATGCTCAAGGGCGTCATGACGGCCGAGGACGCCCGCCGCGCCGTCGAGGTCGGCTGCGGCGCGGTGGCGGTGTCCAACCACGGTGGGCGGCAGGCGGACTCGGTGCCGGCCGCCCTCGACGTGCTGCCCGAGGTGGTCGCGGAGATCGGTGGCGAGGCGGACGTGCTGCTCGACGGCGGGATCCGGCGGGGGAGCGACGTGGTGAAGGCACTGGCGTTGGGCGCCAAGGCCTGTCTGGTCGGCAGGCCCTGGGTCTTCGGCCTCGCCGCGGGCGGCACCGAGGGGGTCACCCGGATGCTGGAGATCCTGCACGACGAGATCGACCGGACCCTGGCGCTGATCGGGCGACCCGGCGTCGCGAGCCTCGACGCCACGGCCGTCGGCCCCGCGCGGTGGTGACGGCGGGGACGGAGTTCCCGCGGCTCTTCACCCCCCTGCGGATGGGGCGGGTGGAGCTGCGGAACCGGCTCGTGTTCGCCGGGCACGGCAGCCGGTTCGTCGATCCCCACGACCACGTCCTGACCCGCCGGCAGGCCCACTACCTGGCCGAGCGGGCCCGCGGCGGGGTCGGGCTGGTGATCCAGGGCTCCGGCGTGGTGCATCCGACCGGGCTCACGTTCGGCGGCATCAACCAGACCTGGGACGACGCGTGCATCCCGGCGTACGCGATGGTGGCGGAGGCCGTGCAGGCGCACGGCGCGGCGATCGTCGGCCAGCTCTCGCACCTGGGACGGCAGGGGAGCGGCTTCCCGTCGCACCGCGAGCTGTGGGCGCCGTCGGCCGTGCCCGACCCGGCGAGCCGGGTCGTGCCGCACGCGATGACGACGGCGGACATCGCCGAGCTGGTCGACTCCTACCGGTCCGCCGCCCGCCGGTTCCTCACCGCGGGTTTCGACGGCCTGGAGGTCTACCTCGCGCACGGGTACCTGCTGTGCTCCTTCCTGTCCCGGTTCAGCAACACCCGCACCGACGCCTACGGCGGCTCGCTGGAGAACCGGATGCGGCTGCCACTGGAGGTCCTCGCCGCGGTCCGCGAGGTCGCGGGCCCGGACGTGCCGGTCGGGATCCGGGTGTCCGGGGCGGAGTTCGTGCCCGGCGGCCTGGAGATCGAGGAGAGCCGGGAGATCGTCGCCCGGTTGCTCGCGGCCACGCCCGTGCACTACGTGAGCGTCAGCCAGTCCAACTACGCCACGATGGACCGCCAGATCCCGGACATGAGCTTCCCGCGGGCGCCCTTCGTGCACCTGGCCGGCGCGATCCGGGAGGTCGCCGGCGGTGTGCCGGTGATCGCGGTGGCGCGGATCGTCACGCCCGGGAAGGCCGAGGAGCTGCTCGCGGACGGCATCGCGGACATGGTCGCCCTGGTCCGGCCCCTGATCGCCGATCCCGAGCTGCCGAACAAGGCGCGTGAGGGCCGGACCGCGGAGATCCGGCCGTGCATCTCCTGCAACGTCGGCTGCCGTGGCGGCCCGCACCGCGGTGTCACCGTGGCGTGCCTGGTCAACCCCGTCGTCGGGTTCGAGGAGCAGTGGGGCGCCGACGCCTGGACGACCGCCGGGGAGACCCGGCACGTGGTGGTCGTCGGCGGCGGGCCCGCAGGGCTCAAGGCGGCCGAGACCGCGGCCCTGCGCGGGCACCGGGTCACCCTGCTGGAGGCCGGCGACGTGCTCGGCGGCCAGGTCCTGACGGCGGCGAGCGCGATGCCGTACCGGGACGAGTTCGCGGACTCCACCCGGCACCTGGAGCGCGAGATCCGGCGGCTGGGCGTGGAGGTCCGGCTGGGCACACCCGCAGACGCCGACACCGTCGTCGCACTGGAGCCGGACGTCGTGGTGGTGGCGACCGGTTCCCGGCCCGGCCTGCCCGACGTGCCCGGCGCGGACCTTCCGCACGTGACGACCGTGCAGGCGGCGATCGAGCACGGTGTCACCGGGGCGCGGGTGGTGGTGCTGGACTGCGGCGAGGCGGACTGGAAGAGCCTGACCACCGCCGAGAAGCTGGCCGCGGACGGGCACGCCGTCACGGTCGTCACCCCGGTGCCGGCCGGCGCCGAGATCGACTCGTTCAGCCGGCCGCCGCTGCTGCGCCGGCTCGGCGCGGCCGGGGTGGAGATCCTCGAGTACCGCTCGGTGGTCGCCATCGGGACCGACCATGTCCGGGTGCGGCACGGCTGGTCCGGGGCCGAGGAGTGCGTGCCGGCGGACGCGGTGGTCTGCAGCTGGTACGGCGTGGCCCGCGACGAGCTGGTGGAACCGTTGCGGGACAAGGGTATGGCGGTGCGGGTGGTGGGCGACGCCCTGGCCCCGCGCCGCGCGATCGATGCCGTCTGGGACGGCTTCCGAGTGGGGGTGGAGGCATGAGCAGCAAGGGAACCGGTGGCGCGGAGAACGTCGTGCTGGTGACCGGCGGCGGCGCCGGGATCGGGGCGGGCATCTGCCGGGTGCTGGCCGGGCGGGGCGTCCACGTCGCCGTCAACGATCTGGACGCCGACGCGGCGGAGCGCACCGCCGAGGAGATCGGGGGCACCGCGGTGCCCGGCGACGTCGTCACGGACGGCGAGGCGATCCTCGCGGGCACGCTCGCGATCGCCGGGCGGCTCGACGGGCTGGTGAACAACGCGGGCGTGATCCGGCGGGCTCCGCTCTCCGACCTCCCCGACCGGGATCCGACCCTGGACGTCAACCTGCGCGCGGTGGCGGGCCTGTCCGCCCGCTGCCTGCGGTCGCTGTCCGAGAGCAACGGAGCGATCGTCAACATCGCCTCGATGGCGGCCGACGTCCCGCAGCTCGGCGGTGGGCTGTACGCCGCGAGCAAGGCCGGGCTCGTGGCGTACACCCGGCAGGCCGCCGTCGAGTGGGGTCCGCTCGGCGTGCGGGTCAACGCGATCGGCCCGGGGATGATCCGCACGGCGATGGCCGAGGCCGTCTACGCCGATCCGGTGCTGCACGAGAAACGCCGCACGCTCGTCCCGGTCGGGCGGATCGGACGGCCCGAGGACATCGGCACCGTGGTGGCCTTCCTGCTCTCCACGGACGCCGCCTACGTCAGCGGCCAGCACCTGCTGGTCGACGGCGGGCTGACCCAGACCCTGATGGCGCACTTCCCGCAGCCGTCGGATGCTGCTCCGTCTCCACCGGCGTCGGCAGACGCCTAGCGCCGTTAATGCGCTGTACCGATCCGGGTACTGATCACCACTCGTCGTTAGATGCTTGACGACGCTCGTCACGGCCCCTAGATTCCCCCGAGAGTTGCGGCCGTCACACCGGTCCGCACGACCTCGACGCGGAGGTTCCCCGATGGTTCGCAAGTCCCTGCTGGCCACCGCGGCCGCGCTCACGGCGCTGCTCGCGGCGGCCTGCGGCAACGTCTCGGCCGGCTCGTCCGGTGGGGGGAGCGCGGAAGCGCCCCCCGGTGTCACCCAGGACGAGATCAAGATCGGTGCCACGCTCCCGCTCACCGGCACCGCCGCCGTCTCCGGCCAGGGTCTCCAGGCCGGCATCCAGATCGCGGTCAAGGAGATCAACGACGCCGGCGGGATCGGTGGTCGCAAGCTCAACCCGATCCTGCTCGACGACGGCTACACCGCCGACCGCGTGGTGACCAACGTCCGGCGGCTGGTGTCGCAGGAGAAGGTCTACTCGATCGTCGCGCCGGCGGGCTCCCAGGGCCTGCCCGGCACCTGGCAGTTCATCGCACAGAACAAGACCCCGGTCTGGGGCCCGATCTCGCCGGCCGACCCGAAGCAGTCCGAGGTCTACCTGCTCAGCGCGACCCGGACCAGCCAGGACGAGGTCGCGATCGACTACTTCGCCAAGCTGGGTGCCAAGCGTCTCGGCGTGATCCAGCAGGACAACGACCTCGGCGTCTCGGCCAAGGCGGCGCTCGCCGCGCAGCTGCCGAAGCACCCGGACATGCAGGTCGTCGCCAACGAGACCACGCAGGCCGGCAACACCGAGGTCAGCTCGGCGGTGAACAAGGTCGTGGCGGCCAAGCCGGACGCCGTGCTGCTCGCCGAGGACAACACGTCCGTCGCGCTGATCCTCAAGCAGCTGCGCGCACAGGGCTTCACCGGCCCGGTCTTCGCCGACCAGGGCGGCGCCGGCACCGGCGGCACGTCGACGGTCGGCCCGGCGGGCGACGCGGCCGAGGGCTTCCTCGCCGGCATGCAGGCCGACACCGTGTCCACCAACAACCCGGACGTCGAGCACTGGCGCACGCTGGCCAAGGCGAGCGGGCTGCCGCAGGCCGAGAGCGGCTTCTCGCTCCAGACCTACAGCTTCGTCAAGGCGTTCGCGGAGCTGGTCAAGCGGATGGGCAGCGACCTGTCGTACACCAACTTCACCAAGACCGCCGAGGGGCTGAAGTCGAACCCCATCGCCGTCGGGTCCATCCCGCCGATCGAGTGCGGTCCGCTGCCGGACGGGCACACGTGCGCCGTCCAGGCGGGCATCGCGAAGTACACCGGCGGGAAGTGGACGGTCGCACTGCCGTTCACCGCGCCGGTCTGACCGGTCCGACTGGGCCGATGACGGGGACGGAGAGCCGGTCGTGCTGCAGACGATCGTGAGCGGGCTCGAGGCGGGCAGCTGGTTCGCCCTCCTCGGCCTGGCCATCGTGGTGGTGATGAAGGCGGCCGACGTGCCCAACTTCGCCATGGCGGAGATGGGGCTGGTCGCGACCTACGTCGGGATCAGCATGTCGGGGACCGGGGCCCCGTTCTGGCTCTGCGTGCTCGTCACGCTGGTGGCCGGCGTGGTGATCGGCGTCGTGATCGACGTCGCCCTGATGCGCCGGCTGTCCAAGTACGGGCACTTCCCGCTGCTGCTGATGACGATCGGCCTCTCCCTGGCGCTCAACGCGCTGATCGGGCTGGTCTGGGGGCACGCCCCGCGGAGCTTCCCGGCGCCGTGGAGCGGGGCGTCGGTGCAGCTCGGCGGTGGCGTGTCGATCGGCGTCCCGCAGATCGTGACGATCGTCGTCGGCCTGGTCGGCGCCGTCGCCATCACGCTGTTCTTCCGGACCGGCACCGGCGCGCAGATGCGGGCGGTGGCGGAGAACCGGGCGACGGCGCGGCTGATCGGAGTCGACGCGGGAAGGCTGTCGGCGATCGCCTGGGGCGTCGGCGGGCTGATCGCGGCGCTGACGGTGATGCTGCAGGCCCAGTCGGCGCTGGTCTCCACGCTCTCGCCGACGTCGTTGATCATCTATGGCTTCGTGGCGGCCACCATGGGCGCCTTCACCTCGCTGATCGGCACCTTCGTCGGCGGGCTGGTGCTGGGGCTGATCCAGCAGTTCGTGGGCACCTACCTCTCCACCGCGGCGCAGTTCTCGGTGGCGCTGCTGGTGGTGTTCCTGGTGCTGGTGCTGCGGCCGGACGGGTTCACGAGGAGCGTGAGGTTGCGCGATGTCTGAGACGACCCGGGAGACGGAGACGACGGAGACGGCGGTCCCACCGGCGGCCCCCGTCGTGGGGACCGCGGCGATCGGCGCGGGCATCTCCGCCAACGCGGGAGCGAGCAGCGCCGCCCAGCGCGGATCGGCCCTGCGCAAGGGGATCGTCGCGGTCGCGGCGCTGGTCCTGCTGTTCGCGGTGCCCTTCGTGGCCAACGCCTACCTGGTGTTCGTGGTCGGGCTGACGCTCGTCTACGCCGTGTCCACACTGGGCTTCAACCTGCTCGTCGGCTGGTCCGGGCAGATCGGCCTGGCCCACGCCGCCATGTTCGCGGTGGGCGCCTACGGCAGCGCGGTGGGGATCGCGCACGGCATCCCGTTCATCGTCACGATCCCGCTCGCCGGGATCGGCGCGGCCCTGCTCGCCGTGGTCATCGGCGCGCCGGCGATCCGGCTGCGCGGCTTCTTCCTCGCCATCGCCACGCTGGCGCTGGGCATGGCGATCGTCGAGCTGATCACCTTCGCCGCCCCGATCACCGGCGGCGGCGCCGGCATGAGCGTCGAGGTGTTCACGCTGCCCGGGATCACCGGCAGCGCCTCGACGTACTTCGTGATCCTCGTCGTCGCCGCGATCATGTTCTTCCTGGTCCGGCGCGCGCTGATCGGGCGTTTCGGGCGGACCCTGCAGGCGGTGCGGGACCTCGGGCAGCTCAGCGGCTCGCTGGGGGTGTCCCCGCTGCGGTATCGGCTGGTGGCCTTCGGGCTCTCCGGCTTCATCGCGGCGGTGGCCGGCACCCTCTACGCGCAGCTGCAGACCTTCATCTTCCCGGCCATGTTCCAGATGAACCTGCTGGTCCCGATGCTGGTGATGGTGTTCGTCGGCGGCGCCGGGTCGCTGTGGGGCCCGCTCGTGGGCGCCGCCTTCGCGGTGGTGCTGATCGAGCTGTTCCAGGACCTGGGCGACCAGCAGGCCATCGCGTACGGGGTGCTGCTGATGGTGGTGATCGCGGTGCTGCCGGGCGGGCTGACCTCGTTGTGGCGCACGGTCCGGGACTCCCGGCTGGGCGCACGGTTGCGGAGGGCACGATGACCACGACCGAGCTCGGCACCGTCCTGGAGTTCGCGGGCGTCACCAAGGCGTTCGGCGGCAACTCCGTCCTCACGGACGTCACGCTCGAGGTCCGGCCGGGCTTCACCGGGCTGATCGGCCCCAACGGCGCCGGCAAGACGACCTGCCTGAACTGCGTGTCCGGGTACCTGCAGCCGGACTCCGGCGAGGTCCGCGTGGCGGGCCAGGACGTGCTGGGGCGCAGCCCGGCGGCGGTCGCCCGGCTCGGCGTGTCCCGCACCTTCCAGACGCCGCGGCTGATCCCGAACCTCACGGCCGTCGAGAACGTCATGGTGGGTGGCGGGCGCCACCACCGGCAGGGCCATATCGCCGAGCTGTTCGGGCTGCCCGGCGCGCGCCGGGACGAACAGGAGCAGCGCGAGAAGGCCCGCGCCCTGCTGGAGACGTTCGGGCTCGGCGAGCACCCGGACCGGGCGGCGAACCAGTTCCCGATCGGCAGCCAGAAGATCGTCGAGGTGGCGCGGGCACTGCTCAACGAGCCGGTCCTCGTGCTGCTCGACGAGCCGGCGGCCGGGCTGGGCGCCGAGGACGTCGACACCCTCGTGGAGGGGCTGAACGGGTGGCTGGGTGAGCACCCGGGCGCCGCGGTCATGATCATCGAGCACGACCTGGAGCTGATCACCCGGCTCTGCCCGACCGCCGCCGTCCTGCACTTCGGCCGGATCCTGCTCACGGGGCCGCCGCGCGAGGTGCTGCGCGATCCCGTCGTCGTCGAGGCCTACCTGGGAGCCGAAGTTGCTGCTGGAGATTGAGGACGCGCGCACCGGCTACGGCGGCCTGGAGGTCCTGCACGGGGTCTCCCTGCAGGTCGCCGAGGGCGAGATCGTGACGGTGCTGGGGCCCAACGGCACCGGCAAGACCTCGCTGATGCGCCTGCTGTCGGGCACCCTGCCGCTGTGGTCCGGGAAGATCGTCTTCGACGGCGCCGACCTGGGCAGGCTGCCCCCGAACAAGCGGGCCCGGCTGGGCCTGTGCCAGCTGCCGGAGGGGCGCGGGATCTTCCAGACCCTCACGGTGGGGGAGAACCTGGACCTCGGGCTGTCGGCGCGGAAGGTGTCCGCCGGCGCGGCCCGCAAGGACCGGGACGAGGTCCTGGAGATCTTTCCCGAGCTCGCCGACCGGCTCGACCAGTCGGCGTCGTCGCTGTCCGGCGGGCAGCAGCAGATGCTGGCGCTGGGCCGGGCGCTGATGAGCCGGCCGCGGCTGCTGCTGATCGACGAGCTGTCGTTCGGCCTGGCCCCGCGGATCGTGCGGGACCTGTTCGACGTGGTCCGGCGGCTGCGGGAGTCCGGGGTGACCTTCCTGATCGTCGAGCAGCAGTCGGCGGCGCTGAAGGTGTCCGACCGGACGTACATCCTGCGGGGTGGGCGCAACGAACTGACGCGGGACTCGGCGGAGCTGCTGGCGTCGGACGAGCTCGTGACGTCCTACCTGCGATGACCGGGTCCCTGCGATGAGCGAGCTGCATCTCGATCCGCTGCCCGAGCAGCTCCGGAAGATGGGCGCACCTCCGGAGGTGCAGGCGCTCGTCGAGGCGGAGCACGCCCGCTGGCGCCAGCTCCACGACCGGCTGGTGGCGCTGATCGTCCAGCTGATCGACGTCGGCGCCGAGGGCCGGCCGGTCGCCGAGGTGATCGACGAGCTGATCGGCGGGGCCACGGTCGGCATCGACGATCTCGTCGGCACCACCGTGGACGCCTCCGAGATCGCCGCCCTGCTCCGCTCACACGGCTCGGTCGGTGAGGTCGACGAGCAGGAGGACCGGACCGTCTTCCGGCACCTCTGCGGCAGCGGCGGGCACTACTGGCGGGAGAACCCGCAGGTGGCGATGGTGGCCGAGGGAGAGGTGCCGGGGGTTCCCGGCGACCGGCCGCGGTACTGCGCGCGGTGCGTGCGCAGCATCGAGGCCCACGCCGGCGGCGCGTGGACGGTCGACCCGCCCGAGCACGCCGACCAGCTGTGCATCTGGACGGTCCTCACCCGCTGAGCGGCTTCGAGCGGCTCAGCCACTGAGTGGCTTCGAGCTGCTCAGCCGCTGAGTGGTTTGGAGCGGCTCAGCCGCTGAGTGGTTTGGAGCGGCTCAGCCGCTGAGGGTCTGGGTCCCCAGTACGATCGCGAGCTCCAGCCGTTCGGCGTCCGCCGTGCCCGGCTCGGCGGTGTAGACGGTGATCCGCAGGTCGTCGTTCGCGACGATCAGGGTGTCGCAGTCCAGGGCGAGCCGACCGACGTCCGGATGGTCGACGATCTTGCGCCGCGCCTGGTCCTGCGGGGACGCGGTGTCGGCGCTCTCCCAGAGGTCCACGAACCGCGGGCTCAGCGACCGCAGGGCGGCGATCTGCCGGGCCAGGCCGCGGTCAGCCGGGTAGCGGGCCGCGGTCAGCCGCAGGTCCGCCACCAGCAAGGACACGAACCGGGCGTGCTCCTCGGGCGTGTGGACGGTCCGGTTGCCCGGCCCGACGACGTGCCGCCACACGGCGTTGCGCTCGATCCCGCGCCACGCCGAGGCCCCGCCCATCAACGCGTCGTACGGCGCGTTGGCGACGACGAGGTTCCACGCCGCGTCGTGCACGGCGACCGGCGTGTGCGAGAGCCGGTCGAGGAGCCGCTGCACGCTGGGGGTGATCCTCGTCGGCACCACACCGGCGCCCGGCGGGGCCTGCCCGGCCAGCCGGAACAGCAGCTCCCGGTCACCGTCGCCGAGCCGCAGGGCGCGGGCGAGCGCCTCCAGGACCTGCACCGACGGCGAGGTGGCCCGCCCCTGCTCGAGCCGGGTCAGGTAGTCGACCGAGATCCCGGTCAGCCCGGCGAGCTCCTCGCGGCGCAGGCCGACGGCGCGCCGCCGCCCGCCGACGGGCACGCCCACGGTCTCCGGGGCGACCCGCTCGCGGAAGCGGCGCACGGCCGATCCGAAGTCCCAGTCCACGAGAACCAGTCTGCGCCACGCCGTGCCGGTTGTGGTGGCCCCGGCAGTCCTACGACAGGGGGACGGCTGCCTGGGGCGGCGCGCGGCGCGCACGCTCGGGGACATGAACGACACCACCGGCGGGGGAACCGTCCTGATCACCGGGCCCACGGGCGGCCTCGGTCGCGCCGCCACCCTGGCCATGGCCCGTCGGCCCGCCGCCGAGCGTCCCGACCTGCTCCTGGTGGGCCGCCCCGGCGCCGGGCTGTCCGCGATCGCGGCCGAGGCGCGCGCGGCCGGAGCCGGCGTGCGCGAGATCGGCGCCGACCTCTCCCGGCTCGACGACGTCCGGGCCGCGGCCGCGCGGATCGACGAGGTCCTGGCGGCGGGCGAGCTCCGCCCGCTGCGCGCACTCGTCGCCAACGCGGGCGTGACGGTCACCGACACCCGCACCGCGTCCGCGGACGGGCACGAGCTCACCTTCGCCGTCAACCACCTCGCCCACGCGCAGCTGATCGGGGACCTCCTGGAACGCTCCGCCCCGCCGGCGAGGATCGTCCTCGTCGGGTCGGAAACGTACTGGGAGAACAGGATCCGCAGGATCCTGGGCGTGCCGCCGGCCGAGTGGCGGGACCCGCTGGAGCTCGCCCGCCCGGCCGATCCCGGGACGGCACCGACCGCGAAGGCGGCCGGCGTGGCGTACGCGACCTCGAAGCTCGCCGCCCTCTACTACGCCCACGAGCTGCAGCGGCGCGCCCCGGAGGGGGTCTCCGTGGCGGTCTTCGAGCCCGGGTTCATGCCCGGGACCGGCCTGGCCCGCGGTCACGGCGCCGCCGTCGCACGGATCGGGCAGGTCGTGCAGCGGCTGCCGATCCCGGGCGTCTCGAACCCGGACCGCTCCGGCCCGGCGCTGGCCGCCGTCGCCCTCGACGCCCGCTGGGCCCATCTCCGCGACGGCGGCTACGTGCTGATCGACGACGAGCGGCGCAACCGGCCCGTCGCCTACGACCGGGCACGGGAGGAGCGGCTCTGGGAGGCGACCGAGGAGCTGCTCAGGCGTTCGTGACGCCCAGGCTGAGCCCGCCGTCGACGGTCAGGACCGCACCGGTCGCCCACTCCGCCGTGACCAGGTACTCGACCGCCTCCGCGACCTCGTCGGTGGTGCCGGGCCGACCCAAGGCGTGGGCCGGGCCGAGCGACTCCATCCGCTCGGCGGCGGTGGCGTCGTCGAACAACCCGGCGCGCTGGTTGATCTCGGTGAGCACCCCACCCGGCCGGATGCACCCGACGCGGACGCCCTGCGGTCCGAGCTCGGCGGCGAGTACCCCGGTCAGCGTCTCCAGCGCACCCTTGGTGGCGGCGTAGGGGGAGGCGCCGGGGAAGGCGCGCTGGGTGTGGACCGAGCCGAAGAAGACCACCGCGCCGCGGGACTCGCGCAGCTGCGGCAGGGCGAGCCCGGTGAGCAGCATCGGGCCGATCGTGTTGGACGCGAAGACGGCGTGCAGCGCGTCCTCGGTCAGCTCCTCGAGCTTGCCGCGGTACATGTTGCCCGCGCCGTGGACGATCGCGCCGATCCCGCCGCCGTGCTCGACGGTCGCCGCGACCATCGCCTCGCGGTCGGCCGCGCTCGTCACGTCGCCGACGAACGGGCGGGCGTTCGGCCCGGCCGCGTCGGCCACCGCCCGAACCTTCTCGGCGCGTCGCCCGGACAGCACGACCCGCGCCCCGGCCTTCGCCAGCCGGTGCACCACGGCCTCACCGATCCCGGAGCCACCCCCGGTGACCAGCACGGACATCCCGTCGAGGGCACGTGCCACGTCGATCTCCCGTTCTCCTGCCGCCTGCGGCGGGTGCTAGCCGTTCGTGGTCCAGCGGATCGCCCGCCGGACGATCTCACGGTGCCCCGGCACCGCGTAGGACTCGGGCTGGTGGCCCAGCGCGTCGTAGACGACCCGGCCGCCGCCGTGCTCGCGGGCCCACAGCAGGGGCTGCGCCGGCAGGTCGACACCCGGTGGCGTGGCGTGGAGCAGGCCCTCGGTCCCGGGCCGCATGTCCAGCTCGCTGTAGACCTCGTCGACGATCCCGAAGTCGTCGATGCCGTCGACCAGCTCGTGGGTGCCGGTCACGACCACCTCCACGCGCGGCCCGAACGGCGGATGGCTCGACGATCCCCAGATCCACTGCCCGCCCAGGACATCGCCCCAGCCGGGCCAGTCGTCGAAGCAGATGGACGCCGTGTGCATGCCGAGCACGCTCCCGCCCGCGGCCAGGTGCGCGGCCAGCGCGTCCCGCGCCGCGGGCGACGGGCTCGCGCCCTCGACCGCCGCCTGCTCGCGGTACCGCTCGGGCGTGGCCTCGCCGGTCATGGTCCAGCGCAACGCGTTCACCACGAGCAGCGCGGCGCCGGGCAGCGCCTTCAGTGCGGAGTCCACGCCCTCGGTGCCGGTGTGCACCTCCACGTCCAGGCCCTCGCCGGCGAGCAGCTCGGCCAGGCAGCCGGTCGTCGCGGGGAAGTCGTGGGTGAGCCCACCCGAGAGCACCACGGCCCGCACCGGCCACCTCCAGCTGCCGCCGCACTGCGGCGTGAGTTCCCTGACGACTAGTCGGGACCCTAGCCGCCGGAGCCCCGCCGGGCCAGCCCTCTCCGGAGATCGCAGGCGGCGAGGTCCACCGGCTCGTGCGCCCCGGGTACGACCGTGCGCGCCACGGGATCCGACCCCGCAACGGCGACGACGACCGTCACGGCACCCGGCGAGACCCGGCCCGCGTGCTCGTGACCGCGGCGCCGGCCGCGTCGTACGCCGTGATGGTCACCGTGCCGGCACCGACTGCCCCGCGTCCGTCCGCCCCGGCTCCGCGGGCACGACGGGTGCGGCGGCCGCCGGCGCGCGCCGGCCCGGGATGAAGGCGGCCACCACGAGCGCGACCACCGCGGCACCGGCGCCGATCGCCAGGACCGTCCGGAAGCCGGCCTGGGTGGGCAGCGCGACCCCGCCGAGCCGCATCGTCATGTGCGCCAGTACGACTCCGGCGATCGCGCTCGCCGCGGAGGTGCCGATCGAGCGCATGAGGGTGTTGAGGCTGTTCGCCGAGGCCGTCTCGGAGCGCGGCACCGCGCCCATGATCAGCGCCGGCATGGCGCCGTAGCCGAGCCCGATCCCGGCGCCGATGACGACCGAGGCGAGCACGAAGTGCCAGATCTCGGCCATGAGCAGGATCGTCAGGACGTACCCGACGGCCACGACCGCCGCCGCCACCATCAGCGTGACCTTGGGGCCGCGGGCGCGGGTGATCCGCGCGGAGACCGGGGCCATCGCCATCATCACCAGCCCGCTCGGGGCCATGACCAGGCCGACGGTGAGCATGGTCCGTCCGAGCCCGAAGCCCGTCGCCTCCGGCAGCTGCATGAGCTGGGGGAGCACCAGCGACATTGCGAACATCGCGAACCCGAACACCACGGAGGCGATGTTCGTGAACAGGACGGGTGCCCGGGCGAGCGTGCGCAGGTCGACCAGCGGCGCGCTGCGGCTGAGCTCCCAGCGGCCCCAGGCGAGCAGGACCGCCGCCGCGCCGACGAACAGCCCGAGCGTGAGACCGCTGCCCCAGCCCCAGTCGGCGCCCTTCGACACCGCGAGCAGGAGCGCGACCAGGGCGACGGACAGCCCGAGCACGCCGACGCCGTCGATCCGCCCACCCGTGCGCTCGGCGGACTCCGGCACGAGCAGCACCACGAACACGGCCGCGACCAGGCCGAGCCCGGCGGCACCCCAGAACAGGACGTGCCAGTCCGTCTCCTGCGCCACCAGAGCGGCGAGCGGCAGTCCGAGGGCCCCGCCGACGCCGAGCGAGGCGCTCATCATCGCGGTGGCCGAGGCCAGCTTCTCGGTGGGCAGCTCGTCGCGCATGATGCTGATCCCCAGCGGGATCACGCCCGAGGCGAAACCCTGCAGGGCGCGGCCGATCACGACCGGGACGAGCGTGCTGCTCAGGGCGACCACCACGGAGCCGACCACCAGCAGGGCGAGGCTCACCAGCAGCATCCGGCGCTTGCCGAACATGTCCCCGAGCCGCCCCATCGTCGGCGTCGCGACGGCGGCGGCCAGCAGGGTGGCGGTGATCGCCCAGCTCGCGTTCGAGGCGGTGGTGTCGAGCAGGCCCGGCAGCGCGGGCACGAGCGGGATGACGACCGTCTGCATGAGCGAGACGACGATCCCGCCGAAGGCCAGCACGGCCACGACCGGACCGGGCCGCGGGACGGCCGGGGCATGAGCGGACACGAAGACTCCCAGGATTTCAATCAGGTGATTGAGATCCTGGCACGGCTGGCCGCAGAAGTCACTCAGCTGATTTAATTCGTGGTGTGCGACGACAGGACCGGTCGGACGCGACCCGCGAGGTCATCCTGGTCACGGCCGAGCGGCTGATGGCCGAGCGCGGCGTGTACGCGGTCTCGAACCGTCAGATCAGCGAGGCCGCCGGCCAGGGCAACACGGCGGCCGTCGGCTACCACTTCGGCAGCAAGACCGATCTGGTCCGCGCGATCCTGCAGCGGCACTGGGCGGACGTGGAGATCCGCCGCGCGGTCCTCGTCGCCCGTGCGGAGGGCTCGCAGGACGTGCGGGACTGGGTCGCCTGCCTGGTGCTACCCATGACCCGGCACCTCGAGGCGCTCGGCAGCCCCACCTGGTTCGCCCGCTTCGCCGCCCAGGTCATGACGGACCCGGCACTACGGGCGGTGGTCTCCGAGGAGATGGCGGGCTCGCGCTCGCTGCTGGCCGCCCTCGGCGGCCTGCACGCGTGCCTCCCGGACCTGGCCGTGCCCGTCCTCGCCGAGCGCGGGGACATGATCCGTCAGCTGATGGTGCACATGACCGCCGAGCGCGAGCGCGCTCTGGCCGACGGCGCGCCCACGCCCCGTCCGACCTGGGACGCCGCGGCCGCGGGGCTGGTCGACGCGATCACCGGGATCTGGCTCGCCCCGGTCGTCTCCGGCGCCCATCGGGCGGTCTAGTCCTACGATCGCCCTCGTGAGCAGCGTGCCGCGAACGGGACGAGCCCCTCGCCGAGGTCGCCCTCGACCGGACCCCGGCGCGGCATCCACCCGCGCCGTCGGCCACCGCTGCGGACCCGAGGAGGAGCGCCATGGCGTACTACAGGCGAGCCGGTAGCGTCCCGCCCAAGCGGCACACCCAGCACCGCACCCCGTCGGGCGGCCTGTACCGCGAGGAGCTGATGGGCGAGGAGGGCTTCAGCTCGGACTCCTCGCTGCTCTACCACTCGGGGGTGCCGTCGGCGATCGTCGACGCGAGCGTGTGGGAGTTCTCGGACCTGCGCACCACCGAGAACCTGCCCCTGCTCCCGCGGCACCTCCGGCTCCACGAGCTGACCGCCGAGGACTGGAAGGCCGTGGACCCGGTGACCGGCCGCCGGCTGCTGCTCGGCAACGCCGACGTGCGGATCTCCTACGTCGCGGCGGGGGAGACGTCGTCGCTGTACCGCAACGCGGTGGGTGACGAGTGCGTGTACGTCGAGTCCGGCACCGCGACCGTCGAGACCGTGTTCGGCACCCTGACCGCGGTGCAGGGCGACTACGTGGTCCTGCCTCGCTCCACCACCCACCGCTGGATCCCGACGGGCCCGGAACCGGTGCGGCTCTACGTGATCGAGGCGAGCTCGCACATCGCCCCGCCCACGCGCTACCTCTCGCGGTTCGGCCAGCTCCTCGAGCACGCGCCCTACTGCGAGCGGGACCTCCACGGGCCCGACGAGCCGCTCGTCCTGGAGGGGAGCGACGTCGAGGTGCTCGTGAAGCACCGCGGTTCCCGCGGCGTCGTGGGCACCCGCTACGTCTACCCGACCCATCCCTTCGACGTGGTCGGCTGGGACGGCTGTCTCTACCCGTACACCTTCAACGTGGCGGACTTCGAGCCGATCACCGGCCGCGTGCACCAGCCGCCGCCGGCACACCAGGTGTTCGCGGGCACGGGCTTCGTGATCTGCAACTTCGTACCGCGCAAGGTGGACTACCACCCGCTGTCGATCCCGGTGCCGTACTACCACTCCAATGTGGACTCCGACGAGGTGATGTTCTACTGCGGCGGGAACTACGAGGCGCGCCGGGGATCCGGCATCGAGCAGGGCTCGGTCAGCCTGCACCCCGGCGGGCACAGCCACGGCCCGCAGCCCGCCGCGATCGAGCGCTCGCTGGGCGCCGAGTTCTTCGACGAGCTCGCCGTCATGGTCGACACCTTCCGTCCGCTGGAGGTCGGCGAGGGCGGCACCGCGTGCGAGGACCCGGCGTACGCCTGGACCTGGGCGGGCCGCGGTCCCGGTTCCTGAGGCCCTTGCGGGTTTCGCAGAAGATATACAAACTCGGGACCGACTCAACGGCGACGTGAGCGAGGTGTCGAGTGACGGCAGCGCCCGATCGGACGGAGACCGGAGCCACCCCGGGCCCACCCGGACTCACCTTCCTCGAGGTGCTCGACGACCTGGTGGCCCGCACCCCGGACGCCGAGGCGGTCGTGGCCCCGGAGGGCCGGGTCACCTGGGCCGCGCTGGCGGACCGGGCGGAGCGGTTCGCGCAGGTCCTGGCCGGGGCCGGGCTGCGGCCAGGCGAGCGCCTCGGGATCCTGCTGCCCAACGGCCTGCGCTGGATCGTCGCCACGCTCGCGGCGCACCGGGCGGGGCTCACCGTCGTCCCGATCAACACCTGGTACCGGGCCCCCGAGATCGCCCACGTGCTCGACGAGGCCGGCGTGCGGCTCGTCGTCACCGAGGAGTCCGTGTTCGGTCGCGACACCCTCGCCGAGCTCGCCGCGGCGGGGATGCCCGAGCGCTTCCCGGGCACCGCACAGCGCCCGGGTGCGCTCGTCTGGCCACGTGGGGACACGCTGCCGGCGACGGCGGACGGTGCGGTGCCGCTGCCCGGGGTGGGTCCCGAGGACCTCGCGTACGTGCTGTTCACCAGCGGGTCGACGGCGAAGCCGAAACCCGTCCCGATCGCGCACGGCAAGCTGATGCGCAACACCTACGAGATCGGCCGGCGCATGCACCTGGTGCCCGGGGACCGGCTCTGGATCGCCGCGCCGTTCTTCTTCGCCTACGGCTGCTCGAACGCGATGCCGGTGGCGATGACCCACGGCGCGACCCTGTGCGTGGAGGAGCGGGTGACCGGGGACGGCTCGCTCGCGTTCCTCGCCCGCGAGCGCTGCACCGTGTACTACGCGCTGGCCGCGGCCACCCGGATCCTGCTCGCCGCCCCCACCTTCGGCCGGCACGACATCTCCGCCCTGCGCACCGGGAGCACCGGGTTCACGGCCGAGGACAAGCGACTGGTGATCGAGGAGCTCGGGGTCGACGGGGTGTGCAGCGTCTACGGCCTGACGGAGGCCTACGGCCACTCCACGGTGTCCGACGCCCACGATCCCGTCGAGGTCCGGCTGGCGACCGCCGGCCACGTGGTGCCGACCCAGGAGATCCGGATCACCGGTGACGACGGCGAGGTGGTGTCGGCCGGCGGGACCGGCGAGATCGAGCTGCGCGGCTGCGTGATCGACGGCTACCTCGGCGATCCGGCGCTCGGCGCGGGGGTGTTCCGCGAGGGTGGCTGGATGCGGACCGGCGACCTCGGCACCCTCGACGACGAGGGCCGGCTGCGGATCGTGGGGCGGCGCAAGGAGATGCTGAAGGTGAAGGGCATCAACATCGCGCCGGTCGAGGTCGAGGAGCTGCTCTGCGCCCATCCGGCGGTGGACCAGGCGTTCGTCGTCGGGGTGCCGGGGGTCGACGGCGACGAGGTCATGATCGCCGCGGTCGTCCCGCGCGGGGCGCCGCGCGCGGACCTGGCGGACCTGCTCACCGCCCATGTCCGGGAGCGGGCCGCCTCGTACAAGGTGCCCTCCCGGATCGAGGTGCTCGCGCAGGCCGACGTCCCGCTCACGGACACCGGGAAGACCAGCAAGCGCCTGCTGCGGGAGCGCTATCTCTAGGGCCGCACCGGCGGGAGGACGACCTCGTCCACGACGGACTCGGTCACCGGCAGGGTGTCGCCGCCCCCGGGCCCGAACGCGCGCGGGTCGATCAGCCCGGGTGAGCGCCCGGTCCGCGGCCGCCCCGGGCCGGCGGCGCCTCCCACTCCTCGGGCGCGCTGTACTCCAGCAGGTTGGCCAGCCGCTTCTGCACCGTCGAGATCTCCCGGACGCTCTGCGCCACGACGGTGCGGTCCAGCCGGGGGAGCCGGCGCATCCACACGAGGTCGGTCACCGTCTCGCCGCGCTCGCGCTGGGCGAGCTGCTGGCGCAACCGGATCTGCTGCAGCACCTCGAAGACCTCGGCGAGGGTCGCGGCGTGCTCGGTGGAGAGCAGCATCGAGCCGGAGGCCGCGGCGAGCCGGGCCCGGGTCGACAGCTCCGGGGCACGCACGGCGAGGGCGGCCCAGCGGGCGATCTCCACGACGGGCCGCAGGGCGTGCGTCTTGAGGTCGAACGTGCCGCCCCGCCCGGCGAGGACGTCCCGCACCGACCGCAGCTGGGCCCGGTGCGACAACGACTCGCGGACCAGCAGCTTCATCGTGCCCGGATGGTCCCGGACGTCGGCGAACACCTCGCGCACCGCGGGGGTGCGGGGGTCGCCCTGGACCGGGCGGCCGTCGATCATGAGGGAGGCCATGAGCATGCCCTGGTCGTCGAGCGGGCTGCGCAGCCACTGCCGGGCCGCGGCGCGCCACTGCGTGCGCGTCCGGCTGAACCGGGCCGCGGCCGGGGTGGCGCCGTGGTCGTCGACCCGCAGGCCGGCCCGCCGGAGCTGGACGGCGACCTCGGCGAACGCCGCGCGGTAGGCGGCGGCCCGGGCGCCGGTGACGGACTCGGCGAACACCACGGCCGAGTCGATGTCCGACCCCAGCGTCGGCTCGCGCCGGGCGTTGCTGCCCAGCAGGAGCCAGGTCACCTCGGACTCGTCGAGATCCGGGTGCTGCGCGAGGACCAGGGTGAGCAGCCGCCGCTGCACGGCGTCGACCACCGCGGAGTAGACGGCGGTGGTCTCGGTGGCGTCGCGGCGCCGGGCCACGAGGTCCTCCAGCAGCACGGGCATGTCGGCGGCGAGCGCCACGACCTCGTCGATCCGGGTGGCCCGGGCGACCTGCTCGCGCAGGAGGATGCCGGCGCCCGGCGGGGTGGCGAGGAAGTCCTGCGGGTCCACCGCGCCCTTGAGCGCGCCGGCCTCGTCCGTCACCAGGATGTAGTCGAAGCGCTGCTCGGCGAGCTCGCGCAGCACGTCCCCGGTCGGCGTCCCGGTGCGTACGGTCGGCCCCCAGCGGACCATGACCTCCGCGACCGGCGTGGTGTCCGGCAGGCCCGCGGCGAGCACGCGCTCGCGCAGCACGGCGTCGGTGACCAGGCCGAACCGGCCGTCCTGGGGTACGGCGACGTACCGGCAGCCGCGCTCGGTCATCAGCCGTGCGGCGTCTCGCACCGTCATCGCCGGGTCGCCGACGATCGGGGCGGACACCACCAGCTCGTCCACGGTGCGCAGCCGCGGGGGCACACCGCGGCGCCGCGAGGCCGAGAGGTCCGCGGCCAGCAGCCGCACGCCGGCGGGGGAGGCGAACGCCTCCGCCACCGCCGCGCGCGGGATCTGGATCAGCCGCGCCGGGCCGAGCGTGACCGCACGCGGCCCGACCGTGGTCCGGCTGAGCACGCTCGACTGCCCGAACAAGGCGCCCCGCCCGATCACCTCGTCCGCCGCCGGTTCGGGATCGGTCGGCCCGGGCTCGTGCGTCCAGAGCTCGACCTGGCCGGTGAGCACCACGAACAGGTCGTCCCCGGCCTCGGTGAAGGCGTCGAGCACCTCGGTGGCGGCGGGGTAGTCGACGACGCGGGCGGCCGCGGCCACCTTCTCGCACTCGGGTTCCGCGAGCGCGTTGAAGGGCGGCTGCGCTGCGAGGAACTCGCCGACGGACCCTCCCACGGCGCCCATCGTGTCAGGTGATGCCCGAGGCGTCGTCCTTCTCGGCGGGGGAGTTGGCCGCGTCCGGGTTGTGGCCCTCGAGCGTCCAGACCGGGCCGATCTTGCCGCCCGTGTTCGCCAGCACCTTGGGCTTCGCGATCATCCAGCCGATCGCCAGCAGTACGGCGATGATCGGGATCCCGATGACGACGACGATGAAGTCCGTCTTGTGCCAGAACGCCTCGGAGCTCTGCCAGCCCGACACCGCCATGCCCGCGATCACGAACGCGAGGAACCCGAGGCCGACGTAGCTGGTCCACGGGCTGCCCGGCATCCGGAACGTGCTGGCCGGGACGACCCCGCGGTCGCTCAGCTGCCTGAGCCGTATCTGGCACAGGAAGATCGACGCCCAGGTGAACACCACGCCGATGGACGCGGCCTCCAGCGCGGTCTCGAACGCGTCCGGGTCGACCGCGTTGAGCAGGGCGCCGAGCACGTAGATCACGGACGTCATGACGATCCCGGCCCACGGCACCCCGGACGCGCTCATCTTCAGCGTGAACGGCGGCGCCTGCTTGCTCATCCCGAGGCTGCGCAGCACGCGCCCGGTGGAGTAGAGCCCCGAGTTGAGGCTCGACATGGCCGCGACGATGAGGATCGCCTGGATGACGTCGCCCATCCAGTTCAGCCCGAGCGCCCCGAAGACGCTGACGAACGGGCTCGTGCCGCTCGTGTACTGGCTCGTGGGCAGCATGCTGACCAGCAGCAGGATCGAGCCGACGTAGAAGACGCCGATCCGGAAGACGACGGCGTTGACGGCCTTGGGGACCTCGCGCTTCGGGTCGGCCATCTCGCCGGCCGCGACGCCGACCATCTCGATGGCGGCGTAGGCGAACACGACGCCGGACATCACGAGGATCGGGCCGTACCAGTGGAACCCGTCCATGGTGGGCCAGAACCCACCCGGGTTGGACCACAGGTTGGAGAAGCCGGCCTCGTGCCCGCCGATGTTGAACTGCCCGATGACGACGACGAGCCCGACCACCAGGAACAGCACGATCGCGCCGACCTTGAGGACCGAGGCCCAGAACTCGAACTCACCGAAGGCCTTGGCGGACAGCAGGTTCACCACGAGGACCACGGCGAGGGCGATGAGTACCGTGAGCCAGCTCGGCATCCCCGGCAGCCAGTGCTTCACGTAGATGCCGACCGCGGACAGCTCGGCGATTCCGGTCAGCGCCCAGTTCAGCCAGTACATCCAACCGGTGATGTACGCGGCCCGTTCGCCGAAGAACTCGCGCATGTATGACACGAAGGCGCCGGAGGTCTGCCGGTGCAACACCAGCTCGCCCAGCGCCCGCATCAGCAGGTAGGCGATGATCCCGACGAACGCGTAGCTGAGCACGAGCGCCGGGCCCGTGCTGTGCAGGCGCGACGCCGACCCGAGGAACAGCCCGGTGCCGATCGCGCCGCCGATGGCGATCATCTGGACCTGACGCCGGCCGAGGGACTGCTTGTAGCCCTCCTGCTCCGCGTCGAGCCCGGTCCCCGGGCTGAGCGTCTCCGTCATGCGAACTCCGATCCCCCGACTGCGTGTCGCCGTGAAACGGCAGGGTAGAGACCTGCGGTCCGCACCGCTGGGTGACCCGCGAAAATTCTGTGTCACGCCGGGTAGCCGGGTGATCACCCGCGTCGCATCCGGCGCGGAGCGCCCGCCCGGCATACGATCCTTTCCCGACGTAACGCTGCGTCGGTTCCACGTCGGTCCGCTCGAGGGGGAGACACCCGATGGCGATGGTGCGGTCAGCCCGGATCCGGATCGGAGCGGGGGTCGGCGCGATCCTCGCGACGGTGCTCGCGGGCTGTGGGAGCGGCGCGCCGTCGAACGCCGCGGCGCCGGACTGCGGAGCGCCCGCACGCCCGCTGGTGATCGCCACCGGGACCGCGTCCGGGGTGTACTCGGCGATGGGCACCGAGCTGGCCCGGCTGATCTCGGCGGGCACTCCGTTGCAGGCCAGGGCCGTGCAGACCGGCTCGACGCTCGGCAACGTGCAGCAGCTGGCCAGCGGCGAGTACGACATCGCGTTCGCCCAGGCGGACGGCGCCGCGGACGCGGTACGTGGGCAGGGCGTGTTCTCCGAGCCGCAGAAGATCCAGGCCCTCGCGCGGATCTACCCGGACTACACCCACGTCGTCGTCTCGGCGGGGTCCGGTGTCTCGAGCATGGCGGACTTCCGGGGGAAGCGGATCTCCACGGGCCCGGCCAAGTCCGGTACCGAGCTGATCGCGGACCGGCTGCTGCAGGCCGCCGGCCTCGACCCGGCCAAGGACGTGCAGGCACAGCACCTCGACCTCGACGCCACCGTCGCCGCGATGCGGGCGGGGACCCTCGACGGCTTCGTGTGGTCCGGCGGGCTGCCCACCGGCGGGGTGGCGGACCTGTTCGCCTCGGACGGGTCGCGGATGAGGTTCGTCGACGTCAGCACCCTGCTCCCGGCGTTGCAGCGCGACGACGACGTCTACTCGGCGGGCACCATCCCGGCCGCGGCCTACCACACCTCGGGCGACGTCCCGACGATCACGCTGCCGAACATGCTGGTCGTCCGGTCGGACTTCTCGCCCGAGGCGGCCTGCGCGGTGACCAAGGTGCTGTTCCAGCAGAAGGCGGCGCTGGTGTCGGCCGCGCCCGCGGCGGTCGGGATCGACCCGAGGACCGCCGCGGACACGGGGCCGGTCGAGCTGAACCCGGGCGCCCGCGCGGCGCTCGGGCAGCTCACCGGCTGAGCCCGGGCTCCCGGCCGTCGGCTCGCGGTCGTCCCGGTGCCCGCGGTCGCTTCGGTGCCCGCGATCGGTCGGCTCGAGGTCTGTCGGATCGCACAAACCCACGGTGCCCGGGGCCCGGGCGTTCGTGCACGCCGTGCCTGCCCCGCCGCGCGAGGGCGGGTCACCGTAGGAGGCGCCCACCACCCGTCATCTCTCGACGCAGCGAGGTGCCCGTGCGCTCTTCCTCCCGTCCGGCCGACCGGTCGTCCCCGACGTCGGCCCGACGCAAGCCCCATCCGGTCGACGAGGTCCTCCCGGCCGGCAAGCTCGCCGTCTACGGCATCCAGCACGTGCTCGCCTTCTACGCGGGGGCGGTCATCGTGCCCATCCTGCTGGCGGGCGCGATCGGGCTGTCGGAGCGCGAGCTCATCCACCTGATCAACGCGGACCTGTTCACCTGCGGCATCGCGTCCATCATCCAGAGCATCGGCTTCTGGAAGGTGGGCGTGCGGCTGCCGCTGCTGCAGGGCGTCACGTTCACCGCGGTCAGCCCCATGATCGCGATCGGCATGGCGGCCGGCGGCGGCACCGACGGGCTGCTGGTGATCTACGGCGCCGTGATCGTCGCGGGGCTGTTCACCTTCCTCGTCGCCCCGTGGTTCTCCACGCTCATCCGGTTCTTCCCACCCGTCGTCACGGGCACGGTGATCACGATCATCGGGCTCGCGCTGCTGCCCGTGGCCGCGGCGGACGCGGTCGGCGGCGGCTCGTCGCCGGACCCCACCAACGGCCGGTACCTGGCGTACGCCCTCGGCACGCTCGCCGTGATCGTGCTGATCCAGCGCGTCTTCCGCGGGTTCGCCGCCACCGTCGCCGTGCTGATCGGGCTGGTCCTGGGCACGGCCGTGGCGTGGATCCTCGGCGACGTCTCGTTCGCGAGCGTGGGCGACTCGTCCTGGTTCGGGGTGACCACGCCCTTCTTCTTCGGCTGGCCCAAGTTCGCCGGCGCCGCGATCGTCTCGATGATCGTCGTCATGCTGATCACCGCCGTGGAGACGACCGGCGACGTGTTCGCGACCGGCGAGATCGTGGACAAGCGGGTCGGCAAGGAGGACGTCGCGCGGGCGCTGCGGGCGGACGGGCTCGCCACGACCATCGGCGGCGTCCTCAACTCGTTCCCCTACACCTGCTTCGCCGAGAACGTCGGGCTCGTCCGGCTGACGCGCGTGAAGAGCCGCTACGTGGTGGCCGCGGCGGGCGTGTTCATGATCCTCATCGGGATGGTCCCGAAGGCGGGCGCGATCGTGGCGAGCATCCCGCACCCGGTGCTCGGCGGCGCGGCGCTGGCGATGTTCGCGACCGTGGCCGTCGTCGGCTTCCAGACGCTGTCGCGGGTCGACTTCCACGACCACCGCAACGTCGTCATCGTGGGGACGAGCGTGGGGCTGGCGATGCTCGTGACCGCGCAGCCGGACGTGGCCAAGGCCCTGCCGGGCTGGGCGCAGATCGTCTTCGGCTCGGGCATCACCCTGGGCAGCATCACCGCCATCGTGCTCAACCTCGTGTTCCATCACGTCGGCCGTGGCCCGGCCATCGCGGGGGCGCCGGGCACCCCGACCATCCGGCTCAACGCCGTCAACGGGATGACCCGCGGGGAGTTCGTCGCCGCCTTCGGCCGGCTCTTCCAGGGACCCACCGACGTGGTCGGGCGGGCCTACGACCGCACGCCGTTCGCGGACACCACGGCCCTGCGGACCGCCTTCCAGGAGGCGCTGTTCGCCACGCCCCGCGAGGAGCAGCGGGCGCTCATGGCGGCCTATCCGGACCTGGGCGGCGACCTCGTCGACGAGGACTCGGTGCACGAGCAGGAGTGCGCGGGCCTGACCCGGCTGGCCGACGACGACCGGAGCGAGTTCGAGGCGCTCGCCGCGAGCTACCGGGAACGCTTCGGGATCCCGCTGATCGTGTGCGTGCGCGACCATCCGGACCGGGCCGCGATCCTCGCCGAGGGCACGCGGCGGCTGGGCAATGCGCCCGCCCAGGAGCACGCCGCGGCGCTGATCGAGATCGCGAAGGTGGCCAACCGCCGGTTCGAGGACCTTGTTACAGAGGCGAACCCCATCGCGGCGGCCCGTGTGGGAGCGTTCCGCCGGTGATCTCCTTCGACACCCTCCCGGCCGAGGACGCCGAGGCCCTGCTCCTGCAGGTGTGCACGGCGCCACGCTGGGCCCGCGAGGTGGCGGCCGGGCGGCCGTACGGGACCCCCGAGAAGCTGCAGGCCGCGGCGGCGGCTGCCCTGTCCGCCGCGGACCTCGACGACGCGCTGGCCGGGCATCCGCGGATCGGGGACCGGGCCGCCGCGGCAGAGGCCGGCAGCGAGCAGGCCGCCGTCGCCTCCGCCGATGCCGCGGTGCTGGCGGCCCTCGACGAGGGCAACCGGGCCTACGAGGAACGGTTCGGGCGGGTGTACCTGGTGTGCGCCAGTGGCCGCAGCGCCGAGGACCTGCTCGCCACGCTGCGGTCCCGGCTGGGCAACGCCCCGGGCGAGGAGCGGCTCGTGGCGCTCGGGGAGCTGGCGGCGATCAACCGGCTGCGGCTCGGCGCGGTGCTCGCATGAGCGAGCCCGCGAGCGACTCATCGACACAGCGCCCGCGCGAAGCGCCGACCTCGCGCAGCGAGGGAGAGCGATGAGCCTGTCCACGCACGTCCTCGACGCAGCCACAGGAACGCCCGCCGCCGGCATGACGGTCGTTCTGCGCGCCGACGGCCGCGAGCTCGACCGGATCGTCACGGACGCCGACGGCCGCGGCCGGTTCGCCGAGCCCGGGGCCGGCGTGCACACCCTGACCTTCGCCACGGCGCCGTGGTCGCCGTTCTACCCCGAGGTGACCGTGGCCTTCACGGTGACCGACCCGCAGCAGCACCTGCACGTCCCGCTGCTGCTGTCCCCCTTCGCCTACTCGACCTACCGCGGGAGCTGACATGGGAATCAGGCTGGGCGCCAACGACTACGGCAAGGCGGAGAACCGCGTCGTCCGGATCTACCGGGACACGCCGCGGCACGAGATCCGCGACGTCACCGTGTCCACCGCGCTGCAGGGCGACTTCTCCGCCGCGCACCTGCACGGGGACCAGAGCCGGGTCCTGCCCACGGACACCCAGAAGAACACCGTCTACGCGTACGCCAAGGAGAAGGGGCTCCGCGAGATCGAGGACTACGCGCTGACCCTGGCCCGGCACTTCGTCGCGGACGTGGAGCCGGTGTCCGGGGCCCGGATCGCGGTCGACGAGTACTCGTGGGAGCGGCTCAACGACCACTCGTGGGTGCGGCGGCAGTCCGAGGTCCGCACGACCGTCGTCGAGGTGACCTCCGCGGGTGAGCGCGTCGTG
Source organism: Pseudonocardia ailaonensis (assembly GCF_039531635.1). Lineage (NCBI taxonomy): Bacteria > Bacillati > Actinomycetota > Actinomycetes > Pseudonocardiales > Pseudonocardiaceae > Pseudonocardia > Pseudonocardia ailaonensis. The sequence goes on along the minus strand of NZ_BAAAQK010000022.1, from coordinate 17,260 downwards.
TCCGGTCTCAAGGACCTGGTGCTGCTGAAGTCGACCGGCTCGGAGTTCGCGGGCTTCCTGACCGACGAGTACACGACCCTGCAGGAGACGCACGACCGGATCATGTCGACGTCCCTCGTCGCGACCTGGACCTACGCCGGGACGGCGGTCGAGTGGGACAAGACCTGGTCGGAGGTCCGCGCGATCCTGCTGGAGCGCTTCGCCTCGGTGCACTCCCTCGCGCTGCAGCAGACCCTCTGGGAGATGGGCAAGGCGGTGCTGGAGGCCCATCCGGAGATCACCGAGGTGTCGCTGTCGGCGCCGAACAAGCACCACTTCGTCGTCGACCTGTCGCCCTTCGGCCTGGAGAACCCCAACGAGGTCTTCCACGCCGCCGACCGGCCGTACGGACTCATCCAGGCAACGGTCGTCAGGGACTAGTCAGGGAGGGATGTCGAGAAGCCGGGACCGGCTCCGTCCCCGGGGCGGAGGCGGCCAGAATGGGCCGCCACGCACCGAGGGAGAGACGACGATGGCCAAGTACCTGCTCCTCAAGCACTACCGCGGCGCGCCGACCCCGGAGGGTTTCGTCCCGATGGACCAGTGGACGCCCGCGGAGATCACGGCCCACATCACCTACATGCAGGACTTCGCGAAGAAGCTGGAGTCCACCGGGGAGTTCGTCGGGGAGCAGGCGCTCGCCCCGGAGGGGCGCTGGGTCCGCTACGACGGCGAGGGACGTCCGCCCGTCACGGACGGCCCGTTCGCGGAGACGAAGGACCTCATCGCCGGCTGGATGATCATCGACGTGGACAGCGAGGAGCGGGCGTACGCGCTGGCCGCGGAGCTGTCCGCGGCGCCGGGCAAGGGCGGCGAGCCGATCCACGAGTGGCTCGAGGTCCGGCCCGTCTACGGGGAGCTGCCGGCCAGTGCCGAGTAGCTCCGCCCCGGAGCTCCGGGAGCTGTCCCCGGGGGTGCTGGGTGTCCTCGTCCGCCGCGGAGCCGACTTCGCGGCGGCCGAGGACGCCGTGCAGGAGGCGCTGGTCGAGGCCGTGCGCGCCCGGGAACGGCCTGCCGATCTCAAGGCTTGGCTGGTCACGGTGGCGTGGCGCAAGTTCCTCGACGCCACGCGGGCGGACGCGGCCCGCCGTCGCCGGGAGGACCGGGTGGACGCCGAACCCGAGCCGGGCCGGGCGTCCGACGTGGACGACACGCTCCAGCTCTACTTCCTGTGCGCCCACCCGTCGTTGACGCCCGCGTCGGCGGTGGCGCTGACGCTGCGGGCCGTCGGCGGGCTGACCACGACGCAGATCGCGCAGGCCTACCTCGTCCCCGAGGCGACCATGGCGCAGCGGATCAGCCGGGCGAAGAAGACCGTGTCGGCGGTGCGGTTCGACCGCAACGGCGACGTCGGGACCGTGCTGCGGACGCTCTACCTGGTGTTCAACGAGGGCTACTCCGGGGACGTCGACCTCGCCGCCGAGGCGATCCGGCTGACCCGGGTGCTCGCGGCGGGGATCGACCATCCCGAGGTCGCCGGGCTGCTCGCGCTGATGCTGCTCCACCACGCCCGGCGCACCTCCCGGATCGCGGCGGACGGCAGCCTGGTCCCGCTCGCCGAGCAGGACCGGAGCCGGTGGGACACCGAGGCGATCGCCGAGGGCGTCGCGATCCTGCAGGCCGCGCTCGCCCGGGATCGGCTGGGGGAGTTCCAGGCCCAGGCCGCGATCGCCGCCCTGCACGCGGACGCGCGGACCGCCGCGGAGACGGACTGGGTCCAGATCGTGGAGTGGTTCGACGAGCTGGTGGCGCTGACCGACAGCCCGGTCGTGAAGCTCAACCGCGCGGTCGCGGTGGGGGAGGCGGACGGCCCACAGGCCGGCCTGAAGGCCCTGAGCGAGCTGGACGAGAACCTGCCCCGCCACACCGCGGTCGCGGCCTACCTGCACGAACGAACCGGCGATCTCGAAAGGGCGGCGACCCTGTACACCGAGGCGGCCCGACAGGCCCCGTCACTGGCGGAACGCGACCACCTCATCCGCCAGGCCGCCCGCCTGAACTCCCACCCCTGACCGCATCATGGAGCCACAACTGTCGTTCTCGACCCTCGAATTGACAGTTGTGGCTCCATAATGCGGTGGGTCAGCGGGACGAGAGGGCCGCGCTGATCTCCGCGACCATCCGGTTCGGGGTGCGGAGGAGGGCCGCGGTCACGAAGACGACCCGCCAGCCGGCCTCCTGAACGCGGTTCAGACGGGCCCGGTCGCGGTTCAGCGCCCAGGTCTCGCCGTCCCGCCAGCCACCGTCGTACTCGACGGCGACCTTCCGCGCCGGGAAGGCGAGGTCGACCAGGGCGACCTGCTCCCCGTCGAGCTCGATCCAGTGCTGGGGCACCGGATCGAGCCCGGCGAGGACCAGATGGACCCTCACCTGCGACTCCGGCACCGAGTCCGCGTTGTCGATCGCCAGCGCCTCGGCGTGACGGGCGACGACGATGCCGTTGTCGCGACGAGCACGCAGCATCGCGCGCAACCCGTCCCGGTCGACCAGCCGGCACCGGAGAACCTGGTCGAGGTCGGCCACGGAGTCCGGCAGCGCGCGTCCGACCAGGAGGTCGAGGCACATTCGCAGTGGTGAGGCAAGGAGCCCACCCGCCCAGGGCTCGTGCTCCACGGCGGTGAGGTCGGCGCGGCGAACCAGCAATCCGGTGCGCCGGTCGACCCGCGCACCGAGCGGGACGGCGACGTGCACGGGATCGTCCGGCCAGCAGATCGGCGCCCCGCGCACCGCCGCCGCGGACCGTCCGGTGATGACGACGCCCGCCGGGAGGGCCATCGCCGCGGCCCGGGCTCGGAGCTCGTGGGTGACCGGCACGCCGTTCCAGGTGTAGACGTCCCGGAACAGGCGCCGGTAGCGCCCGGCGCGCAGATCCCGGTGCGTGATCATGCCCTGGGCGATCGCGTCGGTGCCACGGAAGAGGTCCAGCTCGCGGAGCTGGGCGGTCAGGTAGTCGGGTTCCATGGATGCAGCGTGCGCACCCCCTACGACACAACCGCGCCATCCGCTCGAGTTGTCCACACCCCGGCCGCATTATGGAGCCACAACTGTCGAATCCGACCCCGGAAATGACAGTTGTGGCTCCATAATGCGGTCAAGGGAGTCAGCGGGAGCGGAGGGCGAGGAAGACGTCCACTCGGTCGGGGAAATGGGAGAGGGTGCGGGCGGTGAGCTCCTCCACGCGGCCGATGCGGTAGCGCACCGTGTTGACGTGCAGGTGGAGGTGCTCGGCGGTGCGGCTCCAGCTGCCGGAGTGCTCCAGGAAGGCCTCCAGGGTCTCCATCAGACCGGAGTCGTTGCGGGCGTCGTAGGCCAGGACCGGGCCGAGGACCCGCTCGGCGAAGGTCCGGCGGACGTCGTCCGGCACGGCGGCGAGCAGGGCCACGTGCGAGGTCACCTCGGTTGCGGTGACGACGTGCAGGGCGCCGGGCCGTTGCGCGGCGAGGGTCCGTGCGTGGACCGCCTCCTGCAGCGCACCGGTGAGGGCCGCGATCGCGGCGGGCCGGCTGATGCCGATCGTCAGCCGGTCCCCGGCGAGCCCGGGTTCGAGGCGGGCCAGGGCAGCGTCGAGCACCGCGGTGTCCCCGGGGACGAGCGCCACCGCCATCCCCTCGTAGGTTCCGACGACGGGTGGTCCGAGGTGGGCGGCGGCGTCGACCAGGACCGAGCGGGCGGTCTCGACGCGCCCGGGACCGCTGAAGGCGGCGACCGCGACGGCGAGGTGCTCGGCCGGGTCCAGGCCGGCCTGCCGGAGCCGCACCGGGAGCTCCGGGCGCTCGCCGGCACCGTCTGCCACCAGGGAGATCGCGTCGTCCGCGATGTCGCGCGCGAACCGCAGTCCCTCCCCGCGACGCGCCCGGTCCAGGGCCGCGACGGCCACCAGCTCCCCGACGGCCTCGGTCGTCTCCTGGTCCCACTCGGGGTGCGCCCCGTCGACCGCGACGAACCACGAGGTCGGCCGCAGCTCGGACGCGGGGCCCACCGGGAACACGCTGCGCGGGGTCCCCGGGACGACCGCGGGGAGGCGGTCGGCGGTGAGGAACCGCCGCACCGCGGCGTCGCGCTCCTTCTCCGGCAGGGGCTCTGGACCCGCCGCCAGGGCCCGGCCGGTCGCGGTGAGGACCCGGCACGTGAGCCCGATCGCCATCCCGACCTGCGCGGCCAGGTCCTCGAGCCCCATCCCGCCGGCCACCGCCGCCAGCAGGCGGCGCTGCCGCCCGACGGTCACGGCGAGCCGGTCCCCGCGGGCCGCCGTCACCGACCCGACGACGACCTCGGTGAGGGCGCCGAACGACACCTCCTCGGGCACCTCCAGGAGGGGCACGTCGTGGCGGCGGCAGGCCTCGACGACGTCGTCGGGGATGCCGTGGAAGACGGCCGCCCCGGCGGCGAGGGCGGCGACGCCGACCTCCGCGATGGCGGCGACGAACCGCTCGCTGTCCGCGGGCTCGTTCCGCCAGATCAGCCCGCTGATCACCAGCTCCCCGCCGGACAGGTAGCGGGCGGGATCGCGCAGGTCCGTGGTGTAGACCCAGCGCACCGGACGGTCGAGGGCGGCCTCGTCGCCGTGGAGCAGCCGGAGCCGGAGGTCGGCCCGTCCGACCAGGTCCCGCAGCAGCATTGGAGGAACCTACAACCGCGACCCACGGGACCGCCACGGCTTCGTCTCACCGGGGACTCGTGACCGTGACGAACGGGAGGTGTACTTCTCGGCATGGACTTCCTGGCGCCGGCCTCCTGGGCGGAGGCTCTCGAGTGCAAGGCCGCACACCCCGACGCGGTCGCGATCGCGGGCGGCACGGACGTCATGGTGGAGCTGAACTTCGACCACCGACGCCCGCCCGCCCTGCTGGACCTGACCCGGGTCCCCGAGCTGCGGGAGTGGGCGTTCGACGACGGCCGGGTCCGGCTGGGCGCGGGGGTCCCGTACGTCCGGGTGATCTCCGAGCTGGGTGGTCACCTGCCCGGCCTGGCGATGGCGGCCCGCACGGTCGGCTCGCCGCAGATCCGCAACCGGGGCACCGTCGGCGGCAACCTCGGCGCGGCCTCGCCGGCGGGGGACTCGCACCCGGCGCTGCTGGCGGCCTTCGCCGCCGTGGAGATCGCGTCTCTCCGGGGCACCCGCGTGGTCCCGGTCGCCGAGTTCTTCACCGGGGTGAAGCGGAGCGTCCTGGAGCCGGACGAGCTCATCTCGGCCGTGCTGATCACGCCGCCGTCCGGCCCGCAGCAGTTCTCGAAGATCGGCACCCGCAACGCCATGGTGATCGCGGTGTCCGCCTTCGGGTTCGCGCTGCACCCCGATCGCCGCGTCGTGGGCACGGGGATCGGATCGGCCGCGCCGACACCCCGGCCCGCGGTGGCGGCGGCGGAGTTCCTGGCCGGCGAGCTGGAGGCCGCCGGGCTGTGGGACTCCCGCGGCCCGCTGCCCGCGTCGCTGGCCACGGAGTTCGGTCGCCGGGTCCGGGACGCCGCGGCCCCGATCGACGACGTCCGCGGTTCCGCCGCCTACCGCCTGCACGCCCTGTCCGTGATGGCCCGTCGCACCGCGACCTGGGCCTGGGATGCCTACCGCGACGAGAACCGGAGCGCCGCATGAGGATCGAGCTGACCGTCAACGGCGTCGCCCGCGAGGCGGACGACGTCTGGGAGGGCGAGAGCCTGCTCTACGCCCTGCGCGAGCGGCTGGGCCTGCCCGGCTCGAAGAACGCCTGCGAGCAGGGCGAGTGCGGTTCCTGCACCGTCTACCTCGACGGGACCCCCGTCTGCGCGTGCCTCGTGGCCGCCGGCCAGGCGCAGGGGCGAGAGGTCACCACCGTGGAAGGCCTGGCGGGCGAGGAGCTGGACCCCGTGCAGCAGGCGTTCGTGGAGAAGGGCGCGGTGCAGTGCGGCTTCTGCACGCCCGGCTTCCTGATGTCCACGAAGGACCTCCTGGACCACAACCCCTCCCCGAGCGACCCGGAGATCCGGGAGGCGTTGGCGGGCAACCTCTGCCGCTGCACGGGGTACGAGAAGATCCTGGATGCCGTGCGGAGCGCGGGCGAGGCGCGCATCGATGCCGCGCGGTCTGCGGCGGTCAGCCGATGATCATCGAGAACGCCCACGTCGTGACGGTGACCGGCGAGGAGATCGCCGGGGGCCACGTCGTCGTCGAGGGGAACCGGATCACCGCCGTCGGCCCCGGCCCTGCCCCGGACCGAGCCGGCCACCGGGTGGTCGACGCCCGCGGCGGCCTGCTCACCCCCGGCCTCGTCAACACCCACAACCACCTGTACCAGTGGGTGACCCGCGGCCTCGCCGTGGACCACACGCTCTTCGAGTGGCTCACCACGCTGTACCCGGTCTGGGCCGGCATCGACGAGCACGCCGTCCACACCGGCGCCACCGGCGCACTGGCCCAGCTCGCGCTCACGGGCTGCACCACCAGCACCGACCACCACTACGTCTTCCCCCGTGAGGGCGGCGACGTGTTCGCCGCCGAGATCCGTGCCGCCGCCGAGGTGGGTCTGCGGTTCCACCCCTGCCGCGGCTCGATGGACCTGGGGCGCAAGGACGGTGGCCTCCCGCCGGACCACGTCGTGGAGGACCGGGACGCGATCATGGCGGCGTCCGAGGCGGCGATCGACCGCTGGCACGATCCCTCGCCGGGCTCGATGCTGCAGGTCGCGCTGGCCCCGTGCTCGCCGTTCTCCGTCACCGGGGACCTCATGCGGGAGTCCGCTCTCCTGGCGCGGCGGCGAGGTGTCCGGCTGCACACCCACCTCGCCGAGACCATGGACGAGGACGACTTCTGTCGCGAGCGCTTCGGCTCCTCGCCGCTCGACTACGTGGAGTCCCTGGGCTGGACCGGGGAGGACGTCTGGTTCGCCCACGGCATCCACTTCGACGACCAGGCCGTCAAGCGGATCGGCGCGACCCGGACCGGGGTGGCGCACTGCCCGTCGTCCAACGCCCGGCTCGGGGCCGGGATCGCCCGGACCCGTGACCTGCGGGACGCCGGTGCCCGTGTCGGCCTCGGCGTCGACGGTGCGGCGAGCAACGAGGCGGGCAGCCTGCTGGAGGAGGTCCGGCACGCGGTGCTGTTCGCCCGCGCCGTGGGCGGCCCCACCGCGCTGACCGTCCGGGACTCCCTGGAGCTGGCCACCATGGGCGGTGCGCGGGTGCTCGGACGGGAGGCGGAGATCGGCTCGATCGAGGTCGGCAAGCTCGCCGACCTGGCCCTGTGGGACCTGAACGGTCTGGGCCACGCGGACGTCGCCGATCCCGTCGCGGCCCTGGTGCTCGGCTCGCCGCCGCCGCTGGAGCTGCTGCTCGTGAACGGCCGCACCGTCGTCGAGCGCGGCCGCGTCACCACCGTGGACACCGATGCCGTGGCGCGCGAGTGCGCCCGCGTCCACCGCACCCTGTTGGAGAAGGCGTCATGACCTCGACCGAAACGCGGACGGCAGGCCGGCTCGGGGACTCCCCGCTGCGGCCGGACGGCACCCTGAAGGTCACCGGCGAGTTCGCCTACTCGTCCGACCTCTGGCACGACGACATGGTCTGGGGGGTGACGCTCCGCAGCCCGCACCCCAGCGCCCGGATCCGCGGCATCGACATCACGGACGCGCTGAAGGTCCCCGGCGTCTCGGCGGTCCTCACCTCGGCGGACGTCCCGGGGGAGAACGCCGTCGGGCTGGAGCACCTCGACACCCCCGCGTTGGCCGACGGCGTGGTCCGCTACCAGGGCGAGCCCGTCGCGCTGGTCGCGGCGGACCATCCCGAGACGGCGCGGCGCGCGGCGAAGCGGATCGTGGTCGACTACGAGGTGCTGCCCGCGGTCACGGACCCCCGCACGGCGCTCTCCGACGGCACCCCGTGGGTGCACGCGGGCCACGACAACCTGGTGCGGGACCTGAAGATCCGCCGTGGCGACCCGTCGCCCACGGCACCCGTCGTCGTGGCACTGGACTTCGAGGTCGGCATGCAGGACCAGGCCTTCCTCGGCCCGGAGTCGGGGCTCGCGGTGCCGGACGGCGAGGGCGGCGTCGATCTCTACGTCGCCACCCAGTGGCTGCACGTCGACCAGTCGCAGGTCTGCCGGGTGCTCGGGCTGCCGCCGGAGCGGGTGCGGCTGACGCTCGCCGGCGTCGGCGGCGCGTTCGGCGGCCGCGAGGACCTGTCCATGCACGTCCACGCCTGCCTGCTCGCGCTGCACACCGGCAAGCCGGTGAAGATGAGCTACGCCCGCGACGAGTCGTTCTTCGGGCACGTGCACCGGCACCCCGCGTGGCTGCGCTACGAGTTCGGCGCCCGGGAGACCGGCGAGCTGGTCTACGCCAAGGCGGACATCCTGTTCGACGGCGGCGCCTACGCGTCGTCGACCACGGCGGTCGTGGGCAACGGCGGCACGCTGGGGCTGGGCCCGTACCGGATCCCGAGCGTCCACGTCGACGCCCGCGGCGTCTACACGAACAACCCGCCGTGCGGTGCGATGCGTGGTTTCGGCTGCGTGCAGGCGGCGTTCGCGCACGAGGCGCTGATGGACGAGCTGGCCGACCGCGTCGGCATGGACCGGGTCGAGATCCGGGCGCTCAACGGCATGGTGGAGGGCGACCTCAACATCACCGGCCAGGTCATCGACTCGGCCGCGCCCGTCGCCGAGCTGATCCGCACGGTGCGCGACCTGCCGTTGCCCGCCGACCCGGTGGGGGAGAGGGACATCCGTGAGCTCCCCGGCGGCGCGTCGAACACCACGCACGGCGAGGGCGTCCGGCGCGGCATCGGGTACGCCGTGACCTACAAGAACGTCGGGTTCTCGGAAGGCTTCGACGACTACTCGACGGCCCGGGTCCGGCTGGAAGTCGTTGCGGGAGAACCGGTCGCGACCGTCCACACCGCCGCGGCGGAGGTAGGGCAGGGGCTGGTCACCATCGAGCAGCAGATCTGCCGCACCGAGCTCGGCGTGGAGCGGGTCGTGGTGCACCCCAAGGACACCACCGTCGGCTCCGGCGGCTCGACGTCCGCCTCCCGCCAGACCTACGTCACCGGCGGCGCCGTGAAGGCGGCGTGCGAGGCGGTGCGGACGACGGTCCTGAAGCGCGCCACCGAGAGTCTCGGCATCCCGGAGCTGCGGCTCGACGGGGAGAAGATCGTCGCGGCCGGCGGGGACGTCGTCGCCTCCCTGGTGGAGATCCTGACCGAGCCCGTCGAGGAGACGGTCGAGTGGCACCACCGCCCCACGTTCCCGATCGACCCGGAGACGGGCCAGGGGAACGCGCACGTCCAGTACGCCTTCTCCGCGCACCGCGCCGTGGTCGACGTGGACGTCGAGCTGGGGCTGGTCAAGGTCGTCGCGCTGGACACCGCGCAGGACGTGGGCCGGGCGCTGAACCCGGACGCCGTCGTCGGGCAGATCCAGGGCGGCAGCGCGCAGGGCATGGGCCTGGCCCTGATGGAGGAGATCATCGTGCAGGACGGGATCGTGAAGAACCCGTCCTTCACCGACTACCTGATCCCCACCATATTGGACATGCCGCCGATGCAGGTGAAGGTCCTGGAGTACGCGGACCCGCACGCGCCCTACGGCGTCCGCGGCGTCGGCGAGCCCCCCACGATCTCCTCCGGCCCGGCGGTGGCTGCGGCCATCCGAGCCGCGACCGGCAAACCCCTCCGCCGCGTCCCGGTCCGCCCCGAGCACATCACCTTCTGACCCTGTGAGCGGCGATGGTTGCCGGAGCGACCATTGCCACTCACGAGAGGAACCGGCATGCCCCGGATGTTCCTGAACGGCACCGCGATGTCCGGCGGCGCCGACCACCACCTGGTGGGCGACGCGCCGCTGGTCGCCCGCACCACCACGGCCCCGCGCTACCGCTTCCACGCCGTCGACGGCCGCTACCCGGCCCTCGAGGACGGCGGCACCGCCGCGGTGCACGGGGAGGTCTACGAGCTCTCGTTCGACCAGCTCCGTGAGGTGCTGCTGCCCGGGGAGCCGGACGGGCTGGAGCTCGGGGTCGTCGAGCTGGCCGACGGCTCCGGGTCCCTCGCGATGATCCTTCGCCCGGAGCACCCCGCACCGCGCACCGACATCTCGGAGATCGCGAGCTGGCGGGAGTACCGGTCGTGAGGACCGTCTTCCGCGGACGCGTGATCGTCGACGGCGCCGAGCGCCCGGCCGCGGTCCTGGTCGACGGCGAGCGGATCCTCCAGGTGTTGCCCGTCGATGCGCCGGTCGACGCCGCCGAGATCCGGCTGGCGGAGGACGAGGTGCTCATCCCCGGCCTCGTCGACACCCACGTGCACGTCAACGAGCCCGGGCGCACCGAGTGGGAGGGCTTCGCCTCCGCGACGAGGGCCGCCGCGGCCGGCGGCGTCACGACGATCATCGACATGCCGCTCAACTCGCTGCCGCCGACGCTCGACGCGGGATCCCTCGACGTCAAGCGCAAGGCGGCCGACGGACAGTGCAGTGTCGACGTCGGGTTCTGGGGTGGGGCGGTGCCCGGCAACGAGCCCGATCTCCCGGGCCTGCTCGCCGCGGGCGCCTTCGGCGCCAAGTGCTTCCTGCTCGACAGCGGGGTCCCGGAGTTCCCGCCGCTCCCGGACCCGCGCACCGCGCTGCGGGTCATGGGGGACGCCGTCCTGCTGGCCCACGCCGAGGACGCGGCGTTCATCGGCTCGACGGAGGGCCCGCGCTACGCGGACTTCCTGGCGTCACGGCCCGCGCAGGCGGAGGACTCGGCGATCGCCCGGCTGCTCGATGCCGCGCGCGAGACCGGTGGCCGTGTGCACGTCGTGCACCTGTCCTCGGCGGCCGCGTTGCCGCTGCTCGCGCAGGCTCGCGCCGAGGGCGTCCGGGTGACGGTCGAGACGTGCCCGCACTACCTCGCGCTCGCCGCCGAGGAGGTCCCGGACGGCGACACCCGCTTCAAGTGCTGCCCACCGGTCCGCGAAGAGGCCAACCGCGACCTGCTCTGGCAGGGCCTCGCGGACGGCGTGATCGACATGGTCGTCAGCGACCACTCGCCGGCGACCCCCGAGCTCAAGGGCACCGGGGACTTCGGGTCGGCGTGGGGCGGCATCGCGTCCCTCCAGATCGGACTCCCCGTCGTGTGGACCGAGGCGCGCGGGCGCGGCTGGTCGCTCGCCGCCGTCGTCGAGAAGATGGCGACGGCGCCGGCCGACCTGGTCGGGCTGCGGCACAAGGGCCGCATCGCCCCCGGCGCGCACGCGGACCTCGCGGTCGTCGCGCCC
>NZ_BAAAQK010000022.1:0-5926 GCF_039531635.1 Pseudonocardia ailaonensis | reverse complement strand
CGCGGCGTCGTCCGCGGCACCTGGTTGCGCGGCTCGCGGGTGGGCTCCGACCCGCGCGGTCGGCTGATCGAGAGAGGTGAGCGCTGATGTACCCGGATCTCGCCCTGCGCACCGTCGGCGGCTCCGTGGTGTCGGCGAGCGACGAGTCGTTCGCCGCCAAGGAGAACCTGATCGTCCCCGGCCCGCCGCTCTTCGACCCCACGACGTTCGGTCACCGCGGCAAGGTCTACGACGGCTGGGAGACCCGTCGCCGCCGGCCGGGTCGTTCGTCCGGGCGAGGTGAGGACGAGGCCGTGGTCCGGCTCGGCGCGCCCGGCATCGTCCGGCGGATCGTGGTGGACACGAGCTGGTTCACCGGCAACTACCCGCCGCACGCCGCGGTCGAGGGCCGCGCGGACGGCGACTGGTTCGAGCTGGTCCCGCTCTCGGACCTCAAGGGCGACAGCGAGAACGCCTTCGACGTGCGCTGCGGACGGCGGGTCGCGGAGGTCCGGCTCCGGATCGTCCCGGACGGCGGCGTCGCTCGCCTGCGTGTCTTCGGTGAGGCCCTGCCCGATCCGGCCTACCTGGCGGTCCTCGGGACCGTCGACCTCGCCGCCGTCGAGAACGGCGGGCACGTCCGGGACGTGTCGAACCGCTTCTACAGTGAGCCCCACAACCTCCTGCTCCCGGGCCCGGCCCGGTCGATGGGGGAGGGCTGGGAGACCGCGCGGCGGCGCGACGACGGCAACGACTGGGTCGAGATCGGCCTCGCCGCCGAGTCCCGGATCGCCGTCGCGGAGATCGACACCCGCTACTTCCTGCACAACGCCCCCGGCCGGGCCGTCCTGACCGGTGGTGGCCGGACCCTGCTGGACGCGCCCCTGCAGCCCGACACCGTGCACCGGTTCGTCCTCGCGGACGCACCCCCGGTCACCGAGGTCCGCCTGGACATCCACCCCGACGGCGGCCTGTCCCGAGTACGCCTCTGGGGCACCCCCACCGACACCGGCAGGGCCGACCTGGAACGGCGCTGGCACGCGGCCCTCTGACCCACCCCGCGCGTTATGGAACCATGACGCGCTCAATCGGCCCGTCAGATCGCGTTATGGTTCCATAACGCGAATTGGGGGCGGGCGTTTCTGGAGTTGTCGTGACTTCTCGTCATGCTCTGAATTGTTCTCTCGTGCTGACCGAACTGCCGTTGCTGGAGCGGCCCGCCGCGGCTGCGGCCGCGGGATTCACGGCCGTGGAGTTCTGGTGGCCCTTCGCCTCCGCCGCGCCCGGGGATCGTGAGGTGGAGTCGTTCGCCCGGTCGATCGAGGACGCGGGGATCGATCTGATCGGGCTCAACCTCGCCGCCGGCGACATGCCGGCGGGGGACCGCGGGCTCGTGTCCTGGCCGGGGCGCGAGCAGGAGTTCCGGGACTCGGTCGCGGTGGCGGTCGGGCTCGGCGAGCGGTTCGGCATCCCGGTCTTCAACGCGTTGTACGGCAACCGGATCGACAGCGCCCGCGATCAGGACGGGCTGGCCGACGAGAACCTGGCGTACGCGGCCAAGGAGGCCGAGCGCATCGGGGCGACCGTGGTGGTCGAGCCGCTGAGCGGTGCCGACCGGTACCCGATCCGGACCGCCGACCAGGCGGTCGCGGTTCTCGACCGGGTCGGTGCGCCGAACCTCGGGCTGCTCGCCGATCTCTACCACCTCGCCGCCAACGGCGAGGACCTCGACGCGGTGATCGCCCGGCACACCGACCGCATCGCCCACGTCCAGCTCGCCGACTGCCCGGGCCGCCACGAGCCCGGCACCGGTGAGCTCGACTTCCCGCACCTGCTCGGACTCCTGCGCGACCACGGCTACACCGGCCGGACCGCGCTGGAGTACGTCCCCACCCGAAAGGTGACAGCATGAGCACCCCGCAGAAGACGACGATCGCCTTCGTCGGCCTCGGCATCATGGGCGGCCCGATGGCCGGCCACCTCGTCGACGCCGGGCACGACGTCGTGGGACACAACCTCTCCCGGCTCGCCGTGGACGTCCTCGTCGAGCGCGGCGGGCGGGCTGCCACCGACACCGCGGACGCCGTCCGCGAGGCGGACGTCGTGATCACCATGGTTCCGGACAGCCCGGACGTCGAGGCGCTCGTGTTCGGGGAGGACGGCATTCTCGCCCGTGCCAAGCCCGGCACCCTGCACATCGACTGCTCGACGATCCGGCCGGACGTCTCCCGCCGGATCGCGGAGGCCGAGCGCGAGCGCGCGATCCGTCCCGTCGACGCCCCGGTCAGTGGCGGCGAGCCTGCCGCGGTCGAGGCTGCTCTGTCCATCATGGTCGGTGGGGCTGCGGACGACGTCGCTGCGGCGCGGCCGTTCCTGGAGACCGTGGGAAAGACCGTCGTCCACGTCGGGCCTTCGGGCGCGGGGCAGACGGTCAAGGCGGCCAACCAGCTCATCGTCGCCGGGAACATCCAGCTCGTCGCCGAGGCGCTGGTGTTCCTGGAGGCCTACGGGGTGGACACCGAGTCCGCGCTCGAGGTGCTCGGGGGAGGCCTGGCCGGGAGCACCGTGCTCGCCCGGAAGGGCGCCACCATGCGGGCCCGGACCTTCGCGCCCGGGTTCCGGATCGACCTGCACCACAAGGACATGGGGATCGTGACGGCGGCGGCGCGGGAGGCGGGCGTCGCCATCCCGTTGGGTGCGCACGTGGCCCAGCTGGTGGCGTCGCTGCGCGCCCGAGGCCACGGATCACTCGACCACAGCGCCCTGCTCACGCAGGTCGAGGAACTGTCCGGGAGGACCACATGACACGCATGCGCGCCGTCGACGCCGCCGTCGCGATCCTGAAGGCCGAGGGTGTGTCGCACCTGTTCGGCCTGCCCGGCGCCGCGATCAACCCGTTCTACGACGCCGTCCGCCGCGACGGCACGCTGACCCACGTCCTGGCCCGGCACGTCGAGGGCGCCTCGCACATGGCCGAGGGGTACACCCGGGCGAAGGCGGGCAACATCGGCGTCTGCGTGGGCACCTCCGGGCCCGCGGGCACCGACATGATCACCGGGCTGTACTCGGCGATGGCGGACTCGATCCCGATCCTCGCGATCACCGGGCAGGCGCCGGTCGCGAAGCTGTACAAGGAGGACTTCCAGGCGGTCGACATCGCCGCGATCGCCGCACCCGTCACCAAGCTGGCGATCACGGTCCGGGAGCCCGCGCAGGTCCCCGGGGCGTTCGCGCAGGCCTTCCACCTGATGCGCTCCGGGCGGCCGGGTCCGGTGCTGCTCGACCTGCCGATCGACGTCCAGCAGGGCGAGATCGAGTTCGATCCCGAGACGTACGCGCCGCTGCCGGCGCACCGGCCGGAGGCCACCCGGGCCCAGGTCGAGAAGGTGCTCGACCTGCTCGCGGGTGCCGAGCGACCGGTGATCGTCGCCGGCGGCGGGATCGTCAACGCCGACGCCTGCGCCGAGCTCGTCGCGCTGGCCGAGCTACTGGACATCCCCGTCATCCCGACCCTGATGGGCTGGGGCGCCATCCCGGACGACCACCCGCTCATGGCCGGGCTCGCCGGTATCCAGACCGCGCACCGCTACGGCAACGCGACCCTCCTGGCGTCGGACCTGGTGCTGGGCATCGGGAACCGCTGGGCCAACCGGCACACCGGCGGGCTCGACGTCTACCGGCGCGGGCGGAAGTTCGTCCACGTCGACATCGAGCCGACGCAGATCGGCCGGGTGTTCGCCCCCGACTACGGGGTCACCTCCGATGCCGGGGCCTTCCTCCGGACGGCCCTGGAGGCGGCCCGCGAGCGGGAGCTGCCGGACCGCAGCGCCTGGGTGCGGGAGTGCGTCGAGCGCAAGGGGACGATGCAGCGCCGCACCCACTTCGACGACGTCCCGATCAAGCCGCACCGGGTGTACGAGGAGATGAACCGGGCGTTCGGGCCGGAGACGCGCTACGTCAGCACGATCGGGCTCAGCCAGATCGCCGGGGCCCAGTTCCTGCACGTCCAGCGCCCGCGGCACTGGATCAACTGCGGGCAGGCCGGGCCGCTGGGCTGGACGGTGCCGGCGGCGCTCGGGGTGAACGTGGCGAGTCCGGAGGCGCCCGTCGTGGCCTTGTCCGGGGACTACGACTTCCAGTTCATGATCGAGGAGCTGGCGGTCGGGGCGCAGTTCACGCTGCCGTACATCCACGTCGTCGTGAACAACTCGTACCTGGGGCTGATCCGGCAGGCGCAGCGCGGCTTCGACATGGACTACTGCGTGCAGCTCGGCTTCGACAACATCCACTCACCGGAGCTGGACAAGTACGGGGTGGACCACGTCAAGGTCGCGGAAGGACTGGGCTGCAACGCGATCCGGGTCACGGACCCGGCTGACCTGCCCGGGGCGTTCGCCCGGGCGAAGGAGCTCGTGAGGCTCCACCGGGTTCCGGTGATCGTCGAGATCGTGCTGGAGCGGGTCACCAACATCTCGATGGGGCAGGACCTCGACGCCGTCGTCGAGTTCGAGGAGCTCGCGACCACCCGGGAGCACGCCCCCACCGCGACGATCCCGCTCCCGTGAGGGTGCTGGTCGCGCCCGACAAGTTCAAGGGCACGCTGACCGCCGCCGAGGCCGCCGCGCACGTCGCGGCGGGCCTGCGCGAGGCGGGCCACCGGGCCGTCGAGCTGCCGATCGCGGACGGCGGCGAGGGCACCCTGGAGGCCGCCCTCGCTGCCGGGTTCCGGCGGCTGCCGGTCACGGTCTCCGGGCCGACGGGCAAACCGGTGGACGCGGCGATCGGGCTCCGGGACGGGACCGCCGTCGTCGAGCTCGCCCTGGCCTCGGGCCTGACGCTGGCTCCGCGCGATCCGCTGGGCGCGAGCAGCCGGGGGACCGGAGAGCTGATCCGCGCGGCGCTGGACGCGGGGGCCCGGCGGATCGTGCTCGGGCTCGGCGGCAGCGCCTCCACCGACGGGGGCGCCGGGCTGCTGTCGGCGCTCGGCGCGCGGATCCTGGACGGCGCCGGGCGGGAGGTGCCGGCCGGCGGTGGGGCCCTGGCCTGGGCGGAGTCCGCGGATCTCGGCGGTCTCGATCCCCGCCTGGCGGACGTCGAGATGGTGCTGGCCTGCGACGTCGACAACCCGTTGCTCGGCCCGGACGGGGCGGCCGAGGTCTACGGCCCGCAGAAGGGTGCGGATCCCGAGGCGGTCGCCCTCCTCGACGCGGCCCTGGAGCGCTTCGCCGTGGTGATCGCCAGAACCGGAGCAGAACGGTCACTGAGCGAGCGTTTCGCCCCGGTCCCGCTGATCTCGCCCTCGGTGTCCGCCGCGCCGGGTGCCGGCGCTGCCGGAGGAGTCGGGTTCGCCGCCCTCGCGGTCCTCGGGGCGCGGCGGCGGGCGGGGATCGAGGTGGTGCTGGAGCTCGTCGGGTTCGCCGAGGCGCTCGACGGTGCGGATCTCGTGGTGACGGGAGAGGGGGCGCTCGACCGGCAGACCCTGCACGGCAAGGGACCCGCCGGGGTCGCCGCGGCGGCGCGCGCGGCGGGGGTGCCGGTCGTGGCGGTGTGCGGGCGGTGCGACCTCGATCCCGCCGGTCTCGCGGGAGCCGGGTTCGCGCGGGTGGACGCCCTCGCGGACCTCGATCCCGTTCGCTGCACCACCGACCCCGGCCCCCTCCTGCGGCAGGTCGGGCGGGGGCTGGGCATCCCCGAGGCGGGGTAGCCGGGACCGGCCTCCCCGCGACACCGGTCTCGATCCGGCGCGGCCCGGCGCCAGGACGCGACTCGTGCGGGGCCGGGTCCCGGCTCGCGCGGGGCCGGGCCCCGGCTCGCGGGGCTGCGGCCGGCTCCCGGGGCCCACGTCGGTCCGGGCCAGGTCGTGAGTGGCGATAGTCGTCAGGACGACTGTCCAGTCTCATGAGATGTGTCGTTGGGCGTGTCGCAGGACATGTGTCGCAGGGTCGGG
>NZ_BAAAQK010000021.1:0-35496 GCF_039531635.1 Pseudonocardia ailaonensis | reverse complement strand
CGCGCTGGTAGAGCGTGTTGAAGTAGTCATTGCCCATGCTTCGACCAACCTCTCCCGGGCCCGGGACACGGACCCGGGCAGCAAAGTACGGAGTCAAACACCCCGGCCCGAGCCGGAGCCACGAAGTCGTTCCGAACGGCAGAACCAGCGCGGTCCCTGCCGGACGTTCTGTTCTGCGAGACGGGGCACTGGCCGCGGGCGGGCCGGGTGCCCGAGAGTCTGCGCAGGTCCGGGGCGTCGAGCGACGTGTCCGACACCCACCAGGAAGGGCGGATGCTCCCCATGAAGATCGGCGCGCAGCTCGCGGTCACCACCCACACGATCGACGCCGCCACGCTGGCGCGGGAGCTCGAGGCGCGGGGGTTCGAGTCGTACTGGGCCCCCGAGCACACCGTGGTGCCCAAGCACCCGACCATCGCCTTCCCGATGACCGGGGGCGAGATCCCCGACGTCTACCACCAGATGTCGGACCCGTTCGTCGTGCTCGGCATGATGGCCGCGGTCACCAGCACGCTGCGGGTGGCCACCGGGGTCTGTCTGGTCCCCGAGCACCCGCCGCTGACACTGGCCAAGGCCGTGTCCACACTGGACGCCTTCAGTGGCGGCCGGTTCCTCTTCGGGCTGGGCACCGGCTGGCTCCGTGAGGTCACCGAGCTGCACAACCCGGCCGCCGCGGCCAAGCCCTGGGGCTACACCATCGACGCCGTCGCGGCGATGAAGAAGCTGTGGGCCCACGAGTCGGCGAAGCACGACGGCGAGTTCGTCGCCTTCCCGGAGATGGTCTGCGACCCGCGGCCGGTGCAGCGCCCGCACCCCCCGGTGATCGTCGGCGCGCAGCCCACGCCGATCGCGGCGAAGCGGATCGCGGCCTGGGCCGACGGCTGGCTCGCCACCGGTGTGACCCCGGCCCAGGTGGCCGAGTTCCGCACCGCCCTCGAGGCCGAGTGCGACAGGATCGGGCGGGACCCCGCCGAGCTGTCCATCACGGTCGGTGTGCGCGACCCGAGTGAGCACATCCGCGAGGCGTACGCCGCCGCGGGCGTCGAACGGCTGATGGTACTGCTCTACAACCACCCGGGCACCCCCATCCCGCTGGAGGACTGGGCCGCGGTCGGGGTGGCGACCCTGTCGGCCCCGGCGCCGACCCCGGCCGAGACCCTCCGGGCGCTCGACGCGGTGACGGCCATGGCGGGCCTGTGAGCGGAGCCGCGGTCTCCTGTCGCGGGACGGGATCACGAGATACGATGCGCCATATATCGACGGCGGCGTCAGCGGTGCTCGGCGTCCGCTCCAGCTTCCCCACCAGGAGATGAACGCCATGGCGGACCAGATCCCGATGACCATCGGCGGCGGCGACGTCGCGACCTCCGGCGCGTTCGACGTGGTCGACCCGGCCACGGGCCTCCCGTTCGGCTCGGCCCCCGAGTGCACCGAGGCCCAGCTCGACGAGGCGATGCGGACCGCGCAGGACGCCTACCGCACGTGGCGGAAGGACGAGGACGCGCGCCGGGAGATCCTGCGCGCCTCCGCCGACGCCGTGCTGGCCGCGACCGACGACATCGCCCCGCTGCTCACCCAGGAGCAGGGCAAGCCGCTCGCCGACGCCCAGATGGAGGTCCGCTCCGTCGCCCTGTGGCTGCGCTACTTCGCGAACCTCGAGGTGGCGGACGAGGTCCTCGCCGACGACGAGAACGTGCACATCCGCGTCGAGCGGCGCCCGCTCGGGGTCGTCGCGGCGATCACGCCGTGGAACTTCCCGCTGAGCCTGGCCGCGTGGAAGATCGCACCGGCCCTGCGCGCCGGCAACACCATGGTGCTCAAGCCCTCCCCGTACACCCCGCTGGCCACGCTGAAGCTCGGCCAGGTGCTGGCGCCGATCCTGCCGGCGGGCGTCCTGAACGTCGTCAGCGGGTCCGACCCGCTGGGCGCGAACATGACCTCGCACCCGGTGCCGCGCAAGATCTCGTTCACCGGCTCGGTGGGCACCGGCAAGTACGTCGCGGCCGCCGCGGCCCCGGACCTCAAGCGGATCACCCTCGAGCTCGGCGGCAACGACCCGGCGATCCTGCTGGACGACGTCGACCCCCAGGCGGTGGCCGAGAAGCTCTTCTGGTCGGCCTTCCGCAACAACGGACAGGTGTGCTCGGCCGTCAAGCGGGTGTACGCGCCGGAGAGCAAGTACGACGAGGTGGTCGAGGCCCTCGCGGCCGTCGCCCGCTCCGCGAAGGTCGGTGCCGGGATCGACCCGGCCACCCAGCTCGGCCCGCTGAACAACCGGCCGCAGCGCGACCGCGTCGAGAACCTCGTCCAGGACGCGGTGAGCCGCGGCGCGCAGGCCGTCACGGGCGGCGCCCGGGTCGACGGGCCCGGCTACTTCTACCAGCCGACGATCCTGCGCGGCGCCACCGACGGGATGGCCGTCGTCGACGAGGAGCAGTTCGGCCCGGTGCTGCCGGTCCTGCCCTACAGCTCCGTCGCCGACGCCCTCGAGCGGGCCAACGGGACCAACTTCGGGCTGTCCGGCTCGGTGTGGGGTGCGGACGCGGACCGGGCCGAGGCCGTCGCCGAGGAGCTCGACTGCGGTACCGCCTGGGTCAACACGCACCTCGCGCTGCGCCCGGACCAGCCCTTCGGCGGTGCCAAGTGGAGCGGCGTCGGCGTGGAGAACGGGCACTGGGGCCTGAGCTCCTTCACCGAGACCAAGGTGCTGCACCGGAGCCGCCGGTGACCTCCACCCCCGTGCCGACCCCTGGGCCGACCACGGTGCCGACCACGGTGCCGAGCCCTGGGCCGAGCCCTGAGCCGGCCGCGGCCGACCTCCGCCGGCTCGCCGAGGAGCCGCTCTCGGCCGACCAGCAGACCGCGCTGCACCGCGCCGTCTGGGCCGGACGGGCCCGCGAGCTCGGGCTCGCGATCGTCGTCCCGCCCTGCCCGTACGACGACGACGAGCTGGCCGGGCTCCACGCGCAGGGCCGCACGCTGGCGTACCTGCCCCACGAGCTCAGCTCGCACCTGACCCGGGACCGGTTCCAGAGGCTGTTCCCCGCCATGGACTCCTACGCGGTGCCGCCGGCGAACGGCTACGCCAACACCGCCGACGTGTGGGGATGGTTCGACTACGAGACCTCCGCCGAGGCGCCGTGGCCGGACCTCGACGAGCCGCAGGCCCTGGCGGCGATCGCCGCGGCCGGACGCACGATGCTGACCCTCGACCAGTACATCGTGGCCAGCCAGGACCGGTTCCTCCTGACCGGCCGCCATCTCGACGGCAGCTGGACACGGCTCGCCACGGCGTACGACGGCCGGCTGGTCGTGGCGCGCTTCGAGGGCGCGGACGCCGAGGAGGGGCGGGAGAACGAGGTGGTCTCCCCCGGCGCGCTCATGGTCGGCTACGACCTGACCGCCAGCGACAACGGCGTGATGCTCGGGGTCCGCACCCGCTCGGCGACCCCGCCGGTGCGGTCGGTGTGGGAGGCCCTCCGGGAGCGGACCACCGCGGCGTACGTCGAGGCGGGCTTCCCGGCCCGCCTCGGCCTGGACGCCACCGAGTACCTCGCGGGCCTTCCCCGCGTGCCGGAGCAGCCCGCGGCGTACGCGGGCCGGTTCGCCGTGCCCCTGGTCGTCGACCCCCGGATCCCGTGGCAGGAGCAGGCGCGGCTGCTGGGCGTCCGGCTCTCGGCCCAGTCGCAGAACTTCTCCTTCGCCGCCGCCGAGCCGGCCGCCTGCCCCGACGTGCCGTACGTCGGCTGGTTCACGGAGTGGGACACCCGCTTTCCCGAGCCGGTCAGCTCGATCGACGCCCGCGCCGGCCTCGCCGACGACGAGTGCGGCGCCATGCCGATCGAGCTCCTGGCCATGAACGCCGCCCTGCCGGACCTGGTCACCTCGACGCGCTACTTCGAGGCCATCGGCTTCGTGATGACCCAGCCGACGACGGACCACATCACGAACCGGGCCGCCGGCCGCTGCCTGAGCCTGTACCGGTGGCGCGGCGGGCCCGAGCTCGGCGCCAACCAGCACCCGATCGCCTACCCGATGTTCCGGCCCCTGGTCCGCGGCCGGGACGTCACCACCAGCCAGCCACCCACGAGCGAGGGATGACCGTGCCGACGCACTTCTTCGACCAGGTCCTGCAGAACCACATCGACTCCGGCAACGGATCGCAGACGGTGTGGTGGGACGAGTCGAGCATCCCGCTCGACAGCATCGGCAAGCGGGTCACCGACCTGCTCGACCTGCGGGGCCGGCGCGCGGTCGTCACCGGCGGCGCGGGGATCAACCTCGGCCAGGCCTGCGTGAACCGGCTCGCCGGTCTCGGCGCGGACGTCGCGGTCGTCGACCTGAGCGCCGAGCAGGTGCGCGAGCGGGGCTTCTCCCGGCACCCGTCGGCGCCGGACGCCGAGGGCGTCGCCTCCGCCGCCGCACAGAAGTGGGGCACGAAGGTCGTGCCCATCCACGGCGACGTGATGAACTGGGACGGCGTGCAGGGCGTCATGGCGCAGGCCGCGGAGGCCCTGGGCGGCATCGACATCCTGGTCAACAACGCGGCGGACGTCGTGGTCGGCGACTTCGCGAACTTCAGCGCCGAGGACATCGACCGCTCGGTGCGGGGCACCCTCACGGGTCCGATGTACTGCTCCCGCGCGGCGCTGGACTACATGCTGCCCCAGGGCAAGGGCCGGATCATCAACGTCGGGTCGGAGGCGGGCAGCACGGCCATCCCCGGCCTGACCGTGTACGGCGCGCTCAAGTCCGGCCTCGGCCAGTTCACCCGGTTCCTGGGCAAGGAGCTCGGCCCGCAGGGGATCGCCGTCCTCGGGGTCAACGCCGGCTCGATGTGGGGCCCGGGCCGGCCGCTGACCGACGACAGCCCGGGGACGCTCTACGCTCGCGGCCGGACCGCGATCCAGCGCTACGAGCTGCCCGAGGAGGTCGCCAACATGGTCGCCTTCCTGGCGAGCGACGCCGCCAGCGCCATGAACGGTGTCATGATCGACATGGGCGGCGGGATGGCGGTCTGACCGACCGCTGCTGCACGACCCGGCCGGCCCCGTCGTTCCGACGGGGCCGGTCGTCTGTCCACATTCGACCGACCTCTGGAGCGCCATGACCCCGCCCGGTGTGACCACCGAACGCCTCGACGGCGGCGTCCTCGTCATCGCGATCGACCGGCCCGCGGTGCGCAACGCGGTCGACGCCGCCACCGCCCGGCAGCTGGCCGACGCGTTCGACGAGCTCGACGCCGATGACGACCTGCGCGCCGGCGTCCTGACCGGGAAGGGCGGCGACTTCAGCACAGGGATGGACCTCGCCGCGGCGACCCGCGGCGAGCGGCCGATCGTCCCGGGCCGCGGTTTCGGCGGGTTGACCCAGGAGCCGCCGCGCACGCCGCTCGTCGCCGCCGTGGAGGGCTACGCGCTCGCCGGCGGCTTCGAGATGGTCCTGGCGTGCGACCTGATCGTGGCGTCCCGGACCGCGCAGTTCGGCCTGCCCGAGGTGCGGCGCGGCCTGATCGCGGGCGCCGGCGGCCTGCTCCGGCTGCCGGAGCGCATCCCATACCACGCCGCCATGGCGCTCGTCCTGACCGGTGACCGGATGGACGCCGCCACCGCCGAGCGGCACGGCCTGCTGACCCAGCTCGTCGACGAGGGCGGCGCGCTGGACGCGGCCGTCGCGCTGGCCCGCCGGATCGCCGCCAACGCCCCGCTCGCGGTGCGCACCAGCAAGCGGATCCTCGCGGGGCTCGGCCGGCCGACCCCGGCGCAGCTGCACGCGGAGCAGGAGCCGCTCCTGCGCGAGGTCTTCGACTCGGCCGACGCGCAGGAGGGCATCCTCGCCTTCACGCAGAAGCGGCCTCCGCGGTGGCAGGGGCGCTGAACCGGAACCGGCCGGCGCCGACCACCGCGGAGACCGCCCCGGGGGCGTTGCCGCTCAGCTCGTCCCGGCGTCGGAGAACACGACGCCGCGGTACTCGCCGTCCGCCCGCCAGCCCTCGATCAGCCGGTCGAAGGCCACGATCCCGGGGCCGTACTGCCCGTTGCGCCGGGCGATGACGTTCGGCTGCCCCTCGTTGTTCATCCACCCGGGGGTGCACGAGCGCTGGAACTCCAGGTCGGCCTGCGACGACTCGACGACCACGTCCACCCACGCGTCCTCGGCCTGCTTCTCGGCCTCGATCGTCCGGCTGCCGCGGCGCCGCGCCTCCGCGACCAGGTCCGCGATGTGCCGGCTCTGCACGTCCAGGATGTGGGCGAAGTTCGAGCTGCCGCCGACCTGGTTGACGGCCACGATGAAGAAGTTCGGGAAACCGTGGCTCTGCATGCCGTAGAGCGTCGACATGCCGCCCTTGTTCTTCTCGCTGAGCAGAAGCCCGTCGCGGCCCGTGACGTCGTAGCCGAGCCGGCTGCGGAACGGTGCCGCGACCGAGAACCCGCTGGCGAAGATCAGGCAGTCCAGCTCGTACTCGACGCCGGCGACGACGACACCGTTCTCGGTGACCTCGTCGACCCCGCGCCCCTCGGTGTCCACCAGGGTCACGGTGGGCCGGTTGAAGGTCTCGAGGTACTCGTCGTGGAAGCACGGCCGCTTGCACAGGGCACGGAACCACGGCTTGAGGGCTTCGGCGGTCGCGGGATCGGAGACGGTGTCGGAGACCCGCGCGCGGATCTCCTCCATCTTCCTGAAGTCGTCGATCTCGTCGAGCACCCCGTTGTTGACGCTGCGCAGCCGGTAGAGCGCGGTCCAGCCGTCGTTCACCAGGTCGGTCTCGGCGGCGCCACCGGCGACGAAGGTGCCGAAGTTGTCCATCCGCTCCCGCTGCCAGCCCGGCTGCAGGGACGCGGCCCATTCGGGATCGGTCGGCCGGTTGTTGCGCACGTTGACGGCCGACGGCGTCCGCTGGAAGACGAACAGGTGCCCGGAGTCCCGGCCCAGGTGCGGCACGGCCTGGATGCCCGTCGAGCCCGTGCCGATGATGCCCACGCGCTTGTCGTTCAGGCCGGTCATGCCGCCCTTGCTCGACCCGCCCGTGTACGCGTAGTCCCAGCGGGTGGTGTGGAAGGTGTGCCCCCGGAACTTCTCGATGCCCGCCAGGCCGGGGAGCTTCGGCTTCACCATCGCGCCGACCGTCATCACCACGTACCGCGCGGTGAACGTGTCCCCGCGGTCGGTGCGCACCGTCCACAGCGCGGCGCCCTCGTCGTACGCGACGTCCGTGACCCGCGTGTGGAGCAACGCGTTTCGGTGCAGGTCGAACTTGTCGGCGATGCGGTTGACGTGCTCGAGGATCTCCGGTGCCTTGACGTACTTCTCGGTCGGGATGTACCCGGTCTCCTCCAGCAGCGGCAGGTAGATGTACGCCTCGGTGTCGCACGCCGCGCCCGGGTAGCGGTTCCAGTACCAGACCCCGCCGAAGCCGCCACCGGCCTCGACGATCCGCAGGTCCTCGACCCCGGCCGTGCGCAGCCGCGACCCGACCAGCAGGCCGCCGAAGCCGCCGCCCAGGATGGCGACCTCGACGTGGTCGGTGACCGGCTCACGCTCGGTGCGGGGGGTGTACGGGTCGTCGAGGAAGTGGGCCAGCGAGCCCTCGATCTGCCGGTACTGGGCCGCGCCCTCCGGCCGCAGGCGCAGCCGCTTGTCGCGCTCGTGCGCGTACTTCGCCCGCAGCTCGTCGGGGTCGAAGCCGAGCTCGCTGTCCACCGTGGTCATTCGCTCAGGTCACCGTTCCTGTTGTCGTACCAGCTCTGTGCCTCGTCGGAGGCGATCACGGGGTTGCGCAGGGTCCCGATGCCCTCGACCTCGACCTCGACGACGTCGCCGGCCTTGACGGGCTCGATCTCCGGCGGCGTGCCGAAGCACACCAGGTCGCCGGGGCGCAGCGTCATGAAGCCGCTCACCCAGCTGATCACCTCGTCGGTCGTCCAGTTCATCCGCGAGGTGACCGTGTCGGTGACGACCGTGCCGTTGATCCGGGCCCGCAGCGCGGTGTCGTCCGGGTCGAGCTCGGTCTCGACGACCGGGCCCAGCACACCGAAGGTGTCGTAGGACTTCCCGGGGAGGAAGGGGAAGTTGGTCGTCACGCCGAGGTCCGTGGCCGTCACGTCGTTGACGCAGGTCCAGCCGAGCACGTGGGCGCGGGCCTCGGCCGGGGCGACCCCGCGGCAGGTCCGGCCGATCACCGCGGCGATCTCCGGCTCGTAGACCACGGTGGGCACGCCCGCGGGCAGGACGATCGGGTCCCCGTCGTCGATCAGCGAGCTGTTCGGCTTGATGAAGAAGCTCGGACCGTCGCGGCCGTCGCGGCCCTTCCAGTTGCCGAGCAGGCAGACCACGGTGCTGGTCGGCGTGACCGGCCGGACGAGGGTGAGTCCCGCCGCCGGGCCGAGGGCGCGTCCCTCCTGCCCGAGGTCGGACAGGTCGAGCAGCTCGACCGAGGCCTCCGGGTCGAGCCGGGCCCAGACGTCGTCACCGGGGCCCAGCGACACCCGCGCGATCCTCACGCCTTCGGCCCTCCGGCCACGTAGAGGACCTGGCCCGAGACGAACGAGGCCTCCTCGCTGACGAAGAACGAGACCGCCGCCGCGATGTCCTCGGGCTGGCCCACCCGGCCGACCGGGATCTCCGCCGCGCGCATGACGGTGTACTCGTCGTACGGCATCCCGATCCGGACCGCGGTGTCGCGGGTCATCTCGGTGACGATGAACCCGGGCGCCACGGAGTTGGCGGTGATCCCGAACTTCCCGAGCTCCATCGCGAGGGTCTTGGTGAAGCCCTGCAGGCCGGACTTCGCCGCGGCGTAGTTGGACTGGCCCTTCTTGCCGAGCGCGGACGTGCTGGACAGGTTGACGATCCGGCCCCAGCCCGCCTTCACCATGTACTTCTGGGCGGCCCTCGACATCAGGTAGGCCCCGCGCAGGTGGACGTTGATGACCGCGTCCCACTCCTCGGGCTGCAGCTTGAAGAGCATGTTGTCGCGGACGATGCCGGCGTTGTTGACCAGCACCGTGGGCTCACCGAGCTCGGCGGCCACGAGGTCGACCGCGGCCGCCACGTCCTCCACCACGGACACGTCCGCACCGACGGCCAGCGCCGTGCCGCCGGCGGCCTCGATCTCCTCGACGGCCGGCGCGCACGCCTTCTCGTCGAGGTCGAGGACGGCGACGGCACAGCCGTCCGCCGCCAGCCGGTTCGCGACCCCGCGCCCGATGCCCCGGGCGCCTCCGGTCACGATCGCGACGGGTTTCCTGTCGTTGCCGAACACTGCGGTTGGTCCTCTCACTGGGCCGGGTCTCACCGGGCCGAACTTCGCCGGGCCGAATCTCACTGGGCCGGGTCGCGGGGTGACGCACGGGAGGTCAGCCACGCCCGGATGTCCTCGCCCGCGTTGTCCAGCGTGGGCGGGCGGTGGCGGTACTGCGGCGGCGTCAGGGAATAGGTGGCGGGGTTGCGCACCATCGGCACACCGTCGACGTCCACGACGGGGTCGAGACCGAGCCGGGTGGCCAGCTCGACGCCGCCGCGCACGTCGTTGATCGGCCCGCAGGGCAGGCCGGCCTTCGCGAGCAGGTCCGCCCACTCGTCGGCGCCGCGGGTGGCCAGGACCTTCTCCAGCTCGGGGCGCAGCTCGTCGCGGTTGCGGTTGCGCAGGCCCACCGTGACGTAGCGCGGGTCCGTCCCCAGCTCCGGTCGGCCCAGCGCGGTGCAGAGCGTCCGGTACTGGCGGTCGTTGCCCGTCACGACGATCAGCTCCCGGTCCGCCGTCGGGAACGGGCCGTACGGGAAGAGGCTGGGGTGCTCGTTCCCCATCCGCCCGGGCACCACGTCGCCGGCGACGTACGCCGATGTCTGGTTGATCATCGACGAGAGCGCGCTGGTCAGCAGGTCGAGCTCGACGAACTGGCCCTCGCCGGTCCGGGCACGGTGGTTCAGCGCGGCGAGCACCGCGATCGTCGCGTGCAGCCCGGTCATCACGTCGACGGCGGAGATGCCGGCCCGCAGCGGCGGTCCGTCGGCATCGCCCGTCATCGACATCATCCCGGACACCGCCTGGATGAGGAGGTCGTAGCCGGGCAGCGCGGCACCCTCGCGGCTCCCGAAACCGCTGATGGCGCAGTAGACGATCCCGGGGTTGGCCGCGGACACGTCCGCGTAGCCCAGGCCGTACCGCTCCATCCCGCCGACCTTGAAGTTGTGGACGAAGACGTCGGCGGTCAGGGCGAGGCTGCGCCCCACGGCGAGATCGGCCTCGTCCGCGAGGTCGAGGGCGATCGACCGCTTGTTGCGGTTCACGGCCATGTAGTACGTCGACACGTCGTCGCGCACCGGGGGCGTGAAGGTCCTCGTGTCGTCGCCGGCCGGGCTCTCGACCTTGATCACGTCCGCGCCGAGGTCGCCGAGCAGCATGGTGCACAGCGGCCCGGCGACGATGCGGGAGAAGTCCGCGACGACCAGCCCGGACAGCGGCCCGCCGGTCGCCCCGGTCGTCCGGGTCACGTCAGGCACCGTCGGTCGTCTCGAAGGTCAGGCCCTCCCACGACCCCTCGGCGCGCCAGTCGCTGATGAGGTGGTCGAAGGCGACGATCCCGGGCCCGTAGGCGCCGTTGCGCCGGGCGACGTTCGCGTTGGGGCTGCCCTCGTTGTTGTAGTAGCCGGGGGTGCACGACTCGAGGAACTCGAGGTTGGCGCGCGAGGAGTCGTAGACGGTCTGGACCCAGGCCTCCTCGGCCGGCACCTCCACGTCCACGGTCCGGGCCTTGCGGCTGTCGGCCTCGTGGATGACCTGGCTGACGTGGCGACTCTGGACGTCGAGCACGTGGGCGAAGTTCGAGCTCGTGCCGACCTGGTTGAGCGCGATGATGAAGAAGTTCGGGAAGCCGTTGGTCTGCATCCCGTAGAGCGTCGAGATCCCGCCCTTGAACTTCTCGCTCAGCTTCCGGCCGCCGCGGCCGACCACGTCGTAGCCGAGCCGGCTCGCGAACGGGGCGCCCACCTGGAAGCCACTGGCGAAGACGAGGCAGTCGACCTCGTACTCCTTGCCGCCCACCACGATCCCGGTCGGGGTGACCCGCTCGATGCCCTGGCCGTCGGTGTCGAGGAGGGTGACGTTGGGCCGGTTGAAGGTCTCGAGGTAGTCGTCGTTGAAGCAGGGCCGCTTGCAGAGCGCGCGGTACCAGGGCTTGAGGCCCTCGGCCGTCTCGGGATCGCGCACGATCGAGGCGACCCGGTTGCGGATCTCCTCCATCTTCGTGAAGTCGTCGATCTCGTCCAGGACGCCGCCGCTGAGCGTGCGGAGCCGGTAGATGGCCGTCCAGCCGTCCTTGACCAGGTCCGTCTCGGCGTCCCCGCCGGCGACGAAGGTCGAGAAGTTGTCCATCCGCTCCCGCTGCCAGCCGTGCTGCAGGGAGGCGGCCCACTCGGGGTCGGTCGGCCGGTTGTTGCGCGCGTTGACCGCCGACGGGGTGCGCTGGACGACGTACAGGTGACCAGAGCTCGCCCCGAGGTGCGGTACCGCCTGGATCGCGGTCGCCCCGGTCCCGACGATCGCGACCTTCTTGTCGGCGAGCCCGTCGAGGCCCCCGGTGCTGTCCCCGCCGGTGTACTCGTAGTCCCACCGGGTCGTGTGGAACGTGTGGCCGGCGAAGGTCTCGATCCCGGGCACGCCGGGGAGCTTGGGCTTCTGCATCGCGCCCGCGGTCATGCAGACGTACTTGGCGGTGAACCGGTCGCCGCGGTCGGTCTCCACGGTCCAGAGGCCGTCGTCCTCGCTCCAGGTGACCCCGGAGACGCGGGTCTGGAGCAGCGCGTTGTCGTAGAGGCGGTAGTGGCGGGCGATCCGGCGGCAGTGCTCCAGGATCTCGGGAGCCTTGACGTACTTCTCGCTCGGGATGTAGCCGGTCTCCTCCAGCAGCGGGAGGTAGATGTAGGCCTCGGTGTCGCAGGCCGCGCCCGGGTAGCGGTTCCAGTACCAGGTGCCGCCGAAGTCGCCACCCTGCTCGAGGATCCGGATGTCGGTGTACCCCAGGTCGCGCAGGCGCGCGCCGGCCAGCATGCCCCCGAAGCCACCGCCGACGATGGCGACCTCGACGTGGTCGTGGACGGGCTCGCGCTCGGTCCGCGGCGTGTAGGGGTCGTCGATGAACTTCGCGAGCTCGCCCTCGAGCGCCTGGTACTGGCGGGAGCCGTCCTTGCGCAGCCGCTTGTCGCGCTCGATCCGGTACTTCTCCCGGAGCACGTCGGGATCGAACCCGAGGGCGACCGGATCGGTCCGGTCGGTCTGCCCTGCCGGGCCCACCTGCCCTGTCTGGCCTACCTGCCCTGTCTGGCCTACCTGCCCTGTCTGGCCTACGTGCACTGTCACCTGACGTCTCCCGGAACTGCTGTGGCGCGGGCCGCATTGCGACGGACCGCGGTGATGATCTGTGGCCAGGCTTCGGGCACCACACCGTGACCCATGCCGTCGATGAGCTCGAACCGGGCGTCCGGCACGGCCGCCGCCGTGGCGCGGCCACCGCTGACGTCGACCAGGCGGTCGTCGTTCCCGTGGATCACGACCGTCGGCACCTGCAGGCGGCGCAGCTCGGGCGTGCGGTCCGCGGCGGCGATGGCGGCCGCCTGCTGGCGGAGCCTGCCCGCCGGGTCGTGGGCACGGTCGTACGCCGCGGCCGCACGGGTCCGCGCCGCGTCCTCGTCGAACGGGAAACCCTTCCCGGCGAGCGCGCGCGAGCGCTCCACGGCCGCCTCGATCGCGCCCTCGCGGGTGGGCGGGGCGGGGCGGCGCATCAGCGCGATGGTGTCCGGGTCCGGCTGGCCGACCGCACGGTCGCCGGTGCTGGACATGATGGAGCACAACGACAGCACCCGCTGCGGCCACCGGATCGCCACCAGCTGCGCGATCATGCCGCCGAGCGACGCACCGAGGAGGTGGGCGCGGTCCAGCCCGAGGGCGTCGAGGAGGCCGACGGCGTCGGCCGCCATGTCGTCGAGGGTGTAGGGCAGCGTGCTCAGGTCGCCCGCGCGGATCGCCGCGGTGTCGGGGGTGCCCTCGATCCGCTCCGACAGCCCGACGTCGCGGTTGTCGAAGCGGATCACGAAGAAGCCCGAGTCCACGAGGTCGTCGACGTAGCTGCGGTCCCAGCCGTCCAGCTGCGTGCCCTGACCCATGATCATCAACAGCGGCGGGTCGGCCGGGTCGCCGTACGTCGCGCAGCACAGGCTGATGCCGTTGGCCCGGACCGGCCGGGGGATCTCGGTTCTCCTGTCGTGGGAAGTCGATCCCACCCGGGCCTCCTCGTCGTCGTGTCGGGCGCTGTGCTCGGTCACTCTTGTCCGCTGGGCCGTCAGAAGAAGTTGCTGAGGTTCTGCGACAGCAGGATGGTCTGGTCGAGGTAGATGTCCCGGCGGGCGATCCGCAGGCCGTCCTCGGTGCGGCGCAGCACGTCCTCGCGCCGCCCGATCCACTCGTCGATCTCCGACTTCAGCCGGGTCCGGTACAGGTGGAAGCACGTCTCGACCGTCAGCTCGGTGCCCCGGTCGGCGACGATGCGGACGTTGGTCACGAGGTGGCGGGTGCGCGAGGGCGGGTCCTCGGCCCAGGCCGTCCCGGTGGCGAGCTTCTGGACCCGGCCGACGAGCGTGGCCTTTTCGTCGTCGAAGAACGCCATCTCGCCGCGCCGGGTGAACTCCTTGGCGAGGTTGCGGCGCGGGACCGTCCGGCGGATCGGCATGAAGTACACCGTGTCGTCGGTGAAGAGCTCGACCCACTCCTCGAACCGCGAGTGGTCCAGCAGGGCGGCCTCGTGCGTGTAGAACTGCTCGACCTCGTACTGCTGGTACATGGCGGCGAGCTTGTCCGGCGCGATCACCGCGTCCAGGTCCGTGGTTCCCATCTCGGTGGTCCGTCCCTGTCAGATGCTGTCGCCGGGCGTGGTGGAGTCGCGCAGGTCGTCCCAGTCGGTGCCCTTGATCCACTCGAGCCACGACAGGTAGGTCCACAGCTGCGCGTGCTCGTTGACGGCCGCCTCGATGCGGGCCACGCCGTCCTCGTGGATGATCTTCCCGCGGCCCAGCCCCATCTTGAGCTGCTGCGGGATGCTCCGACGGGCGCCGGGACCGGCCTGCATCGTGCTCTGCGACCAGTTCTCGCCGTCCTCCTGCTCGAGGAATCCGGCGGGGCCGAACGAGTGGATCTGCCGGTCGAGCTGGGCCCGCTGCTCCTCGGGCGTCTGGTTGCGGTCGGCGAAGCTGAACCACCAGACCTCGGTGACGCCCGCGCTGCGCGGGACCCGGAGGCTGAGCTGGGCGTCCATCGTGAACCAGGCCGTCGGGAAGACCTGGGGGTGGCCGGCGAACCGGGCCCCGACCCGGCCGAGGGCGGCGAGCGGGCCGGGATCGGTTCGCCAGGTGACGAGCTCGTGCATCTCCGGCGGGAGGGTCCGCTTCATCGCCTCGACGCTCGGGCCGGAGATCGCGTGCCCGTACTCGCCGAGCGCGACGAGGGTGTCCAGGTCGGTGGGCAGCCGCTGGACGCCGAGGGAGTTCCCCTCGTCCGTCCGGGCCCCGCCGGAGTCGGTCGCCTCGGCGCTGGGGATCATCCCGACCGCCTGCGCCGAGATGTGGGTGATCTGCGGGTGGTAGTAGTCGAAGGAGTTGTCCACGGCGAACTTCCAGTTGCAGTTCAGCGTGAACTTCTGGATGCCCGGACGGCACTCCATGTCACCGCGCTCGGCCAGCAGGTCGATGCCGATCCGGCCGGTGCGGCCGAGGAAGTCCAGCAGCGGCGGCGCCTGCGGGTCCATGGTCGCGAAGACGAAGCCCTTGTAGCTGTCGAGCTGGGCGACCTGGCGGAGCGGGTACTTCGTCTTGTCCAGGTCGTCGTGGTAGAAGTCCTTCAGCCCCGGCACCCCGACCAGCTCGCCGTCCAGGCCGAACGTCCAGCCGTG
Organism: Pseudonocardia ailaonensis; assembly: GCF_039531635.1. Classification (NCBI taxonomy): domain Bacteria; kingdom Bacillati; phylum Actinomycetota; class Actinomycetes; order Pseudonocardiales; family Pseudonocardiaceae; genus Pseudonocardia; species Pseudonocardia ailaonensis. Next base: position 20,557 of record NZ_BAAAQK010000021.1, on the reverse strand, counting down.
GTAGGTACACATGAAGTTCCGGACATTGCCCTCCTCCGCCCGGCACACCGCGTTGCCGCGGTGGGTACAGGTGTTGAGGAGGGCCTTGATGCTCTTGTCCTTCTGCCGGACCACCAGGACGTTGTCGCGGCCCATCGGGGCCTCGAAGAAGTCCCCCCGCTTGGGGATCTGGGTCTCGTGGCACAGGAACAGCCAGGCCCGGCCGAAGATGTGCGTCATCTCCAGCTCGAAGATCTCCTCGTCGCTGAAGATCCGGCGGTCCAGCTCGCCGGTCGCCAGGTTGACGAGCGAGTCGAGGTCGGCCCTGGTGCCGGGCTCGGCGATGCCCATGTCGTTCTCCACTCGTTGCTGTGGGAGGTCAGTCGCGGTCGAAGGCGTGGCCCCAGTACGCCGAGGCGTCGTAGGTCACCACCGACCACGTGTCGTCGTCGATCAGCACCCCGTCGGTGCCGTACTCGACACCGAATCCGGACGGCGACTGCACGTAGAACGACAGCATCTTGTCGTTCGTGTGGCGGCCCAGGGTGGCGAGCTGGCGGATCTTGCGCTGCTGCACCTTGTCCAGGGCGCGGCCGACGACGTCGAGGTCGTCGACCTCCAGCATGATGTGGTTGACCCCGGTCGGCCCGTCCTTGTAGACGGGCGCCACCGCCAGCGAGTGGTGCCGCGGGTTGGTGTGCAGGAAGGTGAGGAGCATGCCCGGGATCGGGACGATGTGGTCGCTCACCTTGAAGCCGAGGACCTTGCGGTAGAAGTCGGTCGTCTCGTCGACGTTGCGGCAGACCAGCACGAGGTGGCCCAGGCCGGTGTCCGCGCCGTCGGGGGTGCTGGTGACGAAGCGCGCGCCGGTCGGGGAGAGGAACGGCTCCTGCATCATGGTCGCGCCGTAGTGGAACTCGAGCGTGTACCCGGCGGGGTCGGTGCAGCTCAGCAGCCGGCGCACGCCGCGCAGCTCGGCGAGCCCCGCGTCCTCCTTGTAGGCGACCCCGGCCTCGCGCAGCGCGGCCGCCACCTCGTCCAGGGCGTCGGGCCCCGACACCTGCCACCCGACGTAGTCGAGCTCGTCGTTGCCGGCCCGCAGGGTGATCCGGTGGGCGCGCTCGTCCATGCGCAGCACGACGGCCTCCTCACCGTCGATCTGCGTGCGGGTCGCGGTCAGGCCCAGGATCTCGGTCGCGAAGACCGTCCAGTCCTCGAGACTCTTGACCCGGAACCCCAGGTAACCGAGTGCTTCGACGCTCGTCATGCGGTGGTCCGTCCCCTCTGGTTCTCCTGGACTGGTTCGCCGATCGTGCGAGGGCCCGGCACACCCGGACAACGAACCCGTTCCGAATGCCGGACCCGAGCTGCGAGGCGCATGTCAGGCCACCATGGTGCTGACATGACCGGAGAGCTGCTCGGCTGCCTTCAGCATCACCGACCTGTACCGCAGGACCGCACGTCCCGCCGCCGCGGTCGACAACGACAACGCAGCCACCGGCTTCCCACTCCGCCGGTCGAACACCGGCACCGCAATACACGACACCCCGAGGAACGCCTCCTCGAAATCCGTCGAGTACCCCTCCTGACGCACCCGCTCCAACACCCGCCCCAACAAATCAGGCGTCCCGATCGTGAACGCCGTGAACCGGTAGAACCGCGCCGGCACACTCCCCCCCGACCCCAACTCCGAGAACGCCAACATCGCCTTCCCCAACGCCGTCGCATACTGCGGCCGACGCATCCCCACCGCCGTGTCCACCCGCACCGACTCCGGCCCGAACAACTTCTCCACATACAACACGCTCGAACCCTCCGGCACCCCCAGGTGCACCGCCTCCCGGGTCTGCGCATACAACTCACTCAGCACCGGCATCGCCCGATCCCGCAACCCGTTCGCCCGCGCCACCGCCACCTGATTACCCAACTCGAACGCCCGCGTCGACAACGCATACTTGTCCCCGGCGCGGCGCACATACCCGCTCTCGGTCAACACCACCAACAACCGGTGCGCCGTCGACTTCGGAACACTCACCGCCTTCGCCAGCTCCGACACACCCATCACCGGACGCGGACCACCCAACGCACCCAACAACGCGAGCGCCTTGCCCGCGGACGTGTCCGAGCTGCTCACGGTCCCTACGCTTCTGGCCTGCTGACGCTCCACCAGACCCTCCTCTCCCCGACCGCCGCCCTTGGCGCGTTCCGCTGGGGGGAACGTCGGAGGCATAAGATATGGTATCTCAGGTGTCAGATTGGTCAATGCCGGTGCAACGAAAGGGTGTGAGGAGCAGGTGACCTGGACCAAGGCGTGCAGCACGTCCGACATCGAGGAGGGCGAGGGCTACCAGCTCAAACGGAAGTGCCCGATCGCCCTGTTCACCGTCGACGACGAGTACTACGCGATCGACGACACCTGCACCCACGACGAGTCCTCCCTCGCGGACGGCTACGTCGAGGGCGACGTGGTCGAGTGCGCGTGGCACTTCGCGAAGTTCAACATCAGGACCGGTGAGGTGCTCAGCCTCCCCGCCACGTGCTCCGTCGCCACCTACGCCACGAAGGTCGAGGGCGACGACGTGTACGTCGACCTCCCCGACTGATCCGACCGATCCGCACCCGCAGCGCCCTGCCGAGAGCCCGAGGAGCAGCACCCATGACGTCCGGGACCGACACAGCCCCCGCCCTGACCGCCGAGAACACGCACCGGATCGTCCGCACGCCGGACTACGAGATCCAGGTGAACGAGGCCGGCGAGGGGCACCCGCTCCTGCTGATCCACGGCACCGGCCCGGGCGCCACGGGCTGGTCGAACTTCGCGCCGAACATCGAGCCCCTCTCGAGGCAGTTCCGCGTGGTGGCGGTGACCATGCCGGGCTGGGGCGAGTCGAGCCCGCAGGACGTGGCGTCCGGTTTCGACCAGGGCGAGGCCGTCAAGCAGCTGATGGACGCGCTCGACATCGAGCGGGCCGCGATCGTCGGCAACTCGATGGGCGGCGGCGTCGGGCTGATCGTGAACGCGCGCTGGCCGGAGCGGGTCTCCCACCTGGTGACGATGGGATCCGGGGTCTGGGCCGTCAACGTGCTGTCGCCGGCCGGGATGAGCGAGGGCTTCAAGGTCCTCTACGACACCTACCTGGACCCGTCGCCGGCGAACTTCAAGCGGCTGGTGCAGGTGATGTGCTTCGACCCCACCTTCGCCACCGACGAGCTCGCCGAGCAGCGGTCCAGGGCGGCGCTCGCGCACCCCCAGCACCTCACGGACTGGGTGGAGCGGATGAAGGTCGGGCTGGGCGGCGAGGCCTTCGCGGCCGCGGCGGCGGCGCTGCCGACCTCGGCCGTCCCGGCCCTGATCATCCACGGCCGGGACGACCGGACCGTCCACTGGGAGCTCAGCCTCCGCGCCCTGTCGATGATCCAGGACTCCCGGATGGTCATGCTGAACCGGTGCGGCCACTGGGCCCAGCTCGAGCACGCCGCGGAGTTCAACCGGCTCGTGACCGAGTTCGTCACCCACCACTGATCGACCAGACCGGAAGGGCGGGGTACCACGTGGGTGGACTCCAGGACCGGGTCGTCCTCGTCACCGGCGGGGGCTCCGGTGTCGGGCGGGCGATCGTGGAGCGTTTCCTCGACGAGGGCGCACGGCTGGTGGTCCTCGAACGGGACCCCGACAAGGCCGCCTCGCTCGCCGCGATCGGCAGCGGCGAGCTCGTCACCGTGACCGGCGACGTGACCACGTACGCGGACAACGAGAAGGCCGTCGCCGCGGCCGTCGAGGCGTTCGGCCGGCTCGACGTGTTCATCGGCAACGTCGGCCTGTGGGACTTCAACCGCACCCTCGTCGACCTCTCCCCCACCGAGCTGCAGGCCGGGTTCCACGACCTGTTCACGGTGAACGTGCTGGGCTACCTGTTGGGCGCGAGGGCGGCCGCCGCCGCGCTCCGCGAGTCGCGCGGCGCGATCGTCCTCACGCTGTCCAACGCGTCGTTCTACCCGCAGGGCGGCGGTGTCCTCTACACCGCGACGAAGCACGCCGGGCTCGGTGTCGTGCGGCAGCTGGCCTACGAGCTGGCGCCCGAGATCCGGGTAAACGGTGTGGCCCCGGGGGGCATGTCCACGAACCTCAGCGGGCCGCGGTCGCTGGGGCTGAGCGAGCGCCAGATCTCCGACATCCCGATCCAGGAGTACCTCGAGAAGTACTCGGCGCTGGAACGGGCGATCGAGCCCTCCGACTACGTCGGCGCCTACGCGCTGCTGGCGTCGGGCGGGGACGCCCTGACCGTCACTGGCACCGTCTTCGACATCAGCTCGGTGGGCACGCCGCACCGCCCTCCGCAGTGACGGGGGCGCAATGACCACCGACCCGGTCCGCTCCGCTGAACGGGGTCCTCGACCGGAGGACCGGGGAGCGGCGACGATCGGCCGCATGACAGTCAACGGTGACGGGGCGAGGTATTCGCCGTTCGATCTCACCGGCAAGGTCGCGCTGGTCACGGGCGGCAACGGCGGCATCGGCCTGGGCATGGCCGAGGGGCTCGCCCGGGCCGGGGCCGCGGTCGCCATCTGGGGCCGCAACGCCGAGAAGCTCGAGAAGGCCGCGGCGCGGCTGTCCGAGTGCGGCACCCGGGTGCACTCCGCGGTGGTCGACGTGGCCGACGCCGACGCCGTGGCGGCCGCCGTCGAGGACACGGTCTCGACCCTCGGCCGGATCGACTCGGTGTTCGCGAACGCGGGCGTGGGTGGCCGTACCAAGTTCCTGGATCTCGACGCGACCGAGCTGCACCGGGTGCTGGCGATCGACCTCGAGGGTGCGCTCTGGACCCTGCGCGAGGTGGCGCGGCACATGGTCGAGCGGGCGAAGGCCGGCGACCCCGGGGGCTCGCTGGTCACCACGTCGAGCGTCTCGGCCGTGCGCGGGGCACCCACGCTGCAGTCCTACTCCGCCGCCAAGGGCGCGCTGATCTCGGTCACGAAGGGGCTCGCCGTCGAGTTCGGGCGGCACGGGATCCGCGCGAACACGGTCATCCCCGGCTGGATCCGCACCGGCATGACCGAGGGCAGCTTCGATCGCCCGGAGGTGCAGGAGGCGATCCTCAAGCGGGTGCCCGTCCGCCGCTGGGGATCGGGCGAGGACTTCGCCGGGATCGCGGTGTACCTCGCCTCCGACGCCTCCGCCTACCACACCGGCGACACCCTGGTCGTCGACGGCGGCTACACGATCGCCTGACCAGGCACCACGAGCAAGGAGAGATCATGAGTGAGCAGACGGACGACCGGCCCGTCCTCGTCGTCGGCGCGACCGGGAAGCAGGGCGGGGCCACCGCGCGGGCGCTCGTCGCCGCCGGGATCCCCGTCCGGGCGCTGGTGCGCGACCCCGGGTCCGACCGGGCCGAGGCGCTCGCCGAGCTCGGGATCGAGCTCGTGGTCGGCGACCTCTACGACTCGGAGTCCCTCGTGGCGCCGTGCACCGGGGTGCGGGCGGTCTTCTCGGCCCTCACGCCGGACATGATGAACCCGGCGGCCGACGCCGAGCGGGTCCACGCGCGCAACCTCGTCCCGGCGGCCGTCAAGGCCGGGGTGCCCCACTTCGTGCAGACGTCGGTGTCCGGCGCGGGCACCCACACCTCGGCCCCCGGCTGGGCCGAGGGTCGCTGGCACCGCTCGTACCACGAGGCCGTGTCGCCGATCAGCGAGTACTGGGAGAGCAAGGAGGACGTCAACGAGCTGGTGCGGACGGCGGGCTTCCCGGCCTGGACCCTCCTCTACCCGTCGACGTTCATGGAGATGTTCCAGCGCCCGTCGGTCTACTTCGAGGGCCGCACGGGCAACCGGCTGCTGGCCGCCGTCAACCCCGACAGCACCTACGCGCTCATCGCCGTCGAGGACATCGGCCGGGCGGCCGCGGCCGCCATCGCCGACCCCGAGCGGTTCAACGGCGTCCAGCTGGAGCTGGCGGGCGACGTGCTGACGTTCGACGAGATCGCCGCGACCCTGTCGCGGGCCTGGGGCGAGGAGATCCTGCCCCCCGAGCTGCCGATGTCCCCCGAGCAGGCGCTGGCCAAGGGCCAGGTCCCGCCCATCGTCCAGGCCAGCGAGTGGAACCGCGACGTGCCCCCGACGGCCCGCCGCGAGCACCTCGAGAAGTTCGGCATCACCCCGCTCGACCTCGAGACGTGGGCGAGGAAGTCGCGCACCGCATGAACCCGGACCAGGTCGAGGACGCCACCCGCGCGCTCCTCGAGAAGTACCCCCCGGCGACGACCGACCGGGCGGAGTTCCTCGCCGCCCAGTACGACGCCGGGCTGACGTGGGTGCACCATCCCGTCGGCCAGGGCGGGCTGGGGGCGGACCGCGCCACCCAGCGCCGGGTGTTCGCCCTCCTCGCCGAGGCCGGGGCGCCGAACCTGCAGGTGGAGAGCCGGCTGGCCTACTCGATGGGTGCGCCCACCGTGGTCGCGTGGGGCACCGCCGAGCAGCAGGAGCGCTACCTGCGCGCCATCGCCACGGGCGAGCGCTGGTGCCAGCTGTTCTCCGAGCCGGGCGCCGGCTCCGACCTGGCGGCCATCGACGCGCGGGCCGTGCGCGAGGCGGACGGCTGGCGCGTCAACGGGCAGAAGGTCTGGACCTCCATGGCCACGACCTCCCAGCGGGGCATGCTGCTGGCCCGGACCGATCCGGGCCTGCCCAAGCACCGCGGCCTGACCTACTTCGCGCTCGACCTGGCCACTCCCGGAGTCGAGATCCGGCCGCTGCGCCAGATGACCGGCGAGGCGGAGTTCTTCGAGGTCTACCTGACCGACGTGGTGATCCCCGACGCCGACCGGCTGGGCCCCGTCGACGGGGGCTGGAAGGTCGCGATGTCGACGCTCATGAACGAGCGCGACATGTTCGGCACGAAGGCGACCGAGGCCGGTCCCGTGGAGGTCGCGCTCGACCTGTACGCCGAGCTGTTCCGCCGCGACCAGCAGGCGGCGAGCGCCTTCCGGTCCCGGATGGTGCAGCTCTGGCTGCGCGGGCACGTGCTGAAGCTCTACGCGGCCGGCGCCGCCCGGCGGACGACCGGCGGGCCCGGTCCGGAGAGCTCGGTGAGCAAGGTCGGGTTCGCCGAGCTGAACAAGGCCGGGTACGAGCTGTGCCTGGACCTGCTCGGCGACGACGCGCTCCTCTATGACACCTACGAGCCCGACGCGCTCACCGCCCGCCCCGGCGGGAGCGCACCCGTGGACGCGCGCCGGCTCTTCCTGCGCTCCCGGGCCAACTCCATCGAAGGTGGGACGACGGAGATCATGCGCAACATCCTCGCCGAGCGGGTCCTCGGCCTGCCTGCGGAGCCGAGGCTCGACAAGGACCTTCCCTACTCCGAGCTCCGCCGTGGCTAGCCCCACGGCCGCCCCGGCCCTGCCGGTCGTGGTCGAGTCCGAGGAGCTCCGCGACCTCCGCTCGACGGTCGCGCGGATGGTGTCCCGCACCGCACCCGAGTCTGTGGTGCGCGAGCACCTCGACTCCCCCGACGGGTTCGACCGCGCGGCCTGGGCGCGGCTGGCCACCGAGATCGGGGTCCAGGGCCTGGCCGTCCCCGAGGAGTACGACGGGGCCGGCTACGGCCTGCGGGAGCTGGCGGTCGCCGCCGAGGAGCTCGGGTACGGGCTGTTCCCCGGCCCGTTCCTGTCCACCGTGCTCCTGAGCGCGACCCTCGTGGCGCGCTCGGGGGACGCCGGGGCGATGGCGGACCTCCTCCCGGGGATCGCCGGCGGCTCGCTCGTCTGCACCGTTGCCCTTCCGCGGCACGCCGCGGGCTGGGCGGCGGACGCCACCCCGGTGACGGCCACCCGGACCGGGGACGCCTGGACCCTGACGGGCACGGTCCCCCACGTGCTCGACGGCCAGGTCGCGGACGTCCTCCTGGTGCCGGCGCGCCATGACGACGTGATCTCGGTGTTCCGGGTGGACGCGGGCGCGGCCGGCGTCGGGATCGAGCCCGTCCTCACCATGGACCAGACGCGGCGGTTCGCGCACGTCACCTTCGGCGGGGCGCCCGCCACGCCGGTCGGCGAGCCGGGGACGGCCGCGGTGCTCCTCGCGGAGGCCGGGGCGGTCGCCGCCGTCGGGCTGGCCGCGGACCAGGTCGGCGGGGCCCGCCGGATGCTCGAGGTGACCGCGGAGTACGCGCGGACCCGGTACCAGTTCGGCCGCCCGATCGGCTCCTTCCAGGCGGTGAAGCACGCTCTCGCGAACATGCTCATCGACACCGAGCTGGCCCGGGCGGCGCTCGACGACGCCGTTCGTGCCGTCGACGACCAGGCCCCGGACCGGGACCTCGCGGTGAGCGCCGCGAAGGCCGTCTGCTCGGACGCCTACTACGCCGTCGCGGCCGCCGCCATCCAGCTGCACGGCGGGATCGGCGTCACCTGGGAGCACAGCGCGCACCTGTACTTCAAGCGTGCGACGGCCGACCGGTTGCTCCTGGGCACCCCGGCCCACCACTCGGGCCGGCTGGCCGAGGCGCTCGGTCTGTGAGCAACTAGAGCTCACCCGGCGCGGCTGGGATCTCCAGGCCGCGCCGGGCGAGCTCCCTCGCGAACCGGCCGGCGAGGACGGCCGCGCTGGGGTACGTGCCGGGTCCTCCCGTGCCGGTGGAGTCCAGGTGGCCGGTGGAGTCCAGGTGGCCGGCGGAATCCAGGTGGATGGTCCCGAAGCGCTCGTGGAGCTCCTCGTAGAGGCCGTTGAGCTGCTGCATCCGGGACCGCAGGCGCGCGGGGTGCACGCTGGTCAGCGGGCTCGGCCGCCCGGCGTCCAGCCCGGTCGTGAGCAGCACGGCGCCTCGCTGGGTGAGCACGTGGCCGCAGTGCAGGAGGTGTGATCTCGTCTCGTCGGCGTCCCACTCCCGCTCGCGCACGTCGACCAGCCCGGTCGCCAGGGCCACCAGGTGCGGGCGGTGGGCGACGGCGGTGCGCAGCTGGACCCGCCGGACGTCGTAGGTCGTGGCCCGGGTGCTCCGGACGTCCCACCACGACAGGTCGTGCGCGGCGCCGACGGCACCGGCCAGCAGGTGCAGCCAGTCCGCCGACCGCGGCCCGTTCGCCCGCCAGGTCGCGGGGTCGCCCATGACCGCCAGCCGGACGTAGCAACGGTCCGCACCCGTCGTGGACGGGCGTCGCGGAAGCCCGACGGCGAGCTCCGGCCGGCGGCTGATCTCGGCCATGATGCGCAGCTCCCTGACGTCGTGGTGGGCGTCACCCCCGGTCGCCGTCAGCCTCACCGGTCCCGGTACGCACGTCATTCGCAGGGATACCTACATACCTACCTAAGGGACACTCAGGACTCCGGCCACCCGGGCCCCGCCGCCGACTATGCTCCGGGCGATGGGTCGGTCCCTGCGCCGCGCCGGCGGCGACGTGCCCGCCGAGGTCACGACGTTCGTGGGCCGCCGGCGTGAGCTCGGCGACGCCAGGAAACTCCTCTCGTCGTCGCGGCTGGTCACGCTCACCGGTCCCGGTGGGGTGGGCAAGACCCGCCTGTCGCTGCGCATCGCCGACCAGGCCCGGCGCGCGTTCCCCGACGGCGTGGTGCTGGTCGAGCTGGCCGAGGTGCGCAGCGCCGAGCTCGTGCCGCACGCGGTCGCCTCCGCCCTCGGCTTCCGCGACGAACCCTCCGGCTGGACCGCCGAGAGCCTGGCCGAGCGGCTGGCACCGACGCACCTGCTGCTGGTCCTGGACAACTGCGAGCACCTCGTCGTGCCCTGTGCCCTGCTGGTCCGCCGGATCCTCGCCCGGGCTCCCGACGTCCACGTCCTGACCACCAGCCGCGAACCGATGAAGATCGCCGGCGAGCACACCTACGCCGTACCGCCGCTCCCGGTCCCGACCTGGGACGACGGCTCCCGGGCCGCCGATCTCGAGCAGTACGACGGGGTCCGCCTGTTCCTCGACCGGGCCCGGGCCCGGGAGCCGGGGTTCGTCCTGACCGAGGCCAACGCGCCGCACGTGGCCGAGATCTGCCAGCGTCTCGACGGGATCCCGCTGGCGATCGAGCTCGCCGCCGACCGGGTGCGCGCCCTGCCCGTCGAGCAGATCAACGCGCGGCTCGGCTCCCGGCTCCGGCTCCTGACGACGGGCGATCGCAGCGCCTCCGCGCGCCACCAGACCCTGCTCGCCTCGATCGCGTGGAGCCACGACCTCTGCACGGAGCCCGAGCAGCTCCTCTGGGCGCGCCTGTCGGTGTTCCCGAGCAGCTTCGTCGTGTCCGCGGTCGAGGTGGTCTGCACCGACGACGGCCTGGCCCGGGACGACGTCGTCGACCTGCTGACCGAGCTGGTCGAGAAGTCCATCCTGGTACGGGAGAAGGACCCCGGGCCCGAGGCGCGGTACCGGATGCTCGGTGCCATCCGCGAGTTCGGCCACCAGCGGCTGACCGACTCCGGCGGCGTCGCCGCCGTCCGGGACCGGCTCGTCGACTGGTGCTCGCAGCTCGCGACGGAGTACCGGGAGGGCTGGTTCGGGCCCGGTCAGCAGGAATGGTCGCTGCGGCTGCGCCGCGAGCACCAGAACGTCGCGTCCGCGCTGCGCTTCGCCCTCGACGACCGCAGGCCGGCGCAGGCCATGGCGATCGCCTCGGACCTGAACCTCTACTGGGTGACGGCCGGCCTGATGTCGGAGGGCCGGCACTGGCTCCGGCGCGGCATCGACGAGTCGGAGCCGCGGACACCGGGACGCGCGACCGCCCTGCGCTGGCTCGCCTACTTCTCGTTCTACCTCGGCGACGGCGCGGAGGTGCCCCGGCACATCGCCGAGGCGCGGGCCGAGCTCGGACCCGAGCCCGCGGCCGCCGACCTCGGATACCTGAGTTTCGTGGAGGGCATGGCCCAGCTGAGCGGCAGCGACGCCCACGGGGCGCAGGCCCCGCTCGCCGAGGCCCTGCGCCTGTTCGCCCAGACCGACGAGGTCGTCGGGCGGGCCCACGTGCTCCTCGGCTACGGCGTCACCCAGTGGCTGTGCGGCGACCTCGCGTCGGCGCAGGAGCTGCTCCGGGAGTGTCTCCGGATCACCGGCCGGCACGTCGAGAGCACGCTGCACTCGAGCGCGCTCATGAACCTGGGCATGGTCCTGCGTGACGTGGGCGAGCCGGGGGACGCGGAGGCCATGGTGCTCGAGGCCCTGCAGCTCAAGGCCCACGACCAGGAGTACATCGGGCAGGCGATGTGCCTGGACGCGCTCGCGTGGTTCAGCGTCGCGGACGACCCGCGGCGCGGCGCGACCCTGGCCGGGTGCGCGGAGACGGCGTGGCGCCGCAGCGGCTCGTCCATCGACAGCGTCGTCGCCCTGCGCCGGTTCCGGGACGCCTCGCTCGATCACCTGCGCGCCGTGCTCCCCGAACGCGACCTGAGATCGCTCATGGCGGCCGGTGCCGAGCTCTCACCCGCCCGGGCGCTCGCCTACGCCCAGGGCGTCGACGGCGGCGGTGCCGACCAGGACCACGACCACGCCGAGTTGTTCCGGCCGCTGACCGAGCGGGAGTGGCAGGTGGCCCAACGGGTCGCCGAGGGGCTCGGGAACCGCCAGATCGCGGGCCGCCTCGCCATCTCACCGCGCACCGTCGACGCCCACGTGACGCACATCTTGACCAAGCTCACCTTCGGCAACCGGGCGCAGGTCGCGGCCTGGGTGACCGAGCGCCTCCGCCCGGCACGCGTCTGACTACCACAGAACCCGGACCTCAAAGATTTAACATATGCTATCTCGGACGCGAGCCCTCTGGAGGTAGCCGCTCATGATCGAGCGACCGGACAACCTGACCGACCTGGTCTCCGCGGCGATCCGACAGCGGCTCGTGGACGCGAGCCTGCCGCCGGGCAGCTCGGTCAGCGAGGCGATGCTGTCGAAGGACCTCCAGGTCAGCAAGACCCCGGTTCGGGAAGCGCTGCTGCAGCTCCGCCACATCGGGCTGGTCGAGCCGACGGGACGCGGCCTGCGGGTCGTCGTGCCGACCGCGCGGACCATCAGGGATGCCTTCGAGGTGCGCGCGGGCCTCGAGGCCGCCGCGGCCCGCCACGCGGCGGACCGGGCGACCTCCGAGCAGAAGGACCGCATCCTGGAGCTGGCGGAGGCCTCCCACGCGGTCGCCGGCGACTCCGAGGCGTTCCGCGAGGCGGACACCGCCTTCCACCTGGCGATCGCGTCGTCCTCCGGCAACGCGATGCTGCACAAGGCGGTGGAGGACTCCGTGGTGCTCACCCAGGTCCTCCGCCAGCGCGACGTCCACCTCGAGCGCGACCTCCGCCCGGACGGCCGGGAGCACGTCGGGATCGCGCGTGCGCTGCGCTCCAGTGACGGGGCCACGGCCGCCGAGCGCCTCTCCGGGCACACCCTGCGGATCATGGACCAGCTGCTCCAGGCCTTCGCCCTCGAGGCGGAGACGGAGACGGCCACCGCGACGGGGCTCCGGCCGACGGGGCTGCGCTCGCTCGTCTGAGCTCGCCCGCCCCGGTCGGCGGAGCCCGGTCAGCACCCGGGCCGGGGTGCGGTCAGCGGAAGCCCTCGGCGCGCGCCGGGCCGTCGCGCCACTCGAGCGCGGCCTTGAGCCCGCCCTCCCGGAGCCGCTGGGAGAAGTCCCGGGCCCCGGGCCGTAGCGCCCCGCTCAGCGAGTGCATGGTCCACGCCTGGTTGAAGTGCGTCCGCATGCCCATGATCTCGTAGGCCTGGTTGACGGACTCCTTGTTGGCGGCGAGCAGGGAGGGCGCGATGTGGCTCATCGCGCGCAGCTCGCGCATCGTCTGCGCCTCGAGCTCGTCGGCCGGGAACGACTTCGCGACCCACCCCATGGCAGCCGCCTCGGCGCCGGTCACGCTGTTGCCGGTCAGCTGGAGGTACTTCGCCTGGGCCATCGTCATCTTCCAGGGGAAGTACGGGATGTCGGGCGTGGTCATGCCGCGCATCGGCGGGTAGCCGATCTGGGCGTCGTCGGCGACGAAGGCGATGTCGCACAACGACATCAGCTCGCTGCCACCGGCGAGGCAGTGACCGTGCACCATGGCGACGACGGGCTTGAGCAGCTCCCAGACATTCATCCAGTCCCGCAGGCAGCTGCGCGCCCACTGGTCGGTCCAGCCGTCGAACTCCTCGGCGTCGATCCACCGCTCCGGGCGGGAGCCGTCGTCCCAGTAGGACTTGGGCTGCGGCGTCTCCGGGGCGTCCGGCGCCCCGGCCTCGGGCTTCGGCCGCGGGGCGGTGGACAGGGCGTACCCACCGGAGAACGACGGCCCGTTGGCCCGGATCAGGATGACGGTCACGTCGTCGTCCCGCTCGGCGGTGCGGAGCGCGTTGATGATCTCGCGGCGCATCCGGAAGGTGAGGGCGTTCCGCCGTGCCGGCTGGTTCAGGGTCACGGTGGCGATGCGGTCACGGACGGAGTAGAGGATCTCCTCGTACTCCGCGGGCTGCTCGCCGGTGTCGGACGCGGACGTCATGGCTTCTGCACCTCGGGTGCCGGGACCGGTCGGAGCTGGGCCCGGAGCTCGGACTTGAGCACCTTCCCGGTCGGGTTGCGCGGAAGGGGATCGGTCAGGACGACGAGGGCCGAGGGGATCTTGTAGGCGGCGGCCCGCTCGGCCATGTGACGCTTGAGGTCGGCCGCGGTGAGTGTCGATCCCGGACGCACCTGGACGGCGGCGGCCACCTCCTCGCCGAGCAGCTCGTGCGGGAGCCCGAACACCCCGGCGTCGACCACGTCCGGGTGGGTCGCGAGCAGCCCCTCCACCTCCGCGCAGTACACGTTCTCCCCGCCGCGCAGGACCACGTCCTTGATGCGGTCGACGATCCGGACGAACCCTTCGTCGTCGACGGTGACCAGGTCGCCCGTCGGGAACCACCCCTCGGGGTTGAGCAGCGGGGTGTCCGGCAGGTTCCAGTAGCCCCGGCCCAGTGTGGCGCTGCGCATCCACGCCTCGCCGACCTGGCCGGGCCCGGCGTCGGACCCGTCGGCGGCGACGACCCGCACCCGGGAGACGGGGAAGGGACGCCCGACCGAGTCCGTCCGGTCGAAGAAGTCCGACGACGCGATGCCGACCAGGGCCCCGGTCGTCTCGGTCAGCCCGTACCCGGTGCTGGCCATGACGCTCCGCCCGAACTGCGACCCGATCCGCTCGATCTGGCTCCCCGGGGTGGGTGCGCCCCCGGTCCCGATCTGGCGCAGGGTGGGCAGCGACGTGCCGGTCGCCTCCGCCTCGTCGAGCAGCTGGCGCACCATCGTCGGGACGCCGGCGAAGCCGTCGAGGCCCAGCGTGTCGATGAGCGTCACCGCCTGGGCGGCGTCCCACTTGCGCATGAACACCAGGTGCTGCCCGCGGGCGGCGGCGATGAGGAGCTTCGGGAGGTTGGAGATGTGGAACAGCGGGCCGCCGACGAGGGCCTGCGACGGGGTGCGGGCCGGCCGGACCGGCTCCGACCGCGCCCGGTTCACGGCGGCGTGCAGAGCGCCCTGGTAGAGGATGTTCGTCATCGCCGTGGCGTGCGCGCGGTGCGTCGCCACGACGCCCTTGGGCCGCCCGGTGGTACCCGACGTGTACATGATCGTCGCGTCGTCGTCGGGCGAGATCGCCGCGGCGAGCGCACCGAGGTCGGCGGGGGCACCGGTCAGCAGCTCGCGCCACCCCCGGTCGCCCCACGTCGGCTCCGCCTCGATCTCGACCACCGTGCGGAGCGCCGGGAGAGCGGTCCGCTGCGGCGCGATGAGCCGCGCCCGCTCCCCGTCGGCGAACAGCACGACGGCGCCGGAGTCGTCCAGCACGGAGGCGAGCTCCTCGCCGGTCCACCACGAGTTGAGCGGCACGGCGACCGCCCCGATGCTGATCGTCGCGGCGAAGGCGAGCACCCACTCCGGGTAGTTCCGGGAGGCGATCGCCACCCGGTCCCCCGGACGGACGCCGTGCTCGCCGACGAGGCTCCCGGCCACCCGGCCCACGGCGTCGGCGTACTCCGACCACGTGACCGTGCGGTCGGAGTAGGACAGGGCCGGGGTGTCGCCCCAGGACCCGGCCCGCCCGAAGACCTCCGCGAGCGTCGAGGGTGCGTTCCGGTAGACGGTCACCGGTTCGCCGTGCACCTGCTCCACCGAGGTCTCGAAGTCGGCGCCCGGGGCGACCAGGGCCGCCTCGATCGCCGTCCGCGAGAACGCCTCCCCGGCAGCGGCTCCGCTGCCGTTCTCCGGCGTGTCCCGGGTCCTTTCCAACTTCCTTACACCAGACCTTCCGAAACGGCGGCATCGATGCCGGCCTTGTCACCCAGATAGCTCGCCTCGAGCAGCTCCGCGTCCCGCCGGAGCTCGGCCGCGGTGCCCTCGGCGACCACCGAGCCGTGGGCCATCACGTATCCGCGGTCGGCGACCGACAGGGCGGCCAGGATGTGCTGCTCGACGAGGAGCACACCCATCCCCTTCTCGTCGGCGATGTTGCGCACGATCGGGAGCAGCCGCTCGACGATGATCGGCGCCAGGCCGAGGCTCATCTCGTCGAGGAGGATGACCTCCGGGTCCGCGATCAGCGCGCCGGCCAGCGCCAGCATCTGCTGCTCGCCACCGGAGAGCAGGCCCGCCCGCCTCCCCATCAGGTCCACCAGCACCGGGAAGTGGCCGAGGACCTCGTCGAGCGTCACCCGGGACTTGCGGTGCCGGCGCAGGCGGAGGTTCTCCGCCACGCTGAGCCGGTAGAACAGCCCGCGGCCCTCCGGGACGAGGGCGAGGCCCCGGCGGGCCACGACGTGCGCGGCGGCGGGTGCCGGCAGGCCACCCACGTCGACCGAGCCACCCAGCTTCGGCAGGGCGCCCGCGATCGTCAGCAGGGTGGTCGTCTTGCCCGCCCCGTTCGCACCCAGGAGGCAGACGACCTCCCCCGCGTTGACGGTCAGGTCCACGTCGCGGACGACGGCGAGCTTGCCGTAGCCGGCGACGAGGCCACGGGTCTCGATGAGCGCGGTCACGATCCGACCTCGTTCTTCTCGGCGTGGGCGTCGGCGCCGACGCTGACGGTCTCGAGCTCCTGGCTGCCCAGGTACGACGCGAGCACCCGGGGGTCGTTGCGGACCTCCTCCGGTGTCCCGGTGGCGATCTGCTTGCCGAACTCGATGACGTAGACGCGGTCGCAGACGCTCATCACCAGGTGCATGTCGTGGTCGATGAGCAGGCAGCCGACGCCGGTGCCGGCGATGCGGCGCAGCTGCTCGCCGAACGCGACGCTCTCGGTGCTGTCCAGCCCCGCGGCCGGCTCGTCGAGCAGCAGGACCTGCGGCTCCTTCGCCAGGGCCCGGGCCAGGCCGACGGCCTTCTGCCGGGGCAGCGACAGCTCCGACGGCTTGCGGTCCGCGACGTCGTCGAGCGACATGAGCGTCAGTGCCCGCTCGGTGGCGGCGGACGGCGGGGTGCTCGGCCGGACGATGTCCCGCAGCATCCCGAAGGCCTCGTTGCCCGTCTCGTTGGCGACCCGGACGTTGTCCCGGACCGAGAGGTCCTCGAAGAGCTCGCCGGCCTGCCAGGTCCGGACCAGGCCGCTGCGGGCCCGCTCGTGCGCCGGGCGGCCGTCGATGCGCTCCCCGACGAGGGTGACCTCGCCGGTGCTGCGGGTGAACCCGGTCAGCGCGTCCACGAAGCTCGTCTTGCCGGCGCCGTTCGGGCCGATGAGCCCGACGATCTCGCCCGCACGGACGTCGATGTCGACGTCGGACACCGCCACCACACCGCCGTACCGGACGGTGGTGCCGCGGCTGGAGAGCTTCACGTCGCCGATCTGCCGGGGCGCGGCGGGCGCCGGCGGGACCGACAGTGCCGTGGCGGCCTCGGGCTCGGCGACCTCGGCCACCGGCGCGGCCTCGGGCTTGCGCCGGTACTTGGCGACTATCTGGTCGAAGTGCTCACGGCTCTTGCCGGCGATACCCATCGGGTTGAACAGGACCGTGAGGATCAGCGAGACGCCCGTGATGAGCGAGTAGTAGCTGCCGAGGTCCAGGACCTGGGACGCGAAGGTGTAGATGATGCCCAGCGTCGCCGAGAGCCCGGCCAGCAGCGCGCCGGACACGCTGGTGATGCCCTGCAGGTAGGCCACCGCCAGGAACGACAGGCCGATGAACACCCCGAAGGACTCGGCGGAGAGCTGCCCGCGGCTCTCGCCGATCAGCCCGCCCGCGATGCCCGCCAGGAAGGACGCCGCGGCGAACGCCGCGAGCTTGACGCGCGCCACGTTGATGCCGATGGCGGCCGCGGCCCGCTCGTTCGAGCGGATGGCCAGCATGGTCCGGCCCGTGCCGGCCCGGATCAGGTTGCCCACGCAGATGAAGGCGATCACCACGACGACCAGGACCATGATGCCGAAGGGCAGCCGGGCGATCTCGCCGTCGCCGCGCACCGAGAGGTTCAGGCCGAACAGGTTCGGGTCGGGGATGAGGTTCTGCGTCGCCGACACGATCTTCGGGTTGTTGAAGACGAAGTCCTGCAACGTGAGTGCCGCCGCCAGCGTGACCACGGCGAGCTGGGCCCCGCGGATGCGCAGGGCCGGGATGCCGACGAGGACACCGGCCAGTGCCGCCACGATCCCCGCGATCAGCAGGGAGAAGGGGAACGGGACGCCCCCCAGCTTGGAGAGGACGAGCCCGGCGACCCCGGCGAAGGCGGCCTGCGCCAGCGAGATCTGGCCGAGCATGCCGGTGAGCAGCACCAGGGAGAGCGCGATCAGCGCCCCGGCGAGGCTCGTGATGACGCCGAACCGGTAGGTGCCGGAGGTGAGGATCAGCGCGGCGAGGCCGATGACCGTCCACAGTGCCACGGTGCCCGGCCGGTTCTTGGGGATGATCACAGCCGGGAGCGAGGACCGGACGTCGTCACCACGGCTGGGGATCGCGCGTCCCAGGACGAACAGCGCCACGACGATCACCAGGAAGGGCACCACGTTGGTGAGGCCCTGCTTGGCCCAGTCCGGCCACCACTCCTTGGTCTGCGAGAGGAACTGGAGCTCGGACTGGACCACGCCCAGCGCCAGGGCGCCGATCAGGCCGACCTTCAGCGAGGACAGCCGGGCCAGCAGGGCACCCGCCAGCGCGGGCACCACGAGGAGCGGCATGGTCTGGGGCGAGAGCGCCCCGGTGGCCGGCCCGGCCAGCACGAGGATCAGGGCGGTGAACATCGAGGCCACCGTCCACGTGACCAGGCCGGTCACCGAGGGGGACAGCCGGGCGAACCCGGCCGCCCGCTCGTTCTCCGCGGAGGCCTGGATGGCCAGGCCCATCCGCGACTTCGTGAACCACACCGCCAGCGCCACCGACAGCACGACGGCGATGCCGATCAGCCAGAGGCGGTCCTTGGCGAGGTTGATGCCACCGAGCTGCAGGACGCCCTGCGGCAGCACCACCGAGCGCAGGCGCGGGTCGGTGCTGTACTTGAGCCCCACCAGCGCCTGGAGCGTGAGCAGGATGCCCACGCCGGCGACCACCTTCGCCAGCGGGGGCGCCTTGCGGAGCGGCCTCGAGATCGCGACCTCGATCAACGCCCCGAGCAGCCCGGCGACCAGCACCGCGATCAACACGGCCAGCCAGGTGGGCGGCTTGCCGACGTCGAAGGACGGCAGCCAGGGGATCGGCAGCGTCAGTCTTCCGCGTGTCAGCTCGTCGTAGACGTACAGGGGCACCGCGGCGATCGCCGCAGCGGCAAAGTTGATCATGCCGGTGCCCTGGTACGTCAGCACGACCCCGAGGGTCAGGGCGGCGTAGACCGCCCCGACTCCCAGGCCGAGCACGAGGAAGAGAATGATCTCAGTCACGATGTGCCTCTCGGCCTCTCGCTGGAAGTGACCGGTTCTGCTACGGCTTGACCGAAGAGATGTCTACCGGCTGGTCGGGCAGCGGTGCCAGCTTCTTGTCCGCACCCGGGGTGGCGTAGACGTTGCCGGAGGCGCAGGCGGTCGTGCCGGGCCAGGTCGGCTTCGCGCAGTCCCACCCGTTCGTCCGGAACGGCTCGCGGTCACCCTTCCAGGTGGACATCGCGGTCCGCACGGACTCGGCGGTCAGGGTGTCCGACTTGGCGCTGAAGTCACGCAGCGCCTGGGCGGCCATGAGCACGGTGTAGAAGCCGGTCTGACGCTGGGTCACGCTGCCACCGGCCGGCAGGCCGGCGGTGTACTTGGTGAAGGCGTCGATGTCCGGCTGCACCGCTGCGGGGATGTTGGCGAACTCGGGGAGGTAGTACGGGGCACTGAAGAGCACCTTGTTCAGCACGCTCGAGTCGAGCTGCGGAACGATCTCGACGTTCGAGCCGGCCGTGATGTAGCCGGTGAAGCCCGCGGACCGGAAGGCCGGGATCGCGGCGAGACCGTCGGCGGCGACGTAGGTGCTCAGCGCGTCCGGGCCCCAGGCGAGGACCGTCGCGGCCTGGACCGACCAGTCGGACTGGGCGGGGACGTAGAACACCTTGGCCGTGAGACCCAGCTTGGCCGCGGCCGGGCCGATGATCTTGTCGTAGCTCTGGTGGCTCGCCGGGGCGTCCACCATGACGACGGCGACCTTCGTGCCACCGAGCTTCTTGAGCTGGACGAGGTTGGCCGCGTAGCCCTCCTCGGAGGAGCCCTGCATGAAGAACGCGTCGCCCACCGCGGTGTCCATGCCCGGGGTCAGCGGGAAGGCGCCGATGGTGGCGAGCTTGGCGGACTTCAGCACGGGAAGCGCGGCGTCGGCGCCGAAGTCGGCGCCCTGGGCGACCAGCACGGCCTTCTGCTCGACGAACTGGTTCGCGCAGTTCACCGAGGACTCGGGGGTCGAGTCGGTCTTGCAGTTGATCGACTTGAGCGGGTGGCCGTTGATGCCGCCCAGCTGCTCGTTGATGTACTTCACGCCAGCGTCGAAGCCGTTCCGGATCTCGGGGAGCGAGATGGCTCCGCCCTCGAGGTTCTGGAAGCCGATCGTGACGGGGGACTTCGTGTTGTCGGCCGCATTGCCGGGTGTCGTGGCGGCGGAGGTCGCCCCGCCCGTACCCGTACCGGGGGTGCCACCGGAGCCGCCGCTGCCGCAAGCAGCGCTCACGGCGAGCAGGGCGGCGAGACTCACTCCCACCGCGAACTTCGATGTTCTCACTGCGTCGCCTCTCGGTTAAGCAGACGGCCACGCCGCCTGTCCTGTCCCAGCCCTCCGTGCGACTCACGTCACGGAGCCGCTGGGGCACCGTACGGTACATCAGATAGCGTATGTCGCAATAGCTTTCGCGGTATCCCCAAGTTACGGACTGGTTTCGCCGTCCTCGGTGGTCAGAGCACCCGCACCCGGGTCTCGGGAAATGTCGATCACCACGGTCCGACGAAAGTGCCGCACGGTCCCGCCCGAGGGCGAGGGACCCGACGCTCGGGCGGTCAGGCAACGCGCATCGGAACGAAACATACTTCCTAGTTGACGATCGCACCACATCTTGTCATGCTCGTGCTCATCCCCCGGCCGCGAACCTCCCGGCAGCTCTTGCCTCGAGACGGTTGCGGGCCGCATCGGTGTGACACCTCGAAAGGACTGACGATGAAGGTTGGCGTCCACTTCAACTGGCAGAACCACACCGACTGGGA
>NZ_BAAAQK010000020.1:0-20879 GCF_039531635.1 Pseudonocardia ailaonensis | reverse complement strand
CGCGCTGGTAGAGCGTGTTGAAGTAGTCATTGCCCATGCTTCGACCAACCTCTCCCGGGCCCGGACGGCGACCCGGCCGGGACCATACGATCAAACATCACGAATGCCCAGCACCCCTGCACCGGCGGATGATGCACGGGCATTTCTCCGGATCAGCTGCTCGGCACGACGCCGTCCGGCAGGGCGGAGGCATCCGTGGTCGTCTCGGTCGGTGGCACGGTGGGCCGCGCCAACAATGGGGCCAAGGCCAACGCGACCAGAGTCAGCACCCCGGCGCCGCCGATCCAGATCGCCGGACCAAGGCTGGACCCGGTGAGCAGGAACAGCCCCGCCAGCGCGAACGGGCCGACGCCACCTGCGACGACCGCTCCGACGTTCTGCCCGAAGGTCGAGGCGGTGAACCGGATCCTGGCGGGGAACAGCTCGGCCAGGTACATGTAGCCCGGTGCGGTCAGGAAGGACAGCAGACCCAGGTATCCCACCATCCCGACCAGTAGCAGCCACGGGGAGCTCGCCGTACCGAGCAACCACAGCAGCGGCAGGACCAGTGCCATGAGGGCAACGATCCAGGTGAACGTCATGCGCCGCATGCCGTAGCGGTCGGTGAGCCGTCCCGAGATGGGCACGATGCCTCCGACGAGGAGCATCGAGATCGAGAACAGCAGGATGATCTGGCCGGCCGGAAGACCCCGGGTACCCGCGAGGTACGTCACCAGCCAGCCAGCGACCGCGCCTGCCCCGTTCAGTCCGAGGGCGAGCAGGCACGCGACGACCATCGTCCGCCAGTGCGTCGTGAAGGTATCGCGAAGCGGGGCCTTCGCGATCTGCTTGTTCTCCTTGAGGGCAAGGAACTCCGGGGAATCCTCGATCCTCCGGCGGACGACGAACGCCAGGATCGCGAGCGGTACCGCGACGAGGAACGGGATGCGCCATCCGAAGGACAGCATCGCCTCTTTGGACACGGTGAGACTGACGACGGCGGCGGTGAGCGCACCGACGCCGGCGCCAAGGGTGTTGCCCAGCGGCGTCAGCGAGGCCAGGAGGCCGCGACGTGACCGCGGAGCCGACTCAAGCACATAGCTGACGGAGCCGAGCATCTCGGCGCCGGCCGAGATGCCCTGCCCGAGCCGCAAGGTCACCAACATGATCGGCGCCACGACCCCCACGGTCGCGTATGTGGGGAGCAGCCCGATGAAACCAGTGCACGCACCCATCAGCAGCACCGAGGTGAGCAGCGCCGCCCTCCTGCCACGGCGGTCCCCGAGCCGACCGATCAGGATCCCGCCGAGGGGGCGCGCGACGAATCCGGCCCCGAACACCGCAAGTCCCACCAGGAGAGAGACAGCTGGGTCGCTTGCCGGGAAGAACAGCGGGGCGAGATAGACGGTGAGCACACCGTAGAGCCCATAGTCGTAGTACTCGATGAAGGTTCCGATGAAGCCTGCGCCCGCTGCTCTGCGTGCGGCAGACGGGATCGGCTCCTTGCGCGTTCTCGATGCAGTGCGGGTCAACGACCACAACTCCCAGTGTCGATGGAGGAGGCGTACCTCACGAAGAAGCGCTGTGGAGGGACGGGTGTTTGAGCCGCCCTCGACCGGCGCCGGCGCCGGCGGTCGAACCGCTTGCGGTGACGAGAGGTTGACATAGTCTGACGACGGTCGTCAAGAATATGCTGCGCCTTGCGGAGGCAGCGACCACAGGAGGTTCAGGTGAAGGTAGGGATTCGGGTTCCCGTCACGACGCTCACGGTGGGCACCGGTACGCCGGGCCTCCTCGACGAGATGAGCGCCGGTGCCAGGCTCTGACCTCGTCGGCACCCAGCTGCTGCTGGACGGGCTCCGCTTTGCCGAGGCGCCGCGCTGGTACGGCGGCCGCCTCTGGTTCTCCGACATCTTCGACCAACGGGTGCTGACCGTCGACGAACTCGGGCGGGTCGAGACCGTGGCGACCTTCACCGGCGACGAGTTGCCCTGCGGTCTGGGCTTCCTTCCCGGGGGCACACCTTTGGTCGTGGACATGCACCGTCCCGTCGTTCTTCGGCTCGACTCGGACGGCCCGCGGGTGCACGCCGACCTCACAGCACTTGCTGTCGGAGGACTCAACGACATGGTCGTTGCCTCGGACGGGCGCGCCTACGTAGGCTCGATGGGCATCCCCGGATCCCCGTCCGGCGCGGCTGACGGGCGGATCATCCTGGTCGAACCGGACGGAACGGCGAGGGTCGTCGCAGACGGACTCATGGCTCCGAACGGGGCCGTCCTCACACCGGACGGCCGGACCTACGTGGTCGCGGAGTTCCCGGCGAGCAGGCTGACGTCGTTCCACCTGAACGCCGACGGAACCCTCGGCCCGAGGCGAATCTGGGCGGACCTGCGGCCCGGTTCGGCCGACGGGATCGCGGTCGACGCCGACGGCGCGATCTGGACCGCGTCCCCGAGAGAGAACGAGTGCCGCCGCATACTCGAGGGCGGCCACGTGACCGACATCGTCCGCGTCGCCGACCGGATGCCGCTCGCCTGCGCTCTGGGAGGCGCCGACGGGCACACGCTGTTCATCCTCAGCGCAGTGGGTGGCGAAGAGCGCATCCGCCGGCGCACCAACACGTCGGTCGTCGAGATCGCCAGAGTGCGCGTCCCCGCCTACACCGAGCAGTAGGCAATCGTCCGGTCCGAGACCGGGCCCCGGCCACTCGCCGGCGACACCTGGGACGAGAGCACATCACCATCGATACGAAGGGATGCGAGGGATGAAGGACGTCGACCAGCGCGTCGACATCGTGGAGCGGCTGACCAGACCTGATGGTCCGTTCCCGGTGGGTTCGGCGCGGATCCGTGGGGTCGATCTCCGCGTCTACACCGCGGCCCCTGACAGCATCCGGGACGTCCTCCTGGCCGGCCGTCACTGGGGCGAGCGACCTGCGCTGACCTTCGAGGACGAAACCTGCAGCTGGTCCGAGCAGCTACGGCTGGTCGGCCGCTTCGCAGGTGCGCTCGTCGAGCATTGTCAGATCCGGCCGGGCGACCGCGTCGCCGTCGCGGCCCGCAACTATCCGGAATGGGTGGTCGCGTTCAGCGCGACCGTCAGTGTCGGTGCCGTCTGCGTCCCGCTCAACGGATGGTGGACGGCCGCCGAGCTCGCCGATGCTCTCGCCGACTGCGGGGCCTCTGTCGTCGTGGCAGACGCCGAACGCAGCGCGCTGATCCAGAGCCGACGACATTGCCTGCCCGAGCTTCGCCGCGTCATCGAGGTTCGTCCGTCGTCCGAGCCGAGCGGCGACGAGACCTGGGCTGGTGTACTCGACGCACACCGTGACGAGTTCGATCTGACCGCGATCCCCATCGCACCTGATGACGATGCCACCATCATGTACACGTCCGGCACCACCGGCCGACCGAAGGGTGCCGTGGCCACGCACCGGGCGCATGTCAGCACGATGATCAACGGGCAGGTGCACAACCGCGTCGAGTCCCTGGTCGCCGAGCTGCGTGGTGACCCGGTGTCGACGCCGTCGCCCGTTCCGACCTCGCTCGTGGTCGGCCCGCTGTTCCACGTCGCGTCCTTGCCCCGGATCATCTCGGCCGCATCCACCGGAACGCACATCGTGCTGATGCACAAGTGGGATGCCGCCCGCGCTCTGGAGCTGATCCAGCGCGAATCGGTCGACACGGTCCCCGGCGGCGTCCCGACCGTCATCTCCGCGTTCCTCGACGTGGTGGAGAGGACCGGCGCCCACCTGCCGACGTTGCGCACCATCACCTCCGGCGGGGCACCCATCAGGTCCGCACTGGTGGACCGGGTCGGCTCGGTCTTCGATCACCGGGTGGCCGGCGGCGCGGGCTATGGCCTGACCGAGACCTCCGGCCCCATGGTGATGATCGGTTCGCACGACTTCTTCGAGCGGCCGCTCTCCGTCGGCCGCCCATTCCCGACCACGGAGATCCGCGTCGTGGACGCTGAGGGCGAAGACGTCGTGACCGGGCAGGTCGGCGAGGCCTGGCTGCGCGGACCGAACTCCGCCTACCGGTACTGGGGCCAGGAGCACGAGGCGTTCGACGCCGATGGATGGTTCCACTCGGGAGACCTCGTCCGGATCGATGAGGAGGGATTCGTGTACGTGGTCGACAGGATCAAGGACGTCGTGATCAGGTCCGGTGAGAACATCTACTGCACGGAGGTCGAGGAGGTGCTCGGTTCCCACCCCGATGTCCGAGAATGCGCAGTCCTCGGACGGGCGCACGACGTGCTTGGCGAGGAGCTGATCGCGATCGTTCGCGCACGAGTGGGATCAACCACCACCGCGAACGACCTGCGGCGCCACGTCGCACAGCATCTGGCCGCGTTCAAGGTGCCCGCCGAGGTCTACCTGCAGACGTCCGACTTCCCGCGCAATGCCGTCGGCAAGGTCCTCAAGCGGGAGCTCCGTGAGCAGGTCGCCCTGCTGGACACCGCTGCTCCTTCCCCCACCGCACGAGTGAGGTAGTCGAGTGGACTTCGACCTGAGCCCCCTGGCCCAACAGTTGTACGACCGACTTCAATCCTTCATGACGGAGCAGGTCTACCCCGCTGAGCGGGTCTACGAGGAGCAACTGGCCTCGGCCGGCCCGCATTCGCAGCCGCCGGTCATGGAGAAGCTCAAGCGGGCGGCTCGCGAGGCCGGCCTGTGGAACCTCTTCCTGCCGCACGCGACCGAGTGGGGAGGGGGCCTGAGCAACCTGGACTACGCACCGCTCGCCGAGCTGACCGGTCGAAGCATGATCGGGGCGGAGGCCCTGAACTGCTCGCCGCCCGACACCGGGAATATGGAACTGCTGGCGATGTTCGGCAGCGCGGAGCAGCAGGTACGGTGGCTCGCCCCGTTGCTCGAAGGGACCACCCGTTCTGCATTCCTCATGACGGAGCCCGACGTCGCAGGCTCCGACGCGACCAATATCCGCTGCAGCATCGTCCGCGACGGTGACGACTACGTCATCAACGGCAGGAAGTGGTGGATCTCCGGGGCGGCAGATCCACGGTGCAGCCTCGGCATCGTGATGGGTAAGACCGATCCGGAGGCGCCGACGTTCCGGCAGCAGAGCATGATCCTCGTGCCGTTCGACACTCCCGGGCTGGAGATCGTCCGAGATCTGCTCGTACTCGGCTACAACCACAAGGCAGGGCACTGCGAGGTCACCCTCGACGACGTCCGCGTCCCCGCCTCGAACCTCCTCGGAAGCGAAGGGAGTGGCTTCGAGATCGCCCAGGCCCGGCTGGGCCCGGGGCGGATCCATCACGGCATGCGCTCCATCGGAGCGGCGGAACGAGCCCTCGAGCTGATGTGCCGCCGGGCGAAGTCCCGCACCGCTTTCGGCCGACCGCTGGCCGACCAGGGCCTGGTCCAGAAGTACATCGCCGACAGCCGCATCGAGATCGACCAGGCCCGGTTGCTGACCTACCACGCGGCGTGGCTCATGGACAGGGCCGGGAACAAGGTGGCCCGCGGCGCCATCTCGGCCATCAAGGTGGCAGTCCCGGCGATGGCCATTCGGGTCCTCGACCGGTCGATCCAGGTGCACGGCGCAGCGGGACTGTCGCAGGACTTCCCCATGGCGGAAGCCTTCGCCCGGCAGCGGTCACTGCGGATCCTCGACGGGCCGGACGAGGTGCATCTGCGCACACTCGCCCGCATCGAGCTGGCGAAGTACGCCGATGCGTGACGACGAGCTGCTCCGGGTCACCCGCTGGTTCTCCGAGCAGCGGATCCCCCTCGACGGTCCTGCCCGGGCCACACTGGTCGCAGGCGGCCGCTCTAACCTGACTTATCGGATCGACGACGCCACCGACCGGACGTACGTCCTGCGCCGGCCTCCGACCGGGTCGGCGCAGCCCCGGGCCCACGACATGGAACGCGAGTACTCCGTCCTCTCCCGTCTCCAGGAGAGCCGGGTCCCGGTGCCGGGACTGTTCGGGCTGTGCACCGATCCCTCGGTCCTGGAAGCACCGTTCTTCGTGATGGAGTTCGTCGAGGGCGTCGTCCTCACCACCGACGACGACGGCGCGGCCTACCCGGTCACCGCACGGTCGGTCGCCGGGGCGGGCCTGGTGGACTCGCTGGCCGCGATCCACGAGCTCGACATCGACGCCGTCGGCCTCGGCCGGCTCGGGCGGCGGGAGGACTACCTCTCGCGCCAGCTCGCCCGATGGCGCCGGCAGTTCCATGCCGTCACCGACCGGTCGCTGCCGATCATCGACGAAGTGTGGTCGCGTCTGAGCGCGACCGCACCACCGCAGCGGTACACCGGGCTGGTCCACGGTGACTTCCGGTTCGGCAACCTGCTGATCGGTCGGGACGGGACACCTCGCGCCGTGCTGGACTGGGAGCTGTGTGCTCTCGGCGACACCCTGGCCGATCTCGGTTGGCTCACCGCGCTGTGGCGCGAACCGGGTGAGCCCGAGGTGTCGCCGTCGCCGACCGGTCATCCCGGCTACCCGACCCGCAGCGCGGTGATCGCCCGGTACGAGGCCCGCACCGGACGGGATGTCTCGGACATCGGCTGGTACCAGGCGTTCGCGTTGTGGCGACTGGCATGCATCGGCGAAGGTGTCTACGTCCGTTACCGGGACGGCGCCATGGGTGCCGCCGAGTTCGACATCGCCGCACAGCGAGACCACGTCGTCGAACTGGCGGAAGCGTCCGCGCGCACCCTGACCTAGCCGTCGACACCTCCGGATCCCCCATCGAGTCCACCATCGGAGAGCCCATGTCACTCCTGCCGGAACAGACCCTGCGAGATGCGCTCATCGCCACCGAGCTCCAGTCCTTCTCGGTCGCGGTCGAGCGCAGCCAGCTCCGGTTCTTCGCCGTAGCGATCGGCGAGCAGGCCGGTGTCTATGTAGACGTCGACGCCGCGCACGCCGCGAACCACCCGGATCTGGTGGTACCTCCCACATTCTTCTTCAGCCTGGAGCTGCAGCGCCCGGACCCGTACGCGGCACTGCGGACGGCCGGCGCCCGGCTGTCCCAGATCCTGCACGCCCAGCAGAGTTTCGAGTACCACCGCCTGGCGTTCGCTGGCGACGAGCTTCATCTTGCCCCGCGGGTCACCGACTACCGCGAGAAGAAGGGCGGCGCCTTGGCCTTCCTCACCAGGACCACCACCGTGTCGCGTGCGGGTGAGTCGGTGGCCGAGCTGGTCAACGTGGTGGCAATCCGGAGGTCCGCCGCGTGAGCACGGCGACCGGCACCCCGACCGTCGGCGATCGGGTCGGCCCGCTCGTACTGCCGCCGATCAGCCGAACAGAGCTGGCGCTGTTCGCCGGCGCGTCCCACGATCACAATCCGATCCATATTGACATCGACGCGGCGAGGCTGGCGGGCTTCGACGACGTGATCACGCACGGCATGCTCTCGATGGCGTACCTCGGCCGTCTGCTCACCGACTGGCGCCCGCAGGCACAGCTGCTGAGCTGGTGCGTTCGCTTCACCGCGATGACCCCGGTTCTGGCCGCACCCACGTGTGAAGGTGTGGTCGTCGCGGTGTCCGACGATGTCGCCGAGCTCGACCTGACCGTCCGCCTGGAGGACGGGAGCGTCACGCTGTCCGGGGCCGCCCGGGTCACGGTCCCATGAGGGTGCTCACGATGCCACGGCAGCCGCGGCCCGGGACGGGAGAACGATGAAGCTGGGACTGGGACTCGGATACTGGGGCGCCGCGCAACCACCCGGCCAGGCCCGGCTCGTCGAGCTCGCAGAGGACCACGGATACGACTCGGTGTGGACGGGTGAGGCCTGGGGCTCGGACGCGCTGACACCGTTGGCGTGGCTCGGCAGCCGGACGCGACGGCTGCGGCTCGGCACCGCGATCGTGCAGATGGCGGCGCGGACTCCTACAGCCACGGCGATGGCCGCGATGACACTCGACCACCTGAGTGACGGCCGGTTCGTGCTGGGCATCGGCGCGTCGGGACCGCAGGTCGTCGAGGGCTGGTACGGCCAGCCCTACGAGCGTCCTCTCGAACGCACCCGTGAGTACGTCTCGATCCTCCGCCAGGCACTATGTCGCGATGTGGTCCGGTTCGCGGGCCGGCACTACGAGCTGCCGGCGTCGACGGGCACCGGGCTGGGGAAGTCGCTGCGTTCCACGCTCCACCCACGCCGGCCCTGCCTGCCTGTCCTGCTCGCCGCAGAAGGGCCGAAGAACGTGGCGCTCGCCGCCGAGATCGCCGACGGATGGCTGCCGCTGTTCTACTCGCCCTACGACGACACCCAGCATCGCTCGAGTCTTGCCAGCGGGTTCGCCCACCCTCATGCCCGTTCGACTGCCGAGTCGTTCGAAGTGGTATGCCCGGTCGACGTCGTAGTGGACGAGGACATCGACCGAGCCGCCGACGCCGTGCGGCCGCGCCTCGCCCTGTACATCGGGGGCATGGGCCCCAAGGGGCGGAACTTCCACTACGACGTCTTCGCCAGGATCGGGTTCGAAGCCGACTGCCAGCGCATCCGGGAGCTGTACCTGAGTGGCCGCAAGGGTGACGCTGCGGCCGCTGTGCCGCGCACGCTCGTCGAACAGGTCGCGCTGGTGGGCCCGGCTGCGAAGATCCGGGACGAGGCGCGGGCTTGGAGCGACTCCCTGGTCACCACGCTGGTGGTGCGGGGCGACGAGCGCGCCGTCAGGGTCGCGGCCGAGGCCTTCCGGTAGCCGTCGGCCGGGCCGTGCTCACCCGGGCTCACCCGCCGAGGCCTCTTCCGGCCAGTACTGCCGGGCGAACCGGAGGGCCGGCTCCTGCAGGAGCAGAACGAGCGCCTCGAACAGCTCCCCCGCCTCTCGTCCCGCCCAGTCGGGACCGAGCAAGTCGCTCGGCAGGCCCGGGTCCTTCAGCGGAAGCCGCCGCCAGCGGTTGAACGCGAGCACGTAGTCGCGGAAGGCCTCACGGCTCAGCTCGGTGTCGGGCACAGGGTCGGGCTCCGAGGCCGCGGCCAGCCGGTCCCGCCAGAACTGGAGGACCGGGCGGTACTCCGCGATGAAGGCGCGGTAGTCGTCCCCCATCGCGGTGAGGTCCCAGCCACGCCGGATCAGCGCGTGGGCGTCCTCTCCGGCGGGCAGGTGGGCACGGAAGACATCGGCGAACTGTTTGAGGTCGTAGTCGGCGATCACCCCCTGGGCGACGTCGATCATCCGAGCAGGGGCGATGAGGGCTCCCGGCCCGACCGTTCCGAAACCGAGCGAGTTCAGCCGGGATCGGAGCAGGTTCCGCTTCGCGCGGGCCGCCTCGGGCACGGAAAAGGTGACCAGCGCCCAGCCGTCGGCGAGTGGGGCCAGCTCACGGGGATGCCAGACGTAGGCGTCACTGGCCGCCAGCCTCTCGACAGCTTCGACCCCGAGCCTGTAGCCCCGGACCCTTCCCCGTTTCTCCGCGACGAGCCAGCCTCGGTTCTTCTGACGGGCCACCATGGCCCGGGCGTTGGAGCTGTCGTAGCCGAACTCCGCCATCAGTCCCACCATCGCCGCAACCGGCGCCCACTGGCCCATCGGCCGCACGACCAGGCCCAGAAACTCGGGAAAGAGGGTGTTGGGGTGCGTGATCGCCTTCTTGACGGTGGCAGCGGCCGAAGGCTCTGGGGTCATCGTGCCCATTTCCAGGGGGTCCGAGGCGATCACGCGAGATTAACACTCACCCGACCCAGCCGGCGCCCACACCCCGCGCTCCACGGGTTCCCCAGAACTCAGAGCGCCTTGGCGATCACACTCCGCATGACCTCGCTCGTCCCCCCGTAGATCCGGCTCACCCGGGCATCGGCGTAGAGCCTCGCGATCGGATACTCGACCATGTATCCGTAACCGCCGTGGAGCTGGACGCAGCGGTCCACGACTCTGCCCTGGACCTCCGTGCAGAACAGCTTGGCAGTGGCCGCCTCCACGGGGGTGAGGTCGCCGTCCGCATCGGACGCCAGGCATCGGTCCACCAGAGCCCGTGCGGCCGACGTCTCTGCATGACAGTCGGCGAGGACGAACTTGGTGTTCTGGAAGTCGGACAGCGGCTCGCCGAAGACGCGGCGCTCGCTGACATAGCGGCGTGTCACCTCGATCGCTGCTTCGGCCGCGGCGCAGGCGGCAAACGCGATCGACAGCCGCTCCTGCGCAAGGTTCCCGGTCAGGTACTCGAACGCCCGCCCCTCCTCCCCGAGCAGGTTCGCCGCCGGCACTGCCACGTCCGTGAAGGACAGCTCGACGGTGTCCTGCGCGTGAAGCCCGACCTTCCTCAGCATCCGACCGACGGCGAAACCGGGGCTGTCGGCCTCGACGAGCAGGATGGACAACCCACCGCGTCGATCACCCTCGGCGCGGGAGGTGCGGCAGACCACCAGGAACAGGTCCGAGTTGGCGCCACCGGTGATGAAGGTCTTCGCGCCGTTGAGCACGTAGGTGTCGCCCTCGCGCCGGGCACTCGTGCGGATGCTCGCCATGTCCGACCCCGTCCCCGGTTCGGTGATCGCGATGGAAGTCATCGTCTCGCCGCTGACGAAGCCGGGTAGGTAGCGGGCGAGCTGGTCCGGGCTCGCGCAGTCCAGCAGGTAGGGCAGCACGATGTCGGTGTGGACCCGCACACCACCGAATCCGACAGCGGCACGAGCGAGCTCCTCCGCGATGACCGCGCTGAACCGCAGGTCCGTAACCCCTGCCCCGCCGTACTCCTCGGGTACGCGGATGCCCAGCACCCCCAGCTCCCCGAGCCGCCGGTAGAACGACTTCGGTACCGCTCCGGCCGCCTCCCAGTCGGGGTAGTGGGGCACGACCTCGCTCTGCACCAGAGACCGGATCAGTGTCCGGAACTGCTCGTGCTCGTCGGTGTAGATGGTACGGCGCACTGGACTCCTCGTGGCGGGAAGATGTGGTTGATCAGCGCCGGCTAGCCGAGCTCGGAGCCGACGACGGCGACGAACGACACGCAGTCGCCCGGAGCACCACCCAGGTTGTGGGTCAGGCCGTACCGCTTGCCCCGCATCGCGATCTGACGGTCCGCCGGGGCCCGGCCGCGCAGTTGCAACCAGCACTCGAACAGCATCCGCAGTCCCGAGGCGCCGATGGGGTGCCCGAAGCTCTTCAGCCCACCGTCGGGGTTCACCGGAAGCTCGCCGGTGAGACCGAACCGGCCATCCATCGTGTCCTGGCAGGCCCGTCCGCGCTCGGAGAAGCCGAGGTCCTCCATCAACACCAGTTCCGTGGGCGTGAAGCAGTCGTGCACCTCGGCCATCATCAGGTCCTCGACCGGTGACTCGATACCGGCCTGGTCATAGGCGTCCCTGGCGGATCGCACGACCTCCTCGAAGGTCGTGTAGTCGTATGCCGGGTCGATCGGCCCGGTGCCCGGTCCGGCCGCGAACGCGAGGGCCTTCACGTAGAGCGGACGGTCGGTGTAGCGGTGTGCGTCCTCGGCGCGAACGATGATCGCGGCCGCAGCGCCGTCAGAGACCCCTGAGCAGTCGAAGACACCCAGGTCGCCGGCGATCGAGGGGGCGGCAGCGATCTTCTCCTCGGGCACCTCGGCGCGGAACTGCGCACGCGGATTGCGGGCCCCGTTGTAATGGTTCTTCCAGGCCACACGCGTCATCGCCTGCTTGAAGTCGGCTCGCGAGATACCGTACTTGGCGGAGTAAGCGGGGGCGAGCATCGAGAACCGCGCCGGTGCGGTCAGCTGCGCAGTCGTGCCGTCGGACGGTGGGTTGTTGCGGGTGAGACCGGAGTAGCCGGAGTCCTTCAGCTTCTCGACGCCGGCTGCCATGACCACGTCGTACGCGCCGGAGGCCACCGCGTAGCAGGCGTTGCGGAAGGACTCGGAACCGCTCGCACAGAAGTTCTCGACCCGGGTCACCGGCTTGTAGTCGATCTTGAGCGCGCTCGAGAGCACCATTCCGGAGTACCCGGAGTTCATCGTCCCCAGCCAGTAGGCGTCGACCGCCGACTTCTCCACGCCCGCATCGGTGAAGGCATCGGTCACCGCCTCGACGAGCAAGTCCGAGGTGGACGCCCCCCAACGCTCTCCGAAGGCCGTACACCCCATCCCCACGATCGCGACCTTGTCCTTGATCCCGTGCGACGTCATGCCGGCCGCTCCTCGTTCAGTGGTGTGGCTTTCCAGAAGTAGTTGTGGATCCCACCCGTGGTCGACACCCGGCGGAACGACATACCGACCCGCTGTCCGACCGCGAGACCGTCGACCGCCAGGTCCGTGAGCTCGCACATGAAACGACCACCGCCGTCGAAGTCGACGACCGCGCCGACGACCGGGGGAGCGAGCGAGAAGGCGAGATGGTCGACGGTGTAGGTCGCGATCGTCGCGGGCGTGTCCGCCAGGCGTGTCGGGGCCATCGAGTCGACGGTCCCGCAACGCAGGCAGACCTGCTGCGGCGGCAGGTGCCGGGTCCCACAGGACAGGCACGCCGAGCACGTGAAACCGAACTTCCAGTCCAGCTGACGGTTCGTGGCCGGGGCGACCGCCCGGTCCGGGTCCGGGCGACGGGGCTGCTGTCGCTCGACGAGGCCGCGCCACGTGAGGAAGTCCACGTACGAGACCTCACCCGTGCCGCCCCGAATCTGTTCCTCGACCCCACGGACCCGCGGACGATGGACCGGGCTCGTGCGGAACAGCAGCGTGTCGGCCCCGTCCGCCAGGACGGTCACCGCGACGACCTGGTCCGGCCCCACCGCATCGAGTACCGCGGCGAGGAGCAGTCCGGGATGCGCCGCACCGCAGTTGCCGATGCGGTCCACGAGATCGTCGGCCACCTTCGCCCGATCGACTCCGACATCGCGACCCAGCCTCCCGGCAGCCCGGTCCGACAACCCGGTCACCGCAAGGTGGTCGACGTCGGTGACGCTGATTCCGGCCTGCTTCAGCGCGTGATCGACAGAGGCCACCCCCAGCTCCCGGTACAGGTCCTCACCGAAGCGTTCCTCCCAGGTCGCGCTCCAGGGCTCCCCCGGCGCCTTCCACCGGTCGAGGAACTCCCTGCTCGCCGAGCCGACGCCGATCAGCTCGGCGACGAGCTCACCCCCGCCGGCGTCCCCGACGACGAACGCCGCCGCCCCGTCTCCGCCGCGCGCCTCGTCGGAACTCCCGCTCGGGCCCGATCGCAGGTCGGACAGAGCGACCAGGGTTGCGCTCGGCCGGTACATTGCGGACAGCAGCGCCGCAATCCCGGAACGGACCGCGCCGGCGGCATCGGCCACGTGCGCGTCCTGAGGCAGCCCGAGCGCCGCGTGCAATGCCGTCGCGTTCGTCTTGTCCGCGTAAACCGGCGAGGACGTCGCCAGGACCAGCCCGCCGCACTCCTGCGCCGGTATCGGCGAGGTCCGAAGCGCATCCCGGGCTGCTTCGACGGCCAGGGTGGTCGAATCCTCGTCGTAGCCGGCAACGGCTCGCGTCCCGGAGCCACGCCCGACACCGGTCGCGGCCCTGATCGTCGACCGCGACAACCGCCAGTACGGGACGTAGGACCCGTACGCCAGAATGCCCACCGCAGCTTTCTCCGTCACGGACTCAAATGTACACAGGCGTTAACCAGAGTCAATGAGCTTCGTCGTCCACCGGGGTCAGGACCGCCATGGCGAGCGCCTGGACGGCGGCGATGTCTCCCGACTCCAGGGCTACGGCGCGACTGATGACGAGCTCGTTCATCAGCGCGTAGGCCGCCCCGGCCCGCAGGTGACACTCGTCGACGGACCACCGAGGCGTGGCCAGACCCACCACGTGGGCAAGCTCGCTCACATACATCCTGTGCCGTTGCCGCCGAGCCTCGCCGGCCGCTCCGGACAGCGCGTAGGACTCGGTCGCGAAGATGACCACCGAGTCCCGACACTCGACGACATATCGCGCGTACATGGCAGCGATACCGGCGACAGCCTCCTCGGCGGACCCGGCCAGCCGCAGCGCCGTCGCGATCCCCCCTGCCACCTGCTCACCCGCCCGTGCGACCGCGGCCGAGAGCAGGTTCTCCTTGGAGTCGAAGTGACGCATCACGGCGGAGGCCGAGACACCGGCCTCCGCACCGATGTCCGTCAGCGACACAGATGTGTATCCTCGTTCACCCATGAGGCGGGTCGCCACGGCCAGCAGGTCCTCGCGCCGTGTGACGTGACGCAGTCGGGTTCGCGGGGTCCCGGGCTCGGCGCCGTGCCCGACACGCGAAAGGGGGCTATCGAGAACGGCGGCCGCCGCGGACAGCCCGACCTGCCGGCGAAGGGCGAGCGAAACCCGTCCGACGAGGGCCACGTGCAGGAACACCCCGGCGAGTGCGCGCATTCGCATGCGGCGCCGACGGTCGAGTCCGGCATCGTCCAGAGACGGGAGCACCTCGTCCCACCCCGCGTCGAACGTCGAACGCCCTGCGAGGACGACCCCGTCGGGATCTGTGGCCATCACCTCGGCGAAGCGGACCAGTGCATAAAGGCCGTCGGGGTCGCGAAGCGCGGCCTCGAGCACCACCGCGTGCCGGTCGACCGCCCCCGCCGCGGTCTCCCGGACCCGCTCGAGGAAGTCGATCCCGAGCTGAACGACCATGGCCTGCTTGCCGGGGAAGTAGCGATAGACGGCAGGACCGCTGAAGCCCACCTCCGCGCCGATGTCGTCGACGCCCACCTGTGCATAGCCGCGCTGCCGGAAGAGCTGAGCGGCCGCCGCCAAGACCTGGGCGCGGCGATCGGCGCGCCCCGCAGCACTCGACCTCACCGCTGTCATCGACCCACAGCCTTCCTCCGGACAGTCACAGCTGACGGTGCGCTGACCGTACCCGCAGGCGTTCGTCGGGCATTGTGGTTAACGACTGTTGCGTTCACTGTGACGACAGACCTACCGCGCCAACCGCTTCGACAGCTAGTGTTCACGTTGCCTAGCTGGACTCATGGCTCTCGATCTCACAGGATGCTAGACATCGACTCGTGGAGGAATGAACGAATGAGCACATTCACGGATCGAACAGTGATCATCACGGGTGCAGGGAGGGGGCTGGGTCGAGAACACGCCCTGCTCTTCGCCGGGCTCGGTGCGAACGTCGTGGTCAACGACAACGGCGCGGCAACCGACGGATCAGGAGCGACTGCCGGGCCCGCGCACGACGTGGTCGCCGAGATCAAGGCGGCCGGCGGACGCGCGGTCGCGCACGTCGGCAGCGTCACGGACTGGAGCGAGTCCGAGCGAATGGTGCGTCTCGCGATCGAGACGTTCGGTGGCCTCGACGTCCTGGTCAACAACGCCGGCATCCTGCGCGACCGCTTCCTCGTCACCATGTCGGAGGCCGAGTGGGACTCGGTCATGGAGGTACACCTGAAGGGGCACTTCGTACCCCTGCATCACGCCGCGAACCATTGGCGAGCGGAGTCGAAGGCCGGCCGCCCGGTGAACGCCGCTGTCGTGAACACGTCGTCGCCATCGGGGTTGCGGGGAAACCCGGGCCAACTCAACTATGCCGCGGCGAAGGCCGGAATCGCCGCGATGACGCTCGTCGCCGCCCGCGAGCTCGACCGGATCGGGGTCCGGGTCAACGCCATCGCCCCGGTCGCGCGGACCAGGCTGACGAGTGGGTCGCCCGCGTTCGCCGCCACGGTCGGACGTGATGCGGCAGGCTTCGACCATTGGGACCCGGCCAACGTCTCGCCGCTCGTCGTCGCACTGTCCGCGGCAGATTGCCGGGTCTCCGGGCGGGTGTTCACCGTGCTGGGTGGCCACATCGGGCTGCAGGAGACCTGGAGGGAGACCGAGACGTTCGACAAGGACCGCCGCTGGACCGTCGACGAGCTGGAGGCAACCTTGGCCGTGCTGCCCGGCGGCGCGCCGGTGTTCGAGTCCTCGATCAAGGCACATGAGGCCCGGCAGGAGGCTCGACCGGTGAGCGATGCCGTCGACGTCTGAGACAGCTCGGGCTCACGAGTCCCGGTGCGGTCGTCCCGCACACACTTCTCCACGCCGAACTTCTCTGAGAGACAGGATCCAGACATGAGCACCTTCGTCCTCGTCACCGGTGCGACAGGCAAGCAAGGTGGGGCGGTTGCCCGAGCCCTCCGCGCAGCGGGCACCGAGGTGCACGGCTTGGTGCGCAACCCGGAGTCGGCGCGGGCAAGCGCGCTCGCGGACCTCGGAGTCCACCTGGTAGAAGGAGATCTCGACCAACCTGAGACGTTGAAGCGCGCTCTGGACGGTGCCCGTGGACTCTTCTCGATCCAGACCCCGGACTTCACCGATCTCAACGGGGACGCCGAGATTCGTCGCGCCCAGCGATTGGCGGCCGCCGCAGCGACCGCGGGCGTGGAACAGGTGGTGCACACCTCGTCGTCCAACAGCGCCCGGCAGATCGACGAGGAGCGGTGGAGCCCGTTCCTCGCCCACGTGTTCCGGGTCAAGGCCCTCGCCGAGGATGCGCTGCGTGAGGTCGGTGCGCGGTCGACCACGATACTGAGGCCCTCGGCCTTCATGGAGAACTTTCTGCCACCGTCCTACTTCTATGCCAAGGGATCGACCGACCGGATCCTGGTGGCCTACGATCTCGATGTGCCGCAGGCGTTCGTCGCGGTGGACGACATCGGTTCGGCAGCAGCCGCGGCTTTCGCCGACCCTGAGCGGTTCGACAGCGTGGAGCTCGAGCTCGCGAGTGAGCGGCTCAGCTTCCGCGAGGCGGTCGCGACCCTCCGCCAGGTCTGGGGGCGGCCACTGACCGTGGCAGAGAGCGTTGAGGAAGCGATCGCGGAGGGTCTCCCCGAGGTATTCATCCACTCGCAGACCTACCTCAGCGCCCGCCCTTCGCCCGCCTTCCCCGAGTATGCGCGTGCCCTGGGGGTACCGACGACCTCACTGAGGGAGTGGGCCCACCGCGTCCGTCCATGATCACGCCCCACGGCGGGTCTCGGGAACTCCCGCGACCCGCCCGCGCGCCCGGCTATGCTCCGGATGATGGGCCGGTCTCCGCACCGCACCGGCAGCGACGTGCCGGCCGAGATCACCACGTTCGTCGGCCGCCGCCGTGAGCTCGGTGAGGCCCGTGCGCTCCTGTCCTCCTCGCGGCTGGTCACCCTCAACGGTCCCGGAGGGGTGGGCAAGACCCGGCTGGCCCTGCGCGTCGCTGACCAGGCCCGCCGTGCGTTCCCCGACGGGGTGGTGGTCGTCGAGCTGGCCGAGGTGCGCACCGCCGAGCTCGTCCCCCACACGGTCGCCCTCGCGTCGGGCCTCCTCGACGACCCTGCCGGCTGGACCGCCGAGACACTCGCCGAGCGGCTCGCGTCCCGGCACCTGCTGCTCGTCCTGGACAACTGTGAGCACCTCGTCGTGCCGTGCGCGCTGCTGGTCCGGCGGATCCTCGCCCGCGCGCCGGACGTCCACGTCCTGACCACCAGCCGCGAACCTCTTCGGATCGCCGGGGAGCATACCTACGCCGTGCCACCGCTCCCGGTCCCGACGTGGGCCGAGGGGTCCCGGGCAGCCGATCTGGAGCAGTACGACGGAGTCCGGCTGTTCCTGGACCGGGCCCGCGCCCGCGAACCGGGGTTCACCCTCACCGAGGCCACCGCGCCGCACGTGGCCGAGATATGCCAGCGCCTCGACGGCATCCCGCTGGCCATCGAGCTCGCCGCCGACCGGGTACGCGCCCTGCCCGTCGAGGAGATCAACGCCCGGCTCGGCTCCCGGCTGCGGCTGCTGACCACCGGCGACCGTAGTGCCTCGGCTCGCCACCAGACCCTGCTCGCCTCGATCGCCTGGAGCCACGACCTGTGCACGGCACCTGAGCAGCTGCTCTGGGCTCGGCTGTCGGTGTTCCCGAGCAGCTTCGTCATGTCGGCGGCCGAGGCGGTGTGCAGCGGTGACGACCTGCCCTCCGACGACGTCGTCGACCTGCTCACCGAGCTGGTCGAGAAGTCCGTCCTCGTCCGGGAACAGGGCTCCGAGGCGCGGTTCCGGATGCTCGGCGCGATCCGCGAGTTCGGCCACCAGCGGCTCGCCGACTCCGGCGGGATCGCGGCCGTGCACGACCGGCTCGTCGGCTGGTGCGCCCAGCTCGCGACCGCCTACCGGGAGGGCTGGTTCGGGCCCGGCCAGCAGGAATGGTCGCGGCGGCTGCGCCGCGAGCACCAGAACATCGCGGCCGCGCTGCGCTTCGCCCTCGACGGCCGTCGGCCCGCCAGGGCGATGGCCATTGCCTCCGACCTGAATCTCTACTGGGTGACCGCCGGGCTGCTCTCGGAGGGCCGACACTGGCTGCGGCGCGGCGTCGAGGAGTCCGAACCGGGCACCCCCGGGCGCGCCACCGCTCTGCGCTGGCTCGCCTACCTGTCCGCCTGCCTCGGTGACGTGGTCGACGTGCCGAGACTTGTCGCCGACGCCCGGTCAGAAGCCGGCGGTGAGCCCGAGCCCGCCGACCTGGGATATCTCTGCTTCGTGGAGGGCATCGCCCAGCTGACCATCGGCGAGTCCTACAGCGCCCGGACCCCGCTCGCCGAGGCGCTGCGCCTGTTCGCACGCACCGACGACTTCGTCGGCCGCACGCACGTCCTGCTCAGCTACGGCGTCACACAGTGGCTCTGCGGCGAGCTCGACTCGGCGCAGGAACTGCTCCGCGAATGCCTGCACGTGAGCGGCATACACCACGAGACCACCCTGCACTCGAGCAGCCTCCTGCACCTCGGCCTGCTCCTCCGCGATGTGGGCGAACCTGCGGTGGCCGAGGCCATGGTGCTCGAAGCCCTGCAGCTCAAGACCCGCTGCGACGAGAGCACGGGACAGGCGATGTGCCTGGACGCGCTGGCGTGGTTCAGCGTCGCCGACGATCCCCGGCGCGGGGCGACTCTGGCCGGTTGCGCCGAGGCCGCGTGGCGGCGCAGCGGCGCCTCCATCGAGCGCGTCGGGGCCCTCCGCAGGTTTCGCGCCGCGTCGCTCGAGCACCTGCGCGAACAGCTCCCCGAGCGCGTCGTCGATGCGCTCATGACCGCGGGGGCCGAGCTGTCGACCACGCAGGCGTTCGCCTACGCAACGGGTGCCCCGGCCGGCGGCGCGGGACGGGACCTCGCCGGGATCTTCGAGCCTCTGACCGAACGGGAATGGCAAGTGGCGCAGCGGGTCGCCGAGGGGCTCGGGAACCGGCAGATCGCGGGCCGGCTCGCCATCTCCCCCCGCACCGTGGACGCCCATGTGGCCCACATCCTGACCAAGCTCGCGTTCGGCAGCCGGACCCAGGTGGCGGCCTGGGTGACCGAACGCCGCCGGAGTACCCAGGCCTGACCTTAAACCCATCGCGACGACCACCGGGAAAGACCGGGCTGCTACGGCCGGACCGAGGAGATGTCGACCGGCTGGTCCGGCAGCGGAGCCAGCTTCTTGTCCGCACCAGCAGCGGCGTAGACGTTGCCGGAGCCACATGCGGTCGTGCCGGGCCAGGTCGGTTTCGCGCAGTCCCAGCCGTTGGTGCGGAAGGGCTCACGTGCGCCCTTCCAGGTGGCCATCCCGGTGTGGACGGCCTCGGGGGTCAGCGTGTCCGTTCTGTCGCCGCCGATGTCGCGCAGCGCCTGGGCGGCCATCAGCGCCGTGTAGAAACCGGTCTGACGCTGGGTGACGCTGCCACCCGCGGGCAGGCCCGAGGTGTACTCGGTGAAGGCGTCGATGTCCGGCTGCACCGCAGCCGGGATGCTGGTGAACTCGGGGAGGTAGAACGGCGCGTTGAACAGCACCTTGTCCAGGGTCGCCGAGTCGAGCGTCGGAATGATCTCGATGTTCGCCCCGGCGGAGATGTAGCCGGTGAAGCCCGCGGACCGGAACGCCGGCACCGCGGCCAGCGCGTCCCCGGCGACATAGGTGGCGAGGGCGTCGGGGCCCCAGGCGAGGACCGTCGCGGTCTGGACCGACCAGTCCGACTGGGCCGGGACGTAGAAGACCTTCGTCGTGAGACCCAGCTTCGTGCCGGCCGGCGCGATGATCTGGTCGTAGCTCTGGTGGCTCGTCGGGGCGTCCACCATGACGACGGCGACCTTCGTGCCGCCGAGCTTCTTGAGCTGGATGAGGTTTGCCGCGTAACCCTCTTCGGCCGAGCCCTGCATGAAGAAGGCATCACCGACGGCCGCGTTCATACCGGGCGTCAGGGGGAAGGCCCCGATCTCTGCGAGCTTGGCCGAGCGCAGCACGGGGAGCATGGCGTCGGCTCCGAAGTCGGCACCCTGGGCCGACAGCACGGCCTTCTGCTCGACGAACTGGTTCGCGCAGTTCACCGAGGACTCGGGCGTCGCGTCGGTCTTGCAGTTGATCGACTTGAGCGGGTGGCCGTTGATGCCGCCCAGCTGCTCGTTGACGTACTTCACCCCGGCGTCCCAGCCGTTGCGCACCTCGGGGAGCGACACAGCGCCACCCTCGAGGTTGTGGAAGCCGACCATGATCGGGGACTTCGAGCTGTCGGCGGCATTGCCGGGGGACATGGAGGCCGACGAGCCACCCGAGCCCACCGGCGTGCCGCCGGAGCTGCTCCCACAGGCAGCGCTCACAGCGAGTAGGACGGCGATACCCACTCCTACCGCGAACTTCGATGTTCTCACTGCTTCGCCTCCCGGTTCAGCAGACGGCGACGCCGCCTGGTCTGGTCTGTCTGAGTTGTCGGTGCGACCCGAGGTCTCACGTCGAGCACGACTGCGCGCGAGGCGCCGGTCCCTCCTGAGAGCGCCGGACAGCGGAACACCCCGCCAGCCCGGACGGCGTGAACATACTCGTTTATTGACGACCGGTCAAAAATCAATCACACTTGAGCTGCCTCCGGTCACGTGACCGCGCGGTCGCTCCCGACCTCACGAGCATTGCGGCCGCATCGGCCCCACGCCCTCGAAAGGACTGACGATGAAGGTTGGCGTCCACTTCAACTGGCAGAACCACACCGACTGGGA
>NZ_BAAAQK010000019.1:0-228355 GCF_039531635.1 Pseudonocardia ailaonensis | reverse complement strand
GCGCGGTCAAGCTGCATCCCCTGGCGGTCGTCCTCGCCATCGCGACCGGCCTGCTCGTCGGCGGCGTCGCCGGGGCCCTGCTCGCGGTCCCGCTGCTCGCCGTGCTCAACTCCGGCATCCGGTCCCTGCGCAGCGAGGCCGACGCCCACACCGAACCCGGCGACGTCCACACCAGCGAGCCCGAGCAGACCGGGCCGCCCGAGCCCGGGATCGACCGCGAGCCCGAGCTGGAGGTGTGAGCCCGAGCCGGGCGGCCCGGCCGGATCTCACCACGCCGCCGGCGGGGATGCGGCCTATCCTTCGGGCACGTCCCGTGACCCCGGTCGGCGCCCGACGCATGTATCCGACCAGGGGAGCCCAGGATGTTCGACCGACGCTCGGTGGCACGGGTACCGCGGGCAGTTGCCGCGACGGCCGCCCTCGCACTCACCGGAGTCGGCCTCGTGGGCGCACCGGTCGTGGTGCTGACGCTGTGGATGGTGGCGCTCCTGCTGGTCGGTCCCGTCGTGGCGGCGCTCGTGCACACTGCCTGTTCGGACGGTCGCCTCGCCCTGCGCCTCGCCACCGTCGCGGCCGGGAGCGTGATCGCGCTCAGTGGCGGCACCGCGGGCGTGATCGTGCTGCTGGGTCCCGCGGCCTTGCCGGTCATCAGCCCGGCGGTGATCGTGGCGGGGCTCTGGGGTTGGCGGCGCCCCGACGTCCTCCGCCGGTGGTACCACCGGCTCCTCACGCCCGAGGTCGAGCCCGACCGTCGTCGCCCCGGCACCGAGCGGCCCGCACCGGTGGGGAGACACCCGGACACGACCCGGATCCCCACTCTCACAGCACTGTCGTCGCTCCCGGCCGGCACCCCGCGGTCACTGATCACCACCGCCGCGCTTTGCATCGCCTGGCAGCGCAGCTACTGGGTGCTCCAGGACCTGTCCGCCGAGCGGCGTTGCGAGATGGCGAGCGTCCGGCAGAGCCTGCTCGACGAGATCGAGCGCCGCGACCCGAGCGGGTTCCGCCGATGGCTCGACGCCGGGCCCCGCGCCAACAGTGATCCCGGACGGCACCTCACCACCGACCAAGGATGACCGCCGACCGTGCGGTCCACGGCACCGTGGGCCCGCCATCCCTGACGATCTCCCACCGCGCGTCCGGCGTCAGCGACGCTCCAGCGCGTCGGGCTTGTGCACCGCCTCGCCGTCGCTCTTCTCGCTGCGCACCAGGTACTGAGGTTCGTCCTTCGACGCTCGCACCGTCCGGCCGCCGGCCTCGGTGTCGGACGTGATCGTCCTCAGCACCTCGCCCTCGGCCCAACCGCCGTGGCTCTTCCAGCGCACCTTGTCACCCTTACGGAACTCGGTCATGCGGGTGGGTACCCGCC
Organism: Pseudonocardia ailaonensis; assembly: GCF_039531635.1. Taxonomy (NCBI): domain Bacteria; kingdom Bacillati; phylum Actinomycetota; class Actinomycetes; order Pseudonocardiales; family Pseudonocardiaceae; genus Pseudonocardia; species Pseudonocardia ailaonensis. Next base: position 226,986 of record NZ_BAAAQK010000019.1, on the reverse strand, counting down.
GACGACGCGGACGATCCGCCGGACAACGGCGTTCATGCCGGCCGCTGCCGGGGTAACCACCGGACATGACCCCCACGATCACGGTGCGGCGCGGCTCATGAGCGGCGCCATGGTCCCTGCCCTGGTCGGGCTCACCGGCGCGGACGCCGCTGCACTCGGCCTGGAGTCCGGGGTGGTCGTCGTCAGCGACATCGGGAACCCGGCCGATGTCGCCGCTGCCGTCGTCGACCAGGACCCCAAGGCAGGCTTCGACATCGAGCGGGGCGGCCGGGTCCGGGTGACGTTCGGCCGCTCGGGCCCCGAGGACCCCGTCAGCCCGCGGCCACTCACCTCGCCCGACGAGGCTCCCGGCGAGGTCCACCCGCACGACAAGCCCGACGCGCTCCAGCTCGTCGACGACCGACCCGGAGAACCCACATGACCGGCCACCCCGATCCCCACGACACCGAGGGCACCGTCGACCGTCTCGAGGAGAAGGTGCTGGGCCACACCGTCGACCAGACCCGCGACGACGAGCCCGAGCCGACCGAGGACGCCCAGGGCTCGGAACCGACCGACTGATCTCCGGGGTCAGGTCACCGCGGGCTCAGAGCCGCCGGCGGAGACGGGCCAGGCGGCGTGCGGTCGGCCACCGCACCGTGTCCGCCCACCCCACCCGCTCCAGCACCCAGATCACCCGGGCACTGAGGTCGACCTGCCCGCGGCCGATGCCGTGGCGGGCACACGTCGGGTCGGCGTGATGCAGGTTGTGCCAGGACTCGCCCATCGACAGGATCGCCAACGGCCACACGTTCGTCGCCCGGCCCGCCGACTCCCACGGACGGTCACCGAGCATGTGGCAGATCGAGTTGATCGACCATGTCACGTGGTGCAGAACCGCCACCCGCACCAGGCCCGCCCAGAAGAAGGCCGTCAGCGCACCCCACCACGACAGCGTCGCGAGGCCACCGACCAGGGCCGGGGTGAGCAGGCTCAGCACCGTCCACAGGGGGAACAACGCACTGATCCGGACCAGGCGGCGGTCGGCGAGCAGGTCCGGGGCGAACCGCTCGGCGTTGGTGCGGTCCCGGTCGAACAGCCACCCGACGTGGGCGTGGACGGCGCCTCTGGCCAGCGCGACCGGCGTCGTCCCGTAGATCCACGGGGAATGCGGGTCGCCCTCCTTGTCGGTGTACGCGTGATGGCGACGATGGTCGGCCACCCAGCCGATGACATCGCCCTGCATCGCGAGGCTCCCCGCGACCGCCAGCCCGGTGCGCAGGCCCTCGTTGGCCCTGAAGCCGCGATGGGTGAGGTAGCGGTGGAAGCCGACGGTCACCCCGAAGCCCGAGAGCAGGTAGAAGCCCACCGCGAGCCCCACATCCAGCCAGGACAGCCCCCAGCCCCAGGCCAGCGGCACCGCCGCGGCCAGCGCCAGCATCGGGATGAGCGTGAAGACGTACACCAGACCGGCGCGGGTCCGGGAGCTGCGACCCGCGAGCAGGGGCCGGGCAACCCCTCCGGACGGCTCGACAGGGCGGGTCGGGGCAACAGGAACTGCAACAGGGACTGCGGTCACGGGGCTCATCTCGCTCGGCGGTGCGACACGGTGCGTCGCGGCGGATCCGCCGGGGTCACGAGCGGAAGCGACCGGCCCGGCCACCGAGGTGGGGACGAGCCGTTCGTCTGGACCCGGGTTACCCGCAGAACCGGCTGCCCAAGCAGCCCGCGATGTTCGTCGGCACACACCGTCCGTCCGTAGCCGTCGGTCCCTCGCCGAGAGTTGATGCGCCCCGCAGCGCGAACCTGCTCACGTGAGGACGAGGGAGGCGGGCCGATGAGTCGACGACAGGTCGAGGACTACTCCGAGCGCGATCTCCGGGTCGGTGACCCGGACGACCACGCGGCGGGGCCCACCGCCGTCGCCGTGTCGATGAGGCGCGGGCTGGAGCGGATGGGACCGCTGCGCACGGTGCGGACGCTGCTGGAGCTCGACCAGGCCGAGGGCTTCGACTGCACGAGCTGCGCCTGGCCGGACCCCGATCCCGGGCACCGTGCGATCGCGGGGTTCTGCGAGAACGGCGCGAAGGCCGTCGCCGAGGAGGCGACGAAGGACCGCGCGACGCCGGAGTTCTTCGCCGCACACAGTGTCGCGGACCTGACGATGGGCCTGACCCAGCACCGCAACGGCGTCACCACCATCGAGGAGCTCGTGAATCTGGGATGCGCCCAGGGCAACATCGGCAAGCCCGGCGCCGGGCTCTTCCCCGTCCGCGGCACTCCGACGTCCAGCTCAGCGCCTGGCTCCCTCTGGACCGTGGGCTAGCCGAGCTGCGAGCTCCACGACGCAATGGGCGACGTCCGTCGGTGGGCCGTTCGAGGAACCGCCGGCCCTGCCGGGCTCGGCTCCGAGCGCCCGTCCCTGCGTGCTCAGAGCTCGAGGCGGTACCCCATCCCGGGCTCGGTGAGCAGGTGGCGAGGGTGCGCGGGGTCGGCCTCGAGCTTACGGCGGAGCTGGGCGAGGTAGACGCGCAGGTAGTTGGTGCGTTCCTCGTGCCGTGGTCCCCAGACGTGACGCAGCAGCTGTCGCTGCGGCACGATCTTCCCGCGGTGCCGGACGAGCATCTCCAGCATCTCCCACTCCGTGGGCGTCAGGTGCACGATCTCGCCGGACCGCCGGACGCGTTTGGACTCGAGGTCGATCTCGACGTCGCCGAAGGACACGGCGCTGTCCCCGCCGCCGGTCGTGGTGGCGGCACGGCGGACGGCGGCGCGCAGGCGGGCGAGGAGCTCGGCCATCCCGAAGGGCTTGGTGACGTAGTCGTCGGCGCCGGAGTCGAGTGCGGTGACCTTGTCCGCGGAGTCGGTGCGGGCGGAGAGCACGACGATCGGGACGTGGGTCCAGGCGCGCAGCCCGGCGATGACGTCGGTGCCGTCGAGGTCGGGCAGCCCGAGGTCGAGGACGACGACATCGGGATGGATGTCGCCGACCGACGTGAGGGCCGAGCGACCGTCCCGGGCGGTGGCGACCTGGTAGCCGTGCGCGGTGAGGTTGATGCGCAGGGCCCGCAGGATCTGCGGATCGTCGTCGACCACCAGGACCCGGACCGCGTCGACGGCGCCCGGGGCCTGCTGCGGCCGCGGCCGGTCGTCGAGGCCGGTCATCGGCGGGCCGGTTCCAGGGCCGACGCCGGGCTGGCGACGGGCAGGGAGATGACGATCGTCAGGCCGCCGCCGGGGGTGTCCTCGGCGGCGAGGGTGCCGCCCATGACCTCGGTGAGGCCGCGGGCCACCGACATGCCGAGCCCGACGCCGGTGGTGTGCCGGTCACCGAGGCGCTGGAAGGGGGCGAACAGCTTCTCCCGCTGCTTCTTCGGCACCCCGGGTCCGGCGTCGACGACGCGGAGCTCGGCCCGGCCTCCGTGGGCACTGGCGCGCAGGGCCACCGGGGCACCGCGGCCGTGGCGCAGGGCGTTGTCCACCAGGTTGGCCACGACCCGTTCCAGGAGCCCGACGTCCGCGACGACGTCGGGGAGATCGGCGGGGATGTCGAGGGCGATGCGGCCGGCCTCGGGCAGCTCGATCATCGCCCGCGCGGCGACCTCGTCGTAGCCGACCTGCTCGAGCAGCGGATCCACGGCCCCGGCGGCGAGCCGGGAGGAGTCGAGCAGGTTGTCGACGAGCCCCGTCAGGCGGTCCGCGGACTGCTCCACGGTCTCCAGGAGCTCGGCCCGGTCGGAGCCGGAGAGCCGCAGCACCGGATCACGCAGGCTGCCGATGGCGGCCTTGATCGAGGTCAGCGGTGTACGCAGGTCGTGGCCGACCGCGGAGAGCAGGGCGCTGCGGGTCTCGTTCACCTCGGCGCGGCGCTGCGCACGCACCGTCTCCTCCGCGGCCCGCTGGCCGCGCAGGGCCAGCAGCGCCTGGCCGCCCACCGTCTCCAGGAGGCGGCGGTCGTAGGCCGGCAGCGATCGACCGGTGCCGATCAGGTGCAGCCCGTCCTCCACCTCGACGTCGACGTCGGCGTCCTCGGGCCGGCCGCAGTCCGGCGGCCCGGACACGGCGACCCTTCGCCAGTTCCGATGGTCGGCTCCGCGAGCTCCGTCCCCGGTCCCCGACTCCCGTTCCAGGAGCGCCACGCAGCGCAGCCCGAACGCCTCCCGCACCTTCTCCAGCAGCCGCGGCACCGGATCGGCCCGGGTGAGCACGGTCCGCGCGAACGACGCGAGCAGCGCCGCCTCGGTCCGCGCCCGCGCGGCCTGCTCGCCACGGCGGGCCGCCCGGTCCACCACGAGCGCGACGAGCACGGCGACGACCAGCATCGCGACGACGGTGATCGCGTTCTCCGGCTCGGTGATGGTGAACGAGTACAGCGGCGGGGTGAGGAAGAAGTTCAGCAGCAGGCCCCCGAGCAGGGCCGCGAGCAGCGCCGGCCCCAGGCTTCCGACGAGCGCTGCGATGATCGTCGCGAGGAAGAACAGCACGACATCGGTCGAGAGTCCGACCACGCCCTCGAGCGTCGCGCCGAGCACGGTCGCGATCACGGGCCCGGCGACACCGAGAGCCCAGCCCAGGACGCGGCGGTTCAGCGGGAGCGCGTTCGTGAGGCGCGGCACGCGCAGGGCCGATCCCGCGGCGCCGTGGGTGACCATGTGGATGTCGATCGAGCCGGACTCCTGGATCACCCGGGCCCCGATGCCCTCGTCGAACACGCGCGCCAGCCGCGACCGCCGCGACGTGCCCAGTACCAGCTGCGACGCGTTGACCCCGCGCGCGAACTCGAGCAGCGCGTCGGCCACCCCGGTCGCCCCGGAGTCCCCGACGACCGTGTGGAAGCTGGCCCCGACGTCGTCGGCCAAGCGCCGCAACGCAGTCGTGGCACCCACCGGAGCTCCCGCCAGCCCGTCGCCGCGCAGCACGTGCACCGCGAGCAGATCGGCCTGCCCGGCCCGTTTCGCGATCCGGGTGGCGCGGCGCAGCACGGTCTCGGACTCGGGCCCGCCGGTCAGCGCCACGACCACCCGCTCGCGGGTCTCCCAGGTCTCGCGGATCTGCTTGTCGCTGCGGTAGCGCTGCAGGGCGACGTCGACCTCGTCGGCCACCCACAACAGGGCGAGCTCGCGCAGCGCGATGAGGTTGCCGACCTGGAAGTAGTTCGCCAGGGCGGCGTCGACCTTGTCGGCGGCGTAGACGTTGCCGTGGGCGAGCCTGCGCCGCAACGCCTCCGGGGTGATGTCGACGAGCTCGATCTGCTGCGCGCGCCGCACGAACTCGTCCGGCACGGTCTCCCGCTGCCGCACCCCGGTGATCCGCTCGACGACGTCGTTGAGCGACTCCAGGTGCTGGACGTTCACGGTGGAGAGCACGTCGATCCCGGCGGCCAGGATCTCCTCGACGTCCTGCCAGCGCTTCTCGTTCCTGCTCCCGGGGGCGTTGGTGTGGGCGAGCTCGTCGACGAGGACGACCTCCGGGTGCCGGGCGAGGACGGCCGCCACGTCGAGCTCGTCCCCGACCCGGGTGTGCCGCCGCGGGAGGAGCTCCAGGCCGTCGAGCAGCTCGGCGGTCTTCTCCCGGCCGTGGGTCTCCACGACCCCGACCACGATGTCCGTGCCGCGCTCGAGGCGACGCCGGGCCTCCCCCAGCATGGCGAAGGTCTTTCCCACGCCCGGTGCGGCGCCGAGGTGGATCCTCAGCTCCCCGGCCGGAGGGGGCGGCTCGGTCATCGCGTGCTCACCTGCCTATCGTGCGGCCGCGACCGCGGCGTTGAGGCCCGGCACGTTCACCGTCGGCTCTCCGAGGAAGCCGAGTATCCGCCCCTCCGTCGCGTCCGCCACCAGCTGCTGCACCCGGGCCATCGGCAGACCGGTCACGCGGGCGACCCGCGCCGCCTGCAGCGCGGCGTAGGCGGGGCTGATGTCCGGGTCGAGGCCCGACGCGGAGGCGGCCACGGCGTCCGCCGGGACGGCCTCCGGCGCGACCCCCTCGCGCTGCGCGATCAGCGCGCGCCGCTGGGAGATCGTGTCGAGCAGGTCGGTCGAGTCCTGGGCCTTGTTCGACCCGCCGGACGTCGACGTGTCGGCCGGCCCGAGCACGTCCTCGGACGACGCGGCGGGCCGGGTGTGGAAGAAGGGATCCGCGTTCGGGTCGGCAGCGACGGGATCGACGGCGACGACGGGCGTCGAGCCGGTCCCCTCGGCCGTGGCGGAGAGCCCGGGGATCCGGGACACCCCCCACACGGCGAAGGGGTAGACGATGCCGCAGAGCACGGTGAAGACGATCAGCACGATCAGGCCGGTGCCGGCCTGCCTGCGCAGGGTGGAGAGCATCGCTCACATTCCCGGGACGAGTCGGACGAGCAGGTCGATCAGGAAGATGCCCACGAACGGCAGCACGACGCCGCCGAGCCCGTAGACCAGCAGGTTGCGCCGCAGCAGCCGGTCCGCCGTGGTGGGCCGGTAGCGGACACCGCGCAGCGCGAGCGGGATCAACGCGATGATGATCAGCGCGTTGAAGACGACGGCGGACAGGATCGCGGACCGCGGCGAGTGCAGGCCCATGATGTTCAGCGCGCCCAGCGACGGGTACAGCGCGGCGAACATGGCGGGCAGGATCGCGAAGTACTTGGCGAGGTCGTTGGCCACCGAGAACGTGGTCAGCGCGCCCCGGGTGATCAGCAGCTGCTTGCCGATCTCCACGATCTCGATCAGCTTCGTCGGGTCCGAGTCGAGGTCGACCATGTTGCCGGCCTCCTTGGCCGCGGCCGTCCCCGTGTTCATCGCGACGCCCACGTCCGCCTGGGCCAGCGCGGGCGCGTCGTTCGTGCCGTCGCCGGTCATGGCGACGAGCCGCCCACCCTCCTGCTCGGCCTTGATGTAGGCCATCTTGTCCTCGGGCGTGGCCTCGGCGATGTGGTCGTCGACGCCCGCCTGGGCGGCGATCGCACGGGCGGTCCGCGGGTTGTCGCCGGTGACCATGACGGTGCGGATACCCATGGCCCGCAGCTCCGCGAAGCGCTCGGCGATACCGGGTTTCACGACGTCGGACAGGCGGATCACGCCCAGCACCCGGTCGTTCTCGCTCACCACGAGCGGGGTGCCGCCCTCGTCGGAGATCGTGTCGACCAGCCGGGTCACCTCGCGGAGACGGAGCTCGCGGAGTCGACCATCGGCGTCGCTGTCCACACCGGTGGCCGCGAGCACCGAGGCCGCCGCCCCCTTGCGGATCCGGCGTCCCGGGAGGTCGAGGCCCGACATGCGGGTCTGCGCGGTGAACGGCACGAACTCGGCGCGGGCCTCCTCCGGGCTCGCCTCGGGGGCCAGCCCGTAGCGCTCGGCGCACAGCTCGACGACGCTGCGACCCTCCGGGGTCTGGTCCGCGAGGCTGGACAGCCGGGCCGCGACCGCGAGCTCCTGGTCCGTCGCCCCGTTCACGGGCAGCAGCTCGGTCGCGCGCCGGTTGCCGAAGGTGATCGTGCCCGTCTTGTCCAGCAGCAGCGTGTCGATGTCGCCCGCCGCTTCGACGGCCCGTCCGGACTTGGCGAGGACGTTGCGCTGCACGAGGCGGTCCATACCGGCGATGCCGATCGCGGAGAGCAGCGCGCCGATGGTCGTCGGGATGAGGCAGACGAGCAGGGCCACCAGGATGACGACGGACTGGGCCCCACCGGCGTAGGCGCTCATCGGCTGCAGGGCCACGACGGCGAGCAGGAAGATGATCGTCAAGGCGGACAACAGGATCGTCAGGGCGATCTCGTTGGGCGTCTTCTGCCGCGAGGCGCCCTCGACGAGGGCGATCATGCGGTCCACGAAGGACTCACCCGGCTTCGTCCTGATCTCCACGACGATCCGGTCCGACAGCACGGTCGTGCCCCCGGTGACGGATGACCGGTCCCCGCCCGCCTCTCGCACCACCGGGGCGGACTCGCCGGTGATGGCGGACTCGTCGACGGTCGCGATGCCCTCGACGATGTCCCCGTCCCCGGGGATCGTCTCGCCGGCGACGACGACCACGCGGTCGCCGACCGTCAGCTCGGTCGCACCCTTGGTGCTGCCGTCGAGCATGGTGGCGACGGTGTCGCGCTTGGTCTTGCGCAGCGACTCGGCCTGCGCCTTGCCGCGGCCCTCCGCGACCGCCTCGGCGAGGTTCGCGAACAGCACGGTGAACCAGAGCCAGACGGCGATCAGCCAGCCGAACAGCGTCGGCTGCCAGATCGCGTCCAGCGTCACCAGCACGGACCCGATCCACACCACGAACATGACGGGGTTGCGGAGCTGGGTGCGGGGGTCGAGCTTGCGCAGCGCGTCGGGCAGCGACGCCCAGAGCTGGGCGGGCCGGAACGCGCCGGCCTTGACCGGCGTACCCGTCGACTCGACGGGCCTTTCGAGGGTGGCGGTCATGCGAGTGCCTCCGCAAGGGGACCCAGCGCGAGCGCCGGGAAGAAGGTGAGAGCGGCGACGAGGACGATCGTGCCGCCGACGAGGACGCCGAACAGCGGCTTGTCCGTGGCGAGCGTGCCCGCGCCGGCCTCCACGCGTTTCTGCTGCGCCAGCGAGCCCGCGAGGGCCAGGACGGCGAGGATCGGCACGAACCGGCCGAGCAGCATCGCCACACCCAGCGTCGACTGGAAGAAGTCGCTGGTCACGGTGATTCCGCCGAACGCGGAACCGTTGTTGTTGGCCGCGCTCGCGTAGGCGTAGAGGACCTCGGAGAAGCCGTGGGCGCCGTCGTTGCCCAGGGCGTCGAGCGTCCCGGGGAGGGCGATGGCGAGTCCGGCGCCGACCAGCACGACGGTGGGCATGACCAGGATCGACACCGCCGCCGCGGTCACCTCGCGGCGCCCGAGCTTCTTGCCCAGGTACTCCGGGGTGCGCCCGACCATCAGGCCGGCCAGGAAGACCGCGATCACCGCGAGGACCAGGATGCCGTAGAGACCGGAGCCCACCCCGCCCGGTGAGACCTCACCGAACAGCATGTGGAGCAGCGTCACCCCACCCGCGCCTCCGGAGTAGCTGTCGTGCCACGAGTTGATCGCCCCCGTCGACGTCCCGGTCGTCGAGACACCGAACAGGATCGACGACGGGATGCCGAAGCGGGTCTCCTTGCCCTCCATCGCGCCACCGGCAATGCCGGCCGCCCCGGTGGGGTGGGTCTCGGCGAGCCAGGCCAGCACCAGCATGATCGCCCACAGCCCGCCCATCACCGAGAGCAGCACGGATCCTTGCCGGCGGTTGCCGACCATCGTGCCGAACGTCCGGGTCAGGCACACCGGGATGACCAGCAGCAGGAAGATCTGGAAGAGGTTGGACAGCGCGTTCGGGTTCTCGAAGGGGTGCGCCGAGTTGGCGTTGAAGACTCCCCCGCCGTTGGTGCCCAGCTCCTTGATCGCCTCCTGCGAGGCGGTCGGCGCGAGCGGGAAGGTGCTTCCCCCGACGTCCACACCCGAGCGGAGCGACATCGTCACACCCATGATCAGCAGCAGCACAGCGGCGACGAAGGAGAAGGGCAGCAGGATGCGCACGGTGGCGCGGGTCAGGTCGACCCAGAAGTTGCCGATCCGGTCGGTGCCGCTCCGCACGAAACCGCGGATCAGCGCCACCGCAACGGCGATGCCGACCGCGGCGGAGAGCACGTTCTGCACCGTCAGCCCGGCCATCTGGACGGTGTTGCCGAGCGTCTGCTCCGGGACGTAGGACTGCCAGTTCGTGTTGGTGACGAACGAGATCGCCGTGTTGAACGCCGTCGCGGGACTCACCGCACCGCGGCCGAACGACGCCGGCAGCACGGCCTGCAACCGCTGCAGCAGGTAGAGCAGCACCACCGAGACCAACGAGAAGGCCAGCACGCCGGCCGCGTACACCGGCCACCGCTGACCCGAGGACGGATCGACGCGCACCAGGCGGTAGAGCAGGGTCTCGGCGCGCCAGTGCCGCTCGGTGGTGAAGACCTTCGCCATGTAGTCCCCGAGCGGGGCATAGCAGGCGGCGAGCAGCACCAGCAGGAGCACGACCTGCAGCAGGCCGGCAAGGGTGTCGTTCATGTCGATGGTCCCTCCGCGGGAACGAGCACGTCGGAACGCACCTCAGAACCTCTCCGGCCGCAGCAGCGCGATCGTCAGGTAGACCAGCAGCGCCAGGGCGACGATCCCGCCCACCACGTTGGTCACCAGGTCGGCGGTACTCACAGGCGCTCCAGGCCACGCAGGCACAGCGCGAGGACGGCGAACCCGCCCACCAGCAGCAGTGCGTAGAGCACATCGGCCACCGGACAACTCCCTCGAGACGTCTCCACCGGACCATCCGGTGGAGCCGACGAGAGTGTGTGTCGCGCGCGAGGGGAAAAGGGCGATCCTCACGAGACCTTGACGCTCTCACCAGCAATACTGACGCGATCTTGACGGTCGGGAGACCCCGGTCACCGCGGCGGCACGGCGCCCGTGACACCGACCTGGTTCGCCAGGGTCACGGCGACCCGCCGCTGCTCGAGGGTCGGCCGACGGACCCGGGTCGACGCCGTCAGCAGGAACGCGCCCGCACCGTCGCGGACGGGCAGCTCGACGACGTCCATCGTCGGGAGGCCGTCGCGGTCCACGTCCACCTCCCGGCCCCGCCAGACCACGCCGCCGTCCCCGCGCAGCTGCGGACGGTCCTGCCGTGGCCGCTCGGCGCTGAAGCGGCAGTCGTCGAGGTCGAGGACCTCGCCGATCATGCGCCGCACCATGTCGATCACGTCGTCGTCGCGGGCGCCCTCACCTGCGAGCCGGGCGGCCGACGCCACCCCGTCGAGGTAGCCCTCGCGCTGACCCGCGCGGTCGAGCTCCCGGCGCGCCCACTGCGCGACCTCGGTGACCGCCACCCCGACGGCGAACAGCAGCACCGCGGCCTCGATGTCCGAGGCCGCACGGATCGCGAACGTGTAGTAGGGCGCCGCCAGGAAGAAGTCGAACGCCGCAGCGGCGACCACCGCCGCCACCAGCCCGGCCGGCCGGTCCCCGCGCACCGCGACGGCGACCACCACCAGGACCAGGACCAGCGCCGTGCTCGTGCTCGCCAGCACGTCGCGCAGCAGGATCAGCGCCGCGGCGACCGCCAGCGGCAGGAGGACGGCCCAGCCGAGCGCCAGGGGCCTGAGAGGTCGGTTCACGTCCCGAGACAAGCACCACACCCCCTGTCCGGCAACGGATCTTGACGCCGTCTTGACGCCCTCCACCCGACCGGACGAGGGCGGGCGATCTCGTCGCAGGAGTCCGAACGCGGCACTGACGACCGGCGCGGCGCCCGTCACATCCGGTGCGCCACCCTCCGTCGGTATTCAGTGTTGCCAAGTACCGGTACTCGGCGTTACTGTCTACCGGTACTCAGCATCGCCGAGTAGATCGGAGAAGGCGATGGCGAACCAGATGACGGAGATGCTCAAGGGCACCCTCGAGGGGATCGTGCTCGCGGCCCTGTCCGTCCGGCCGGCCTACGGCTACGAGATCACCGCGCAGCTGCGCGAGCAGGGCTTCACCGACCTCGTCGAGGGGACCGTGTACGCGCTGCTGCTCCGGGTCGAGCAGCGGGGTCTCGTCGACGTCGAGAAGGTCCCGTCCGAGAAGGGGCCGCCCCGCAAGGTGTACTCGCTCAACCCCGCAGGACGCGCCCAGCTCGAGGAGTTCTGGAAGACCTGGACCTTCCTCGCCGAGCGCATCGAACAGCTCCGCACCACCCCCACCGAGAGGACGACCTGATGGCCGCCAAGTGGATCGAGATCCTCACCGGCTCGCTCGAGCAGAAGAAGCAGTACCGCCAGGACAAGGCCCGCCTCGACGCCCTGCCCGGCCCCTACGGCACGGCCGCGAACGCGATGCACCGCTACCTCACGTACTACAGCGGCATCGTCGACGGCGACACGCTCACCACGATGGTCACCGATCTCGCCGACCTGTGGGAGCGCGCCGCCGCCGACGGCACGCCGGTGCGCGAGATCGTGGGCGCGGACCCGGTCGAGTTCGCCGAGACCTTCGCCGCCGCCTACGACAGCAGGAAGTGGATCGACAAGGAGCGCGCCCGGCTGACCGAGGCCGTCGAGAGCGCCGAGCGCGAGGAGCAGCGATGACGACCACCGAACCCGCGATCCGCGTCCGCGGCATTCGCAAGTCCTACAAGGACCTGGAGGTCCTGCGGGGCGTCGACCTCGACGTCGCCCGCGGGAGCATCGTCGCCCTCCTCGGCTCGAACGGCGCCGGCAAGACGACCCTCGTCCGGATCCTGTCGACGCTGCTCCAGGCCGACTCGGGCACCGCGACCGTCCACGGCTTCGACGTGGCCCGCGAGCCCGGCGACGTGCGCCGGTCGATCAGCCTGACCGGCCAGTTCGCCGCGGTCGACGAGGTGCTCACCGGCCGCGAGAACCTGGTCCTGGTGGCCCGGCTGCGGCACCTGGAGAAGCCGGGTGAGATCGCGGACGACCTGCTCCACCGCTTCTCCCTCACCGACGCCGGCGGCCGCCGGGCGGGAACGTACTCGGGCGGCATGCGCCGCCGCCTCGACATCGCCATGAGCCTGATCGGCGATCCGCCGATCGTCTACCTGGACGAGCCGACCACCGGTCTCGACCCGGAGGCCCGGATCGAGGTGTGGCAGACCGTCACGCAGCTCGCCACGGGCGGCACCACCGTGCTGCTCACGACCCAGTACCTCGACGAGGCCGAGCAGCTCGCCGACCGGATCGCGATCCTGCACCAGGGCACGATCATCCAGAACGGCACCCTCGCCGAGCTCAAGGCGCTGCTGCCACCGGCCGAGGTCGAGTACGTCCGGAAACAGCCCACGCTCGAGCAGGTGTTCCTCGCCCTCGTCGGCGCCACCGGAAGGGAATCCCGATGACCGGCCCCACCTCCTACGTCCTGGCCGACACCGGTGCGCTCACCGGCCGGTCCCTGCGCCACATCCTCCGCAGCCCCGACACCATCATCACCACCGCGGTCACCCCGATCGCGCTGATGCTGCTGTTCGTCTACGTCCTCGGCGGCGCGATCACCACCGGGACCGGGGACTCCTACGTCAACTACCTGCTGCCCGGCATCCTGCTGATCACGATCGCGTCGGGCATCGCGTACACCGCCTACCGGCTCTTCCTCGACATGCAGGGCGGGATCGTCGAACGGTTCCAGTCCATGCCGATCGCCCGGTCCAGCGTGCTGTGGGCGCACGTGCTCACCTCGCTGGTCGCGAACCTCGTCTCCGTCGCCGTCGTCGTGGGCGTCGCGGTGGCGATGGGGTTCCGCACCGGAGCATCCCTCGGCGCCTGGCTCGCGGTCGCCGGGATCCTGGTCCTGTTCACGCTCGCGTTGACCTGGCTCGCCGTGATCGCCGGTCTCTCGGCCACGACGGTCGACGGCGCCAGCGCGTTCAGCTACCCGCTCATCTTCCTGCCCTTCATCAGCTCCGCCTTCGTCCCCACCACCTCGATGCCCGGCCCGGTCGCCTGGTTCGCCGAGCACCAGCCCGTCACCTCGGTGGTGAACACGATCCGGGCGCTGTTCGCCGAGCAGCCCGTCGGCGGGGAGATCTGGGTCGCGCTCGCCTGGCTCGCCGGCATCCTGGTCGTCGCGTACGTCCTCGCCGTCGCCGCCTACCGTCGCAAGATCAGCTGAGCCGGCCCCGGCGTGCCACGAGGTACCCCGGCAGCACCTCGCCCTCCACTATTCAAGTAGACACTTTAGCAAGTAACTGCTTGAATGGTGCCGTGACGACGACCGCCGGGGACGAACGGCTCGACGCGATGTTCGCCGCCCTGGCCGACCGGACCCGACGCGACATCGTGGCGCGGCTGGCCGGCGGGGAGGCCACGGTCACGGAGCTGGCCGCGCCCTACGGCATGAGCGTGCAGGCCGTCTCCCAGCACCTGCGCGTGTTGGAGCGGTGCGGCCTGATCTCCCGAGGCCGGCACCGCCAGACCCGGCCCTGCCGACTCGAGCCGCAGGCCCTCGAGAGCGCACTGTCCTGGATCCAGGAGAGCAGGAGGGTCTGGGCCGAGCGCATGGACGGCCTCGAGGCTCACCTCGACCGGTTGCGCGAGGACCCGCAGCGATGACGGACGACCAGCTGATCCATCGCCGCATCCTGCGTGCACCGCGAGAACTGGTGTGGCGGTGCATGACCGAGCCCGACCACCTCGCGATGTTCTGGGGTCCGCGCGGTACGTCCACCCCTGTCGACGGCATCGTCGTCGAGCTCCGGGTCGGGGGCCGGTTCGAGACCCTGATGATCGGCGAGGGCGCCGGGCACCGGATGTCCGCCGTTTTCACCGAGATCATCCCGCCCGAGCAGCTGGCCTGGCGGGAACCGGCCACCGGCATGCACACCACGACCACCTTCACCGACCTCGGCGACGACCGCACCGAGATCGTCATCCACCAGCGCCACGTACCCCTGGCCGCGCGCTCCCCCGAGGCACGAGCCGGGTTCCTCACCTCCCTGGACGAGTTCGAGACCTATCTCGCACGCCTGGACCCACCTCACGGAGGCCACCGATGACCGATCTGCAGACCTGCGTCGCGCCCACCTTCCTCGGCCTCGCCGACCTCCTCGCCTCCGCGCCGCCCGCGACCTGGGACACGCCGTCGCTGTGCGCGGGATGGGGGGTCCGCCACGTCGTCGCCCACATGACGATGGCCGGGCGGCTCACCCCGGAACAGTTCGGAGCCGAGATGGCGGCAGCGGGTGGCGACTTCGACGTCCTGTCCGACACCGTCGCAGCCCGGGACGCCCGGCTCCCCCTCGACGACCTGCTCGCCGGGTTGCGTTCACCGTCGCTGCACGCATGGCAGCCACCCGGCGGCGGAGCGGCCGGCGCCCTCGGCCACGCCGTCATTCACTCCCTCGACGCGACCATTCCCCTCGACGCGGCACCCACCGCACCTCCGGACGCCCTCCACGCCATCCTCGATCACCTCACGGCCGCACACGGAACGATCTTCGGCCTCGACCTCACCGGACTCGGGCTCCGAACCCCGGACGGCCGATGGACCTGGGGCGACGGCGACCGGATCGTCGAGGCGGACGCCCACCACATGGTCGCCCTGCTCGCCGGCCGGACCCTCCCCGACGGACGCGTCCTCGGCCCGGCCCGGGAGGCCGGTCGGGTTCGCTGATGTCGAGGACCGCGCAACCAGGAGGATCCTGGCCGAACGGGGGTGGGTCGTCACACCGTGCCCCGCGGCAGTCGTGCCCTCCTCGCGCGGGGTCACGAAGCGTCGGACCACGGACAACGCCGTCACCGACTCCGTCTCGGTGGGGTGGTGGTCAGTCGCCGATGCGTTCGGCCAGGATCGCCACACCGGGCCCGGTGAGTTCGGGTGTGATGCCGGGGCGGCCGGCGATTGCCGTCTGCAACGGGCTCAGCTCGTCGTAGCTGACCATGTGCGCCACCACCTCGCGGACCCGCCACTCGTCGCACAGGGTCGGCGCATCCCACTGCTCGGGTTCGAGCGTGGCCAACAGCTCCGCCAGGTCACCGCGCTCCGCCACCGCCATCGCCATGTGGTCCGGAGCGCTCACCGGTCGGCCACGGCCTTCGCGTAGCCGTCGAGCAGCAGCGCCCACCCGCCGCCGCCGTCGATCGCGGCGTTGATGGCTTCGCCGCCGGCGAGCCGCTCGAACAGCCGGTGCTCGACCTGGACCACGCTCCCGGCCCCGTCCTCCCGGAACACGGCCTCGATCTCGCTGGCGTTCTCGGGATCCGGGTCGAACTGCCAGGACCCGTTGATCTGCCAGGTGAACAGGAGCCGGCGCGGGGGCTCCCAGGCCAGGACCCGACCCCAGTCGCACTCGGTGCCGTCCACACCGCGCTCGTACCAGCGGCCCCCGACCCGGGGTTCGAGGACGACTTCGGCGACCTCGGCGGCTCCGATGTGGAACTGGTGGGGCCACCACGAGTTGATCGAGCCGGTGAACACCTCGAAGGCCCGTTCGACGGGCACGGCGAGGGACACGGTCCCGGTGATGGGTGGGATCGGCGCGACGTCGGTCATGACGAGTCCTCCTGCGGTTCGTCCGGGACGCTCGAGGGCGCCTCGGCCAGCTTGTGAAAACCGGTCAGGGCATCACTCCACACCCCGTCCAGCCAGGCCCGCAGCGCCGTGACGCCCGCGGGATCGAGACGATGGATCCGCCGAGTCCCCTCGGCCTCGCTCACGACCAGGCCGCCTTCACGCAGCACCCGAAGGTGCTGCGACACCGCGGGCCGGCTGATCGGCAACGCGTCCGCCAGCTCCTGCACCGAGCAGGGCCGCCGCGCGAGCAGCTCGAAGATCGCGCGCCGGCTCGGGTCTCCCAGGAGCCCGAGCCCGGAGTCTCCGTAAGCAGCCACGAACGGTAAGGCTAGACGCACGGAAGGCGCCACGCCAGCCCGTCGCGACGGCGGCGGATCCGGGGTCAGGTCATCCTGAGAACCGCGGGCAGCCGGGGACGGCACAGAATCTGCGCATGCCCTTGACCGAACAGCTCGTTCGATCCTCCTTGGCGGAGCTCCGGCGGTTCCTCGAGCATGCGGAGGAGGCGGGAGTGCCGGACTCGGCCGTCGTCTACGTCCGGACGAAGGACTTCGGCTCGCGGCAACGACTCGGCAAGCCCATCAACCACATCTCGGTCGACACGGGTGGACGTACCGGCACCGGCTGACCGGTCGCTGCTCGGTCGACTCCTCGTCGGGGCCGCCGGGCAGGTCGGGGGGTGAGCCTGCCCGGCGGCGGCTCTCGTGCGGGCGGTCCGGCTCAGTCGCCGGGGCTGCCCTGCGGGCGCGGCTGGGGGGCGTAGTGGACCTCGCCCCAGGCCGCGCGGGCGCCGCTGTCGCCGATGCGCACGACCTGCACGGCGGAGACCGCGGCGAACAGCACCGTCAGCACCGCCAGGACCACCACCGCGACGCGGGCCCGGGGACCGGTCACCCGGGGCGCGGACATGGTGCCCGGCCCGGCGGCCCGCGCGGCCGCGGCCGCGTCGGCCTCCGCGCGGCGCCGCAGGTGATCGACGAGGACCAGTGCCAGGACCACGACGAGAAGAGGTGCGACGAACACCAGCAGCTGGTCGCCCAGCTCGGCGTGGGTCTCGATGGCCGCCGTGTGGGGCAGGTTGTGCTCGAGACCCTCACCGGTGCTCGTGGCCAGCGGGACCGAGATCGCCGCCAGGGCCGTCACGACGACCACCGACCATCCCCATCGGCGCCGGGCGGCGGGCCACACCGCGACGAGGACCGCCCCGACCACCGCGGCCGGCACCAGCACGACCACCGCGTGGACGACGAGCGGATGCAGCGGGAGTCCGGACAGGAACGTGGGCACCGGGGGCCTTCCGAGAGGGACGAGCGGACGACCGCAATCGTCGCCGTCGTTTCTCAGAGGTTCCTTGGAGCACCGGCCGGCAGCGTGAGGCGGAACCTCGCCCCCGCCCCGCCCGGCACCAGTTCGACCCGGCCACCGTGGGCCGCCGCGATCTCCGCGACCAGCGCGAGCCCCAGCCCGTAGCGGCGCCGGCCGGGGTCGGAGGGCCGCCCACCCGTGGCGAACCGCGCGAACAGCCGCGGTGCCAGAGCGGGATCGACGCCCTCGCCGTCGTCGTGCACCTCGAGCACGCCCGGGGCGCGCACCGCGACCGTCACGGTGGCCCGCGCGTGCCGGACGGCGTTGTCCGCCAACGCCGTCAGCGCGCGGCGCAACGCTGCGGCCGAGCCCACGACGACCACCGGTGCGGGGGCGTCGACGCGCAGGACGATCTCGTGACCGTCCGCGTCCGCCTCCGCGGCGGCCACCACCTCCGCCGCCAACGCGGCCAGGTCGACCGGCTCGCGGGGCCGGTCTGCCAGCGGGTCCGCGGCGAGCAGCAGGTCCTCCAGGATCGCGGCCAACCGTCCGCTGTCGGCGACGATCCCCTCGACCTCACCGAGCACGGTCGCGTCGGCACCCGGATCGCGGTACAGCCGGCGGCGCAGCAGCTGGGCACGGGTGCCGAGCAGCGTGAGCGGGGTCCGCAGCTCGTGGCCGGCGTCCGCGACGAAACGACGTTGCAGCGCCAGGGACGCCGACAGCGGACGCAACGCCCGGTACCCGAGCCAGGTGCCCGCGGCTCCGGCCAGCAGCAGCCCGGCCAGCCCGGTCGCGAGCATCGTGGTCAGCAGCCGGTTGCGGCCTGAGTGGTTCGCCGTGAGGTCCAGGACGGCCTGCACGGTCGTGCCGTCGGCCCGGCGTTCGGTCGCGATCTCGTACTGGACGTCGTCGACGTTGCGTTCCACGGCCGGCGGGTCCCCACCGGCCGCCGCGGCGTCGAGCGCCGCCGTGTCGGCCACGGCGCCGGGCAGCCCGGAGGTCGCGTCGGTGCGACCGGCCGGGTCCCGCGTGATCAGCCACATGCCGGCGGGTGGGTCGTCGACATCGTCCGCGCGGGCGATCGCCCCGTCCAGCTGGTCGGTGACCTGAGCCTTCTGGGCGCCGACCAGCACGACGACCGCCACCCCGGTGAGCACCACGACCAGCAGCGCGGCGACCCCCGCGGCCTGGATCCCGAAGCGCACGGCGGCCCGGCGGGCGAGCACCGCCTCCCCGGCCGGCGGGCTCACCCGGCACCGAGCCGGTAGCCGCGGCCCCGCACGGTCTCGACCACCCCGCGGCCGAGCTTGCGCCGCAGGTAGTGCACGTAGGTGTCCACGACGACCGGGTTGCCGGCCTCGGGGAACGCCAGCGCGAGCAGGTCGTCGCGGCCGAAGACCTGCCGCGGGCGGCCCGCGAGCGTGGCCAGCAGGTCGCACTCGCGCTCGGACAGGGCGACCCGGCCGGATCCGGTGACGACCTCGCGGGCGTCGAGATCCAGCCGTCCCGCCGCGAGCGGCAGGGTCCGGGCCGTGTCCAGGTGACGGCGGCGCAGCGCGCGGAGCCGGGCGAGGAGCTCCTCAACGTCGAAGGGCTTGGCCAGGTAGTCCTCGGCGCCGGCGTCGAGGCCCGCGACCCGGTCCGCCGGATTGCCGAGCGCCGAGAGGACCAGCACGGGCACGGTGATCCCGCTGCGCCGCAGCCGGGCCAGCAGGTCCAGGCCCTCCACCGCCGGCAGCCCGCGGTCGAGCACCGCGACGTCGTAGCCGCGGGTCAGGCCGTAGTGCAGACCGGTGTGCCCGTCCGCGGCCACATCGACCTCGTAACCCTCCTCGGCGAACAGACCGGCCAGCATCGCCGCCAGCTGCCCCTCGTCCTCGACGAGCAGCAGCCGCGGCCGGCCCGCGGGATCGGCGCTCACGGGGCACATCATCACCCTCACCGCCGGTTCCGCCGCGGTGAGCCCGCACCGGAGCCGGCCGGTCACGAAGGTGTAACGGAGCCGGACGGCCGGTCGATAGACCCCCGGTGACACGCTGCGCGTGACCGCGACGGTGATCGGCGGATCCCTCCCTGCTCCACAGGGCGACCGGGTGCCCGACGACACCGAACGCTCCGCACTCCACGCCTGACCGGGCACTCCGCGCAGCACGCGGGCCCCGGGGCCCCATCCTGCCCCGCCGGCCGTCTCCGGCCGCCGTCGAACGCCGGCCGGAGCACCTCGCACTCGCCACCGCGAACGGAGGGACCCATCGATGAGCTGCACGGACACCGACGACTCCGGGTCGTTGACCACGCAGGTCGAGCATCATCCCCACGCCGTCGTCGTCCGCGTCGCCGGCGAGATCGACCACGCCACGGTCGGTCGCCTGACCGCGGCGACGGACGCCGCCGGCCCCGGAACCCTGCTGGTCCTGGACCTGACCGCGGTGCGGTTCCTCGGCTCGGTCGGCCTCGCCGCGCTCATCACGGTGCGGGACCGCATGCGGGCCGGCGGCACGGACGTGCGCCTCGTGGCCGGGGACAACCGGACGGTGCTGCGCCCGCTCGAGCTGACCGGCCTGCTCCCGGAGTTCACCGTGACCCGCGAACTCGGGCAGGCGCTTCCGTAGCGGGCCATCCGCGCGTGTCGGCCGCGACCGGATCCCGACACCGTCGCTCTCGGCCTGCGCCGGCATCCGGGCGTCCGAGGGCCCTCGGAAAGCCACACCTGCAGGTTGCGCTCCTCCGCCGCCGGAGCGCACTCTGCTCACCCCGGACCTGGCGGTCGCGCGCCGAGGTGCCGGCATGCCGGCCCGGACGGAGGAGGCCCTGGTGACCCTGCTCGATCCCGCCGTCCCCCCGACCCGCGAGTCCCCGCAGGCCGGTGAGCCGATCACGCCGACCGGGGACCGACCGCCCGACGGGACACCCCCGGCCGGCCTGCGTCTGCGCTGCTCGGACACCGAGCGGGAGCGGACCGCCACGGTGCTCCAGGCCGCCGTCGGCGACGGCCGCCTCACCGTCGACGAGCTCGAGGAGCGCCTCGACCGGACCTACCGCGCCCGGTACCGCGACGAGCTGGCCGCCGAGGTCGCCGATCTCCCCACACCCGACCCGGAGCCGTCGCGCGGCTGGGCGGGGGTCGCCGAGGCGGCGTTTGCGCAGCTCCGGACCGAGGCGGCGATCCTCAGCGGGTTCGTCCCGGCCGATCCGCGCCGACGCCTGCTCGCCCTGCTGATCCTCGTCGGCCCGGTGCTGGTGCTGTGCGCCGGCGCCGCACTCGCCCTCCACGGCCTGCTCGATCCGTCCTCCCCCGGGCCCCCCTTCGGCCACGGCCGCTTCCACGGACCCGGCCCGGCCTTCCCGGGCTGAGCCCGGCACCGTCGGGGCCGGGTTCTTGCCGTCACCTCACCTCTGCCTGGGGCTCCGATCATCGACCGCGCCCTACCGTCGGCGGGGTCGCCGGCCGGCGACGGGAACGGAGTGCGCCGATGAAGTACGCCGACCTCGCGCAGTGGGTCAGCCTCGGGCTGTTCGCGGCCTGGCTCGCGGTGGCGGCCCTCGGCGTCGCCGGCCGGCGGCCACGGCTCTCCCCGTCGGTCCTGCGGGGCACCGGCCTGGTCGCGGCCCTGCTCGTGCTCCAGTCCTGGGTCGTCGACGCGGTCGCCGACCCGGACGGCCTGTCCGCGGCCGACGAGCCGTTGCTCGCCTGGTTCGTCGACCACCGCTCGCCCGGGGCAACCGCGGTCCTGCGGGTCGTCACCGATCTCGGCGGCACGCTGGGGATGGCGGCCCTCACCGCGGTGACGGCCGTCGTCCTGCTGGTGCGCCGACACCTCCGCGAGGCGGTCGTCGTGGTGGTCGCCGGCATCGGGGCCGGCGTGCTCGTCGCCGGCCTCAAGAGCCTCTACGCCCGCCCGCGCCCGCCGCTGGCCACCCGGCTCGTCGTCGAGACCAACCCGTCCCTGCCCTCCGGGCACGCCCTGAGCTCCGCCGTCGTGGTCGGCATCGTGGCCGCGGTGCTCGTCGCCCACCTGCCGCGGCTGCGGGCCGTGGTGACCGCCATCGCCGCCGCGGCGGTGCTCGCGATCGGCGTCAGCCGCCTCTACCTGGGCGTGCACTGGCTCACCGACGTCCTCGACGGCTGGCTGGTCGGGGGCGCTTGGCTGACGCTCTGTGTTCTGGCGATGCGGGCGGCGCACACCGTGCCGGAGCGTTCGGCAGCCGTGGAGGTCTCTCGGGCCTCGCTGCCGTGATCGTCGGCCGGGACAGCCACCACGACCGGCGGGCCGGCCCGCCGCGTGCGCCGTGAACGGTCACGGACCCTTTCCGAGCTCACGCTGGATGCCCTCGACGGTCTGCCGCCCGAGCTTCTCGAACTCCAGTTGCATCAGCGGTGCGGCCAGCTTCGCCGCGCCGTGCAGCTCGACCGTCGCGTCGTAGGTCACCTCCGTGCCGCCGGCGACGGCGACCACGGTGATGACGTCTGTCGCCGTGGCGGTCTTGTTCTCTCCGACCAGCCGGACGGTGGTGTCGTCGAGGTGCTCGAGGCGATAGTCGAGCTCGGTGTCCGAGCCGAGGATCTTGGAGGTGTTGTGCCAGGTAGCGCCCACCCGCACCGGACCGGCGTCGGTACGCACACAGGACACGGTCCCCGGGTCCCAGGCCTCGGCATTGGTGAAGTCGGCGAGGTAGGCGATCGCCTCGTCCGGCTGCGTGGCGACCGTGAAGGTACGCACCACGTGAACCATCAGGCGTCCCCCTCGTCGTCTCGTGGACCGTCGCCGAGACGGCCCACCGGACGCAGATCCGACTCCGGGTCGTCCTCACGATCGTCATCGGGCAGGCGGTCAGCCAAGTCGGACCGGCCAGGCGGCTCATCGCGGCGGTCCTCGGCGTGGCGCTGTTCCGGTTCAGGGTTCCGGTCGTCTGTCACACCGTGTGGTACCCCGGCGGATCGGGACCAACCGCCCTGCGGATCCTGGGCTGCGGGGTTCGAGTCGCGGACCCCGGGTAGCCCGCAGGTGATGAGGCGAGTCGGGTTCAGCAGCAGCTCGGACATCGATCCCCCGAGGCGGCCGACCCGACACCTCCGAGTCTCCTCGGCCCGCCCCGGCTCTTCCGCTCCTGAGGCCGGCGGCCCGTGGCGGACCGGCCGGCCTCGCCGCGGCAGGTGCTGTGGAGCTCGACCCACCCGCGACCACCTGGCCGTCTCGACCACGGCAGGGATCACACCACCGACCGCACCGACCACCGGAGCTCAGCCGTGATCCTCCTCTGCCCGCCCGGGGTGTACCGGGCCCAGTCCGACACCGCCGTCCTCGCCGACCACCTGGCTCGCCACGCGGCCGGCCGCGACGTGCTCGACCTCGGTACCGGCTCTGGCGCCCTCACCCTCGCCGCCTGGCGGTCGGGCGCCGCGTCCGTCACCGGCGTCGACCTCTCCCGGCGGTCGGTGCTCACCACCCGGCTGAACTGTCGGCTGCGCGGCGCGGCCGTCCGCGTCCACCGCGGCGACCTGTTCAGCCCGGTGCGGGGCGGGCGGTTCGGGCTGATCGTGGCCAACCCGCCGTACGTCCCGTCGGAGACGGCCGTGCTGCCCCGACACACCGCGGGCCGCTGCTGGGACGCAGGTCCGGACGGCCGCGCCGTGCTGGACCGGATCTGCGCGGGTGCCGCCGACCACCTCACGCCGGACGGGCGGGTCCTGCTCGTCCACTCCGCGGTGTGCGGGGCGGAGGAGACGATCGACCGGTTCGCGGCGACCGGGCTCCGGGCGGAGGTCGTCGAGCGCGCGCGGATCCCGTTCGGGCCGGTCATGCGGTCACGGGCCGCCCTGCTCGAACGCCGCGGCCTGATCCCGCCCGGCGAACGGCGGGAGGACCTCGTCGTCGTGAAGGCCCGCCGTGCGTGAACCGACCCGGATGGTCCTGACCGACGAGGGTCCCGCCCTGGTCAGCGGACCGGTGGAGATCGAGACGCCGGACGGTGGTGTGGTCCGCTCCGACCGGCCCGTCACCGCCCTGTGTCTCTGCCGCCGCAGCCGCCGCTGGCCGATCTGCGACACCAGCCACCGCACCAAGGTCCGCGAGGGGGACCGACCGTGCTGATCCCGACCGCGCGCGGCCCCGTGTCCGAGGCGGTCGTCGAGGCCCTCCGCGGTGGCCCCGTCCGGCCCGTCGACCCCGATGACCCCTATGGCGACGACCTCCAGCTCGCGCTGCACTGCTGCTACGAGCTGCACTACCGCGGCTACCCGGGTGTGTCCCCGGACCTGGAGTGGGACCCGGCGCTGCTCACGCTGCGCCGCGAGCTCGAGCGGGCGTTCGTCTCCGCGCTGCGCGCCGACGTCCCCGCGGGCGACGACGTGGACGCCGAGGTCGCGGCCCTGCTCGTCGAACCCGTGGGGCCGCAGGTCCGCGGCGTCTCCCATCACCTGCACCGCGCGGGCGAGCTGTGGCAGCTGCGCGAGTACATCGTGCACCGGTCGATCTACCACCTCAAGGAGGCGGACCCGCAGGCCTGGGTGATCCCGCGGCTGTCCGGGCCGGCCAAGGCGGCCCTGGTGACCGTCGAGCACGACGAGTACGGCGGCGGCACTCCCGATCACATGCACTCCGCGCTGTTCGCGGCGATGATGCGCGAGCTCGGCCTCGACGAGGCCTACGGCGCCCACGTCGACCGGGTTCCCGCGCCGACGCTGGCCGAGGTGAACCTGATGTCGCTGTGCGGGCTGCACCGGGAGCTGCGCGGGGCATCCGTCGGGCAGTTCGCGATGGTCGAGCTGACCTCGTCTCCCGGCTCGGAACGACTGGTGCGCGGCATGCGCCGGATGGGCTGCGGCGAGGCCGCGATCCGCTTCTACGACGAACACGTGGAGGCCGACGCCGTGCACGAGCAGGTCGTGCGGCGCGGGGTCCTCACCCCGCTGCTGGAGGCGGAACCAGAGCTCGCCGCGGACGTGGTGTTCGGGATCCGGGCGGCCCTGCACCTGGGCGACCGCCTCGGCGAGCACCTGCTCGGTTGCTGGGAGCGCGGGGAGAGCAGCCTGCGCCCGTGAGAGGTGCGTGCGCTCACATCGCGGTGTAGCCGTCCGGTCACCCGGGCACCCGGTGGACGCGGCCGGGAGACCCGAGACCGAGGTCCCGTCACCGCCCCCGACTTCGTCCGGAAGGACCACGCATGAGCACCACCGCCGTCATCGCCCAGCTCCGTGCCCTCGAGCACCTGACCCGCAGCGAGATCGCCCTCGCCCGCACCCGCACCACGCAGGCCCGCACCGACTCCGTCCGCACCGAGCTGGAGGGCAACGCCCGCAAGGCCGAGTCGCGTTCCGAGGCCATCGGGGCGGCACTGCGGGATCTCGACGCCGTCCCGGACGTCGTCGCACCGATCGTCGGCTGGGCGATCACCCTGGCCAAGAGCACCGGCGAGCAGGCGCAGCCGATCGACGAGGCACTGCTCGGCGATCTCGCGCTCGAGCACCAGATGGCCGATCGCGCCCGCTACCTGCTCGCGCTCACCCGCTCCGGCCCCACGTCCGTGCACCGGCTCGCCGAGCGCCTGGTCCGGGCGCACACCGAAACCATCGCGTGGCTGGAGACCGTGCTCGCCGAGGAGGCTGTCGGCGGCCCGACCTCGCTCCGCCCGACCCCGCTGCAGGCGGTCGCCGCCGGTGTGACGATGGTCGCGCGACTTCCCGTCCGGCTCACGGTCGGCGGCGTGAACCGCGCGGCCCACGAGGTCGCCCGCGCGGGCCGCGGCGTCCAGGACCGCCTGGGCCGCACCGGAGACCGGCTCGGCCGGGTCGCGTCCGAGAGCCGGGACGTGGTGAGCACCGGCGTCACCACCGGGTTCGACGCCGCCGCGAAACGCGCCGAAGCCGTGTCCCGCAGCGGAACCGCGAGCGACACCGCGCACGCGGTGCGCCGCGAGACCGGGTCGTTGAGCGCCGCCGAGCTGCCCGTGCGGAACTACGACGGGCTCTCCGTCGCCGACGCGAGCATCGCGGTCCGGAAGCTCACCGAGCCTGCCGACCTCCGCGCGGTCGAGGCCTACGAGCAGCGCCACAAGAACCGCACCGGGGTGCTGACCTCGGTGCACGAGCGGGCCGAGGTCCTGGCGAAGGCCGCAGCCGGGCTGCGCTGAGCCCTGGTGGCGCTGCACGTGGCGCCACGGCGGCGACGAGCTCGACCTCCGCCCCGACCGGCCGGGGCGGGGCGACGGCCCGGTCCAGGTCGACCGCGGCCTGCGTCTCCCCACCTCGACGGTGACGCCCTGGCTCGCGTTGGTCGTGCCGCCCGGGATGCGCTCGCGGATGCACCGAACGCGCGGGGCGGTTGTCGGGTGGGGGCCACCCGCCGATCCCCCACCCACGCATCGGCGCCGGCCCGCGTTGCCCGCCGCGCTCCCCGGGCCTAGCGTCACGGCGGAGCATCGCTCGCCCTACGCCCCGGACTCCCGGCGTGGTGGACCACCACCCGTCTCGAGAACCACGGCAAGGGGACCGACCATGCCCGAACGCACCCCGCCCACCCTCCGCCGGTCCGGACCGGACCGCTCTCGCGGCGGTGCCACGTGACCACCGGCGAGCAGGTCGTGCTGCTCGATGCGGACGGCCGGCCCGTCGGCACCGCCGACAAGTGGACCGTCCACGGGTCCACGACACCGCGCCATCTCGGCTTCTCCTGCTACGGCTTCGACGCCCGCGGCCGGGTGCTGGTCACCCAGCGCTCGCGCCTGAAACGGGCCTTCCCCCTGGCCTGGTCGAACACGTGCTGCGGCCATCCGGCCCCGGGTGAGTCCCCCGAGGACGCCGCCCGCCGCAGGCTGCTCCACGAGCTCGATGTCGCCCCCGTCGACCTGCGGATGGTGGTGCCGGACTTCGCCTATCGGGCGTCCTCGGGCGGCATCGAGGAGAACGAGCTCTGCCCGGTGCTGGTCTGCCGGGTCGACGGCGTGCCGCACTCCCGGCCCGACGAGGTCGAGACCTGGCAGTGGTGGTCCTGGGGACATCTGTGCGACGAGGCCGCGGCCCCCGACTCCATCCTGTCGCCCTGGGCCCGGCTGCAGGTGCCGATCCTGGCCGCGTCCGGGCAGGTGGAGCTCCTCCTGGACGTCGCGCTCCACTGAGAGCGCCCCGTCACGGCGGCGGTGCCGTCGCCCGGCGCACGGCGGCGAGCAGGAGGTCGAGCGCCCCGGCCGACCGTCCGTCGCCGGCCGCGGAGGACCAGACGTCCTGGTAGATCCGCTCGACCAGCAGGTCCGCGGTCCGCGCATCGGGTGTCGCCGCCCGGGCCAGGGCGTACGCCAGGGCGATGGTGCGGTCGTAGAGCCGGCCGAAGGCCGGCACGTCCCCGTCGGCGGCCGCCCGGAGCAGCCGGTCGAGCTCACCCGCCTCGCCCGGCCGGAAGTAGCGGGGAACCCGGTCCGCGGGACCGCGCCCGGTCCGCGGCCGGACCCGGCCCGTTCCCGGATCGCGGGCGCCCTGCGGCACCCGCCGTCCGGACGACCGGCCGTGCCGGTCGCCGAGGTCCGGGCCCTCGCGGCTAGTCACCGCACTCGGTGGAGCGAGTGGCGCGGCAGGCGCGGCCCGTCCTCGCCCGGGCCCCGGACGATCGCCGCCCGCTCGGTCTCGGTGAGGCCGCCCCAGACCCCGTACGGTTCGCGCACGCTCAGCGCGTGCGCCCGGCACTCCCGGATCACCGGGCACATCCGGCAGATGCTCTTCGCCCGGGCCTCACGGACGGTCCGGGCCGGGTCGCGCTCCCGCTCCGGGTGGAAGAAGAGATCATCGCCCAGCTCGCGGCACGACCCCTGCACCTGCCAGTCCCAGACCTCGGTGACCGGGGTGGGAAGCCTACGAATGTCTGCCATGTCGACCCTCGACTCGTCGGAGAACTCCGATCGCCGAGGGTCCGGGGCGACGACGACCACCGTACCGTGCCCGGCCGTCCGGTGGACAGGCTGTGAAGCGCTTTTCGGGTCAGGAGACGAACGGGGTCGGGACCAGCGCCGCCAGGGCCTCGGCGAGCGAGCCCACCCGGTGCGCGGTGGGCGGCAGGGTCTGTCCCTGCCATCCGGGTCCACCCAGGACGATCGGCACCGGCGGCCGCCGCGGGGGCAGTCGTGCCAGGTCCCCGGCCCTGGCGGTGGCCGCGTCGTGCGCCCAGACGAAGACCCCGCACGGGGCGAGCCGGCGGGCCGCGGCGGCGAGCGCCTCGGCCGGCACGGACGCACCCAGGATCCGGCTGGGGCAGCCGAGCTCGGCCAGCGCGGCGGCGAGCGCGAACAGGGGCAGGTCGTGCTGCTCGGTGTCCGGGCAGGCGAGCAGGACCGGCGGGGAGCCGTCGCCGGGGTCCCGACCCACCGTCACCGCCTCGAGAGCGGCCCGCACGCACACGGTGAACAGGTGCTCGACGTCGACGCAGGTTCCGTGGTGTTCGAAGCGCTCGCCGAGCTCGACCAGCACGGGCAGGATCGACCCGGTCCAGGCCGCGACGACCCCGTCCCCGGTCACCGCGCGGGCGAGCAGCGACTCGACGGCGGGCTGGTCGAGGGCCAGGGCCGCGGCGAGCAGCCGACCGGCCCGGGCGGGACGGCGCCCCGCCGGTGACGACCGGTCCGCGGGAGTTCCCCCGGGCGGGGCGGAGGCCGGATCGGCCGAGACGCGCGCCGCGTCGGCCGCGAGCATCCCGGAGAGCATCAGGCGGCGCATCCGGCCCAGCCGTTCGAGGTCGCCCGCCAGGTAGCGGCGATGGCCGCCCGGCGTGCGCCCGGAGGGACCGAGGGCGTACCGGCGCTGCCAGGTGCGCAAGGTCGCCGGGGCCACGCCGAGCCGGCGCGCGACCCACCCCGTCGAGTACCCGGGCTCGCCGGGGCTCACGGGGCCGTCCGGCTCCGGGTCCATCCGCGCATCGTCGCCGATGGGGTCAGCCGCCGCGCGTCGCGGGGCCCGGCCCGTGCTCGATGCCGCCGTCCCTGCGGGGCCGCCACGGCGGTCAGGTCGGCGGGTCCGGCCGGCCGGCGGCCCGCCATCCGGCGACCCGGTCGCCTGCGCTCCGGGATCCCGCGGCCGCGTCCACGCCGCGTTGCTGGGCCGGTGTCGCGTCCACGCGCACCGACGCCCGCTCCGCCTCGGCCAGCTCGCCGGTGGCGATCACATCCAGGGGATCCGTGACGGCCGCCGGGCCCGGATCGCCGGGACCGCCGCCTTCCGGGTGGCGTTCCTGCTGGTAGGGGTTGTCGTCCGGGAGCCGGCCGGTGAACCGTCCGTAGGCGCCCAGGATCACGAGGACGCCACCGGCGACCAGGCTGAAGATCACGTTCGACATCCGGAACGCGAGCACGTTGAGCCCGGTGTTCAGGACCAGGACGTTGCCGATCCCGGACAGCATGAACGCGATCCCCACCACCACGGTGACCGTCGAGGACGACCGGCCGCCGCGGATCGCGGCCAGGATCAGGACCGCCCCGACGACGAGCGAGATGATCGACAACAACAGGTTGGACGACAGCCCGAGCACCGACTGCCCGCGGATCGAGAAGACCCCGATCCGGTTCACGATCCCGGTGATCGCGAAGGCCCAGAGACCGAGGCCGAGCACGAGCGCGCCGACCCGGTGCAGGGCGTCGAGATGGCGGAACGAGTCGCCCCACGAGGACCGGTGGGCCTCGAGGCGGCGGCTCACCGGACCCTCCCGCGCAGGTGCCGGACCGCCGCCCGGACGGCGAGCGCCGCGGGAAGCGCCGAGGCAGCGGCGCCGAGCGCGACCAGCCACGACCGCCGGGACGGCCCGGACAGCCCCCCGGGAACGGGCGCGACCGGGCGCTGCCGGCGACGACCCGCCCCAGGCGGCTCTCGCCGGTGCCCAGCGCGGCCACGGGGCCGCGCGGGCCGTACACAGCCACGAGGATCCCGTTGGCGGCCAACAGGTCCCCGGTCCGGTTCCTGCCCGGCGCCGCCGCCAGCAGCACGGGTCGCGGGGAGTCGACCCGCAGGCTGTGTCCGCGGCCGCGGACCGTGGCGGTGGTCGACGATCCCCGCGTGGTCGTCAGCTCGACCAGGAGGTCGGCGTCGACCAGCAGCCGCCCGGGGCCGGTCACGGTCCCGGCCCGCTCAGCCACGGCCGAGGGAACCGGCATCGTCCTCGTCCGTCGTGCGGATCCTGATGGCGCCGTTGAGTTCCACGCGGCCCGCTGGGCGTCCGGGCCCGTCGTCCGGGGCACCTCGACGGACAGGTCGGCGAAGTCGTACTCGATCGTGGCGCCCTTCCCGGTGAGGGAGGACCACAGCTCCTTGCCCATCTCGGTGACGTCGGTGGTGCCTCTGCGGATCGGTACCGGTGTCGGTGGTCATGGGACGCTCCTCGGACGGGGACGGCGTAGCCGGGCATCGGGTGGCGAACGCCCCGCGTGCACGTCGAACGACGCGGTTCACGACAGGGCCGGGGCCCGCCCGGCGGCGCGACGGAGGCGATACACCGGGGATCAGGGGCGTAGGGGCGGACCCGAGCGGGTTCGCTCACCGAGTATGGAACCGGGTCAGGAACGCGGCAACTCGACCACAGGGCGGCTCCCCCGCTCCTCCGGGAGCCGGTGGACCTCCCCCCGAGGGCGGCCCGGGAGCCCGCGGGATCGGTGCCCTGACGGCTCACTCACCACTCGACAACCCGCGGGACCGTAGCCCCGGCGGTTCCGGCTCGTTGTCCTCCCAGGAACGCCGTCGTTCGGGGGTACTGCAGATGGTCCTGGTGATCCTGGTCGTGGCCGCGGTGGTGCTGGCCGCCGTCGCGGGCGGAATGGTCCCGACCTCGAGGTCGAGAACCCGCCGCACCCAGCCGACCCGCCTCCCTGCCAAATCGCGGACGCGAGCCCGATAACCTGGGCCGGCCGGGGCAGTAGCTCAGCTGGTCAGAGCAGCGGACTCATAATGCCCGGAACCACTTAGGACTCTGAAATCCGTTGTGGCACAACGGAATCACGCTTAGCGACGTACTAGCGGATTCTGGAACCGCAACGTACTTTGCCCCGCCATGGGCAAGAGACCTAAGCCTGAGCCGCTAGCTGAGGCCCCTCGCGGGGCTCTGGATCTAGTCGAGCTGGCGGACCTACTCCCGGACTGGCGGCGACACCTGATCGCCCGAAACCGATCACCCCGAACCGTGGCGTCGTACCTGGAGGCGGCTGAGCGCTTCGTGAGCGAGCACGACGGGCCGCCGGACCGTGCGGGCCTGGAGACCTACTTTGCTGCCTTCACGGGCAGGGTGAACCGTAGGACGGGCAAGCCGCTCAGCCCCGCCTACGTGGCGAGGCACTACCGCTCCCTCCAACAGCTCTACCGATGGCTGGCAGCCGAGGAGATCATCACGGAGACCCCGTTCGGGCGCATGAGCGCCCCGCACGTTCCTGAGAAACCGGTACCGGTCCTGAGCGACACGCAGCTAAGGAGACTGCTGAGCACATGCAACGGGCGGGACTTTGACGCCGTGCGGGACACGGCTCTCATCCGGTTCCTGATCGACACTGGGGTACGCGTTGCTGAGCTGTCGCACATCGAGGTAGAGGGCCTGGACTTCACGACCGACGTCGCTACCGTCCTGGGGAAGGGACGGCGGCCCCGAACCGTGCCGTTCGGAGTTAAGACGGGCGAGGCGCTAAGGCGCTACCTAAGGGCCAGAAAGCGGCACTCGATGTCCAATACGCCTTACCTCTGGATCGGCCGTAAGGGCTGGATGACCGATCAGGGCATCCGGGAAGCCTTGCTTAGGCGCGGCCATCAGGCAGGCTTAGGCCGGATCTATCCGCACCAACTACGCCACACGTTCGCTCACCGTTGGTTAGCCGCCGGGAACGGTGAGACTGACCTTATGCGCTTAACCGGATGGCGTAGCCGGGACATGCTTAGCCGCTACGCAGCGAGTGCTGCCGATGAGAGGGCCAGGGAAGCTCACCGAAGAGCAGGCTTAGGGGATCGCCTTTAGCGTTACCGGAGGTCACGTCCATCCATCGCGTATCGCGATACATGACCGCTGTTAAGCTCAGCGGATTTCATCGGGAAATTCTCGCCGGACGGCACAACCTTTCAGCCCGCTGATCGTCCTACTAGTGTGGAGAACGAATCGGGCGTGATCGCCGTTGTGGAGCTTGACGGGTACATGCTGGTTTCTGCGGTGAGGTCCCCGGAGGGACCGGCCGTGATGACGTCGCCCTACGTCGACTGGGAGGACGAGTGCATGCGCCCGGTACGTGAAGCGGTCGAGGGCCTGGAGCCCATCGAGCACGGGGAGACTGACGATCCCCGATTCATCGGCGGGTACTTTGAATACACGCTGTACGGAAAGCCTCAGTGATAGCCATTACTGGCTCTGAGAGGCCCGCTGAGCGACTTTCTGTCATTCCGTGGGTAAGGACACCAGGGAATACGTACAGTTGAAATGATGCGGTTCCACGGTTCGGGGGCCGTGGTTCCTGCTGACGGAGGACCCGGAAGGGTACGACCCGGATAGCGGCTTAACGCCGCTCTCTCGACGTCGCCAAGCTGCTCGGCTACCGGGAGACCAGTGACGCTAAGAAGCACCTCAGTGACGGACAGTATAATACGGTGGATCGCCGTATTTGGGCTGACCTGCGGGGACGCGGCAAGGCGCCGTTGATCGTGACGGAGAGTGGTCTTTACCGCCTCATCATGCGGAGTAACCGGCCCGAGGCCGTCCGTCACTACCCGCTGACTGAGCTACGAAACGTAGCTCACTCCTCAGTATCCGCAGGTCAGACGGGTTCCATAACGATTCGTTCCGGAACCTCAGGTGAAGCCCGGTACGGGCTACCAGGCTTGAGACCTAGCTCACATCTCCAGGCCCTCGGTTCACCGATCGGCCCCAGTGACACCTATGGACAGGGTAGAGACACAAAGACTCTACCTACTTAAGGCGGCCCTCAAGGCCGCCCTACTTAGTAAGAGCGCCTTGAGGGCGCTCATAATTAAGCTACTCAGGACCGCTTGACAGCGGTCTTATTCTGAAATTAAGGGCCGCCCTAGAGCGGCCTTCTTTTATTTACCCATGTTCGTCATTCGTCATACGCAGAGGAGGTACCGATGACTGACACCTTTCGGTGTGGGCATGCCCGTAACCCGGCAAGCCCTCACGTAGTCCGAGACACCTACGGCACTCTTCGGTGCCTGCTGTGTCGACGCCGGTCGAACCGTCGAACCGCCAGGGCATGGCGCGCTAAGCGCCGATACCAGGAAATCGACTAAGCAAACTCTCCTGACGGACTCGTCCGCCACCCGTCAGGTTCAGCCGGGATGACTTGTTCCAGCCGGTCATCCCCGTGTGGCTACCAACCTGCTCCGGTAGTTGAGCGCGGTTCTCCTGGGCTCGCGCTCCTCAGGTCACCCCTTAGTCCCTGAGTCACACGTCAACGTCCCCTCAACCGTTCTCTGAGGGGCGGACCGGTTTGGCGACCGGTCCTTTGGTGCCCGGTCCTGTCCTGAATGCCTTTCTCGCAGGACCGGGCGCCTCCACTTCTACCAACGGCAATCGCCAATGCCGTTAGGGATTAAGAATGAGTTCTCCAGGCGGAACAGAAGTAGGCCGCGTATCGATTAAGGTTGTTCCGGATACCTCTGGTTTTCGGCGACAGCTCCAGGCGGCCCTTACGGGCCTACCTGACGTCACCATCAATGCTGAGCTTGATGCTCAGGGCCTCCGTCAGAAGGTCCAGGCCGCCGCTGCCGCAGCAGGCGCGGGGGTCAACGCTGAGGTAGGCGTTGACGTCGACCGGGGCGCTCTCGCCCAGGTGGGCAACACGATCCGCAACGCGCTTTCGAACGTCAACATGCCGGACTTCCTGGCGGGCGGTCGATCGAGCCTCGATCAGACGATGCGAAACGTTGTCGACAACGCCAACCGTATTCGCGCCTCCCTAGAGCGCGTCGCAATCGGCTTCCGTGAGATGACGAACAGTGCCGCGAACATTCGCGGCCACTTCCAGGGTCTCCAGTCGGCCGCTGGTCGTGTCGGTTCTGCAATTCGTCGTATCGGAATGCCCACGTTCGAACGTGACGTGATGAACGGCCAGACGGCCTTTCAGCGGTTCTCTCAGGCCGTCTACACGGGCCTGACCCGACTAGGCTCCGCTCTCGGTTCGGGGCTCTCTACGGCTTTCTCCGGGGTCGGAAGGGCACTTAACGGACTGGGTGAGGCTGGTTCCGATGCGTTCGGACAGCTTTCTCGTGGAATGTCCGGAGCGTCCAGGGCTGGCGGTGCCATCCTTGGCGTAGTAATGCAGGTAGTAATGGCCCTGGTTCAGGCCGGGGCCGTGGCAACGGTGATCTCGATTGCCGGGGCTGGAATCACCGCAGCGTGGGGCGCTGCCTCCGCTGCTATCGCGGCTGTACCCGCTGCTATCGGTCTACTCGCGGCTCCGATCGCTGCCGTCATGATCGGTATGGACGGCATTAAGGAAGCCGCCCGCACTCTGGCCCCTGAGTTCGACCGTCTCCAGACGGCCGTAGAACGGGCATTCGTGCGGGGCCTAACGCCCGCATTCAACACGCTTAGGGCCGTGTTCCCCGTTCTCCAGACGGGGCTAGTAGGAACCGCTACCGCACTCGGGACCGTGGCACAGGGCGTAGCCCGTGTGGTTGCCGAAGGTCCAGGGCTCGCAAATCTACAGGCCACGTTTGCGAACGTGAACGCCGCTATCACCGGCATGGGGCCGGGGATTAACGCGATTGTCGCCGGGTTCCTCCAGATCACGGCTCAGACTAGCGCTTTCGAGGCGCTAACCAATGTGGTCAACACGCTAGGCGAGTCCTGGCAGCAGTCGGTTCAGCAGATGACTGCGGGCGCTCGGGGTGCCACCGTATTCGACCAGGCCATGAAGGGCCTTGAGGGAACCCTGATCGCAGTAGGCCAGGGGCTTATTTCCCTGGTCCAGAACGGACTTACCCTCTTTGCGAATGCCGCACCTGGCATCAATGCGGTTATCGAGTCCATTACTGGATTCTTTAATCGGTTCGATTGGGCTGGACTAGGCGCCTCTGTAGGCGGCGTGTTCCAGGGTATCGCTGACGCTATCAATGCCGTACCGACGGCAACGATCACGGGTATTGAGCAGGCGTTCGCACGCCTGAGCGCGGTATTCCAGAATCCTGCGATTCAGAATGCCATCACGGCGCTGATTAACTCGCTGCCTTACCTCATCGACATGCTAGCCCGCCTTACGCAGGGATTCATCGCGTTCGCGGCTATCGCCATGGGCGTCATTCAGATCATTGACGGTATCGCTCAGGCTGCCGTCGGCCTCATCACGATGGACTGGGGCAAGATCACCGAAGGCACGCTTACGGCAATGCAGGGGTTCGACACCCTTAAGGCCGGTATCGATGCGTGGGGCGCTGACGTTAACGCGTCACTCGGTGGATTCGGTGCTCAGTGGGGGACGTCGCTAGGAACGTCCGTCACGTCTGCTTATTCGGCGGCACAGAATGCCGCTGCTACCGGCATTCCCGGACTCGTCGGAACCCTCCAGGCAAATAGCATGACCATGGCTGAGGCCATGGGCGTTCCGGACGCTGCCGCTGGTTCTATCCCGCCTCAGTGGCGTGATCTCACCGTTCAGACCGGTACTCAGGCTGCCGAAGGCATGAACGCTGGTGTTCCGGGGCTTGTAGGAGCCGCAGGGGCGCTGGGACAGGCAACCGCTCCGGTCGGTGACCTCACCGCGCCATGGGCCGCTGGTGTAGCTCCGATCCCTGGCACCGTTCAGACGGGCCTTGCTGACGTCCCGACCGTGGTTCAGGGGACCGTTGACGGCCTGGCCCCGATCGTGTCCGGGGCCTTCACGGGCCTACAGAGCTACGTGCTGGTCGGCACCGCTCAGCTAGCTCAGGGCGTCCGCGATGGTGGAGCGGCTATCCCGCTCGCTATTCAGGAAGTCTTCGGTACGCAGGCCGGGGCCGCGATCACTACGGCTATGACCGGGCTGAGTGCCCAGATCACGGCCGGAATGGCTGGGCTCGCTGCCCAGGTGACCGCAGGAATGCCGCAGATCACTACGGCTTTCCAGACTGGGTTTGATTCTGTCTCCACGCAGATGAATTCCAGTTTCACCCTGATCCTTAACGGTCTCACCGTGCAGATGGCATCTATGGCTACCGCCGTGACTATGGGAATGGCGACCGTACAGGCCGCATTCACCAATGGATTCGCGGTAATCACCCCGGCTGTTCTGGCAGGATTCACCGGTGCGGGCCTCGCTGCCCAGACCGGAATGCTCGCGATGCAGACGGCGGTAACGGTCGGAATGGCTGCCATTCAGGCTGCCGTGATTACCGGAATGGCGGCTGTGAATGCCGCTCTCGCAACCGGGTTCGTCTCGGCTGGAGCCGCTGCTATCGCCGCGATGGCTTCCATGGTCGCCGCCGTGGTCGCGGGTATGGCTCAGATGGTCGCTGCCGTCACGAGTGGCACCGGTCAGATGCAGGCGGCATGGGTCTCCGGTTGGGCCGCTATGCAGGCCGCGACACTGGCAGCAGTAGCCGCCATGGTTGCCGCTCTGACGGGCGGTATGGCTCAGGCGCTCGCTGTAGTCCAGTCCTCGATCGCTGCGATGGTCGGGGCTCTCCAGGCCGCTGTAGGCCAGTTCAGGGCCGCAGGCGCCAACATGGGCGCTGCTCTGGCAGATGGACTCCGCTCTCAGGCGGGGAACGTCAGGGCCGCTGCCGCTGAACTCGCTAACGCCGCTGCCGCTGCTACGGCTGCCGCTGCTCAGATCAGGTCCCCATCGCGTGTGTTCCTGCGACTGGGTCGCTACATCGGTCAGGGCTTCCGCATCGGTATCGAGCGTGAGACCTCTGGTGTGGTCTCGGCTGCTCACACGCTGGTCACTCGCATCACGCGAGTGTTCGACGGCATGGGCGGGATGGAAGTACGCACCACGCTTGTCCCGGACGTGGATAACACGTCTGTGCAGTCGGTTTCCCGTGTGGCAATCGGCAGTTATGACAAGCACATCAATTCGGATGATTACGGCTTCCGGGATGATGAGCGGCTTGCACACATCCTCGCAGGGATGGAATGGGCGGTAGACCTTGACCGCAACGGCCTTACGAGGATCGTGAACAGGGGAAATATCCGCCGTGTAAGGCGCGGATAGTCAGACCCCGGGCCTAGTCGACCCGGCTACTCAGGTACGTAGAAATCGACTAGAGGAAGCGGCACGCTCAGCTTCCTTATTGGGAGTCCCCGTCTGTAGTGGAAGCAGACGGGGCCTCTCTTTTTGCCCTTCGGAACAACTAGGAGTTGTAATGTTCGACTACGTCAGGGGTCCCAACCCTGACAAGATCACCGCTGCGATTAAGGCATCGGGGCTTAAGCAGAGTGAGATTGCA
This sequence comes from Pseudonocardia ailaonensis, assembly GCF_039531635.1. Taxonomy (NCBI): domain Bacteria; kingdom Bacillati; phylum Actinomycetota; class Actinomycetes; order Pseudonocardiales; family Pseudonocardiaceae; genus Pseudonocardia; species Pseudonocardia ailaonensis. The sequence continues at coordinate 190,285 of NZ_BAAAQK010000019.1, read as the reverse complement.
AAGCGCCTGAATATCACGCAGCAGGCTGTTTCCATGTGGGTTAATCAGGTACGCAGGCCCGCTCCGGGTCACGTGGTAGCCCTGGCGGATCTATTCGGTATCGACATGTGGGATCTCATGTGACGGAGCCGACTGAGGCAGAGATCAGGGAAGACGTCCGGCGACTAGCTCAGGCTGGAGCTGATATCGCTATTGAGCGCGGATTCTATGAGGACAAGGCCGCTCAGTACATGGTGGGCCTGGTCGCCGGTCTATTCCAGGCCGTACTAAGCGGAGGTCAGGGCCTCCCTTCCCGAGACACTTACACGCCTGCTCACAAGATGGCAGACGTTCTGAACCTAGTACCGAAGATTGGAAACTAAGAAATGAAGATGCAGAACTTCCGTATTGAGGCCACGTTCGGTGGCGAGCCTGTGGTCATTGTTGGTTGGGTTGAGCGGTCCGAAGAGCTTAGCGGCCTCTGGCCTGTCGTAGTCAAGCTCAGCAAGCCGGGCGAGCCTTTCGTTGTGGCACGTGATGCCCTGAGTGGAATCGGGGTCCCTAATGACTGACCGACTGAATGAGACGGTTGCAAACTTCGGGCCTGGAGCCCGGCTAGCAGTAGCCCGGAAGCCTAAGCCTCAGGAGCTTAGGCCCGAAGGCACGCATGACTTTGAAGCAATGATCGCAGAGATTCGCCGAACGAATAGCAAGGATGACGAAGATGGCGAGTGAGCTAACCGACTACCTGACAGGAATTCTCAATGGATCGATCGTCCATGAGGACCATCGGCAGGTAAAGGACTCTACTAATGGGGAGGACCCGGCTGAGGTTTTCGGCCGTCTGCTGGTACATCAGCTTGGTTGGGCCGCTGCTGAGGGAACCGATCAGTTTGAGTCCGGAGGCGCGGTCCCGCAGCCTTCCCCGGCGTACGACCGAACTCAGGGATTCGGTTCGGACATGAATCCCGCTCAGCGCAATGAGCTAATGAGCCGAATTGATCCTGAGGGCTACGCAGCTATTGAGCTTAACCGCAAGATTAACGAAGTTCTCGACCGCTAATAGGAGTAAGTAGTAATGAGCTACACCGCAAATGCAAGTACTGTAATTAGGGCCCTATCGCGGGCCGGTATCGAGGTACCGGACGCCGTAAAGGATCAGCTTGAGCAGAACGCACTCACGGTGACCGTGCCAGACACGGAGGCTGCTGAGGCGATGGTAGCCGCCGCTACGAATCAGGATGAGCTTGACGCTGCCGTCATGGCGCTATTTCAGGCGACTTCGGTAGCGGACGTGGATTCCACCCGCGTATCCCGGAAGGTCCGTGAGGTTCGATCCCGTGCCCTGCGTGCTGCTCTGGACCCTGTGATTCCTGATCTCTATGAGGTCGTGTGCCAGCGGTACAACAGTGCCGCAGAGCCCTTCACGGAGGCTGTGAGCCTCATTCCCGACCTGACTGGGGTATCGCCTGCCGATGTCTCCCCAGAGGTATCACAGGCGCTTACAGGCGCCCGTACGGCTGCCGCTGAGCTTAATAGCCTGCTGGGCCTTTACCAGGCCCTCCAGAAGCTTGAGGCGTCCGACCAGACCGGTTGGCGCCCGGACGATGGGGTCAAGCTCACTTCCGCCGCCGCGCTGGTCGGTCAGCTCGGTGAGTTCAACTCCGATGAGGAACAGAGCAACGCTGTTCACCTGGTGAATGGGTACGCGCGAAAGCGCACCGACCTATCCCTTACGGCCCTTGCTCCACACGTCGGGGTTCTCCGTACCGGAGGGCGCCTGGACCTAGTGACTCCCAATGTAGCTAAGGCCCGTCAGCTCGCAGCCGTTTAACTCAAGGGGTGAATAGCAAGGCGTGAGCTAGCGCAGGGGTGCGGTAGCACATGTCAAGACTAGAGCTTGAGCCCTGAGGTTCTGGAGAGTTTGAATACTCGAATGGAATCTCAGGGCTTTGGTATTTGTCTTTATTGCTTTGAGCTTGAGTGAATAAGCTTAAGAAGCAAAGGCATTGAATGCCTTGCTGAACCTCAGGCTGAGGCTGAGCACACAATGGTCAGACAGGATCAGTGATTAGTGCTCGAATACCAGCCAGCCTTACCGCTCGCAGATTAAACCACCTCAAGGGGTTGACAAATCGCCGACCCCCAGGGGGAGTTGCCTCTCCCGGCGGGGGCATGACCGGCCCGTAATGCGGATGCCTGGATTTGTACGGGTTTTTGTAGTCTCTGTTAACTATTGGACACTTGCAAGGAGCACGATGCTGGCCTCGATCGGTGTGGCCTTCGGCACATGCCATGGAATCTCAGCTCCGCTACTCATTCTGGTAATGGGATTCGCGGGCTACCTAATTGGAGCACGGTACTAATGGAAAAGAAGCCGCCATCCCCGCTTGACATGCCCCGGCGCCCGAAGTGGCGCCTTGAGACCGTCCGAATGGTCGGCACTAGAAGTGTGCCCGCTCAGGGCGTGACCGAACTAAACCGTATTACCGCGAAGAACAGGACCACTACGAATGACCGACCGACTAGCTAAGCAGTCTGAGCTACGCAATCGCGTAGAACAGGAAAGGCCGGATCTCTTCGGAGATGAGCGAGCCCTTAAGTGTCTCCGGGACATCGTCAACAGTGTCAATGGCGATACCGGGCGGGTCGAGACCACGGCACGACTGCTAGCGATGGGCAATGCGGGCCTGAGCGAGCCTGAGGTCAGGGCTCTCACAGATGAGATGGTTTCGAGTGGCATTGCCTACTTCGAGGGTGGCCTCTGGATCTCGCCGGACTACTGGCCGCGTGAGGGTGTAACGGTTGGTGACACCCCTAAGGCTGCCGTCGCAGAACACGACACCAGGGGGTCTGACCAGGGTGTAGCGAATCGCGACACCCCTAAGCTTGGAGCTAAGCCTAAGCGAGCGCCGATGACCGGCGTTGAGACCAGGGTTCCGCTGGACCAGAACGATCACATGTGGTCGATCATCAACCCGGACGCTCTTAGCGGTTCTGCTCAGCACGTCGCGATGGTCGCCAACATGGAGCTAGGGGCCGCCGCCGGTAGGCGTGGTGTGCCGTTCGGCCAGGTCGAACGGGAGCTGACTGACGCTTACCTCGCCATGAAGGCGGGACTAGGCGAGTCCACGGTCTACCGGGCGATGAAGGCCGTAGTGAAGGCTGGGTATCTCGTCCGGACCGACAACGGGAAGGGCGGCCGGAACAACACGAACAGGGCCACGTACCGCGCCGTGATCCCGGCGTGGGTGAATCCCTACGGGAAGCCGACACCCTAAACTATGTCAATTTAACATAGTTGATTTGACCTACACTCTCTAAGAAGACTCTCTCAGAAGGAAGAACAGGGAACGGTCTCCTTCTCAGGTCGGAGACCTTATCCTCACACTATCCGCAGAGCGAAGGAACGGAGCGACTTGAAGAGGGGATACTATGTCATTTTGACATAGTTTAGGACTGGCCTGGAAACCATGTCGATTTGACCTAGTTTGCCTCTGGAAACCAGGCTCTGGACTCCCGCTCTACGATGCTCTGGTGAGCGACTTGCTGAGGCTCAGATGCCAGGACCCCGCCACCCTGTCGGAGGCGGAGCTCCGGAGGGCCGTAGCCCGCGTGGTGGACGACCGTGCCGCTCTGGGGCCTGAGCGCATGTCCCGCCTGCTCCGTGCTGGCAGAGACCGGCTGGGCCTCGACTGGAAGGCCCTGAGTGACCTCAGCGGCTACCCGCTGCCTACTACGTTCAGCTTGACCAGGGCTGCCCGGAATCCTCGCTGAGCTTCCCCGTCGCTTTCGGCGACGTCAGTCCTGCACGGGCGCGGCAGGGTCCGCGACTTACCAGCGGACCCGCGCCCGACATGCCAGGCTCGCGGACCCTGGTGTGTCCGTGCTGCCCTTGTGGGCCGGAAGTGTCGGGGGAGCGGAACCCCCCGTTGCAGAGGTATCGGTTAAGCCTTAGAGGTGTCCGGAAACGAGACACCCTGCCTATATCAGGCGTCGCGAATCGCGACACGTGGACTGACCTGCGGAAACAGGTTAATTCCGTCGCGCTACACGACGGAAATCCCAATCCAACAGAACGAATCGTTCTGTCAGCCCTGTCCGCTCTCGGTTAGCTGGCGGACCTGTTCTTGTAGGTCTTCGAGGTCCCATCGGTCCTGGCCGCCGATCGTCTTAGCTTTCGGCTTGACCTTCCCGGCTCTGGACCAGCGCCGCAGCGTCTCCCCGGACACGCCAAGGGCCGCCGCTGCCTCAGCGGTCCTGACGAGGGGGCGATCACCGGTCACTCCGGCATGTTTGCACACCGGGCCTCCGACCAGCCGGAACGTGGGACTTGTGGGAGTTGTGGGAGTTCGTGCTAGCGTGTGGGTGTTGTGGGAGTTTGACCCGAGACCCTGGAGCCCCGATGCAGCACCACGAGACCCCTACCGCCCGCGCTCTCAAGCTCACCGTTCACATGGTGGCCGTCCTGTTCGGCTCGCACACCTTCGTGAACCGGGCTTCCCGTAAGGCCCTCGTGTCCCGTGGCCTGGCCGTGGTCGCCGGTAAGGGCATCACGCTCACCGACTCCGGTCGGCAGGCCGTGGACAAGATCGATGGTGAGGTGATGGATGAGCAGGCGCGTCGTGCTGCGGTGCTGAGTGAGTCCCATGCTGGGGCTGACTGCCCGATCCTCGCTCAGGGTGGTTGCCCGAAGTGCACGACCGTCACGCCTGAGATCACCGTCGAGCTTCCCTCCGGTGAGTCCCTGGCGATCCCGTCTGTGGTCCTGGACCAGGACGACGAGAGCCCGGTCCCGGTTCCTCGCACCACCCGTGCCCGTGACGTGAAGCCGGGCATGACGATCGGCCTGGTCGAGCACGACGCACCCATGCGTGAGGTCATCGTGACCGATGTCCGCTGGATCGGCTCTGAGGTCACCATCTCCGCCGGTTCGACCGTGGTCACCACGGAGGCCCTGACCCTGTTCCGCCTGCTCAACGATGGCTCCCTCTTTGAGTGTGAGGAGGTCCCGATACCGGTCGCTGTCTGATCCGTCCTGGACCTTCTACGCGCCCTCGCGCCAACCACACACCATCGAGAGGAACCGATCACTCATGAAGCTCTACCTGGACACCAATCGAACCAACCTGATCTTTTCGGGGAAGGTCATCCCGAAGGCTGAGTACGTCGAGCTGACCAACGGTGAGCGTCGCCGATCCGGCAACCAGGCTCACGACACCGCGCCCGACGGCGGGAAGGGCGCGCCCCTCTGGACTGTCGACGTCTTCCCGGACGACGACGAGACGATGCGTGCTGAGGCCCTGGGGGTCACCGTGGCTTCCTGGGATGAGCCGCAGGGCAAGAAGTGGCAGCCGATCAAGTTCGTGAACCTCAGGGCGAACGTGTACGTGGACCAGCGCTCCGGGCGCGCCGCCGTGTCCCTCCGTGCTGACGGGATCGAGGGCCAGGCTCAGCCTGCTCAGAAGGCAGCGTAACCGCCTCAGATCGATTCTGAGCCACTTTCTCGAATGCCCCGCCCTACTTCCCTGGGGCGGGGCGTTCTGTGCTTACCGGAGGAATGAGCGTGGATTTCATCTTGTGGTTGTTGTCCCTGGAGCCGTTCACCATGTCACTACTGTTCTGCTTCCTGATTCTTGTTCCCGTAATGGCGCTGGTCCTCCGTGACGAAGGTGAGCACCATCAACGCGGATTCATTTCCGGACTGCCAAAGCCGATTCCTTCCTCCCGGCACAGTCTGGAGCCGCTTACACCGACTGCCGAGCCGCTGGACCTTTCCAGGCATGACAACGTGGTCCCGCTGTTCGGTCGGCGGGCATCGTGAAGTGGCTCCGTCGAGAGCCGACCGCCGTAGACCTGGACTCCGCTGAGGCTCAGGCCCTCCGTGACGCATGGGACCGGGCCTGCCGTGGCGCCGGTCTGGTCCGGAAGGTGGACACCGTGTCAGGGGGTACGGAGATCGTCCCTGCACTGGCACTCGTGGATCTCGCAGAGCGAGCCCTACACGTCCGTTTAGAGCCGGGAATGACCGTGGGGGACGTCCGGGGCCTGGCACCGCGTATCGCGCCGTACCTGGGCGCATGGGGCCTCCGAGTGGAGCCGATCGGCAACGGCGCCTCAGTCGTGGTCACGCTCCTGCAGGCGGACCCTCTGGGTACCGGCCCGCTGCCGTGTCCGGACGCTGGTCCGGTCCTGATCGGGGTAGACGAGTCGGGTAGCCGGCTCATTGTTGATGATCCTTCGTCCATTGGTCACGCCGTGATCGTGGGCCAGAGCGGTTCAGGGAAGTCAGGCTTCCTGTACGCACTGCTCAGCGCCTACGCGCGGTACAAGCGTGCTGGATATCCGATCCGAGTGGACGGCATCGACCCGTCCGGAATCCTGCTGAGACCCTTCCCCGGTTCCGTGCTGGGATTCGCAGACCCCGGCGCCGTAGAGGAATACCTCACTCGGGCCGTAGCAGAAATGGACGACCGGATATCCCGCATTCCTGCGAATGCTGACGAACTACCGCAAGGTTATGACTATCCTCTGAGAGTTGTAACCGTCGAGGAATACCCGGCTGTCCTCCGCTACCTGGATGCGATAGACCCGAAGATGGGTAAGCGTATCCGCGCTCTCGTGGCACGTCTGCTCTCCGAGAGCAGGAAGGCCGGAATGCGGGTGATCCTGGTAGCTCAACGGGCAGATGCCTCACTCATCGGCGGATTCGAACGGGCACAGTGCTCGTTCCGACTGTCCTACCGGTCAGACCCCGATGCCGTGAAGATGCTCCACGATGCGGACCCGTCCGTGATCGCTGAGCACTCCCGCGCTCTGCCCGGAATCGGTCTGCTCTCCGTGCCCGGAAGGTCCCTGATCAGAGTGCGTACCCCGTGGCTCGCTGGTGAGTACGCGGAGTATGTCCGGAGGGTCAACAAGTGAAGGGCCATGGCCTGGCCGCCGCCCGGAGGCCGGAGGCCGGAGGGGCGAGCGGCCCGGGGCCGAAGGCCCCGCTTGGTAAGCATCTACGGGTAGTCCTTCCGCCGGACCAGGAACGCCGGGGGAGGCGCCGGGACGCTCACCAGATGAGGCGGACCCTCCAGGGCTTCACGAGTCTGGACCGGTTGAAGGCGTGTGGTCGGGTACCGGTCAACCCGGTCGGCGGGACCGTGCTCCGAGTGTCTGAGACCTCTCAGGGCCGTCGAGCTGGGATCGCTGGACTCATGGCGTGTGGTAGCCCGTGGGCGTGCCCTGTGTGTGCCCGCAGGATCGCGGCTAAGCGCGCTACCGACGTCGGGAGGGTCCTGCACGCGGTCAACGATTCCAAGGGCTCTGCGGGCCTACTGACGCTCACGATCAGACACAGCAAGCGGGACACCCTGAGGGACATGTGGGCGGCTCTGTCGGCCGCCTGGGGCTCCGTGACGTCCGGGCGCGGCTGGGTAACGGATCAGGGCGCCTTCGGAGTCCGTGGCTGGATCAGGACCGTCGAGTACTCGCACTCTCCGGAGACTGGGCACCACCTGCACGTTCACGCCGTGATCGTGTTCGACTCCGTGATCTCGCGTGACCTCATGGACGAGATGGCAGCCCGCGCCTTCGTGCGCTGGGAACGCTCGCTGGTCCGGAAGGGGTTCTCTGCTGTGGCCGACAAGGGTGGGTTGGACATGCGCCCGATCGTCCTGACGGCCGACTCGATCGAGGCCGTAGCGGAGTACGTCAGCAAGGCGGCTTTCGAGGTGACCTCTCAGCACACGAAGAAGGGCCGGGGCACGTCCCGTAGCGCCTTCGAGATCCTGGCCGATGCCTGCCAGGGAGAGGCTGACTCCATCGAACTGTGGTGGCTCTGGGAGCAGACGTCACTAGGCAGGAAGCAGGTCACGTACTCGCGTGGCCTTCGGGACTGGGCGCGCTTGGAGCGCGAGGAATCCGACGAAGAGGCGGCGAACGAGGACATGGGCGGCGAGGATCAGTTAGCTCTTCCTGCGGAGACCTGGGAGGCGATCAGGGATGAGGTCCCTGATCTCCTGGACGCCGTCGAGCTGGGCGGCGTGGAAGCCGCTGAGCGGTGGCTCAAGTCGAGGGGCCTGGCCTACACGCGGGTGGTACCTCGTCCGGCCGATACGATCGCTGAGCCGGGCCTCAGTGGGCCGTTGGAGTGATCTTCGGAGGGCTCTCACGACCGCAACGGATTCGGCATGATCGGCAGGGACGGGAATGCCCGTTTCCGCTGGTCAACGGGGCAGTAGCTCAGTTGGTCAGAGCAGCGGACTCATAATCCGTCAGGTCGTGGGTTCGAGCCCCACCTGCCCCACAGCGCCGAGCGTTGTCGTAGCTCAAGGGCTCGGTCGACGCGCGAGCCGTGGTCGATACCCACGGAGACGGCACGGAGATCCGGAGCGGCACGACCTGAGAAAGCCCTGGGCCCGCCGGCCCAGCCGCTCCGCCCGTCGGACACCGTGGCGCGGGCGGCGACGATGTGCCGGGCCCGCGCTCGACGCCCGGTGGCCGGGCCGTCGGTCACAACGGGCTCGTCGGCACGGTCCCCCGCGCTGCCGGAACGGGCTCCGCGACCGGCCCCGCCCACCTCGCTGCCGACACCCGGGCCGGGCGCAGGAGGGCGAAGTGGACGAGTGCGCCGAGCACGATGCAGGACACCGTCACCACGGCCATCGACGGGACGCCGGCCACCCTCGGGACGATCCCGACGAGCGGTGCACTGGCCGCCGCGAAGCCGAACTGGGCCAGGCCGAGCACCGCGGACGCCCGCCCCGCCGCCGTCCGCTCCACGGTCATCCCGAAGGCCATCGCGTTGGGGTTGAGGAACCCCCAGCAGGCCATCAGCGCGCAGAACCCGGGCAGCACCAGGAAGAGCGGTGCCCGGGCCTGCATCGCGAGCGCGAACAGCACCGCGACCGTGAGCATCACCGGGACCGCGACGGTCAGGAGCCGCTGGGGCAGGATCCGGCGCTGCAGCAGCCGGCTGAGGTTGCTGCCGCTGATCAGGCAGAGGGCCCCGACGGTGAAGGCACCCGCGTACACGAGCGGCCCCAACCCGCGTTCCTCCTGCAGGTAGAAGGGCAGGCCGGCCAGGTTGGCGATCATCGCCGCGCCGCAGAGCCCCAGCACGCCGGCGGCGGCCAGCACGTGCGGGCGGCGGAGCAGGTGCGCCGGGACCCGCGCCTGCCGGGGCACGGTGCGCGCCCGCCCGCCGATCAGCGCCGGATGGGTCTCCGGCAGGACGGCCACGCTGAGCACCAGCCCGACGACGCCCAGCACCACCGTCAGGCCGAAGATCCAACGCCAGACGAGCCCCGCCTGCACCATCGCCGCCCCGGTGACCGGCCCGATCATCGGGGCGAGCGCGGTGGCGGCCGCGACCAGCGAGTAGAAGCGGGCGAGCGCGGGCCCGGAGTGGACGTCCCGGCCGATCGCCCGGGCGATCACGATGCCGGTCGCCGCGGTGAGCCCCTGGGCCAGCCGCGCCAGGACCAGCATCTCGACCGACGAGGCGAACGCGCAGAGCAGCGACGCCACGACGTACCCACAGAGCCCGACGACGAGCGGCCGGCGCCGCCCGAACCGGTCGCTGAGCGGCCCCGCCACCAGCTGCCCGAGCGCGAGCCCGACCAGCGTGGTGCCCAGCGTCAGCTGGACCATCGTCGCGCTCGTCCCGAAGTACTCCTGGATCTGCGGGAACGCCGGGGTGTAGGCGTCCATCGAGAACGGCCCGAACCAGGTCAGGACGATCGCGATGGGCAGGATCCGGCGGACCTGCCGGTCGCTCAGCGGTCCCGTGACCTCGGCGGACGTCGACAAGCGCGCACTCCGATCGCCGGCCCCCGGCCGGCGGGGACGCTCACGTTAGCTTTCGCAAGCATCGTGGCATCCCTACCGTTACCCGGCGGCCCGCGTCACACGCCGAGCGTGCTCCGCAGCCCGGCGATGCCCCCGGCGTAGACGTCGTCGGCGAAGGTCCGGTCGAGGGCCTCCTCCTGGTCGCCGTCCGCGTCGTACTCCGACCACCACTCGACGAACGACTCGCCGGTGTCCGTGATCGGGGCGACCCGGACCGTCGAGACGTACCGCCGGACGTTGAACGGGTTCGCGCCGGTGAAGGCGTAGGTGAGGGTGTGGTCGGCGTCGTCGAGGTGGATCAGCTTCTCCTCGAACGGGTCACCACCGCCGGCCAGGGTGAGCAGTCGGATCGCCCCCACCTGACCGTCCACCCCTTCGATGATCGTGCTCTCGGAGATCGCGGCCAGGAAGGCCGGGAGGCCGTTGAAGTCGCGGATCAGGGCCCAGACCTTGTCGGCGGGCGCGGCGACGACTCCACTGGCGTACGGACGCGGCATGGTCACTCCTTCGTGAGGGCCTCTCGACGGGCAGCGCCCGCACCGTGAGTCCTACCGGAGGATCACTCCTCGCGCAGCCGGTACTCCCCACCATGACCTGCCACTTCGTACAGGTCGTAGTGGTGGACGATCTTCGGTCCGCCGTGCAGATGGACGTGCCGGACCACGGCGGGGGCGTCCTGCTCCGCGGGCCGGGTGCGCACGCGCCCGTCGAGCGGCCCGCCGACGAACCAGTAGGTGTCGACGCCGGTGCTGGGGGGCCGCTGGGAGGCGACCCAGTCGTCCCAGTCCTCCTCGGTGGCTCCGGACATCGGACCACCGTAGACGAGAGCGGCCCCGCCACCGGGCACGTGGTGGCGGGGCCGGTCGGGTGTGTTGCTAGGCGAGCGCCTTGGCGCGCTTGCGCGCGTCCTTCGCGATGCCCTCGACGGCCTGCTGGCCCGCCGTGCCGACCGTGGCGGCACGAGAGGCGACGTCGCCCCCGAGCTTCACGGCCTGCTCCCCCGCCTGGGCGGCGAGCGCGGTCAGCTGGTCGACGTAGCCGGGCGCCTTCTTCTTCGCCCGCTTCGCCGCCCGGTTCGCGGCCTTCTCCCACTCGGCGCGCTTGCGCTCGGCGGCCTTCTCCCACTGGGCGCGGCGCTTCTCGGCGGCCTTCGACCATTCGCCGCCCTTGCGGTCGGCGACCTTCTCCCAGGCCTTGCCTCGCTTGTCGAGCTCCTTCGCCCACGCCGCGCTGCGCTTGTCGACATCCTTGCGGAGCGCCGCACCGTGCTTCTCGGCCTGCTTGCGGGCCTTGGCCGCGCGCTTGGAGAGATCCTCGACGCGGTCCGCGGCCTGCGCGGAGGCGTCCGAGGCGACGTCGGACGCGGCGGCGCCCCAGCGGGAGGCCTGGTCGGACACGGTCGCGCCGAGCTCCGCGGCCCGGGCCTTCACGACGGGGGCCTGCTCGGCGACCGCGGCGGACAACGCGGCCGCCTTCTCGCCCGCCTTGGCGGTCAGGTCGGAGGCCTTGCCAGCCAGGTCCGAGCCCGTCGACGCGCCCGAGGAGCCGAGCCCGGAGACCAGGCCGGCCACCGAGTCCGTCGCCGAGGCGACGGAGCCCGAGACCGCGGAGGCCCGCTTCTCCAGCGCCGCGGTGGCCACCTCGGCCGCCTTGCGGCTGCGCCAGGCGACGGACGGCTTCCCGTGGGTGTCCGCGGCGGCGATCATCAGCCCGCCGAGGAGCGCGGTGTTCTTGAGGAAGTGGATCTGCTGGGCCTGCTTGGCCGCCGGATCGGTCTCCTCCCAGAACCGGTGGCCCGCCAGCGTGGTGGGGATCAGGGTCGCGGCGAGCGCGGCCGACGAGAGGCGGGGCAACTTGCCGATGGCCAGGAGCGTCCCCGCCGCGACCTTCACCGCCCCGTCGATCTTGACGAGGGTCTCGTTGTCCGGCCGGGACTCCAGGGGTGACGCCTCGACGGCCTTGTCGAGCACCGGCGCGGCGTAGTCGAGGACGGGCTTGGCGGCGTCCGCGTGCGCAGCGGGGTTGCGCAGCGAGTTGATACCGCCGTAGATGAACAGACCGGCCAGCATGGGCCGGGCCACGCGACGCAACAGAGGCATGGAAGGGCGTTCCCCGGTCACCCGCGCGGCAAACACACGCAGGCGGGGCGCGCGGAGCCGGCCGTCCGCACACCGGGAACGGGGTCGCTCTGGCGGCCCCACCCGCCGTCGACAATCATGCTCGCGTGGCAGGACACGCGATCGGCCTGGACATCGGCGGCACCAAGGTGGCGGGGGCCGTCGTGGCGCCCGACGGGACGGTCGTCGACGAGCTGACCGAGCCGACCCCCGAGACCTCCGACGCCGACACCATGACCCGGCTGCTCCTGGGCATGGTCGACACCCTGCGCGACCGGCAGCCCGACGTCGTCGCGGTCGGCGTGGGGGCCGCGGGCACGGTGGAGTGGCCGAGCGGGCGGATCCTGTGGGCGCCCAACAACGAGTACCGCGACTGGGCGATCCGCGACGAGCTGGAGAAGGCCACCGGGCTGCCCGCCGTGGTCGACAACGACGCGAACGTGGCCGGGCTGGCCGAGGCGCGCCTCGGCGAGGTCCTCTACAAGGAGATGGTGCTGATCACCGTCGGCACCGGCGTCGGCTCCGGGATCGTGCTCGACGGCCAGATCTACCGCGGCCCGCGCGGACTCGGCGCCGAGCTGGGGCACATCATCGTGGACCCGAACGGCCCGTTGTGCGGCTGCGGGAACCACGGCTGCCTGGAGTCGCTGGCCTCGGGCACGGCGCTGACCCGCACCGGACGCGAGGCCGCGGCGGCGGACCCGGACGGGGCGATCGCGCGGCTGGCGCGGGACAAGGGCGTCGAGGTCACGGGGCAGACGGTCACCGAGGCGGCAGTGGCGGGCGATCCGACCGCCCGCGCATTGTTCGCCGACCTGGCGCGCTGGCTGGGGGTCGGGATCGCCTCCGTCACCACGATCTTCGAGCTCGACGCGGTGGTGATCGGCGGCGGGCTCGTGGACACCGGGGAGCTGCTGCTCGGCCCGGCCCGGGAGGCGGCCGCGGAGTTCGCCTACGCCACGCAGGTGCGCCCGCTCGTCCCGGTGCTCCCGGGCACGTTCGGCAGCGCGGCGGGCAAGATCGGTGCGGCGCTGCTCGCCATGGAGTGCGCGTGACGCTCCTCCTCGGACCCGTCCTGCGGCACGTCGGCGAGACGACCGCCACGATCTGGGTCCAGACGGCCGCCCCCGCGCAGGTCGAGGTGCTCGGCTGCACCACCGGCACCTTCGAGGTCGCGGGCCACCACTACGCGCTGGTCGCGGTCACCGGGCTGGAACCGGACTCACGGATCCCCTACACCGTGCGGGTCGACGGCGAGCAGGTCTGGCCGCTGCCGCACAGCCCCTTCCCCGAGAGCGTGATCCCGACCCGGGGCCCGCGCACCGCCGGGCAGGCGCGGATCCTCTTCGGCTCCTGCCGGTACGTGAAGCCGTCGGACCGCCGGCAGGCCGCGCTCTACGGCCTCGACGCCCTCGACGCGTACGCGGCGCGGATGCCGTCCGTCCCGACGGCCACGTGGCCCACGGCGTTGCTGCTGCTCGGGGACCAGGTCTACGCCGACGAGCTCACCCCGCAGACCCGCCGCCGGATCGCCGGCCGGCGCGACGCGCACCCGGGCTGGCCGGACGACGAGATCGTCGGCTACGAGGAGTACGTCGGCCTCTACCGGGACGCGTGGCTCGATCCGGAGATCCGCTGGGTGCTCTCGACCGTCCCGACCGCGATGATCTTCGACGACCACGACGTGCGGGACGACTGGAACACCTCCGCCGCCTGGCGCGCCGAGGTGTCCGAGCTGCCCTGGTGGCGCGAGCGGATCCGCTCCGCGCTGGCCTCGTACTGGGTCCACCAGCACCTGGGCAACCTCTCCCCCGCCGAGCTCGACGCGGATCCGGACTGGCAGCGCGTCCGGACCCACGAGGGCGACACCTGGCCGCTGCTCTCCGAGCTCGCCGACCGCGCGGACGCCGAGGTCGACGGCAGCAAGGGCCTGCGGTTCAGCTTCCGCTGGGACATCGGCCGCAGCCGGCTGGTGATGATCGACTCCCGCAACTCCCGGATCCTCGACGGCGGCGAGCACCTGATGCTCGGCGACCGCGAGTTCGGCTGGGTGGAGGAGCAGGCGACCGCCCCCGGCGAGGTCGACCACCTGCTGCTGGGCACCTCCGTGCCCTGGCTGATGGCGCCGGCGCTGGGCGACCTGGAGAGCTGGAACGAGGCCACGGCCGCCCGGCCCGGATGGCGCGGACGGCTGGGCGAGAAGCTCCGGCAGGCCGCGGACCTGGAGCACTGGCCGGCCTTCCGGGCGTCGTTCGACCGGCTCGGGATGCTGGTCGCGAAGGCGGCGTCCGGGTCGGGGCTCGCGTCGGTCAGCGTACTGTCCGGTGACGTGCACCACAGCTATGCCGCGCGGGCCGCGCTCCCCGGCCTGCCCGCCGGCGCCGCGCGCGTCCACCAGCTGGTGTGCTCGCCGGTGCACAACCACGTCCCGCCGGCGATCCGGGTCGTGTTCCGCCTGGCCTGGTCGCGCGCCGCCACGGCGCTCACCCGGCAGCTGACCTCGTCGCCGCCGGACCTGCGCTGGTCCCGGCTCGGCCCGGTCCTGTTCGGCAACCACATCGCGACCCTGCTGGTCGACGGGCGGCGGGCGGAGGTCGTCTTCGAGAAGCCCCGGTCGGCCGCCGTGCTCGACGAGCAGGCGCGCTTCACCCTGAGCGAGGGATGATCATGAGTTCGCTGGGCCACCCGCCCGTCCACACCGACAGCGAGCCCGAGGGCACGGACGCCCTGGCCGGGCAGACCGTCGTCCTGCGCCCGACCGAGGCCCGGCACGTCCCCGAGTTCCTGGAGATCCTCCAGCACCCGGAGGTCTCGCGCTGGTGGGCGGGCTACGACCTGGAGCGCGTGCGGCGCGAGCTGCTCGGCCCGCAGTGCTACGCGATCGAGGTGTACCGCGAGACCGTCGGGCTGATCATCTTCCACGAGGAGGAGGACCCGGACTACCGGCACGCGGGCGTCGACATCGCGCTGCACCCGAAGGCCCACGGGCAGGGCCTGGGGGCCGACGCCGTGCGCACGCTGGCGCGGCACCTGTTCGACGTGCGGGGGCACCACCGGATCGTCATCGACCCGGCGGCGACCAACACGAAGGCGATCCGCAGCTACGAACGGGTCGGGTTCAAACCGGTCGGCGTGATGCGGGACTACGAGCGGGCCGCCGACGGCACCTGGCACGACGGGCTGCTCATGGACCTGCTGGCGAAGGACCTGTAGGGGGTTCGCCGGCCAGCGCGGCCAGGCCGCCGACCAGCAGCTCCAGGCCGAACCGGAAGCGCTCGGCGTCCGTCCCCGTCGTCATCATCGGGATGAGGGAGACGAACACCGGGAACCGGTCCGGCGGGAGCGCGCTGAAGTACTGCCGCAGGGACTGCTGGTAGTAGGTGTCCAGGTCCTCGCCCTGCTCGCGGCGCCGCGCGTCGATGCTGCCCTCGACCGCGCTGGCCGCCACGTACAGCCCCACGACGTCCACGGACCACGCCACGGCCTGGTCCGGCACCCGCCCGAGGCGCAGCAGGGCCATGGTGCGCTCGGCGAGCCGCATCGAGTTGGGCCCCAGCGGGATGCCGCCGAGGCAGAACCGGGCGATGTCCCGGTAGCGCAGCATCGTCTCCCGGGAGTCGAGCCAGAGCTGGGTGACCTGCTCCCGCCACCGCGCCGGATCGGGCTCGGGCAGCGGGATCTCGCCCGCGACCTCGTCGAACAGCAGCTCGACGAGCTCCTCCTTGTTGGCGACGTGCGCGTAGAGCGACGCCGCGCCGGTGGACAGCTCCGTGGCCACCCGCCGCATGCTCACGCCGTCGATGCCCTCCTTGCGCAGCACCCCCATGGCGGCCTCGACGATCGCCTCCCGGGACAGGGATCGCCTGCTCACCTCCTTGCGGGGGGTGCGCCAGGGCGGCTCGGGCATGTCGGTCACAGGACTCATCGTAGTTGACGCGAACGTCGTTCGTGAGTAGAACACTGTTCGTCAACGAACACCGTTCGTCCTTTGGGGGACCGCCGTGGAGACGCTCTACCGATGGCGCTGGCTGGTGCTGGTCGCCGTGCTCGCCGCCGAGATCATGGACCTGCTCGACGCGACGGTCGTCGGGGTCGCCGCGCCGTCCATCCAGCGCGACCTGGGCGGGGGCTCGACGACGATCCAGTGGGTCGCCGCCGGCTACACGCTCGCCTACGCGATCGGCCTGGTCACGGGCGCGCGGCTCGGGGACCTGCTCGGCCGGCGCCGGGTCTTCCTGGTCGGGCTGGCGGGCTTCGTGGTGATGTCCGCCCTCTGCGGGATGGCGACGACGCCAGGGATGCTGATCGGGTTCCGCGTCCTGCAGGGGCTGTTCGGGGCGGTCCTGATCCCGCAGGGCTTCGGCATCATCCGCACCACCTTCCCGCCCGCCGAGCTGGGCAGGGCCTTCGGGGCATTCGGCCCCGCGATCGGTCTCGCGGCGGTGGCCGGTCCGATCGTGGCCGGCGCCCTCATCGGCGGCGACCTGGTCGGGCTGGGCTGGCGGGCGATCTTCCTGATCAACGTGCCGATCGGGATCGCGGCGTTCGTGCTGGCGTTCGGCGTGATGCAGGAGTCGCGCTCGGAGCAGATCCGCGGCGGGGTCCGGGCGCTCGACCTGGTGGGGACGGTGCTGGCGGGCGTCGGGCTGGCGATCGCGGTGTTCCCGCTGGTCCAGGGCCGTGAGCTCGGGTGGCCGGCGTGGGCGGTCGTGCTGCCGTTCGGGGCGCTCCCGGTGCTCGCGCTGTTCGGGTGGCACCAGGTCCGGCGGGCGCGGGCGGGCCGGCCGCCGCTGGTCGAGCCCGCGCTGTTCCGGATCCGGGCGTTCAGCGGCGGGATGGTCGTGGCGCTGGTGTTCTTCGCCGGGATGAGCGGGCTGCTGCTGGTCCTCGGCCTCTACCTGCAGCTCGACCTGGGCTACACGCCGCTGCAGGCCGGGCTCACGCAGGCGCCGTGGGCACTCGGCGTGGCGGTCGGGTCGGTGCTGGGCGCGGGCGTGCTCGCCCCGCGGCTGGGGCGGACGACGATCCGGATCGGCGCGGTGGTCATGGCGGCCGGGATCGTCGGGGTGATCGGCACGCTCGCCCTCGGCGCGGTCACCGGGCTCACCCTGGCTCCCGCCCTGGTCGTCTGCGGGATCGGGATGGGCCTGCTGCTCGCCCCGCTGTTCGACATCGTCCTGTCCGGGATCGACGGCCCGCTGGTCGGGTCGGCCTCGGGGGTGCTCAACGCGACCCAGCAGCTCGGCGCGGCCCTCGGCGTCGCCGCGCTCGGGACGGTGTTCTTCCAGGTCGGGGCCACGGAGTCGGGGCTGCGGGTGGTGCTGTGGATCGTCGCGGCCCTCGTGCTCGCCGCCGGTGTGCTCACGGTCCTGCTCCCCCGCAGGACCCGCGAGGCAGAGCCGGAGCCCGTCGCCGCGGGCTGACGCTCCGGACAGCGCGGGGCTCGAGCGGCTGGCTCAGAAGGGCGTCGCCGCGAGCCAGCCCCTCCACACGTCCGCCTCGCCGAGGACCTCGAGCCGGGCGTCGTCGGCGGGGATCCGGCGCAGCATCGCCAGGAACAGCGCGGTGACGGGGCCCCGCACCGCGACCGTCGCCTTCTCGTGGCCGGGCTCCCAGGTGACCGGGTCGCCCGAGCGCACGATCCACTCCCCCGGGAAGTCCGTGGCGTGCAGATGCAGGCTCGCGCCGTCGGGCAGCAGCTCCGCGCCGGGCCGCGCGGCCACCAGGTCCAGCCACTCGGAGAGCCCGTCGGCCGCCAGCTCCGGCGCGAGGTCGACGTCGAGGCCGAGGGCGAGCTGGGCGTCCGCGAGGTGCGCCGTCTCCTCGTGCAGCCGCCGGCGGATCCACCAGGCCGCGGGCTTCGGGCCCGTGAACGTCCACACCGGCGCGTCCGGCCCGGCCGCGTCCACGGCGTCGAGCACGGCGCGGGCACTCGCCTGCAGCCACGCGACCGTCCCGTCGAGGCCCTCCGGCGGTTTCCCCTCCGGCACCTGCCGCGGGTCCAGCCCCTCGGTCGCACCGTCGGTGATCATCACCGCGGCCCACCGGTGCCCGCGGCCGACGTGGCGCAGCAGCTGGGTGAGTGTCCATCCAGGACAGGTCGGGATCTCGGTGGTGTGCTCGGCCTCGCGGACGAGCGCGGCCAGCCGGGCGTTCTCGGCCACCAGGGCCGCCCGGGGGTCGGGGGTGGGAGCGGCGTCGGTCATGGCCGGAACCTAACCCTTTCGGTCGGCTCGCGGGGAACCGAAGCATGATCCGTCGACCGAGGGGGTACGCGGCCTCCATGGCGCCCACGCATCACGACTGGACGCGCCACGGACCGGGCCGGTGCCTGCTCTGGTGGCCGCTCTCCTCCTTCGTGCTCATGGCCGCCTTCCCCGACGCCGGAATCCTGCCGATCGTCCTGTCCGGAGCCGGCCTGGCCGTGCTCGGCGTGGCGGGCGGCATCGGCGCCGCGATGCTGCGCCGCAGGATCAGGGCCCTGCGGGCGGCCCGCCGGCCGGCCGCGCTGATCGCCGGCGAAGGCGTGGCGCAGGCCGCCGGACACGTCGTCGAGCAGGTGGTGGAGACCGTCGAGGGCGTGGTCGAGAGCGTCACCGAGATCCCCGAGCCCCGCCGAACCGCGGCGTGATCGCTTTCACAGCACACCGGGACCGGAATCCCGGAACGACTCGTGACACTTTCGAGTGGTGCGCCGGAATCCGCGCACCCGTTCGTCGTCTCGGTCATTAGTCGATTACGTGACGGGCCACGGTCCGGCACCACAACAGCGAAGTGCACGATCTCGAGCACTGCTTCAGCCACGACGGCAGCCGCTCTGTGCACCGCACCGGGAATTCCGGTGAACGGGCGCCCAGCACGCCCGTGAGCGGAATTCCGGTGCCCCGGACGGCGGTCCCTCCCGCGCTGCGGCGGGAGGGGCCGCTCCGGCTCCCCTCTCGGACGCCCCCGCATCCACCGTCCCCATCCGGACCCCGGAGGCCCCAGCGATGTCGACGCCGACCGCACGCCACCGCGCCCCCCGCCGACCGTCGCGACTGCCCGACGGCCCGGACGAGCAGTCCGCTGCTCCGCCGGAGGGCCGCGCCGCTGCCGCGGACAGCCCTGCTCTTGCGGGCAGCCCTGTTCTTGCAGACAGCCCTCTTCTTGCGGGCACCCCTGTTCTTGCGGGCAGCCCTGTTCTTGCGGACAGCCCTGCCTACGCCGAGAGCACCGCATCCGCCGACGACACTGCACGCGCCGGCGACCCTGCGTTCACGGGCGGCCCTGCCCTGACGGACGGCCCGGTCTTCGCGGACAGCCCTGCCTTCGCGGACGGCCCTGCGCCCGCGCACGAGGACGCACCGGGCGACACCGACCGTCCCGGGCCCACTCCCGCCCGGGACGCGCCCGCGACCGCTCCGGCCGCGCGCCGCGACACCGTCCGCCGCTTCCGGCCGTACTCGTCCGGGCTCGGCGGCAGCCGCACCCTCGGCCTGCTGCTGCCGGCCCTGGCGCCGCTCCCCCTCGCCGCCGGCCTCTGGGCGTTCGCGCGGCTGGTCGACGACGTCCTGGTCCCCGGGTCCTGGTCGCGCCTCGCCCCGCTCACGGGTGCGGTCGTGGCCGGCCTGCTCCTCGGCCTGGCGCTCGACGCGGCGGGCACCCGGCTCACCGCGCGGGCGCACGCTCGCTTCGCCCGCACCCTCGACGCCGTACTGGTCGCCCACCTGCAGCGGCTGCCGCTGCGGCGGCGCGACAGCCGGCGCGCCGACCGCACACGACAGGACGTGCCGGCGGTGTGCGATCTCGTGGTCACCCGGCGGGCCCGCGCCGTCCGGACCGTGACCCGGCTGCTGGTGCTCGCGGCGCTCGCGCTGGTGCTGAGCCTGCCGCTGGGCGCCGTCACCGTGGCGGCGACCGTGCTCGTCGCCGTCGCCGCCCGGATCGTGGCCCGGCGGGCGGGCCCGCGCACCGGCCTGCCCGAGGCGATCGGCACCCTCACGCTCGTCGGCACCGGGTCCGTCCTGCTGACGTCCGGGGCCGTCACCCTCGGCGTCCTGCTCACCGAGGTCACCGCCCTGATCCTGCTGCTGGTCGGCACCCGTCCCGAGTACGGGCCGGTCGACCTCCCCGCCGCCCACCGCGTGCTCACCCTGCTCGACGAGCCGCCTGCCGTCGCGGAGCGCGCCGAGGTCGTCCGGATCGGCCGGGCCCGCGGCGAGCTCCGGATCGACGGCGTGACCTTCACCCCGCCCGAGGCGGGCTCGCCGGCCCTGGCCGAGGTGTCGCTGACGCTGCCGCCCGGCGCGACCGTCGCCGTCGTCGGGTCCCGGGGGTCGGGGCGGACCACGCTCGCCTCGCTGCCGCTGCGGCTTGCCGACCCCGGGCTCGGCCGCGTCCTCCTCGACGGTCACGACCTGCGCGATCTCGCCCTGGAGGACCTGCACCGCAACGTCGTCGCCGTCCGGATGGGCGGGGACCCGGCCGGCACCGTGCGCGAGGCCATCGTGCGGGCCGACCCCGGCGCCACCGGCTTCGAGATCGAGGAGGCGGCCCGGGAGGCCGGCGTCCACGACATCGTCTCCGCGCTCCCGCAGGGCTACGACACCCCCGTCGCGGTCCTCGCCGACGAGGTGCTGCGGCGCGGGATCGTCCTCGCCGAGGCCTTCCTGCGCGACGCGCCGGTGGTCGTCCTCGACGAGCCCACCGCCGGCCTCGACCCGGCCGGGACCGAGCTCCTGAGGGCTCCGCTGCAGCGGCTCCTCGCGGGCCGCACGGCCCTTCTGGTCAGCGAGGACGAGGCGCTGCTCGCCGGGGCGGACCGGATCGTCCACCTCG
Organism: Pseudonocardia ailaonensis; assembly: GCF_039531635.1. Lineage (NCBI taxonomy): Bacteria > Bacillati > Actinomycetota > Actinomycetes > Pseudonocardiales > Pseudonocardiaceae > Pseudonocardia > Pseudonocardia ailaonensis. The sequence goes on along the minus strand of NZ_BAAAQK010000019.1, from coordinate 169,532 downwards.
ACGGCGGCCGGATCACGGCCACCTGGCCCACCCGGCCCGCCGGCGCCGACCGGTTCGGCAGCACCGCTCGGGTCGGGAGCGCCGACCGCTCCGAGAGCCCGGTCGCGCCGGACCAGGCCGAGACGACCGAGCTCCCGCAGGTCGAGCCGGACTCCTGGACCGTCCAGATGCAGCGGCCCCTCACGGGGCCCACGGAGGAGCCGGCCCTGTCCCGCTACGCGCTCCCCGTCCGCCACGATCCGGTGGCCGCCGCGCCCACGGTCGTGTTCGGCGCCGTCGCGATCGGCACCCCCGGCGCGCCCACCGACCAGCCGCAGGCCAGGATCGACACCATGGACGTCAGGGGGGCCGGTCCCGCAGGGACCGCGCAATGAACGGGGCGGCGCCGCGTGCGGTGCCCGGTGGTGGAGTTCCGGATCCGCGACGCGGGGCCGGACGATGAGCGCCGCACCGGCGGCGGATCCGGTGAGCGCCGGTTCCGCGGCCGGCGGAGCGGGAGCGAGCGCCGGCGGCGGCGGCGCAGAAGTCGGAGCAGGGGTCGGAGCAGGGGGCGGAGCGGACGTCAGCGCGGACGTCACCGCGTCCGAGCCGCCGGGGCCGGGTACCCCCGAGGGGCCGCGGCCGCTGGCGGCGGGCGCGGTGGTGGCGCCCGGCTACACGGTCGTCGCGCACCTGCGTCGCGGCGAGGACTTCGACACCTACGACGCGTGGAGCGGGGTGCACCACTGCCACGTCGTGGCGAAGGTGCTGCGTCCCGACCTGCTCGGGGACCCGCGGAGCAAGCGCGGCCTGCTGCGCGAGGCGCGGCTGCTGCGCTCGCTGCGCCATCCCTACATCGTGCGGCTGCTCGACCTGGTCGACGAGCGCGGCCCGGCGCCGGTGATGATCCTCGAGTCCCTGCCCGGCGGCACGCTCGCCGACGCGATCGACAGCCACGGCCGCTTCCCCGAGGAGGCGCTCGCGCACCTGGGCCAGCAGCTGGCCTCCGCGCTGCGCTACCTCCACGAGCGCGGCCGCGTGCACTGCGACGTGAAGCCCAGCAACGTCGTGGTCAGCGCCGGGGTGACCCGGGTGATCGACCTCGCGCTCGCCCGCACGCCCGGACCGGCGCCCGCCGAGGTGGGCAGCGCCCGGTACATGGCACCCGAGCAGTGCACCGGCGGCCTGGTCACGCCCGCCACGGACGTCTGGGCCGTGGGGGTGGTGCTCCACGAGGCCGCCACCGGCACCCGCCCCTTCCCGGACGGCATCGACCCGCACGGCGACCGGGACCGCACCGGCTCGCACAGCATCTCCCGCACGGACACCTCGTTGGTGCGCGCGGACCTCGGCCGCATCTACCCGCAGCTGCTCAAGGCCGCCCCGCGGCTGCGCAGCCGCCGCCGGCTCCCGGTCCGCGTGGCCAGCGTGCTCGACGGCTGCCTGCTCACCGATCCCGGCGCCCGCCCCTCCCTCGCAGAGGTCCACGCCGCCCTCGACACCCTCCTGTGAGTGGCGATGGTCGCCGGAGCGACCATCGCCACTCACGACCCCTGACCTGCGACAACGCACGTCACACCGCCAACGCTTGCACGTCCGATACTAGGAAGTCAAACTAAATGGGTCCGTCGATGTGCAGGAGGACCCCGTGGCCGAGCTTGACGAGCCGAAGAACCCCATCCGTTTCGTGACGGCGGCGAGCCTGTTCGACGGGCACGACGCCGCGATCAACATCATGCGGCGGATCCTGCAGCGTCAGGGCGCCGAGGTGATCCACCTGGGCCACAACCGGTCCGTGGACGAGGTCGTCACCGCCGCCATCCAGGAGGACGTGCAGGGCATCGCGCTGTCCTCCTACCAGGGCGGGCACGTCGAGTACTTCTCCTACCTGGTCGAGCTGCTGCGCGAGCGCGGCGCCGGGCACGTGAAGGTCTACGGCGGCGGGGGCGGCGTGATCGTGCAGGAGGAGATCGACCTCCTGCACAGCCGCGGCGTGGCGCACATCTTCTCCCCCGAGGAGGGCCAGGCCCTGGGGCTTCCCGGGATGATCAACACGATGATCCGGGACACGGACGTCGACCTGGCGGCCGAGTCGCCGAGCTCCTACGACGGCCTCTTCACCGGGGAGACCGCCACCCTCGCGCGGGCCATCACGCAGGCCGAGGCGGGCCGGCTCCCCGCCGACGTGCTGGCGAAGGCCCCCGACCGACGCGTCCCCGTCCTCGGCATCACCGGCACCGGTGGCTCCGGCAAGTCCTCGCTGACGGACGAGCTGGTCCGCCGCTTCCGTCTCGACCAGGAGGACAAGCTCCGCATCGCGGTGCTGGCCGTGGACCCGACCCGGCGCAAGGGTGGCGGCGCGCTGCTCGGCGACCGGATCCGGATGAACAGCCTCAAGGGCGACCAGGTCTACTTCCGCTCGCTCGCCACCCGCGGCAACGACGGGGTCATCCCGGAGAACCTGGGCGACGTCATCTCCGTGCTCAAGGCCGCCGCGTTCGACCTGATCATCGTCGAGACCCCCGGCATCGGCCAGGGCGACGCGGGCATCGTCCCGTTCGTCGACCGCTCGCTGTACGTGATGACGCCGGAGTTCGGTGCCGCGTCGCAGCTCGAGAAGATCGACATGCTCGACTTCGCGGACGTCGTGGCCATCAACAAGTTCGAGCGCCGCGGCGCCGAGGACGCGCGCCGGGACGTGGGGCGCCAGCTCGTGCGCAACCGCGAGGCGTTCGACAAGAGCTGGGAGGACATGCCGGTCTTCGGCACCTCCGCCGCCACCTTCAACGACGACGGTGTCACCGCCCTCTACCAGGAGCTCGGCGCGCTGCTGGCCGAGAACGGGCTCGTCCTACACGACGGGCGCCTGCCGCGCGTCGACACGAAGACCTCGCACACCCACGCCGCGGTGATCCCGCCGGAGCGGGTCCGCTACCTCGCGGAGATCTCCGACACCGTGCGGAAGTACCACGCGGACACCGAGTCCGAGGCGGCGAAGGCCCGGGTGCGCCAGCACCTGCGGACCGCGCAGGAGATCGTCGGATCCAGTGTGGACGAGGCACTGCACAAGGCCGAGCAGGACCTCGGCGGCGCGTCGGCCGAGCTGCTCGACACCTGGCCGCAGGTCGTCGAGGACTACTCGGGCGACGAGCTCGTCACGAAGGTCCGGGACAAGGAGCTGCGCACGCGGCTCACCCGGGAGACCCTGTCCGGCAACAAGATCCCGCGGGTCTCGCTGCCGAAGTACACGGAGGACGCGGAGCTGCTCCGCTTCCTGCGCAAGGAGAACCTGCCCGGCCGGTTCCCGTTCACCGCCGGCGTGTTCCCGTTCAAGCGGGAGGGCGAGGACCCGGCCCGCATGTTCGCCGGCGAGGGCGACCCGTTCCGCACCAACCGCCGGTTCAAGTACCTGTCGGCGGACTCGGACGCCAAGCGGCTCTCGACGGCGTTCGACTCGGTCACGCTGTACGGGCACGACCCGGACACCCGCCCGGACATCTACGGCAAGGTCGGCACGTCCGGCGTCTCCATCGCGACGCTGGACGACATGAGGGAGCTCTACGCGGGCTTCGACCTCTGCTCGCCGACGACGTCGGTCTCCATGACGATCAACGGTCCCGCACCGACGATCCTCGCGTTCTTCCTCAACGCCGCGGTGGACCAGCAGGTGGCTCGCTTCGCGGAGGACGAGGGACGGCAGCCCGACGAGGCCGAGCTCGAGGAGCTGCAGGCCTTCGCCTACGCGAACGTCCGCGGCACCGTCCAGGCCGACATCCTCAAGGAGGACCAGGGCCAGAACACCTGCATCTTCTCCACCGAGTTCTCGCTCCGGATGATGGCGGACATCCAGGAGTGGTTCATCCGGCACAAGGTGCGGAACTTCTACTCCGTCTCGATCTCGGGCTACCACATCGCCGAGGCCGGGGCGAACCCGATCAGCCAGCTCGCGTTCACGCTCTCCAACGGCTTCACCTTCGTGGAGAGCTACCTGGCGCGCGGCATGAGCATCGACGACTTCGCGCCCAACCTGTCGTTCTTCTTCTCCAACGGCATGGACGCCGAGTACACGGTCATCGGCCGGGTCGCGCGGCGCATCTGGTCGGTGGCGATGCGGGACCGCTACGGCGCGGGCGAGCGGTCGCAGAAGCTCAAGTACCACGTCCAGACGTCGGGTCGCTCGCTGCACGCGCAGGAGATGAACTTCAACGACATCCGGACCACGCTGCAGGCGCTGTGCGCGCTCTACGACAACGCGAACTCGTTGCACACCAACGCCTACGACGAGGCGATCACCACCCCCACCGAGTCGTCGGTGCGGCGCGCGATGGCCATCCAGATGATCATCAACAAGGAGTGGGGCCTCTCGATGAACGAGAACCCGCTCCAGGGTTCCTTCGTCGTCGACGAGCTGACCGACCTGGTCGAGGAGGCCGTGCTGGCCGAGTTCGACCGGATCTCCGAGCGCGGCGGCGTGCTCGGCGCGATGGAGACCGGCTACCAGCGCGGCAAGATCCAGGACGAGTCGATGCTCTACGAGCACCGCAAGCACACCGGCGAGCTGCCGATCGTCGGCGTCAACACCTTCCGCAAGCCGGGCGAGGAGGAGCCCCTCGAGATCGAGCTCGCCCGCGGCACGGAGTCCGAGAAGCAGAGCCAGCTCGAGCGGCTGGCGGACTTCCAGGCCCGGCACAAGTCCGAGGCGGTGGCCGCCCTGCGCACGCTGCAGGACGTCGCGACCGGCGAGGGCAACGTCTTCGACGAGCTCATGAAGGCCGCCCGGGTCTGCTCGCTGGGCCAGCTCACCGACGCGTTCTTCGAGGTCGGCGGCCAGTACCGCCGCAACATGTAGGACCCGCGAGCCGCACCTGGTCAGCGGTGCCACCCCGTGAGTGGCGATGGTCGCTCCGGCGACTATCGCCACTCACGAGGCCAGGGCACCCCGGATGAGCGCGGTCAGCTCGGCGTCGCTGATCTGCGTGCCCATGTCGGGCGTGATCTTGAGGGTGCCCCGCCCGCTCGTGGCCTTCGGGAAGCGGGCCGCGAGCCCGCCGTCCGCCTCCCCGTTCCAGCCGTAGAGCGAGATGCCGTGCTTCCACGCGGCGACGTGCAGACCTTTCGGGCCGACCCGGTAGGTCGGCATCTTGTAGGAGAACACCACCTCGACCTGCGGGAACGCCGCCCGGACGAGCCCGTCCACCCGGTCGAACAGCACCCGGCTCCCCGGCTCGATCGCGTCGATGTACTCCTGCACCGCGGCATCCACGCGCCCATCCTGCCGCCCGCCCCCCGCGGTGAGCGAACGGCACTCTCGCTCACACCTAGTGAGCGAGCGGCACTCTCGCTCACCCGCTGAGCAGCCGCCCCCCGCTTGAGCGAGCGGCGCTGTCGCTCACATCTAGTGAGCGAGCGGCCCGTTCGCTCAGCGGCGGTGGGCCGCCAGCACCCGGTCCAGCGCCCCGGTGATGGTGCTGCGCTCCTCCGGGGTGAGGTGGTCCGCGAAGTGCCTCGCGATCCCGTCGAGGTAGCCGGGGGCCGCCTTGCGGAGGCGGTCCCGGCCGGCGGGCGTGAGGACCGCCCAGCTCCCTCGCCTGTCGGTCTCGTCCTTCTCCCGCACGACCAGCCCGGCCCGCGCCAGCTCGTCGACGATCCGGCTCACCCGCGAACGCGACACCACCGCCCGCTCCCCCAGCTCCTGCATCCGCAGCTTCCGCTCCGGCGCCGCGTTGAGCTCGAGCAGCACGTCGTACCAGGTCAGCGGCATGTTCTGGGCGCGCTCCATGTCGCCTTCGAGCTCCCGCAACACCGCGGCATGGGTTCGTAGCAGCGCGGCCCAGGCCGCCACCCCAGCATCGTCTCGGTCAGGCATGCCGACAGCATAGGACTTGTGCGTGCGCACGCACCATGCCTATTCTATGCGTGCGCACGCACCTTCAATCGAGGAGCTCCCATGACCCACCTCCTGCACGTCGCCGCCTCGCCCCGGGGCGCCGCCTCCGAGTCCCTCGCCCTCGCGAGCACCTTCCTCGACGCCTACGCCGAGGCGCACCCGGAGCGCGAGATCACCCACCGCGACCTCTGGGACGGCACCCTGCCCGCCTTCGGTCCCCCGGCCGCCGAGGCCAAGATGGCCGTGTTCGCCGGCGCGCAGCCCTCCGGCGAGGGCGCCGCCGCCTGGGCCGCCGCGACCGCGGAGTTCCGCCGTTTCGACGCCGCGGACGAGTACCTGTTCAGCGTGCCGATGTGGAACGCCGGGGTGCCCTACGTCCTCAAGCAGCTGATCGACGTCATCAGCCAGCCCGGCCTGGTCTTCGGCTTCGATCCCGAGCACGGGTACCGCGGCCTGCTGCGCGGGAAGCGCGCCGTGGTCGTCTACACCAGCGCCGTGTACGGCGACGGGCGCGGCCCCGCGTTCGGCCGGGACTTCCAGGCGACCTTCTTCACCGACTGGCTGCACTGGGCCGGGATCGCCGATGTCGAGGAGATCCATTTCCGCCCCAACCTCGCCACCGCCGACGCCGCCACCGCCCGCCAGGCCGCCCACGCCCGGGCCCGCGACCTGGGAAAGACCTGGTAGCCCCCCGTGAGTGGCAATAGTCGCTCTAGCGACTATCGCCACTCACGGGTCGTGAGCAGGGACAAGGCGAGGGCGCCGGCGAGGAGCACGGTGAGGTAGGCCGTGATGCCGCCCCAGCCGAGGTGGTCGTAGACCACTCCGCCCACCGTGCCGCCGATGCTGCTGCCGCCGTAGTAGCCGAGCAGGTACAGCGAGGAGCCGATCGCGGGCGAGCCCCCGGGCAGCTCGGCGGACCGGCGCCCCACCCACCCGCTCGCCACGGAGTGCGCGGCGAAGAAGCCGACCGTCAGCACGATCAGGCCGAGCAGCACGGACGGTAGCCAGCCCGGCAGCGCGATCCAGGCACCGGCGGCCGCGACCCCCACGCCGACCGCGAGCACCCGGACGCGACCGAGGCGGTCGGCGAGCCGCCCGGCGACCGTCGAGGTGTACGAGCCGGCGACGTACCCGAGGAAGATCAGCGCGACGACCGCCGCGGGCAGCCCGAACGGCGGGCGGAGCAGCCGGAAGCCGAGGTAGTTGTACATCGTCACGAACGTGCTCATCAGCAGGAACGCGATCCCGAACAGGCCCAGCAGCCGCCGGTCGCGCAGGTGCCGCAGCACCGGACCGCCCAGGTCGCGCAGCCGCACCGGCTCCGCGGGCGGCGCCTGCGCGGCCGGCAGCAGCAACCGGAACACGACGGTGCAGCCCAGCGACACCAGCCCGACGACGAGCAGCGCGGCCCGCCAGCCCGCCAGGTCCGCGACCCCGGAGGCGATCAGCCGCCCGCAGAGCCCGCCGATGCCGTTGCCGGCGATCAACAAACCGACCGCGCCCCCGAGGTACCGGGGCGCCACCTCGCGGGTCATGTGCGCCATCGCGAGCGCCGGCAGGGCCGCCAGAGCGACCCCCGTCAGCCCCCGGATCGCGACGAGCACCGCGAAGGTCGGGGCGAGCGGCGCCAGCAGGCAGAGGACGACGGCCGAGGCGAGCGCGACCGTCATCACGCGGATGCGCCCCCACGACTCCGCCACCGCGGACAGGGGGACGACGGCGAGGGCGAGCCCCAGCGTCGTCGCCGACAGGGCGAGGCTGGAGGTCCCCGAGGACACCCCGAACTCCTGCGCGAGCGTCGGCAGCAGCCCCTGCACGGCGTAGACCAGCACGAACGTCGCCAGACCCGTGCACCACATCGCGAGCCCGAGACGGCGGTACTCCCGCGTCCCGCGCTCCAGGCCCATGGTGGTCACGGGGCAACGGTAGGAACCGAGCTTCCATACGTCCAATGCATGTCTCGCCCTGGAATGATGCAGAAGTGGATGAAACCAGGCTGCTGACGGCCGTGGCCCCGCGGCTTCGCTGGTTCGTCGCGGCCGCGCGTGCCGAGCACCTCACCCGGGCGGCGGACGAGCTCGGCGTCCCGCAGCCGACCCTGTCCCGCGGCATCGCCCGGCTCGAGGCGGAGCTCGGCGTGCCGCTGTTCACCCGCGCCGGCCGCGGGGTGCGGCTCACGCGCGAGGGCCGCACGCTCCTGCGCGCCGCCGAGCGCGCCACCGGGGAGCTCGCCGTCGGGGCCGCCGAGCTGGCCGGGGAGGGGCCGGCCGGCGTCGTCACGCTCGCGTTCCTCCCGACCCTCGGCACGGACGTCGTGCCCCGCCTGATCGGCGGATTCCGCGCCCGGCATCCGCGGACCCGGTTCGAGCTGGTCCAGGGCGCGCACGCGCTCCTGGTGAGCCGGGTCCGCGAGGGCGAGGCGGATCTGGCGCTCACCTCCCCGCTCCCGCAGGAGCCGCAGCTCGCCACGGAGGCGCTCGGCGAGGAGGAGCTCTGCCTGGCCGTCCCGGCCGGGCACCACCTCGCGACCCGCACCGACGGCGTCCGGCTCGCGGAGGCGGCCGGCGAGCCGTTCCTCGGCTTCCTCCCCGGCTACGGCCTGCGGACGACCGTGGACTCCTGGTGCCGGGACGCCGGCTTCACCCCACGGCTGGCGTTCGAGGGCGGCGACACCGCGACGATGCGGGGGTTCGTCGGGGCCGGCCTCGGCGTCGCGCTGCTGCCCGTCTCGCACCACGGCCCGCCGCCCGGCGTCGTCGAACTGCCGGTGACGACCCCGCGCACGACGCGCGTGATCGGCATGGTCTGGGCCCGCGACCGCGCGCTCAGCCCGGCGGCGCGGGCCTTCCGGGAGTTCGCCGGAACCCGTGAGAGGGTCGGACCATGAGAACCGTGATCGACGACGAGGGCCGCACCGTCACCCTTCCGGCGCAGGCCCGGCGGATCGCGTCGATCGTCCCGTCGCTCACCGAGGCGATCGGGGAGACGGACGTGACGCGGCTGGTCGCGGCCACGGACTGGTGCACCCATCCCGCCGGGCTCGACGTGCCCCGGGTCCGCGGCACCAAGAACCCGGACGTCGAGGCGATCGTCGCGCTCGAGCCGGACGTGGTGCTGGCCAACCAGGAGGAGAACAAGCCCGGGGATCTCGACGCGCTGCGCGAGGCCGGGCTGGCGGTCTACGTCACCGACATCCGGACGGTCGAGGGCGGCCTGGAGTCGTTGGGCCGCATGCTCTCCGCCTGCGGATTCGAGGACGTGCCCTGGCTCGACGAGGCTCGGGCGCTGTGGTCGGCCCTGCCGGCACCGACCGCCCGGCGACGTGCGGTGGTCCCGATCTGGCGCAAGCCCTGGATGGCGTGCGGTTCGGACACCTTCACGGGCGCCGTCCTCGCCCGCCTCGGCATCGACAACGTCCTGGCCGACTCCCCCGAGCGCTACCCCCGCTTCGACCCCGCGGACCTGCCGCCCCACGATCTGGTCGTCCTCCCCGACGAGCCCTACACCTTCACCGCCGACGACGGCCCCGAGGCCTTCGCGGCCCCCTCCGCCCTGGTCAGCGGCCGCCTCCTCACCTGGTACGGCCCCAGCCTCGTCCAGGCCGCCCGCGAACTCCCCGACGCCCTCCTCTAACCCCCGCGAGTCGGCACTTTCGGGAGCCTGAAACACACGTTCACGACGTCGTGAACGTGTGTCTCGGCCTACGGAAAGTGCCGACTCGCGGGTGTCATGGCGGCTTCAGCAGGTCGGAGCACTTCTCCCCCACCATCATCGTGGTGATGTTGGGGTTGATCGCGGGCAGGAACGGGAGGACGGAGGCGTCGGCGACGCGGAGGTTCTCCACGCCCCGGACGCGGAGCTGCGGGTCCAGGGGCGCAAGGGGATCCGTCTCCGGGCCCATCCTCACCGTGCACGCCGGGTGGTAGACGGTGTTGTGGGTCCGGACGATGTAGTCCTCCAGCTCGTCGTCGCTCACCGCCTCCGGACCGGGGGCCAGCTCGCGGGCCACCCAGTCCTTCAGCGCGGGCTGCTCGGCGATCCGCCGGGCCAGCCGGATCCCGGTCTGCATGACGCGCATGTCGTGGCCCTCGGAGTCCGTGAAGTACCGCGGGTCCACCCGGGCCCGGTCGCGGAAGTCCCTGCTGCGCAGGCGGACCGTGCCCCGCGAGCGGCCCCGGGTGACGTTGGGCGTCAGGCAGAAACCGTTGTCCGTGGTCGGGTAGCCCCAGCGCACCGTGTTGAGGTCGAACGGCACGGAGCCGTAGTGCATCATCAGGTCCGGCCGGTCGAGGCCGGGCTCGGTGCGGTGGAACAGCCCGATCTCCCACCACTGCGTGGAGCGGGTGACCATGGGCCGCGCCGCGTCCCACATGACGAGGCCCTCCACGTGGTCGTCCAGGTTGGACCCGACGCCCGGCGCGTCGACCAGCACGTCGATCCCGAAGTCCCGCAGGTGTTCCGCCGGGCCGATACCCGACAGCATCAGCAGCTTCGGGGTGTCGATCGAGCCCGCGGAGAGGATCACCTCGCGGTTCGCGGTGACCGCCCGTCGGCCGGGCCCGATCCCCTGCTGGTACTCGACGCCGGTGGCCCGGCGGCCGTCGAACAGCACGCGGGAGGCCCAGCAGTCGGTGAGCACGGTCAGGTTGGAGCGCGTCGCCATCACAGGGTGCAGGTAGCTCACCGACGCCGACGCGCGCGTGCCGTCCGGCAACGAGTTGATCTGGAAGAACCCGGCCCCCTCGCAGACCGTCACGCCCTCGTTGAAGCGCACCGTCGGCAGCCCGACGCCCGCGCACGCCTCCAGCACCGCGACGCCGCACGGATCGTCGGGCGGGACCTGCATGAGGTTCACGGGTCCGGTGCGGCCGTGGCCGTGGTGGGCGGGTCCGCGCCACTGTCCGTCGTTGGTCTCCAGGCGGCGGATCAGCGGCCAGCACTCGTCCGCCGACCAGCCGTCGCAGCCCGACGCCGCCCACTCGTCGAGGTCCTCGCGCGGGGTCCAGAAGGCGATGCAGGAGTTGTGCGAGGAACAGCCGCCGAGCACCCTGGCGCGAGCGTGCCGCAGGAACGAGTTGCCGTGCTCCTGGGGCTCGACGAGGTAGTCCCAGTCGTAGCCGGAGTCCAGCAGGAACATCCAGTCCTCGAGCCGCAGGATCGCCAGATCGTCCACATCGGAGGGCCCGGCCTCCAGCAGGCACACCGTGGTCCCCGGGTCCTCGGACAACCGGGAGGCCAGCGCGCAGCCGGCCGATCCCCCACCCACGACGACGTAGTCGTAGCCCGGTACTGACGGTTCGCTCGCGAGCTCGCTCACGGAGCCTCCCCCATCTGCTTCGCCATGTGCTCGGGCAGCGTCCCGAGGTGATGCCGCCCCCGCAGCCGGAACCACAGCAGCCCGACGAGCGCGATCGCCCCGATGAAGAGGAAGGCGATCCACTTCAGCACGCCCTCGCCGTACACCTCCACCCGCGGCCACGCCAGGTTCAGCGCCATCGCCGCGCCCCACAGCACGGCGACGATGTTGATCGGCAGCCCGAGGCGCCCCAGCGAGAAATACCGCCGGTCGGTGCGCGGCCCGGGGTACTCTCCGCGGAACCGCTTGACCAGCATCGGGATCGTGACCAGCAGGTACGCCACGTAGATCATGATGACGGCCACGCTCGTCACCGCCGTGAAGATCGCCGGCGTGCCGATGTTGACGGCCAGGATGAGCACGGCGACGACGCCGATCAGGATGGCCGGGATGACGGGCGTCTTGCGCTTGGGGTCGATCTTCGCGAGCCGCGCGCCGGCCGGCAGCGCGTTGTCGCGCGCCATCGCGAACATCAGCCGGATCCCCGCCGTGTGCACGGCCAGCGAGCACACCGTGATGGCCACGACGATGCACACCAGGAACACCTTGCCGAGCGGCCCGCCCAGGGCCTGCAGGACGATCAGCTGCAGCCCGCCGGTCGTCTTCCCCAGCTCCGGATCGTCGAGGTTCGGCGCGGCCAGGATGCCGAAGAGCAGGATCAGCCCGCCGATGACGAAGGACGCGATCACAGCGCGCAGGATCGCGGTCGGCGCCGTCTTGCGCGGGTCGACGGTCTCCTCCCCCAGCGAGCTCGCGGTGTCGAACCCGTACATGACGTACGCGGACGCGATGGCCGCCACCAGGAACACACCGAAGTACCCGCCCGGCTGGCCGGCACCGAGGTCCTTGGTGTCGAACAGGATCGACGGCGGGTGCACGATGTTGATCCCGAGGATGATCACCAGCAGCACGGCCGCGATGAGCTCGATGAACACGCCCGTCGAGTTGATCCGGGCCATGAGCTTGACGCCGAACGCGTTGACCAGCGTGGTGAACAGGATCAGGATCGCGCCCCATATCACCGCGCTGTAGCCGAAGTCCGTGTCGCCCGTGCCGTCGCCGACCAGCTGGAACCCGGACCAGAGCTGCGGCAGCGTGACCTGGTAGGCCAGCACGACCGCGGCCAGCGTGACCACCGAGGCCGTGAACATCATCCAGCCGGCCAGCCACGAGACCGTCGGCCCCGCAAGGCGTTTGGACCAGTTGTAGACCGAGCCCGCCACGGGGTAGCGCCCGGCCAGCTCCGCGAAACAGAGGGCGACGCACAGCTGCCCGACGAACACCATCGGCCAGGACCACCAGTACACGGGCCCGCCGAGCCCGAAGCCGAAGTAGAAGAGCTGGAACGTGCCGGTGAGGATCGAGATGTAGCTGACGCCGGCCGCGAAGCTGGCGAACTTCCCGATCGATCTCTCCAGGGACTGGCTGTAGCCGAACTCGGTGAGGCCGTGCTCGCTCTCGTTGTCCGTGGTGCTCATCGCCGGGTACCTCCGCCTGCTGGAAGGGACGTGCGGATCAGCCCTTGAACCACCGCTGCGGTTCGGGAGCGGTGTTGTGCCAGATGTGCTTGGCCTCCTGGTACTCGCGCAGGCCCGTGGGCCCGAGCTCCCGGCCGTTGCCCGAGCGCTTCATCCCGCCCCACTCCGCACCGGGCACGTACGGGTGGTAGTCGTTGATCCACACCGTGCCGTGGCGCAGCGCGCGCGAGACGCGGTGGGCCCGGCCCATGTCCCGGGTGAACACGGCGCCGGCGAGGCCGTAGTCGGTGTCGTTGCCGAGTGCGATCGCCTCCTCCTCGGTGCGGAACCGCTCGACGGTGAGGATCGGGCCGAAGGTCTCCTCGCGCACGACGCGAGACTCCCGGGTGACGCCGGTGATCACCGTGGGCAGGTAGAAGAACCCCTGCTGCAGAGCAGGATCCGACGGCCGGGTCCCTCCACACACGACGGTCGCACCCTCGTCCCGGGCGGACTGCACGTACGCCTCGATCTTCGCGCGGTGCGCCTCGGACACCATCGGGCCGACCTCGACGCCGTCCTCCAGTCCGTTGCCGAGCCTGATCTTCGCGGCGCGTACGGCGATTTCGGCCACCAGCGCGTCCGCCAGGGAGTCCTCGACGACGAGCCTCGCGCCGGCGGAGCAGACCTGTCCGGAGTGGAGGAACACGGCGAGCATCGCGTAGTCCACGGCGAGCTCGAAGTCGGTGTCCGCGAAGATGATGTCCGGGTTCTTGCCGCCCAGCTCGACCGCCGTGCGTTTGACGGTGTCCGCCGAGGCCCGGATGATCGACTGCCCGGTGGCGAGCCCGCCGGTGAAGCTGACCATGTCGACGTCGGGATGCGAGGTCAGCGGCGCGCCCACCGACGGCCCGTCCCCCAGCACGATGTTCACGACGCCGGGCGGGACCCCGGCCTCCGCGCACAGCTTCACCAGATGGATGGACGTCAGCGGGGTGACCTCGGAGGGTTTGATCACCATCGTGTTGCCGGCGGCGAGCGCGGGCGCGACCTTCCACGACAGCTGCAGCAGCGGGTAGTTCCAGGGCGTGACCAGGGCGCAGACGCCGACCGGCTCGTGCACCACCAGGCTGACGACGGCGGCCTGCCCGGTCTCCACCAGGCGTCCGGAGTCCTTGTCGGCGAGGTCGGCGTAGTAGCGGAACACGGCGGTGACGTCGTCGACGTCGATCCGGCTCTCGACGAGCGTCTTGCCGGTGTCGAGGGTCTCGGTGCGGGCGATCTCCTCCTTCTCCCGCTGGAGGAGCTCGGCGATCCGGCGGAGGAGGGCGCCGCGCTCCGGGGCCTCGACGCTCCGCCACGGGCCGCCGTCGAACGCCCGCCGGGCGGCGGCCACCGCCTCGTCCACGTCGGCCGCCGAGGCCTGGTCCACGTGGCGCACCACCGAGGCGTCGAACGGGTTCAGCACCGGGGCGGTGCCGGATCCGGACCGCCACTCGCCGTCGATGAAGAGGTCGGGCACGTAGCGAGCGTGGACCGCTGATCATGACGGGTCAAGCGCAGGCGCGTAGAGTTGCGCCATGAGCAACACGGAGCGTCCGCGAGATGGCGGCGTGCAGTCCGTCGACCGGGCCATCACCGTGCTCGAGATCCTGGCACGCCGGGGCGAGGCGGGTGTCAGCGAGGTGGCCACGGAGCTCGACGTCCACAAGTCCACGGCATTCCGGCTGCTCGGGGCCCTGGAGGAGCGCGGGCTGGTCGAGCAGGCGATCGACCGCGGCAAGTACACCCTCGGCTTCGGCCTGATCCCGCTGGCCGGAGCGGTCTCCGGGAGGCTCGACGTCACGCGGCAGGGGCGTGAGGCGTGCGAGCGGCTGGCGCTGGAGTTCGGCGAGACCGTCAACATCGCGGTCCTGCAGGAGCGCTGGGCGGTCAACGTGCACCAGGCCCGCGGACCCGCCACCGTCCTGAGCTACAACTGGATCGGCCGGATCACGCCGCTGCACTGCACGTCGTCGGGCAAGGCGTTGATCGCGTGGCTCGATTCCGCCGAGCTCCCCCCGGCCCTGAAGGACGCCCTCGACCAGCCGGAACGCTTCACCGACCACACCCTCCGCGACCGGGCCGCCATCGAGGCGGGCCTGACCCGGGTGCGGGAGCGGGGCTACGCGACGGTCGTCGAGGAGTACGAGATCGGCCTCAACGCCGTCGCCGCCCCGATCCGGGACCAGACCGGCGGCGTGGTGGCGGCCCTGTCCCTCGCCGGCCCGTCCTACCGCCTCCCCCCGGAGCGCCTCGACGACCTTGCCCCCACGGTCGTCGCCGCCGGGAAGGAGGTCAGCCGTCGCATGGGCTGGTGGGACTAGCAGCACGGTAGTTCGATCATGCTCCGAGAGCCTTGGTGCTGATCGCAGCGCGGACGAGCCCGACGATCCGCGCCGGGTCGTCCCATTTCGTGAAGCGGAACATGCGCCAGCCGGCCGCTGTCAGGGCCGTGAAGCGGGCGGTGTCGCGGAGGACCTGCTCGGGGCGGAGGTGGTCCGCGCCCTCGTACTCGAGGCCGATCCGCAGCTCCGGGTAGGCGAGGTCGAGCCGGACCGCGCGCCGGGCGACGGGGTCCTGCACCACCCACTGCACCTCCGGGCGCGGCAGCCCGGCCCGGACCAGCGCGAGGCGCATCCGCGTCTCCGGTGGTGAGCCGGCGCGACGGTCGGCCAGCTCGACGAGCCGGGGCAGGCGCGAGCCGGAGCGCGTGCGAGGCCGGCGCAGGCGCAGGACCTCGACGGGATCGAAGCGTTCCGCGTTGGCCAGGGCGTCCAGCGCGACCACCGCCTCGGTCTCGTCGGGAACCCATCGGGCCAGGTCGAAGGCGGTCCGCAGGGTGGTGACGGCGGTCCCCCGCCCGGTGGTGATCTCGTCGGACTGCAGGTCGTCGCGGTGCAGGACCAGGCCGGGCCGTGGACGGATGCCGCCGATCCGCAACGTCACGTCCGCGGGAGCGTCCCAGGGGCCGCAGTCCGCACCGTGCAGCCTCGCCGCGGCGTACCCGCTGAGCACCCCGCGCCCGTCGACCAGCGCGAGCGCTGGTGCTCATCTCACCCGCTCGGCCACCCAGGCGTGGAACTCGGCGATGTGGTGCTCGGACGGGACGAGGTTGCCGCCCCGGGCGTAGATGCGGCTGGACATGGCGGGCTGGGTGCGTTCGCAGGCGGCGAAGTCCTGAGCGTTGACCCGGTGGAAGAGCTCCACGCTCGCGGCGAGGTCCGCATCCGAGGCGACCACCTCGGAGAGGAAGAGCCAGTCGCACTCCACCAGGGTGCGGTCCGGGGCGACGGGCGTCATGCGGTGGACGATCACGTGGTCCGGCACCAGGTTCACGAAGACGCCGGGGCGGATCGTGATGGCGAAGTACCTGCGGTCCTGCTCCGCGGAGACCCCGGGGATGCGGGTGTGACCGGCCGAGCCGTCCACGGTGAAGCCCTGGACGCCGGCGCCGAACGCCGCGCCGTGGCCCACGTAGTACTGCGCCGCATAGCCGTCGGCGAACTCCGGGAGGACCTCCGTCAGCTCGGGATGGATCGTCGCGCAGTGGTAGCACTCCATGAAGTTCTCGACGATCAGCTTCCAGTTCGCCGCGACGTCGTAGGAGATGCGGCGGCCCAGCGCGAGGTTCTCCACGCCGTAGTGGTCGATCGACTCGACGTCCCCGAGCCGGGTCACGACGGCCCCGATCACCTCCTCCTCGAAGGAGGGCGGATCGGGCGCGACGCACGCCCACACGTACCCGATCCACTCCCGGACGGCGACGGGCGCGAGGCCGTTGGCGAACCGGTCGACGTCCGGCATCCGGGTCAGGTTGGGGGCGGCGATGAGCGTGCCGGTGAGGTCGTAGGTCCACGCGTGGTAGGGGCACTGGAGCTTGTTGCGCACCTGGCCTGCGGGTTCGGTGCAGATCTGGGCGCCGCGGTGGCGGCAGACGTTGAAGAACGCCCGGATCTGCGAGTCCCGCCCGCGCACGACGACCACGGACTCCCGGCCCAGCTGCACGGTCCGGTAGCTGCCGGGCCCGGTGAGGTCCGCCGCGAGCGCGACGCACACCCACCCGGCCTCGACGATGTGCTCCTGCTCGGCCGCGAAGATCGCGGGATCGGTGTACCAGTGCCCGCCGAGCGTGGGGACAAGGCTCGGGGCGGGATCCAGGGTGGTCATGCCGGCTCCGGAGAAGTCGCGGGGCGGACTGTGTGGGCGCAGGGCGGTGCCGGAGCGCTCACAGGGGCTTGAGGCGCTTGCCCTCGGGATCGACGAGCGGTTCGGCGGCGACGGTGCCGGGGAGGCGTTCCCCGAAGTACTCCACCGAGACCGACGTGCCCGGGGTGGACAGCGAAGGTGGGAGCCACGCGTAGGCGATGCTCCGCTCGAGCGTCGGGCCGTAGGCGGCGCTGGTGACATACCCGGCGCAGGATCCGTCGGCGTACACCGGTTCCCCGCCCAGGACCACGCCCGCGTCGAGCAGGATCGGGACGAGGCGGCGGCGTGGCTCGTCGAAGCTGCGGCCCTTCACCGCGAACGCCAGGCCGGCCTCGACGGGGGTGTCCTCGCTGGTCATGTCCAGGCCACTGGCGCGGTAGCCCTTCTCGATCCGCAGGGCGGTGAAGGCGTGCCGGCCGCCGGCGACCAGGCCGTGCTCCTCCCCCGCCGCCCACAGCCCGTCCCACAGACCCAGGCCCTGGTCGGCACTGGTGTAGAGCTCCCAGCCGAGCTCACCGACATAGGACACGCGCAGCGCCAGCACCGGAATCGCCCCGACGTGGATCGGGCGGGCGCGGAAGTAGCCGAACGACAGGTCGTCCGCGCTCACCGCGGAGAGGATGTCGAGGGCGCGCGGACCCCAGAGGCCGAGGCCGCACGTCCCGGCCGTCACGTCGCGGACGGACACTCCGGCCGGGGCGAGCCGGCGCAACCGGTCGACGTCCACCTCGCCGTTGGCCCCGACCTGGAACAGCTCCTCGCCGAGCCGGGTCACGGTGAGGTCGCTCAGCACGCCGCCGGCGTCCGTGAGCATGAGGGTGTAGACGACCCGGCCGACCGCGACGTCGAGCTTGTTGCTGGTCAGGGCGTCGAGGTAAGCGCATGCGCCGGGGCCGGACACCTCGACGCGGGTCAGCGGCGTCATGTCGTAGAGCGCCGCGGCCTCACGGGTGGCGACGGCCTCCGTGACCGCGACCGGTGACCAGTGCCGCGCCGCCCAGCCGTCCCGCTCCGGGGCCGGGGAAGGTGCGTTGGCGGCGAACCAGAGTGGCCGCTCCCAGCCGCCGATCTCGCTGAACACCGCGCCGAGCTCCTGATGGCGCGGATAGAACGGCGAGGTCCGCATCGGGCGCGGGCCGGCGGGCGGGTCGAGCGGGTGGAGGATGTCGTAGACCTCCTCGAAGTTCCGGGACGCGCGGGCCTCGACGTAGGCGGGCGAGCGCTGGGCCTCGCTGAAGCGGTTGAGGTCGCAGGCGTGGACGTCGAGCGTGGGATGCCCGTCGACCAGCCACTCCGCGAGGGCCCGCGCGACGCCGCAGGAGTGCGTGACCCACACCGCCTCGGCGACCCAGTACCCGGACAGCGAGGGGTGCTCGCCGAGCAGGGGCATCCCGTCCGCGGTGAAGGAGAAGACGCCGTTGAAGCCGTGCTCGATCTCGACGCCGTCCAGCGCCGGGAGGAGCTTCCGAGCGTCGGCGTAGGCCGGCTCCCAGTCCTCGAGCGTGAAGTCGAAGGACGACGGCATCTCGGTGTGCGCCGGGAGGTTCGCCGGATCGACCGGGATGGGCCGGTGGGCGTAGGACCCGATGCCCAGCCGCGACCCGTACTCGCGGAAGTAGAGGTCGGCGTCCTGGTGGCGCAGGATCGGCGCCGTCGCCTCCTGCGCCGCGGCCAGCCCGGGGACGGGTGCGGTGCGGGCGAACTGGTGGGCCATCGGCAACAGCGGGGTCGGCAGGTCGACGAGCGCGCCGGTCAGCGGGCCCCAGAAGCCGGTGCACTGGACGACGTGGTCCGCCGGGAAGGTGTCGTCCTGCGTCCGGACCCCGGTCACCCGGGAGCCGCTGCGCAGGATCTCGACGACCTGCTGCGAGCCGAGGAACCGCGCGCCCCGGGAGATCGCCCGCTGGGCCTGGGCCTCGACCGCCCGGGGCGCCTTGGCCAGTCCGTCGGTCGGGATGTGCAGGCCCGCGAGGACGTGCGAGGCGGGCAGCAGCGGATGCAGCGCCGCGCACTCCTCCGGCCCGATGATCGCGGACTCCACGCCGATCGACGAGAGGAAGCCGTGCCGGCGCCACAGCTCGGCCGTGCGCTCGGGAGTCGTCGCCACCTCGAGGCCGCCGACCTGGGTGAAGCAGCCGTCGAGGGAGGTCAGCTTCTCCACGGTGTAGCGCGCGAAGCGGCCCATGGTCCGCGACGGGTTGGCCTGGAAGACCAGCCCGGGGGCGTGCGAGGACGACCCGCCGGGCAGGGAGAGGGGGCCCCGGTCGAGGACGGTGACGTCCGTCCAGCCGCGCTCGGTCAGCTCGTCCGCGACCGCGGCCCCGACCACCCCGGAGCCGATGACGACGACCCGGGGGCCCATCAGGCGGTCGCGCGGTGCGGCGGCAGGTGCGGCAGCCGTTCGGAGAGCTGCAGGTAGACCCCGCCGTCGGAGCAGACGACGGTGTGCGTGCGCACCGGGTACCGCGCGATCAGCCCGTCCGCCTCGCCGGTGCGCAGGTCGAAGATCGCCGCGTGCAGCGGGCACTCGACGGCGCAGCCCTCCACGAAGCCGTCGGCGAGCGAGGCGTCGGCGTGGGTGCAGGTGTCGTCGACGGCGAACAGCTCCCCGTCCTCGGTGTGGAACACCGCGACCGGAGGGCTGCCGGGCAGCTCGGCGAGCCGCAGGGAGCCGCCGCGGGGGAGGTCGGTGAGCTGGCAGGCGTAGATCATGTGCCCGTCCTCGGAGATGCCGGGATATGAGTGCGTCCTGCGAAACGATCGGCACGACTCGCAACACGGTGAGGGCCGAGGGGTGCCGCTGTCAAGGGTCGGGACTGCCGGAAAAGCACTGGTAACACGGGTTGGGCCGGACGGGCGAGGACGGCAGGCCCGACAGACGACGGACGGCCCGGCCGCACCGCGACCGGGCCGTCCGTTTCGGGCGGTTCTCAGCGGCGGCGGCCGCGGTTCCAGCCGCCGAGGATGCCGAGCGCGTCGACCAGGCCGGAGGAGAACTTGCCGAGGGCTCGTCCGAGGTTCTTCATGGACTACTCCCGTGTGTCGGAGGGTGGGGGGCGGACACCTCCACGGTCTCAAACGGGTGAGACGCGCTCCCGCACAGGGTCACGGGAAGATCACGGACCCGACAGGGCTGGTCGGGCCGCAGGTCCCGGGCGTGTCGGACCCCGGGAGAGCCCGGTGGCCCGCCGGGAGCGCGGTCGACGAGCGGGCCGGTGTGATCGGTGGGCGGTGTGGGCGGGCGGCCCCGGATGCGATGCTGGCGGGGAACCGATCATCGCCCACGAGTGGAGCTCCCCGTGACCGTCACCGTCGTCGTCGGCAACCCGAAGGCCGCCAGCCGCACCTCGCAGGCGGGCGTGCTGCTCGCCGAGAAGCTGACCGGCGCCGCGCCCGACCACGTCATCGAGCTGGTCGAGCTCGGCCCCGGCCTGCTCGGCTGGGGGGACGAGGCCGTCGCCGCCGCCAAGAAGACCGTGCAGTCCTCCTCGCTGGTCGTCTTCGCCAGCCCCACCTTCAAGGCCACCTACACCGGCCTGCTCAAGCTGTTCCTGGACCAGTTCGAGGGCGGGACCGGGCTGAAGGACGTCGTCGCCGTCCCCCTGATGCTCGGCGCCGGTCCGGCCCACGCCCTGGCCCCGGACCTCACGCTCAAGCCCGTGCTCTCCGAGATCGGCGGCACCTGCGCGCTGCCCGGCCTCTACCTCATCGACTCGACGTTCGCCGAGGGCCCCGAGCTCGACGCGTACGTGGAGCGGTGGAAGCCCGTCGCCGACGCCCTGACCGCGCTGCGCGGCTGAGCGCCGATCCGACCACTGTGGTCGCCGGATGTGGTTGTCTTGTCCGGTCCCTGGCGGTGGCCGACGAGAGAGGCGTCCGTGTCCGAGAACCACTCCGACCCCGCGAGGTCGGCGCTGCGCGCACTCGACGACCAGCTCGCGCGCACCATCGCGGACCTGACGCGGGCGCGTGAGCGGGTCGTCGAGCTCGAGGAGCTGCGCGACGCCGGCCGCAGCTGGCACGAGATCGTGTCCCACGAGGAGCGTCCGCTGGTGGTCGAGGCGGTCACCCGGGCGCTCGACGACCTCGGCACCGTCGGCGGGCGCTTCCGCCGGCAGGAGGCCATGGCGCTGCAGCGCGAGTCCGTGTCGATCACCCGGATCGGGAAGCTGTTCGGGGTGAGCCGGCAGCGGGTCTCCGCGATCCTGCAGGAGGGGCAGCGGTCGCGCCCGGAGGACGGACCCGGCGCCTGACCGGGCTCAGCGCTCGGTGATCTGGACGCCCATCGCCGCGAGCATCAGTGCCCCGACCGAGACGAGCTGCTCGGGCCCGATCCGGCAGCCCTGCAGGGCGAGCGGGCCGCGCAGGTCGTCGACGCCGGAGCCGTGCAGGTCCGTGCCCGCGAGCCGGGCGTCCTCGATCGACGCCTCCCCCAGGTCGCAGCGCAGGAACGCGCAGCCCGACGCGGTGAACCGGTAGAGATCGGCGCCGCGCAGGGTCGTGTCCTCGACGTGCAGGAACGTGCCCTTGGCCATCCGGAGCCGGACGAGGTCGGCCCGGCAGCCGGAGATCCGGACGTCCGTGAGACCGGCGCCGTTGAGCTCGGTGCCGGTGAGCCGGCAGTCGGTGAAGGTGACCCGCTGGAAGACGGTGTCGTCGAGCTGGGCCCCGGAGAGGTCGCAGTTGACGAACTCGGTGTCCCGGCAGTGCAGGCCGCCGAGGCTGCGCCCCGAGAGGTCGACGCCGCGGATCCGGCACTCGTGCAGCCGCAGGTCCGCGACGTGCTCGGGGAAGACGATCCCCGGACCGGCCTCGACGCCGTCCCAGAGGTCACCGTCGGCGGGGGGCCCGGGGGCGGCGTCGAACCGCGGCGGGAGGTCCGGCGGATCGGGCTGGGTCTTGGTGCTGCGAGATCTCCGGGCCACGCGACGACGCTACTGGGGTGGCCCCAGTGCCGTGCACCGACACAGGGGCCACCCCGGTGGCGGTCACAGGATGAAGAGCATCTCCTGGTAGGTCGGGAGCGGCCACAGGTCGTCCGCCACCACGCCCTCGAGCGCGTCCGCGGCCTCGCGGACCGCGGTCATCGCCGGGAGGAGCTTCGCCGCGGCGTGCTCCGCCTCGCCCACCGCGGTCTCGGCCGCCTCGTCGGCCAGCTCGGCCTTGAGGGTGACCAGCGCCGCCCGCAGCGCCGTCAGCGGGGCGGTGACCTCCTCGAGCGCCGTGACGTCCGCCTCGACGCCCGCGGCCTTCAGCGTCGCGATGTTCTGCGCGAGCTCGGTCTGGTAGCGCACCGCGGCCGGGACGATCTGCGTCGCGCCGATCTCGGCGGTCAGCTTGGCCTCGACGCCGACCGTGAGCGCGTACTGCTCCAGCGCGATCTCGTAGCGGGAGTGCATCTCGCGGTGGTTGAACACCCCGTACCGCTCGAACAGCTCCATCGCCGACTCGGTGACCAGCTCCGGCACGGCGTCGATGGTGGTGCGCAGGTTCGGCAGGCCCCGCTCGGCGGCCTCGATCTGCCACTTCTCCGAGTAGCCGTCGCCGTTGAAGATGACCGCGCCGTGCTCGGTGATGATGTCCTTCAGCAGCGCCTGCACCGCCGCGTCGAAGTCGCCCTCCGCGGCCTCGAGGATGGTCGCGCAGTGGTCCAGCGAGTCCGCCATGATCGTGTTGATGGTGACGATCGGGGCCGCGACCGTCTGCATCGAGCCCGGGGCCCGGAACTCGAACCGGTTGCCGGTGAAGGCGAACGGGCTGGTGCGGTTGCGGTCGCCGGGGTCGGTCGGCAGCACCGGCAGCGTGTCGACGCCGATCTGCATGGCGCCCTTGCCCTTCGACCCGGACAGGTCGCCCTCCGCGATCTGCTCGAAGACGTCCGCGAGCTGGTCGCCGAGGAAGATCGAGATGATCGCGGGCGGGGCCTCGTTGGCGCCGAGCCGGTGGTCGTTGGTGGCGCTCGCGACCGAGGCCCGGAGCAGCCCGGAGTACTTGTGCACCGCCCGGATGACGGCCGCGCAGAACACCAGGAACTGGGCGTTCTCGTGCGGCGTGTCGCCCGGGACCAGCAGCGAGCCGAGCTCGGAGTTGCCCAGCGACCAGTTGACGTGCTTGCCCGAGCCGTTGACGCCGGCGAAGGGCTTCTCGTGGAAGAGGATCTCCAGGCCGTGCTTCTTGGCGATCGTCTTGAACGTGGTCATCAGCAGCTGCTGGTGGTCGCTCGCGACGTTGCCGCGCTCGAACATCGGCGCGATCTCGAACTGGCCGGGCGCGACCTCGTTGTGCCGGGTCTTGGCCGGGATGCCGAGCTTGAACAGCTCCCGCTCGGTGTCCATCATGAAGCCCAGGACGCGCTCGGGGATGGCGCCGAAGTAGTGGTCGTCGAACTCCTGGCCCTTGGGCGGCTTGGCCCCGAAGAGCGTGCGGCCGGCGCCGAGCAGGTCCGGGCGGGCCACGAAGAAGTGCCGGTCGATCAGGAAGTACTCCTGCTCCGGCCCGCAGAAGCTCACCACGTGCTCGGGGCTCTCGTGCCCGAACAGCTTGAGGATCCGCTCGGCCTGCCGGCCCATCGCCTGCTGGCTGCGCAGCAGCGGGGTCTTGTGGTCCAGGGCCTCCCCCGTCATCGAGACGAAGACCGTCGGGATGCAGAGGGTGTTGCCGTTGGGGTTCTCCAGCACGTACGCCGGGCTGGTGACGTCCCAGCCGGTGTAGCCGCGGGCCTCGAACGTGTTGCGCAGGCCGCCGTTCGGGAAGCTCGACGCGTCCGGCT
Source organism: Pseudonocardia ailaonensis (assembly GCF_039531635.1). Lineage (NCBI taxonomy): Bacteria > Bacillati > Actinomycetota > Actinomycetes > Pseudonocardiales > Pseudonocardiaceae > Pseudonocardia > Pseudonocardia ailaonensis. The sequence goes on along the minus strand of NZ_BAAAQK010000019.1, from coordinate 145,833 downwards.
CGCCCTGGATCAGCGTCTTGCCCGCGAACTCGGCGAGGGCGGTGCCGTCGCTGGTGGGCTCGAGGAAGCTGTCGTGCTTCTCGGCGGTGGCGTGGGTCAGCGGGTAGAAGACGTGCGCGTAGTGCGTCGCCCCCTTCTCCAGGGCCCAGTCCTTCATCGCCGAGGCGACCGCGTCGGCCACCACCGGGTCCAGCGGCGTGCCCTTCTCGATGGTGCTGATCACCGACTTGTACACGGTCTTCGGCAGCCGCTTCTGCATGACCGACTTGCTGAAGACGTTCGCACCGAAGATCTCCCCGGGGGCTTCCCCGGCCACGAAGCTGACGGCGGGCGGCACGTAGGCCTCGACGTCCTTGATCGCCTGCAACCGCGCGGCGTTCCCACTCATGCTTGATCCCCTTCGCGTCGACCCCGACGGTTCAGCCTGTGCGGTTGCACGCCCGAACGGGTTGCGACGCCGTGACGGTCTCGTTGACAGTCGTCACGCAGGGTTCGGCGATCACCCGAACGGGTGTGCCGGTGTGGCCGAGGGCCGGATCAGCGGCGGCGGTGCACCAGGACGGCGACCGGGCGGACCGCGAGAGCGGCCGCGGCGAGCACCAGGGTGACGGCGACCGGGGCGCCCAGCGTGGCGCTGACGATCACGCCCACGGCCAGCACGACCATGAGGGCCGCGGCCGTGGCGACGAACGCGACGGGGAGGCGGGCCGGCGGCGCCGCGAGGGAACCGCGGTCCCGGCCGGGCGGGACCAGGCAGCTCCGGTCGAGCACCCGGACCTGCCGAACGACCGGCCTCGCGTTAGCCATGTCTAACGGTATCGCCCGGGTCCCTCTATCAGGCAAGGAAGTGTCGTTTTCTGAGACACGTCACACCGCCTCACCCGGCACGCCCAGGACCCGGTCGAGATAGGCGTTGCGGAAGCGTCCCTCGGGATCGAGCCGGTCGCGCAGCGCGACGAACTCCTCGAAACCCGGGTAGACCTCCCGCAGCTGGGCCGCGGTGCGGGTGTGCAGCTTGCCCCAGTGCGGCCGGCCGCCGAGCGCGGTCATCACCGCCTCGACCGCCCCGAAGTACGCCTCGTGCGGCCTGCCCCGGAAGACGTGCACCGCGAGGTAGGCGGTGTCCCGCCCGGACGCCGTGGAGAGCGGGATGTCGTCCGCGCCGGTCACCCGGACCTCGACGGGGAAGGTGACGGCGCGCCCGTGCCGGTCGACGGCCGCGCGCAGCCCGGCGAACGCCTCGGGCAGCGCCTCCCGCGGCACCGCGTACTCCATCTCCAGGAACCGCACCCGCCGCGGGCTGCAGAACACCCGGTACGAGCGGTCGACGTACTCGGCCGCGGCCATCTGCGCCGCCATCAGCCGGTTGAGCCCCGGGACGGCCCCGGGCAGCCGCGCGCCCAGGCGGCAGGCGAGGCCGAAGGCGCCGTTGCCGAGCAGGTCGTCGCCGATCCACTCGGCGGCCCGCCCCCGTACCGGCCCGGCCGCGTGGGTGCGGTCGTTGCGTTTGGTCGCGGCCACCTCGGTGTGGGGGAACCAGTAGAACTCGGCGTGCTCGGCCCCGTCGAGGAGCTCGAACGCCTGCGCCAGCGGCACCGCCCGCTCGACGGCGTGCAGCCGGAACGCCGGGACGGTCTCGAGGGTGAGGCTCGTGAGGATGCCCAGCGCGCCGAGCCCTACCCGGGCCGCGCGCAGGATCTCGGGATTCTCGTCGGCGGAACAGCGCAGCAGCGTGCCGTCCGCGAGCACCATCTCCAGCGCTCTGACCTGCGACGCGATGCCGTGGAACCCGGCGCCGGTGCCGTGGGTGCCGGTCGAGATCGCGCCGGCGATCGTCTGGGCGTCGATGTCGCCGAGGTTCGGCAGGGCTCGGCCGCGCTCCCAGAGCAGCTCGTTCAGCCGGTGCAGCGGCAGGCCCGCGGGAACCGTCGCGAGGGCACCGTCGAGCGTGATCACCGGGGCGGCGGGCGGGCGGACCGCCACGTCGTCGGCCACCGCGATCCCCGTGAACGAGTGCCCGGTGCCGAGCGCCTTGACCCGCAGCCCGTCGCGCGCGGCGGCCTTCACCGCCTCGGCGACCTCGCCCGCGTCCCGCGCCACGACGGTCCGTCGAGGGTCGGTCCGCTGGTTGCCGGCCCAGTTCGCCCAGCTCACGAGCCCACCCCCGCCGTCCCGGCCCTCAGCCGGTGCCGCAGCACCAGGACGTACCAGATCCCGGCGAGCGCCAGGGCGCCGAGCACGACGTAGTCCGCGCCCCGGAACGCGTCCGGGAGCGTCAGCGCGGCGACCACCGCGACCAGCCACACCAGCGCCAGGACCGCGACCGGGACGGCGAAGCGGCCGATTGAGAACCCGGTCTCCCCCGGCAGCGCCTTCCGCCGGGCCAGGTAACCCCCGAGCGTCAGCAGGTAGACCAGATACGGGACGAGCGCGGTGGCCCCCACCAGCACCCCGAACGCGTCCCCGTCGAGGGTCCCGTAGGCGAGCAGCAGCAGGCAGACGACCAGCGAGGCGACCAGTGCCGGGATGGGGGTGCCGGTTGCCGGGTTGACCCGCCGCAGCCAGGCCGAGACGGGCAGCAGCCCGTCGCGCGCCATCGCGAAGATCAGCCGAGAGTTCGAGGCCGCGGCCACCACGACCAGCGCGAACATCGAGAACACCACGACGGCGAGGAAGATCCGGGTGAGCACCGGGCCGAGCCAGTACGCGGCGATGTCCGCCAACGGGACGGGCGAGGCCTGGATCGCCGACAGGTCCGGGATGGCGAGGGTGAAGCCGACCAGGGCCGCCATCCCGAGCACGCCGGACACCACCACGGACAGGATCATCGCCCGCGGTACCGCTCGGCGGGCGTCGACGGCCTCCTCCGCCATGTCCGCCGCCGCCTCGAACCCGACGAGGGTGAAGATGCCGGTCAGGGCCCCGCCGACGATCGCCGCCGCGAGCGGCTGGTCGGTCGCGGAGGTGAACAGGAACCCGGCCCCGTGCGGCTGCGGTGTGCCCGACCCACCCCGTACCCAGGCGACGAACACGACGACGCTGAGCACGACCGTCCCGAGGATCTCCGCGAACACCGCGACGTTGTTCACCCGGGCCGCGAGCTGCACCCGGACGATGTTGATCCCGTAGGCCACCACCAGCGCCACCACCGCGATGAACACCGTGAGCCGGGCGTCGGCGGAGTCCAGCCCGAACACCTCGGCGGCGAGCGGGGCGAGCCCCAGCAGCGCGATCCCGGGGAGCCCGACCGCGCCGTAGAGCACGCCGAGCGCGCCGACGAGGTATCCGAACCGGGTGCCGACCAGCCGCGCGGCCCACTGGTAGTTCGCGCCCGCCAGGGGGATCCGTCCGGCGAGCTCGGCCAGCACCAGGACCACCAGGAACTGCCCCACCGCCGCGACCGGCCAGAGCCACACGGACGACGGGCCCAGCTGCGTGAGCCCGTAGGAGTAGTTCACGAAGATCCCGGTCGTGATCGAGACGATCGAGAACGCGATGGCGAACAGGGCGAAGCGGCGCAGCACCCGGGGGAACCGCTCGCGGTAGCCGAAGCTCTCGGTCGTCTCAGTCACTGGTCGGTAGGGTGCGACCTGGACCACACTGTGTCAAGCGTCCGGGTCGAGCGACCAAGAAGGGGGTGGCGATGCCGCGGGTACCGGCCACCGAACGCCGCCGCCAGCTCGTCGAGGCCGCCTTCCGGGTCGCCGCGCGGGACGGGTTCGGCGCCCTGACCACCCGCGCGGTCTGCGCCGAGGCCGGCGCGCCGCTCGCGATCTTCCACTACTGCTTCGCGTCCAAGCAGGAGCTCCTCGCCGAGCTGACCGAGCAGACCATGAGCGCGCTCTTCGACCCGTCGCGGGTGGAGCTGGGACCGGACGTGCGGAGCTCGCTGCGGGCGGTCCTGCGCGCCTACTGGTCGACCGTGCAGGAGGAGCCGCAGCGCGAGCCGGTGCTGATGGCGCTCACCCAGCACGCCCTGCACGAGCCCGGCCTGGAGCAGATCGCGGTCCGCCAGTACGAGGCGTACCACCGCACGGCCCGGGCGGCGCTGGAGCTGATCGCCGAGACCTGCGCCGTGACCTGGACGCTCCCGCTCCCCCGGCTCGCCCGGATGATGGTCGCCGTGACGGACGGGGTGACGCTCGCCTGGCTCGTCGACCGGGACTCCGCCGCCGCCCTGGAGGCGCTGGACTCCTTCGCCGACACCCTCGCCGCCCACACCCTGTGAGTGGCAATCGTCGCCATAGCGACTATTGCCACTCACGAGGGCTGGTAGGGATAGCCCCCGTCAGGTCTCGTGTGCGCCCCCTCGTCCGCGAGCCCGGCGACGAGCAGCATTGCGCCCGTGACCCCGCGCCTCCCGCGCCCCACGGACGAAGGAACCCCATGACCGACAACCCGACCTTCGCCCCGCCGCCCGTCGGCGTCCCCGCCTACCCGCCGCCCACCGCGTTCGCCCACCCGGCGGCGGTCACCCAGCCGAAGCCGCACTGGGGCCTGGCGTTCGTGGCCTTCCTGCTCTCCGGGATCTGCGGCGGCGTCGCGCTGTACTTCGCGTACCAGACCGACCGCCGCTTCGACCGCGGCGACCTGCACGGCGCCCAGGAGGCCTCGCACCTGGCGAGGACCTGGGCGACGATCGGGCTCGTCGTCGGCGTCATCATCGCCGCACTGGTGGGGGCCCTGACGGCGGCCGCCTCGGCCAGCGGCTACCTCTGAACCAGCGACTCGTCCGGCACGTACTCGAGCAGGTCGCCGGGCTGGCACTCCAGCACCCGGCACATCGCCTCGAGGGTCGCGAACCGCACCGCCTTGGCCCGCCCGTTCTTCAGGACCGCGACGTTGGCCGGGGTCAGCCCGACCTGCTCGGCGAACTCCCCCACGCTCATCTTCCGCCTGGCCAGCTCCACGTCGATCCGCACGACGATCGCCATCAGATGACCGCCTCCAGGTCGCTGCGCAGCGTCGTGGCCTGCTGGAGCAGCGCCCGCATGACCACCAGCAGCAGCCCGAACACCGCCACGCCGACGGTCAGGAGGAACAGCACCATCGGCATCCCGGGATCGTCGGCCTGCAGCACCACCCAGATCGCGATGCTCGCCAGCACCAGCCAGCCCGCCGCCACCGCGCCGATGATCACGTCCACCCAGCGCAGCGCCGCCCGCGTGAAGATCCGGTCCTTCGAGACCATGCCCAGCAGCTTCCAGGTGCACACCAGCACCACCTGCACGCACACCACCCAGAACACGGCGATCGCCGTCAACGGCCAGCGCAGCGGCGCGTCGTTCGGGTTCTGCGCCGTCTGGTAGGCGATCCCGCCCGGCAGCGAGAGCGTCTCGAACACGACGAGGATCCCGAACAACACCACGAGGAAGATCCGCAAGGGCACGACCGCGGCCCGATGCACTGTGCTCATGGATCGAGTATCGATCACTAGCTATCGAAAGTCAATCGGTCACGGTCCCGGCGAGCAGCGGGGCGAAGGTGACGTCCGGGAACTTGCGGATCACGACGTCCATCCGCCACTTGTTGCTGAACACGGCCAGCTTCACGCCGTCGCTGCGGGTCAGGACCTCGCACTCCGACTGCGACGACAGCGCCGCCTCGCCGGCCTCGTCCGTGACCCGCGCGATCTGGTAAGGCAGGCCCTCGAGCCGGATCGGCGCGTTGAACTCGGACTCCATCCGCGCCGCCACGACGTCGAACTGCAGGGGCCCGACGGCGGCCAGCACCGGCGCCTGGTCGCCGCGCCGGTCCGAGCGCAGCACCTGGATCACACCCTCGCCGTCGAGCTGCTCGATCCCCTTGCGGAACTGCTTGGTCTTGCCCGCGTCCGCACAGCGGGCCACGGAGAAGTGCTCGGGGGCGAAGCTCGGGATGGCCGGGTACTCGATCGGCCCGGAGGCGTAGAGCGTGTCCCCCGGCCGCAGGGCGTTGGCGTTGACCAGGCCGACGATGTCGCCGGGGAAGGCCTCCTCGACCGTCGTGCGCTGGTTGCCGAACACCGCCTGGGCGTACTTGGTGGCGAAGGGCTTGCCGGTGGCCGCGTGGGTGAGCACCATCCCGCGCTCGAAGCGCCCGGAGTTGATGCGCAGGAAGGCCATCCGGTCCCGGTGCGCCCGGTCCATACCGGCCTGCACCTTGAAGATCAGGCCGGAGAGCGGGGTGTCGAGGGCGCGCGGGCGACCCTCCGCGTCCTCCCTTTCCGACGGCGGCGGCGCCAGGTCCACGAGGGCGTCGAGCAGCCGGGCGACGCCGATGTTCGACAGCGCGGCCCCGAACAGCACGGGGGTGGCCGTGCCGGCGAGGAACTCCTTCTCGTCGAACTGCGCGCCGATCTCCTCGAGCAGGGCGATCTCGTCCTGCGCGGTGGACCAGAACTGGGGCTCGTCCGCGGCGACGACCTCCGGGGCCACGACCTCGGCGCTCGCCCGGGTTGCCCCGCCGGCGGCCCGGGTGAACTTCGTGTACTCCCCGGTGGCGACCTCGATCAGGCCCTTCAGCTCGCCCGCGATCCCGAGCGGCCAGGTCAGCGGCATGGGGCGCAGCCCGATCCGCTGCTCCACCTCGTCGAGCAGCTCGAGCGGTTCGCGACCGGGCCGGTCCCACTTGTTGACGAAGGTGAGGACCGGGATCTTGCGGGAGCGGCAGACGTCGAACAGCTTGAGGGTCTGCGGCTCGAGGCCCTTCGCGGCGTCGAGCAGCATGACGGCCGCGTCGACCGCGGCGAGGACGCGGTAGGTGTCCTCGGAGAAGTCACCGTGGCCCGGCGTGTCGAGCAGGTTGATCACGGCGTCGCGGTAGGAGAACTGCAGCACCGCGGACGACACGGAGATGCCGCGCTGGCGCTCCATCTCCATCCAGTCGCTCGTGACCCCGCGGCGGCCGGACTTGCCGTGCACCGCGCCGGCCGAGTCGATGACCTGGGCGTGCAGCGCGAGTGCCTCGGTGAGCGTGGACTTGCCCGCGTCCGGGTGGCTGATGACGGCGAACGAGCGGCGCCGCTGCGCCTCGGCGAGGATCCCCGATGACGACCCCGCCGATCCTGCCGCGGGACTCTCGCTCCGGTCGACGCCCTGGCTCACCACACGCTCCTCCCGCCACGCGCACCTGCGGCGGCGGGTCCCAGGATACGGGCGCCTACCTGCGGGCGAACGACCAGGCGGCCACCCACACCGCGCCGACCAGCAGGGCCAGCGCGAGCGGGACGTGCACCATCAGGTTGCCGTTGTCGCCCGCGAGCGCCTGCAGGAAGGTCACCACGAACACGACCCCGGCCAGCACCACCGGCCACCACGCCCCGCCGCGGGCCCGCCGGTACAGGAACGCCGCGATCAGCGTCAGCCCGGTGAGCACGTGCAGCACGATCGCGCCGATCTGGTGCACCGCCAGGCCTCCGCCGCCCGGCGAGAGCAGTGCCCCGGCCGTGATGCCCTGGCACACGATGCACAGGACGGACAGGGTCGCGAGGACGCGGACCGCGTTGAGCGTGGTGGTGGTGCTGCGGTCGGGGTCGACAGCCGTCATGACCGTCCTACGGACGCACCCCCGCCGGGGATTGCGACCCGACATCACGATCACGTAACGGCGACTTCCCTGACAGCGGATGACAGGGACGTCCGGGACGCTCTCGGGCATGAGCACCTGGTCCGAGTTCGCCACCGAGGCCCCCCGCATCGCCGAGATCTTCCGCCGCCGTCACCGCGCCGCGGGCAACCTGTGCATGCTCGGCACCCTGCGCGAGGACGGTTTCCCGCGGATCAGCCCCATGGAGCCGCGGTTCTTCGAAGACCGGCTGTGGGTCGCCGGGATGCCCGACACCGCCAAGTTCCGCGACCTCCTGCGCGATCCGCGGTTCACCCTCCACACCGCCACCGTCGACACCCAGGTGTCCGACGGCGACGCCAAGATCTGGGGCACCGTCGTCGACGTCCAGGAGCCGCGCCTGCACGAGGGCCTGCTGCAGGACCTCTTCGACGAGACCGGCATGGACCTGCGCGGGCAGGAGATGAAGCCCTGCTTCGAGGCGCTGCCCGTCGGTGCGGCCGCCGTCGAGGTCGGCGACGGCCACATGGACGTGACGGTGTGGAGGGCCGGATCCCCGGAGCGGGTGATCCGGAAGCACTAGCAGTCGCAGCTGTTGCTCAGCTGTTTCCCCGCCGCTCCTGCTCGCGCTCGATCGCCTCGAACAGCGCCTTGAAGTTGCCCTTCCCGAAGCCCAGCGAGCCGTGCCGCTCGATCAGCTCGAAGAACACGGTCGGCCGGTCGCCCAGCGGCGCGGTGAAGATCTGCAGCAGGTAGCCGTCCTCGTCCCGGTCGACGAGGATCCCGCGGCTCTGCAGCTCCTCGATCGGCACGCGGACCTCGCCGATCCGGGCGCGCAGCTCGGGATCGGAGTAGTAGCTGTCCGGGGTCGCGAGGAACTCGACGCCGCGCTCGGCCAGCACGTCGACCGCGTGGCAGATGTCGTCGCAGGCCAGGGCCAGGTGCTGCACGCCGGGGCCGGCGTGGAAGTCGAGGAACTCGTCGATCTGGCTGCGCTTGCGGCCGGGCGCGGGCTCGTTGAGCGGGAACTTCACGCGGTGGTCGCCGCTGGCCACGACCTTGCTCATCAGCGCGGAGTAGTTCGTCGCGATGTCGTCGCCCACGAACTCGGCCATGTTCCGGAAGCCCATCACACGGCCGTAGAAGTCGACCCAGGAGTCCATGCGGCCGAGCTCGACGTTGCCGACGACGTGGTCGAGCGCCTCGAACACAGGCGTGCGCGGCGTGCCCAGCCGCGCGGTGAACCCAGGCAGGTAGGGGCCGGTGTAGCGGGACCGGTCGACGAGGGTGTGCCGGGTCCGGCCGTACGTGGCGATCGCGGCGAGGCGGACCGTCCCGTGCTCGTCGGACACGTCGTGGGGCTCGTCGAGGATCGTCGCCCCCTGCGCGCGGGCGTGCGCGATGCACCGGTCGACGTCCGGGACCTCGAGCGCGACGTCGCTGACCCCGTCGCCGTGTGTGCGGTGGTGGTCGTGCAGCGCGCTCGCCGGGTCGACGCCGCCGCGCACCACGAACCGGACGGCGCCGGCCTGCAGCACGTACGCGCGATGGTCGCGGTTGCCGGTCTCGGGCCCGGAGTAGGCCGTGAGCCGCATGCCGAACACGGTCTGCAGGAACAGCGAGGTCTGGGTGGCGTTGCCGACCGTCCACACGACGGCGTCCCAGCCGGTCACGGGGAAGGGATCGGCGGCGGTGTCGTGCTCGACCAGCCCGATCAACCGGCGCAGGCGCTCGGGATCCAGGTCGGCGGCGCGCTCGGCGGCGGTCAGCTCGTCGATGGAGAGGGTCATGGCGGCCTCCTCGGTCGGTCCGGTGAATGCAGGAGACCTCGTGTGAGCCTGCTGCGCAACCGACCCTCGAGCAGCCGAACTTACTGACCAGATCGGGCAGTTGGTGGCCAGTCCTGCTGTACATTCCGCCCACATGGATGCCCTCGACGTCGACCTGCTGGAAGCCCTCCGTGACCACCCCCGCGTGGGGGTCCTGGAGCTGTCCCGCCTCCTCGGCGTCGCCCGGGGCACGGTCCAGGCCCGCCTCGACCGCCTGGAACGCGACGGCGTCCTCACCGGCCACGGCCCGGACGTCGACCTGGTCGCGGCGGGCTACGGCGTCCACGCCTTCGTCAGCCTGGAGATCGCCCAGGGTGCCCTCGACGAGGTCACCACGGAGCTGGAGGCCCACCCGGCGGTCCTCGAGGCCTACGCGACCACCGGCTCGTCGGACGTCCTCTGCCGCCTCGCCGCGTCGTCGCACGAGGACCTCCAGCGGACCCTCCTCGCCCTGGACCGCTTCCCCATGATCACCCGCTCCACCAGCGTGATCGTGCTGTCCGACGTGGTCGCCCCGAGAACCCTCCCCCTCCTCCGGTCGACCCACCGCGACACGCCCCGCCGCGCCCCCGCCTACCGCTGACCCTCGACCAGCCCATCCCGCCCCGGCCCCCACCTCCCGCGAGTCGGCACTTTCGGTAGGCCGAAACACACGCCTGCGACGTCAGGTGCCCTCCGGCCGGAAGGTACCGAGCGCGATCGCGAGCATCGCGTAGTAGCCGGTGAGCCAGACCAGCGCCGCGAGCGTCGCGTCGCCGAGGACCTCCCGGGCCTCCGCGTAGCGCCCGTCGTCGAGGGTCCCGTCCGCCCGCAGCCGGCGGACCGTCGCGACGGCCAGCGCCTCCCGCTCGTCCAGACCGGGCGGCTCGGCCTCGTCGAGCAGCGCCTGCAGCTGCTCGGCCGTGGCGCCGGCGGCCAGCGCGGCGGGCTCGTGGGCGCTCCACTCGAACCGGGAGTCGGCGGAGGCCGCGACGGCGAGGATCGCCAGCTCCCGCATCCGCGGCGGGAGATCGGGATCGGTCCGCAGCGCCGCCCCCACCTGCTGCACCGCACCCCCGATCCGGGGCGTGAGCAGCATCGGGCCGAACGGACCGCGAAGCCGCCCCTCGTCGTCGGCGAGGGGGACGCGGGTCTGGGCGCGCCGCGGGCCGTCGGCGATCGCGCGGTGCACCGCGGCCTGGTCGGGATCGAGCTCCGCGAGGGTCGGGGCACGGAAGCGGGGCGGGCCGGCCGAGGCCGGGCGGCCGGTCAGACCGGGAAGGTTCGTGACGTCGTCGGGCACGGGTTCAGCGTGCCCCGGCGACGTGACGCGGGCGAGATCGCCGCGTCGGGTAACGCCCGCCGGAATCGGGCGGTCACCCCGATTCCGGGGCTGCGGGGTCCAGGGTTCCCTCGCTGCGCATCCGCCAGGCGTCGAGCAGCAGCTCACCGAGCCGGGCGACGCCCACCTCGGGCAGCCGCAGCATGACGAGCGGGACCCCGTCGTAGCCGGGCGCGGTGAAGAACAGCTCGGGTTCGCCGAGCAGCAGGGCCTGCTTCTCCGCCTCGTCGCCGACGTAGACGACGGCGACGTCGGTCCGGATCGTCCGCCGTTGCCCGGGGATCCGCTCCGGATAGGACCACACGAAACCCCTGCCGCCCACGCGGAAGTCGAACCCGTCGCTCTCGATCTCCACCACGCCCGAGAGCCCCAGCGCGATCCGCCGCACGTCCTCCGCGTCCGCCACGCGGGCAGGTTACCGGGGCTCGACACCGGATCGGGCGGAACGGGATGATGCTCGCATGGGCCTGCTGTTCGCGCTGTCGCTGCCGGGCCTGGTCTGCCTGCTGATCCTGCTCGCGACGATCGAGCGGCTGGGCCGCGGCCGCGGCTCCGGCGGGAGCTCGCCCTTGTCGGCCACCGGGTTCGAGGAGGTCGACGCCGCACTGAACGGCGCCAAGCGCGCCGAGCTCGCCGCCCGGCACTCGCAGTCCCTGCTCGCGGACGACGAGGAGTCCGGCGCCCCGCCCCGCACCACGGTGGATCTCGACGCCGGCGTGGTCCGCTTCCGTCGCCAGACCTGACCCCCGCCACTCGGGTGGCCCGAGCTGCGGCGCGGCTCAGCAGGCCGGGCCGGTCCCGTTGGCCGCCCGCCCGTCCCGCGGCGCGATCGCCACGGCGACGTCCACCGTGTCGTCCTCGCCGATCCCCTCGGCCCTGCGGACCGCGACCTTGAGCGGCAGCACGTAGCCACCGTCCTTGGGCAGCAACGAGGTCTCCCACTCGGTGCCGCCGATCCGCGCCCGCACCGGGATCGCGCCCCAGCCGTACGAGGCGGCCGCGGCCTCGGCCCGCACGAGATCGCACCCCTCCTCGGGCAGGCGCAGCCAGTAGAACGGGGCCGGCCCCCGCCATTCCCAGACGTCGGCGCTGAACTCGAGATCCACGCCGGTCACCGTACGACGGCCTGCCTGACGGGCGGCCCGGGCACGAGCCGCCCGCCGGATCAGCTGTACTGCACCGACGTCGTCCCGGACGTGCCCGGATGCACGACCCGCAGCCGCGCGACGTAGGTCCGGCCGGCGAACAGCTTGTGCTCGATCGCCGCGTGCCGGTCCTGCGCGCTGTCGTCGTCACCGGACAGGTAGCGCGGCTCGCCGTCGATCATCTCGAACAGCAGGAGCAACGCGTCCGAGGCCCCGGTCGTCTCGATCCGGTACTTGCGGGACTCCTCGGGCTTCAGCACGAAGTCCGCCTGCTCCCCCGCCGCGAGCCTGGCCGGCGCCGCCTGGAAGGAGTCGAGCCGCTTGGGCTCGGCCGCCGCCCCCGGATACCACTTCACGGCCCACTCCTTGTCCGCCGCGGAGAGCGTTCCGGGCGGGGTCAGGCCCCGGACGTCGAACTCCTCGGGGAGGTCGATCAGGCCGGGCCCGAACTCGTACTCCATGATCGAGTCCTTGTCCCACGTCGAGCCCTGCACCTGGCTCGGCGGGAGCTTCGCCAGGATGTTGTGGAACGTGGTGTCGCGGGTCCAGTTGTTCGGCGGCCCGCCGAGCTCCGCGTAGACCGCCTCCTCGTGCCAGACGATGCCGGCGTTGGGGTTCTGGTGCTCGTGCTCCATGCCCAGGACGTGCCCGAGCTCGTGCAGCGCGGTCCCGTGCCCGTAGGGCGTGGTCAGGTCCCAGCCGTACACGGTGGTCGGTTCGGTCACCGGGACCATCAGGATCTCCCGGCCGACGTTGGACGCGGAGCTCCCGTCGGCGAGCGAGAACCCGATCCGGACCTCGGCCTCCGCGAGCTTCGGCACCTCGACGAAGTCCAGCCCGATGCCCACCCCCTTCCACTCGGCGAACGCGGCCCGCACCGCGTCGGCCTGCTTCTTCGGGATCGCGTAGTGCCCCTTGGTGAAGAAGCTGTAGTGCAGGACGGTCCGGTTGGCCCACTTGCCCTTCGCCCCGATGATCGCGGCCGCGCGGCCCGGATCGCCCGCCACCGCGGCGGGCAGCTGCGGCACCGGACGATGAATGTTGCCGCACAACGGTTTCCCGCCGGCGTCCTTCGACGTGCGCGCCATCACGCGCCCCCTCTCTCGGTGTGCGCGGCCGAGCACCCGTGACGGCACGGGCACCCGGCCGGCGGATCAGAAGTCCGGGTCCGCCACGGCCTCGTCGGAGATCTTCTCCAGGGTGTTGATGCTGACGTGCGGCCACTCGATCCGGCCGGGCATCCCGTCCTTGCGGCCGAAGAACTCCAGCACCACGATCTGCAGGTACTGCAGCTGCAGCGGCTTGTTCGGGCGCTCCTCGATCCAGAAGAACGAGCGCATGGTCGCCGCGTTCGCCTGCTTGACCACGAACGGGATGTTGCTGATCCCGCCGACGACGTCCGTGCTGGCGAACTCGAGCTGGGTCGTGCGGGTGATCTCCTCACCCTGGATCGCCAGCTCCAGCAGGGCCTGCGCCCCGACCGGGCTGAACCCGGGGAAGCCGGCCGCGGCGACCGTCCCCTTGAAGGGGTTGGTGATGAAGAAGTCGTAGGGCGCCAGGTACTTCTCCCGCTCGCTCGGGTCGGTCGGCGCACCGATCGGCCGGGCGTCGATGAACGGGATCGTGGGCGGGCCGTCGACCTGGGTGGCGTTGCCCAGCGCGGTGACCGAGTCGCCGTGCGGGATGGTGGCGAGCCGCGCGATGGTGGGCCCGCCGTCGGTGTGGTTGAGCAGGTCCAGGAACAGGCCGGGCTCGTGGTGGATGCCGGCGGGCGGGTTCACGGCGCCGCGCAGGTCGCTGGCCGGCTCGTCCTCCACCGCGACCTGTTTGATCAGCTGCTCGTAGTCCAGGGCCACCAGCTTCTGGTCGGGATCCGGCCCGCCGATCCCGCGGTTCGGGACCCCCTTGTCGACCAGCGAGAAGGTGAGCTGCTCGTTGTACTGGTTCATCAGGAGCCGGAAACCGCTGTCCCCCTGCGCGAACGGCAGGGCGATGAGGTTCCAGCCGGTGCCCTTGCCGCTCCAGGTGCCCGGCAGGTCCTGGAAGCTGCCGAGCAGCGGATCGCCCGGCTGCGCGAGGGCGAACGAACGTTCCTGGCTGTCGACGCGCTGCAGGCGCGCGGCGCGCGGCATCGGTTGCGGGTTGTTCACGGCGACGTCTCCTCGGTGGGAACGGACTCACGTGCACTGCGACCCGGTCTGTCGGGACCCGGGCACGCCGGACACACAGGGGAGGGTCCGGCCCCCCGGATCAGGCTGCTCCGGCCGGGGGACGGCAGTACGCAGAACCCGCACTTGACACCGCGGAGTGCGTCAGGGGACGGCCGCGATCAGCCCATGAGGGGGCCCAGCGCCGTCGGCGCGTGCCAGGGCTCCTCGGCCAGCTCCTCGTACTCGGTGACCGCGTCGATGTCCGACCCGCCCATCGCGATGTTCGTGACCCGCTCGAGCACGACCTCGACCACCACCGGGACCTTGTGCTCGCGGGCGAGCACGCTCGCCCGTCTCAGGGTGGGGGCGATCTCCTCGGGATCGGTCACCCGCAGTCCGAGGCACCCGAGTCCCTCCGCGACGACCACGTGGTCCACTCCGTACCCCTTGGGCGCCGGCACCTCGACGTCGGGATCGTCCCGGGTGTTGATGTTGTCGAAACCCAGCTGCACGTGGAAGTCCATCTCGAAGGCGCGCTGGGCCTGGCGGATCAGGCCGAGGTAGGAGTTGTTCACCAGCACGTGCACGTACGGGAGCTGGAACTGCGCACCGGCGGCGAGCTCCTCCATCATGAACTGGAAGTCGTAGTCGCCGGAGAGGGCGACCACCGGGTTCTCCCGGTCCGCCGTGACCGCGCCGAGGGCGGCCGGGATGGTCCAGCCGAGCGGGCCCGCCTGCCCGCAGTTGATCCAGTGCCGGGGCCGGTACACGTGCAGGAACTGGGCGGCGGCGATCTGCGACAGCCCGATCGTCGTCACGTAGCGGGTCTCGGGGCCGAAGACCCGGTTCATCTCCTCGTACACGCGCTGCGGCTTGATCGGCACGTCGGTGAAGTGCGTCCGGCGCAGGAGCGTCGCCTTGCGTCGGCGGCACTGGTCGGCCCACTCGCGGCGGTCGGGCAGGGTCCCTGCCGCTCTGCGCTCGCCGGCCGCGACCAGCAGCATCTCCAGCGCCGCACCCGCGTCGGACACGATCCCGTAGTCCGGGGCGAACACCCGGCCGATCTGGGTCGGTTCGATGTCGATGTGCACGAAGGTCCGGTCGCCCCGGTACGTCTCGAGCGAGCCGGTGTGCCGGTTCGCCCAGCGGTTGCCGATGCCCAGCACCGCGTCGGAGGCCAGGAAGGTCGCGTTGCCGTACCGGTGGGAGGTCTGCAGACCGACCATCCCGGCCGCGAGGGGATGGTCGTCCGGGATGGATCCCCAGCCCATCAGGGTCGGGACCACCGGGACACCGAGAAGCTCGGCGAGCTCGACGAGCGCGTCGGACGCATCGGCGTTGATGATGCCGCCGCCCGCCACGATGAGCGGCCGCTCGCCGGCGCACAGCAGGTCGAGAGCCTTGCGGGCCTGTTCGATGCTCGCGGCGGGGCGGTGGACCGGAAGGGGCCGGTAGGTCTGCGGGTCGAACTCGATCTCGGTCAGCTGGACGTCGAGCGGCAGATCGATGAGGACCGGCCCCGGACGGCCGGACCGCATGAGGTGGAAGGCCTGCGCGAACGCGCCTGGCACCTGCGCGGCCTCCAGCACGGTCATCGCCATCTTGGTGACCGGCTTCGCGATCGAGGCGATGTCGACCGCCTGGAAGTCCTCCTTGTGCAGGCGGGCGACCGGGTGGCCTGACCGGTGACGGCCAGGATCGGGGTCGAGTCCGCGGCGGCGGAGTAGAGCCCGGTGATCATGTCGGTCCCGGCCGGGCCCGAGGTCCCGACGCAGACCCCGATGTTGCCCGCCTTCGACCGGGTGTACCCCTCGGCCATGTGGGCGGCGCCCTCGACGTGGCGGGCGAGCACGTGGGCGATCCCGCCGTGCGCCCGCATGGCGGCGTAGAACGGGTTGATCGCGGCTCCGGGGACGCCGAAGGTCTGCATCGCCCCTTCGAGCTCGAGGATCCGGACGGCGGCGTCGGCGGCGCGCATCCTGGGCATTCGGTCCTCCTACGGGGTCGGGTCCCACGGGCTGCGCCCGGCGAGCCGGGCGATGGTGCGGTAGAGCGCGGAATGGTCGAGCGAGCCGTCGCCGGCCGCTCGGGTGGCCGCCACGAGCTGGGCGACGATCCCACCGACCGCGAGGGGGACCTCCGCCTCCCGCGCGGCCGCGGTGACGATGCCGAGGTCCTTGTGGTGCAGGTCGATCCGGAACCCGGGACCGAAGTCCCGGGTGAGCATCTTCGCCGCCTTCTGGGTCAGCACGGCGGAGCCCGCGAGGCCGCCGCCGAGCACCTCGACGGCGGCGGGCAGGTCCGCGCCGTGCGCCTCCAGGAACACCAGCGCCTCGGCGAGCAGCGCGATGTTCCCCGCGACGATCAGCTGGTTGGCGGCCTTGACCGTCTGGCCGGCGCCGCTCGGGCCGACGTGCACGACGGTGCTGCCCACCGTCTCCAGCACGGGCCGGGCGGCCTCCACGTCCTCCGCCGCGCCCCCGACCATGATCGACAGGCTGGCGGCCTCCGCCCCGGCCTGGCCTCCCGAGACCGGCGCGTCGACCAGCCGCAGGCCCCGGTCGACGGCCCGGGCGTGCAGCTCGGTCGTGACGTCGGGCCGGATCGTCGAGAAGTCGATCACGAGGCTGCCCGGGGCCGCGTGGGCGAACACGCCGTCCTCCCCGGTCAGCACCCGGGTCACGTCCGGGGAGTCCGGCAGCATCAGCGCGACGACGTCGGCCTCCCGCACCGCGTCGGCGATCGAGTCCGCGGCCCGGCCGCCGGCCTCGACCAGCGGCCCGGTCTTCTCCGGCGAGCGGTTGTACCCGGCCACGGCGTGCCCGGCGCGGGCGAGGTGGACGGCCATGGGGCTGCCCATGATCCCCAGGCCGATGAAGCCGATGGTGGTCATCGTGTCCTCCAGCGGTGGTCAGGCCCGGTCCGCGACGCGGTGCAGCCAGGCGAAGGGATCCGCGGTGACGGGCCTGTACTCCAGGCCCACGAGTCCCGCGTACCCACGCCCGGCCAGCCCTTCCAGCCACGTCTGCAGCGGGAGCTCCCCCGTGCCCGGCTCGCCGCGGCCCGGGGCGTCGGCGATCTGCACGTGCCCGACCCGGTCGGTGCTCGTGTCGAGCACGGCGTCGACGTCGTCCCCGTTGGTCGCGAGGTGGTAGAGGTCCGCGAGCAGCCGCAGCGACTCCACGCCGTGCTCCTCGCGCACCCGGTCGACGACGGCGAGCGCCTGGGCCGCCGTCCGGAGGGGATAGCGGTCCACGCCGCTGAGCGGCTCGATGAGCAGGGTCGCGCCGATGGCGGCCACGGCCTCCCCCGCGAACGCGAGGTTCTCCGTGGCGAGCGCGTCCTGGTCGGCGGGCTCCACCCCGTCGAGGCGGTTGCCGTACAGCGCGTTGAAGCCCACGACGCCCAGCCGGGCGCCGATCGCGACCGCCACCGCGACGCCGTCGCGGAACTCCGCGGACCGGGACGGGTCCGACAGGATGCCGCGTTCGCCCGCCGGCATGTCGCCCGCCGGCAGGTTCAGGCCGGTGAGCTCCACGCCCGCGTCGAGCACGGCCGAGGTGAACCCCGCGACCTCCGCCTCGTCGGGGACGGTCAGGTCGAAGGGCCACCAGAACTCGACGGCGTCGAAGCCGGCGGCCCGGGCGGCCGCGGGCCGGTCGAGCAGCGGCAGGTCGGGGAACAGGATCGAGCAGTTCGCCGTGAGCCGTAGCGCGGCGGCGCTGCCCGGGAGTCGTGGTCGCGTCATCGAGTCGCCTCCTGGGGTGTGCACGCGAGTGGTCGCCTCAGAGCAGAACATCGCCGCCGTTGGGCGACAAGGTCTGCCCGACGTAGTTGGAGCCGGCCTCGGACGCCAGCAGCAGTGCGGTGGGGGCGATCTCCTCGACCTGACCGACACGCCCCAGGGGCAGCGAGGCCTTCTTGTCCCGCAGCCAGCCGTCGCTGTGCCCGTTGAGCAGGGCGGTGTCGACGGGGCCCGGGGCGATCCCGTTCACCAGGACGCCGAACGGGGCCGCCTCCAGGGCCAGCGCGCGGGTCAGGCCGACCACCCCGGCCTTCGACGCGCAGTAGTGCGCCAGCCCGACGCCACCCTTGTAGGCCAGCTGCGAGGAGATGGTGATGATGCGCCCGGCGCCGCGCTGCCGCATCGGCTCGTAGAAGGCGCGGGCCACGAGGTAGGTCCCGCGCAGGTTGACCCCGACCACCCGGTCCCACTCCCCCGGGTCGATCTCGGTGAAGGGCAGGTCCCCGCCGCCGACCCCGGCGGAGGTGACGACGATGTCGACGTGCCCGACCGTCTCGGCGGCCCAGGCGGCGAGCGCGTCCACCTCCGCGACGTCGGCCACGTCGCAGGAGCGCGAGACCACCCGGCCGGTCCCGTCGGGGTCGAGCCGGGCGCACAGCGCCGCCGCGTTCGCGTCGTCGTCGCGGTGACAGAACGCCACAGTGGCCCCGTGCTGCACGAACAGCTCCACGATGCCGGCGCCGATGCCCCGGCTCCCGCCGGTCACCACGGCGGTCCGGCCGCTGAGGTCGAAGGGATCAGCCACGACGCTCCTCCTCGCCCTGCAGCCACGCGGCGTACGCCTCGAGGCCCTCCGCAAGGGTCCATTTCGGACGGTAGCCGAGCTCGGACGCCGCCCGCTCGGTCGACAGCGGGCCCTGCCGGTCGGGGTCGTCGGGATCGGGGCCCTCGCCCAGCTGCACGTCGACACCGGGGACGACGTCCGCCGCCGCGTCGGCCACCCCGCGCATCGTGAGGTAGGAGCCCCCGCCGATGTTGTAGACCCGGCTCGGGACGGTCTCGGCGTCCCAGGCGAGCACGAGGGCGTCGGCGGCGTCGTCGACGTACAGGTACTGGCGGGGGAAGTCGCGGCCGAACGGCAGCTCCGTGCGTCTGCCGTCCCGCGCGTCCTCCAGCACGGTCCGCACGAAGCAGGCGGTCCGCCGGCCCGGGCCGTACACCGTCCCGATGCGCAGCGCCACACCGTCGACGCCGTGCTGGGCGGCGTAGGCGAGCATGAGCGCCTCGCCGGCGACCTTGCTGGCCGCGTAGACGCTCGTGGGGTTCGTCGCCATCGTCTCCGTCACCGCCGCCGCGTCGGTCGGCCCGTAGACGGTGAGGGACGAACAGATCACGACGCGGCGCAGGCCGTGGAGGCGTGCCGCCTCGAGCAGGTTCGCCGTCCCGTCCACGTTGACGTCGACGATGGTCCGGGGCGCACCGCGGGCGACCATCGGCCCGGAGATCGCTCCACAGTGGATGACACCGGTCACGCCCTCCCGGGCGATCAGCGTCTCGACGACGGCCGCGTCGGTGACGTCGCACCCGATCACGTCCTCGAGGCCCGGGGCGACGTCGGTGGCGACGACCTGGGTGCCGCGGCCGCGGAGCCGGTGGACCACCGCCCGGCCGAGCAGCCCGGCGGCGCCGGTGACCAGGACGGTGTCGGGCGATGCAGGCTGTGTGGTCATGACCTTCCTCGTTGTCTCCGGTCCGGCGGGGCCGCGGGACCTCAGGTGAGCAGGGCGTCGTCCAGGGGATGGGTCTCGAGGAAGCGGCCGACCGGTCCGGGATCGTGGAACCCGTCCTGGTCGAGGACCACCCGCCCGCCGGCGACCACGTGAGCGGGCCAGCCGGCCAGGGCGAGGCCCTGGTAGGGGGTGTAGTCGGTGGCCATGTGGAGGTCCGCGGCCTCGGTCGTGCGGAAGGCCGCGGGGTCGACGGTGTAGAGGTCCGCGTCGGCACCCGGGCCGATCCAGCCCTTGGCGTGCAGCCCGTTGAGCCGCGCCGCGTTGGTCGAGGTCAGTGCCACGAAGCGTTCGAGCGAGACCCCGGCACCGCTCACCAGCGCCGTGAAGGCCGCCGGGATCCGCGTCTCGACGCCCGGCAGCCCGTTCGGCATGTGCCGCACGTCGTGGCGGGTGGCGCTCTTCTGCTCGAGGGTGAAGCAGCAGTGGTCCGAGCCGATGGTGTCGACGTCGCCGACGACCGCCGCGGTGACCAGGCCGGTCCGGCTCCGCTCCGGCCGCAGGGGCGGGCAGCACACGTAGCCCTCGGCATTCGGCTTGGTGTACACCGACTCGTCGAGCAGCAGGTAGTGCGGGCAGGTCTCGGTGTAGGCGCGGAGCCCTTCGCGGCGGGCCGCGCGGACCTGGGCCACGGCCTCGGGGGTCGACTGGTGGACGAAGTAGACCGGCGCGGACAGGTGCTGCGCCGTGGCCAGGACCTGCGCCACGGCCGCGTTCTCCGCCAGCTCCGGCCGGGTCTCGGCCAGGTGGGACGCGTCGATCCGGCCCTTCTCGGCGCAGAGGGCCAGCGCGTCCTCGATCACGTGGTCGGCCTCGGCGTGGACGTACCCCATCCCGCCGAGGCGGTGCAGGGTGCGCAGGACCTCCAGCACGACCTCCGGCTCGACCATCCGCTCACCGCGGTACGTCGTGAACATCTTGATGGTCCGGATGCCCATCGCGCCGAGCTCGCCGATCTGCTCCACCAGATCCGGGTCCCACCGGACCAGGCCCCCGTGCAACGCGTGGTCGGTGCGTGCCACGGCGCCCTCCGCGAGCCGCCGCCGGGCACACTCGACCGACGTCTCCCGATCCCCCTCCGGGATGGCGAAGTTCACCACGGTGGTCGTCCCGCCGTGCAGCGCGGCGATCGTGGCGCTCGCGTAGTCGTCCTGGCCCGCGTGGTCGCCCACGATCTCCCCGATGTGACAGTGCGGGTCGACCCCTCCGGGCAGCACGAACCGACCCCCGGCATCGACCTCCCGGCGGGCGGCCGGGACCGGCGCCGCGGGATCGAGCAGGGCCGTGACCCGGCCCTCGTGCACCACGACCGTGGCCGGCTGACGGTGCGAGGCGTTGACGACGACGCCGTTCGTGACGACGAGATCGACCGGTGCGTCCTGGGTGGTCATCGGAGCTCCTTCCCGCTGCTGCGCAGCGACCGATCGGCGGGGGCGGCGGCGGTTCGCTGCCGGCGCAGCTCCCGGTCGTCGGCGCCGAACCTCATGCACACCGCGGACACGGCGAGGAAGATCGAGCCGGCCACGATCGCCGACCAGGACATCGACACGCCGAACGCCAGCATCGCGGCGAGGATGCCGGAACCGAAGATGCTGCCGACGGGGGCCAGGGCGTGCGCGAGGTTCGCCCCGCTCCCCCGGGCCTCCTCCGGGAACGACTCGCCCATGTAGAACAGCAGGGCGGCGTACGGGCCGAGCTGGAAGAACAGGAACAGGGAGTAGGCGACGAACACGAACGGCTCGTTGGCCGGGCCGAGCAGCAGCACCACACTGAGCACCGCCCCGATCGCCCAGCTGCGGACGATCGTGTTGCGCCGGCCGAACCGGTCGCCCAGCCAGCCGTGGACGACGTACCCGACGAACGCCGCGACGTTGGACACCACGAGGATCACCAGGCTCCGCTCGAGCGGGATCCCCTTGGCCTCGATGAGCACGGTCGTGCCCAGGACCGTCAGCACCTGGTTCCCGAACCAGTTGAACAGCCACGCCCCGCACATCGCGAGGGTGTGCCGGCGCAGGTGCGGCGCGAAGAGGATCCGCAGCTCGGCGGTGAGCCTGCGCTTCTCCTTCGGCGCCTCGGCCGGAGCTGCCTGGGCGCGCCGGGACTCCGGCAGCCTCAGGGCGAACGGGATGATGATCAGGGTGGCGAGCGCGGCGACCCCGAAGGACCAGCGCCAGCCGACGAGCGGCAGCGTGACGGCACAGACACCCGCCCCGAGCAGGGCGCCGATCGGCCAGCCGCTCTGGACGAGGCTGTAGATCAGACCGCGCCGCCTGATCTTCTCGAGCATCTCGCTGAGGTAGACCGCGTTGACGACCTCCTCGGCCAGCGACAGCCCGGAGAGCGAGCGGATCACGATCAGGCTGAGCGCCCCCATGGCCAGGCCGGTGAGCCCGGACACGAGCGTCCCGCCGATCATCAGGATGATCAGCGCCCGCTTGCGGCCCAACCGGTCGATGAGCGGGCCGGGGACGAGCGAGACGAGGAAGATCCCGACCTGGCAGATCGTGTTGACGGTCGCGGCCTCGGCACTCGACCACCCGAAGTCCGCGGCGATGGCCGGGAGCAGGGTGCCGAACAGCGTGAAGTCGTACACGGACATGATCCAGGCCAGACCGCAGATCACACAGACGAAGGCGATGGTGCGGCGGCTGTGGTCCGGCGGCGGCGCGACTGCCCCGTCCTGCGCGGGAACGGCTTCTCCGGTCATTGGTGTCCTCCGAGCCGATCAGTGCCAGCGCCGGGTGCACGTTCTGACAGCTCTGGCGAAACCTGAATTCCGATGTCATCGGTCGGCGATGCCCGGGTACGCGATTAACGCGTACGTCCGTGCTGCTGCCCGGCCTGGTCCTGCGGACAGCCCATCCGCCTGCCTCCACCGCTGCCGACCCGCCCGCCGCGAAGAGACGGTCCGCCTGCCACATGGGGGGCGTCGGTCGATGAGGTGGCGCAACGGTTGCACGCTCCCCGCGCACCTGTCAACAAGTATCAGAGCGATTGTTAACAAGAATCTCGCGGAGGGCAGGCCTCTGACCAGGCACGATGCCGAGCGCCGACCAGCTCCGACTACTTTCGGCAGCGTCCACGGCCGCGCCGCCGAGCGGGCGGATGTGGTATCCCTCTGTGCAGCGACGACACACTTCCCGCGCTCGGCCGCGGGGAGCACGGTCCGGCAGAAAGCGGGTACGACGGTGGGCAGCGCGATAGCTGCGGCCGGTCAGGGCGCGGCGGCCTTCGGCCGCGACCTCCCGGGCGACCAGATCTACACGCGGATCCGCGAGGCGATCCTGCGCAACCGCCTCGGGCCGGGCACGAAGCTCGCCGAGGTGAAGCTGTGCGACATCTTCGGCGTGAACCGCGAGGTGGTGCGGCGCGTCCTGATCAGGCTCGCGTCCGACGGGATCGTGGACTACTACCCGAAGCGCGGCGCCTTCGTCGCCAGCCCGACCCCCGAGCAGGTCGCCCACGTGCGGGACGCCCGCATCGCGATCGAGACGTTCCTGGTGGCCGACCTCGCCGGCCGGGCCACCGAGGAGGGTCTGCGCTCGCTCGACGAGATCGCCGAGCGACAGGTGGAGGCCCAGCGGGTCGGCGACCGGGACATCGCCGTCGAGCTCTCCGGCGCCTTCCACGTCCGGCTCGCGGAGATGGGGGGCAATCCGCTCTGCACCAAGTACCTGCTGGAGCTCACCGCCCTGACCTGCCTGGCCATCGTCAAGTTCGGGGTCGACCCGAACAAGGGCTGCCTGCACCAGGACCACTTCGCCGTGACCGCGGCCCTGCGCCGGGGCGAAGGAGCGGAGGCCGCCGAGGTCATGCGCACCCACCTGGGCGGGGTCCACACGGCCGTCCTGGAACAGAGCCGCCGCACCCCCCGCAGCTGGGACCTGTCGGGGATCCTCACCGACCCCCCGGACGCCACGGACCAACTCCGGCAGGGGTGAGCCGCGGACGATCCAGTGGGACGATCACGCCCGGTCATCCGGGTGAGTTCGCCGCGAGTCACCGGCCAGGTGCTCAGCAAGACGCCCGCAACGGAGTTCGACCGCGCCGGCGTCCCGGCGAGGCAGATCGCGGATCAGCTCACGCACGCGAAAGCGACGTTCGCCGGTGAGCCTCGGAACTGGGAGTGTGGCTCCTCCGACTGGACTCGAACCAGTAACCCTGCGATCCAGGATCAAGACCTGCGACAAACTGCCACTGGCGCCGGAAAGCTGTCATGACATGCCGGAACGTCTCCGCGACACCTGCGGCTGTCTGCTGCCGTTGGTGAGCTCGTGTGGCGGTTAGCGGGAGGTAAGCGGTGCCCGCCAGCGGACTTCCCGGCCCTGGTCGCTCCTCCCCCATCCTCGTCGTCCCCGCTGCCTCATGGACCGCGCCGGGTGGGTCAACCCTGGAACAGCTCGACGCCGGCCCCGGCCCCCGATCGGATCAGGCAGCTCGCCTCGAGGTCCGGGCCGGGGCCGGCGTCGAGATGCGCGCAGCGGGGTTGATGCGCCCGGTGCGGTCTATGACGCTGGCTGCGGACGAGGATGCCCCGCACTCGCCCCGGGGTCCTTCAACGTCTCAGCTCGGTCCGCGGTTGGGCACTGCCCGGGCGCGCCGGCCCGGGAGCGGAGCGGCAAGGGCCGAGCGCGCATAGAGGGCAGTGCCCCGGCCCGCCAGGGCCGGGGCTTGAAGACGTACAGAAGGTTCTCCCCGGGTCGAACTCCGGACTTGCCTTGCCCCAGCCGCTGGTGTCACAGAGCCAGACTGGGTGTTGCCAGAAGTACCGCCTAGCGCGCATTTTCGGCGCCTCGGCGCTCGCCAGTACGACGTCACCCTAAAGTGGAGTAACGTGCGATGGCCCGCCCACTTCAGCTGGAGATCCGCAACAGTGCGCATTCGAATTCTAGCAATCTCCGCAGTAATTGTGGTAGCGGGATGTACAACGCCCACAACTAGTGCACCGCCACTCTCGCAACAGGTGAGTGCCGCAGCCGGCGGCACGGTGCTGTCACCGGACGGCGTGCGCGTGGTTGTTCCGCCAGGGACGTTGGCACAGGACGGGAAAGTCGAGATTACGGGGGTTGCACAAGACGAGTACGAGGTCCACATTACGTCCGCATGGAACGGATTGGTGGAGGTCGGGCTTCCAGACAGCTCTAGTAGCGCATCAGCGAGCAACCTCTTCGCGCATCAAGTCAATGGCGAATGGCGAATCGAAGAATCCAGCTACATCGACGGTCGAGTTGTTGCGAATCTATCGTCCCTGTCTCCGGTCAAACTACTGAAGTGCGTTACAAGCGCCACCGGCGGTTTGCCTGGTATCGCGAAGTGCCTACTAAAAGAAGGTATTAAGAGTCTACCCAAGTCGATTGCCCGGAAGATTGGCTTCAAGATTGCTGACAACTTCCTGTGCGGAGATGTGTTCGATATTCAGTCTTACATTGGCGATGGCTCCTGCAAGGTGGGCGATCCCCCCAACTGGCAGCAGTATGTGACCACCTCGAAGGCGCCGCCTGCCGCACCACAGCCGAGTGCGCCAGCACCAAACCCCGCACCGGCGCCAAACCCTGCACCAGCCCCCAATCCGGCACCGAAACCTGCGCCAAACCCGAACCCCGCGCCTCCCGCTGCGCCAGTCACAGCTAAGATCACCGTGTCAAACAAGATCACTGCTGGCGCGACCGGAACGACCGAGGACTCGACCCCGGCGTACCTCTCGACCGCGATGAAGCCCTTCTGTAAACGAGACGGCTGCGCGGTCGCCAACACTGATATGAGCAGCGGCGTAGTTCTAACAGCAACATGTCATTCCAACGGCGCGAGCATGACAAATGGAAACGACAACGCGAACGCTACAGCCGATGACAATAATCCCGAACGGATTACCAGTTCTCTCTGGTATCGCGCAAGCAATGCGAGCGGAGCAACGGGCTGGATCTCCGAGGTATACATCTCGCCAAATGACCGCGGAGGCAAGGCGCTACCGACTTGTTGACCCCTTAGAGGTCATCAAGGAGAGGCAGTAGCGCCGCCATTATTCCTGGCGCAACAGCGACGACCGATTCTGAGTGCAGACCGTGCGGCCGACCGTGCCGATCTACAACATTGGCTCCGCTTTCGCGTGCAATGAGGACCCCAGCAGCGGTATCCCATGGATTGTTTGAGAGCATAACGCTCGCCCCGATGCGGCCCTCTGCAACCCAAACAAGGTCAATTGCAGCTGACCCAAACATGCGGACTCGCTCGACGTTCTCCGCAAGCCGCTGGGTGATACGAATCCTGTCGGCATTCTTTTCAACTGAGCCAACACCTACCGCGTAGTCGCCAACGGCTACTACTGCCGATCCTAGGCTTTGAAGGGGAGCTGGCGAAACCTGCTGCGACCCCCTAAAGGCTCCACCGCCAGCAACAGCCGAGTAGTGAAGATCCAAGAATGGGACATCCACGACTCCCAGGACAGGTCTGCTACCGCTGATCAACGCAAGAGATACAGCGCACAATGGAAGACCGTGCATAAAGTTTACTGTGCCGTCAATCGGATCGAGTGCCCAGGTGAACTCGGCGTCGGACCGTCCTGAATGTCCACCTTCCTCTCCGAGAAACGCTACATCGGGTGCCATCGCTCGGAGATACCTACGAACCTCATCCTCAACGGCGTAGTCAACCTCGGTGGCAGGATCGCGGTCGCCCTTCATCACGACCCGCCCGGGCGCGCGCTCCCGGATCATTCGTGCGGCTCGGTCGACTGCCTCGGTTGCGATCGGCAGCAGCTCGGCGAGAGTGGGCGGCACCCGCCCAGTCTTAGGCACAGGCCTTCCCGCTGTCCCACAGGGTCGTCAGGACACGCTCGAAGCTGCCGAACATGCCTGAGCCGTCCGGGCGCCGGCGCAGGACGAAGGTTGGCGAGTCCACTCCGCGCACCGCGGGCATGTAGGGCTGCACCACGGCCTGGCGGCCGTCGACGATCGTGATGTTGAAGCGGACCGGCTCGTCGTACGTGCGCAGCTCGATGCGGTCCTGGTCCTCGACGGGCAGCTCGTCGCGGATGCGGCGCAGCATGTCGATGTTGAGCCGGGTCAGGCCGGACAGGGCGCCGAGTGTCAGGCCCTCCTCGGCCTCACGAGCCTTGATCGCCTCTCCGTCCGGGTCGAGGAACAGCGCGTGCACGGTGGCACCTGCCGCCAGCGTCGTGCGGAGTCGCTGGTCGCTGTACTGCTGGCAGATCATGTTGAGCGACAGCCCGGCCGCCTGGATGCTCGACGCCTGGTCGAACAAGGTGTGTGGCGGCATGTGCTCGGCGAACTCCGCGCGGGTCGCGAACGCCGCAGTCAGGTCCGAGTAGCCGGCGCGCTTCGGGGTCTCGACCGCATGGCCGGCGAGACGCGCAGCCTGCGTTGCGGGTCCGAGGTCGGGCAGGGGCCGGCGCTCGTCCCACTTCTCGAACAGCTCGGCCGCACGGCAGCCCGGGAACATCGCTTCGAGGACCCGGCAGTGATCGGGATGCGGCAGCTTCGCCAGGTCGCCGCCGAGCCAGCGGTAGAACGTCGCCTTGCTCGGCGTCCGCCCCACGAGGCTCGCGTCGAGCTGCTTGGCCGCCTTGTCGTAGGCCCTGCAGAACGCCTTGTGCTCCTGCATGTGCCGTGACGTCAACAGTGCCTTCAACATCGTCTGACCGTCGGCCACCTCGACCCCCTCATGACTCGGTGACCAGCTCAGTCTACCAGATATGAGACATAAATGAGACTAGTTGAGTCTGCCTGATCGCAGGTGAGACAGCCACGGCAGCCGGACGAGACGAATCCGGGGTGACGGTGGAACCGCTCCACCACACCAGCTCGGTGGAGCCCACCCGATGCCCTGGAGGGCCACCGTCATGGAACTGTTGATCGACGTCTCCCGCAAGAGCTTCACCGTCGGCCGCCCGTTCGACCGCCGCCTCGACGACAACGGCGTCCACCGCCTCGACCGTCGCACCAGCCTGCCCCTGTGGGCCGCTCAGCTCGTCGTGATGGACGAGGGCGGCGCCGACACCATCGTCGTCACTCTGGCCACGCACGAGCCGCCTCAGCTCCAGCAGGGCCAGCAGGTCACGCCCGTCCACCTCATCGCGCAGCCCTGGTCGCGCAACGGGCGGGAGGGCGTCGCCTTCCGGGCCGCGGAGATCCGCACGGTCGCGGCTGCGAAGAGCGCGTGATCACCGTGCAGGAACTGACCATGGTCTCGGCGACGTCGGACCCGGCCCGGCTCTACCGCACCTACCAGGACCTCAGCCGCGCCTTCGACACCGCCGCCGCCCGCGTCGACGTCCTGGCCGACACGGTCCACCGCCTCGCCGCGGACGATCCGCACCGGCGGGACCTGGCCGCCGAGCTCGACGAGCTCAGCATCGGGCGGACCGTGCTCCTCGGTTGGGTCTCCGCCTACTTCGCCGCCTACACCTTCGCCCTTCACGGCACCGACTCCGAGCTGATGAGCACCGCAGCCCGCGCCGCGACCGCGTTCCTCGACACCGCCGGCAACGCCATCGGCCCCGCCGGCCCCGACGTCCTCGCCCATTGGAGGCGGCCATGAGCACTCGCGTCCGCTCCACCCGGGACCGGCTCATCCGGACCGAGCCGTTCGAGACATTCCACCGCCCGCAGCGCTCCCGACCCGCTCGCATCCTGGGCCTGCTGATCCGTCTGCGGGCCGAGCTGCTCGTCCTGGCGCTGGCTCTCACCTGCTGGGTCTGGCTCGTGAACAGAATGCCGACCTGGGCCGCGGGAACGGTGCTCGGCGCCGCGGTGCTCGTCGTGCTCCTCTGGCCCGGTTCCCGGCGCTACGTCCTCCGCCGTGGGTGGGCCGTGATGACCCGCCACCGCATCCGGACCACGTTCGTCGAGCGTCGCGTCATGAACTACTCGGGCAACGTGCCGCTCCTGCTGTGGGCTCGACCGAGCGCCGCCGGCGAGCAGGTTCTTGTCCTTCTCCGAGCGGGGATCGACGCGCACGATCTCGAACTCGCGGCGTCGTTCATCGCAGTGTCCTGTGTGGCCTCCGATGTCCGGATCACCCCGCACCGCAGGCTTTCCGCGTTCGTCCTCATCGAGGTCATCCGCCGCGATCCGCTGACCGGTCCCGCCGTCGTCTCGCCCCTCACCCGGGTTGCGCCGGCCTTCCACGGGGCCGGCCATGCGTAGCCGGCGCGAGATCGCCCCGCTGTCGATCTACGACCCGGTCTATCTCGGCATCGACGAGAACGGTCGTCCGGTGGACATCACGCTGATCTACAAGAACCTGCTCACCGCCGGGGAGCCCGGGGCCGGGAAGTCGGGCGCGCTGAACAACGTGGTCGCCCACGCTTCCCTGGCCGAGGACTGCCGGTTGTGGCTCATGGACGGCAAGCGCGTCGAGCTGGGCCTCTGGCGCGATCGCGCGGAGGTGTTCGTCGGCGCCTCGCTCGACGACGCGATCGACCGGCTCCGCGAGCTGCAGACGGAAATGGATGGTCGCTACGACCACCTCGACGGCTGGAAGCTCCGCAAGATCAGCCGGGGAGACGGCAACCAGCCGATCATGCTGGTGATCGACGAACTCGCCTACTACTCGGCGACCGCGGGCGACAAGCGGACCCGCGAGACCTTCTCGCTGTTGCTCCGGGACGTGATCGCCCGCGGTCGGGCCGCCGGGATCATCGTCGTCGCCGCGACCCAGCGGCCCAGTGCGGACATCATCCCGACGAGCCTGCGGGACCTGTTCGGCTACCGGCTCGCATTCCGCTGCACCACCGAGACCAGCTCCGACATCGTGCTCGGGCACGGCTGGCACGCGCGCGGTTTCGACGCCTCCCAGGTCGACCCCTCGACACCTGGGGTCGGGCTCCTCCTCGCGGAAGGTGGCATCCCGCGCCGGATGCGCTGCGCGTACCTGTCCGACAACGAGATCAGCAGCATCGCGGGCGACGGGAGCGCGGCATGATCCCCGGGCCGATCGACCAGTCCCCGCGCCGGCTCCGGGAGCCCTACGACGTCCCGGACGACATGCGCCAGCCCTTCGGCATCGAGTCCGATGACGCCTGGCGCACCCGCATCCACGCTGACAACCGCTCCGCGATCATGGAACAGCTCGACAGCATCCCCCTCGGCGAGTACGACCGCCGCATCATCGAGTGGCTCGCGGGCTGGGACGTCCCGACGATCGCCGTGGTCGCCTCCCTGCTCCGCCGTGCCTGGTGGGCCGGCCACGGCTCGGTCTGCGACACGCACCACCCCGGGAGGTCCCGGTGATCAAGTTCCTCGCTGGGCTCGCCGTCACCGTCGCCACCGTCATCGTGGTGCTCCGGCTCATCGGCGCAGCCGAGAGCGCCGCCCTCACCCCCACCGGCCACGTCGGCTCCTCGTCGATCACCGTCGTGGACCCGTGTGAGGCCGGGGAGCGGGCCGTGATTCGCGCCCTGCCGGACGGCTCCATCGAGGGGGTGCAGTGCCGGTGAGTGCTAAGGAGGCGCACCAGGTCGCCGTGACGGTGTTCCTGACCGTCGAGGGCATCGACGACCGCGACGCCGTCAACCGCGCCGAGCAGACCATCGCCGTCGCCACCGACAGGACACCCGGCGTGTACTCGGTGATCGAGACCAGCCGAGCCCTGCGCGCGGGACGGTTCTCAGTAGAGCCAGCAAGGCGCCCCCGATGAATGAGGGACTCGTCGACGGGCTGGTCCGCCGGGCCGGCTCGCCCGACTTCGACCGATGGCGCGGACACATCACCGCGGCCGCGGGCTGCTCGCACCCGATCCGGCTCACCGGCGAGATCCACCGCGTCGAGACCTCTACCGGACGGATCACCCGCAGCACCGCGACCGCGGACATGCCCGACGGCGTGATCTACGTGCCCTGCGGCAACCGCCGCGCCACCGTCTGCCCCTCCTGCGCCGAGACCTACCGCGCCGACACCTTCCAACTCGTCCGCGCCGGACTCGCCGGCGGCAAAGGCGTCCCCGCCACAGTCGCCGAACACCCCTGCGTGTTCCTCACCGGCACCGCCCCCAGCTTCGGCGCGGTCCACGCCCACCACCGCGACGGCCGCCCCTGCCGACCCCGCCGCGACCCCGAGACC
This sequence comes from Pseudonocardia ailaonensis, assembly GCF_039531635.1. Taxonomy (NCBI): domain Bacteria; kingdom Bacillati; phylum Actinomycetota; class Actinomycetes; order Pseudonocardiales; family Pseudonocardiaceae; genus Pseudonocardia; species Pseudonocardia ailaonensis. The sequence continues at coordinate 115,230 of NZ_BAAAQK010000019.1, read as the reverse complement.
TGCCCGCACGGCGTTATCCTCGACTGCCGCACCCGCCACCGCGACGACCCCGCTGTCGGGCGGCCGCTGTGCCTGGACTGCTACGACCACGCCCACCAGGCCGTCTGGAACGGCTACGCCGGCGAGCTGTGGCGCCGCACCACCAACACCGCCAACCGCGCCCTCCGACGGCTCGGAGACCGCTACGGCGCCCGCCTGCGACTCTCCTACGCCAAGGTCGCCGAGTTCCAGCGCCGCGGAGTCGCCCACATCCACGCCATGGTGCGGCTCGACGGCGTCGACCCCCTCGATCCCGACAAGATCATCGCCCCACCGTTCGGGATCGGCGCCGGACACCTCGCGCAGCTGCTCGCCGAGGCCATGCGCGCAACGTCGTTCACCACCCCGCCGCACCCCGACCGGGCCGAGGGCTGGGAGATCGCCTGGGGCAGCCAGCTCGAACCCCGACAGGTCCGGCTCACCGTCCGCGACCTCGACGACCGCGGCGAGATCACCACCGGCGCCGTCGCCGGCTACCTCGCCAAGTACGCCACGAAGGCCACCGAGATCACCGGGCACGCTTCCAAGCGCCTCGACGAGGAGACCGCCCGCATCCACGGGATCCGGACCACTCACCCCGGCCGGCTCATCCGGGCCTGCTGGGACCTCGGCAGCCCGTCTGCCCAGATCCGCCAGGAGCACGCCGCCTGGATCCGCAACGGCGGCGCCCCCTCCGACCCGGAGTCACCGCTCGGTCTCTGGAACGCCGGCTACGGCCGCCTGCGCCGCTGGGCCCACATGCTCGGCTTCGGCGGGCACTTCTCCACCAAGAGCCGGCGCTACTCCACAACCCTCGGCACCCTGCGGCAAGCCCGCCGCGACTGGCGCCGGGCCCAGCTCCGCGACACCGGCCCCGAGGACGAGCGCCAGGACCTCGGCGAGGACGAGACGACCGTCGTCATCAACTCCTTGGCCTTCGCGGGCATCGGCTGGCACACCACCGCGGATGCCCTGCTCGCCAACACCGCGGCGTCCAACGCCCGCGCGCAACGGCTCACCGCCCGCGAGGAACTGTCCCTGACCAGCTGAGAGGCACCGATGGCACCGGCCACCACTCCCCCGCCCGACCCGATCGAAAGGAGCACCATGGCCACGCCACCGGCTCGGCTCTGGACCGTGCAGGACGTCTCGACCTACCTCGGCGTCCCGGTGATGACGCTCTACCACTGGCGCCGCAGCGGCTACGGCCCCAAGGGAAAGCGCATCGGGCGCCACCTCCGGTACCGCTCGGAGGACGTGCGTGCGTGGGTCGATGCGCAGGACCGCGAGGCGGGCTGACGATGGCTCGTCCGCCACTGCCGATCGGCACCTACGGGAACATCACGACGCACAAGCTGCCCGGCGGCGGCTACTGCGCCGTGACCAGGTTCCGCGACCACGACGGCGTCACCCGCAAGGTCAAGCGGGTCGGACCAACGGAGGCCGCTGCCAAGAACAAGCTGCGCGAGGACCTCCGTGACCGTGCCCGCCAGGGCCCGAGCTCGGGGCTCACCGGGGACTCGCGGTTCCGGGTGGCGGCCGAGGAGTGGATCGAGACGGTGAATCACGCTGTGGCACAGGGGCTCCGGTCGCCCAACACTGCGCAGCTCTACCGGCTGAACATGAACGTGCACGTCCTGCCGGCGGTCGGTGAGCTGCGGCTGCGAGAGATCACCGTGCCGCGCCTCGACCGGGTCATCCAGACGTTGCAGCTCCACAAGGGCAGCGCAACGGCCAAGATCGCGCGAACCGTGATCTCGGGGTCGCTGGGCCTCGCCGTCCGGCACGGCGCCATCAGCTCGAACCCGGTCCGCGACATCGGCCGGATCGCGAGCGCTCCTCGACGAGCACCGCGGGCGCTCACGCCGAACGAGCGAGTCGAGTGGATCTCCCGTCTCCGCGCTGACGAAGACGCGGTGCGGAAGGACCTGCCGGATCTCTGCGAGTGGATGTTGGGCACCGGCGTGCGGATCGGGGAGGCTCTGGCGGTGAGCTGGGACGAGGTCGACTTGGCTGGCGGCCTGGTCGAGATCGAGCACACGATCGTCCGAATCACCGGCGTCGGCCTACTCCGGAAGGGCACTAAGAGCACCGCAGGCGAGCGAACCCTGCGGCTTCCTGCCTTCGCGGTCGCGATGCTGCGCCGGCGCAAGCTCGCCTCGGGCGGTCGTGGTCCGGTGTTCCCCGACTCGGCCGGCGGCTGGCGGGATCCGTCGAACACGAGCCGCGACCTCCGCAACGCCCGTGGCTCCGAGGAGTTCGCCTGGGTCACGAGCCACGTCTTCCGTAAGACCGCGGCGACCGAGCTGGACCGGGCCGGCCTCACCGCGCGGCAGATCGCCGACCAGCTCGGGCACGCGAAAGTGTCGATGACACAGGATCGATATCTGGGCAGGCGAGCCCTCGATCAGGCCGCAGCAGACGCTCTCGATCGCGCTCACAAGAGCGCCACGACGGATCAGGAAAGGAAGGTTTCCGGTCCGTAAGCGGTACCGTGATCTTGTGATTGGCCGGGCTGGAAGCCGCTGACCTGGGGAGAAAGCTCCTCCGACTGGACTCGAACCAGTAACCCTGCGATTAACAGTCGCATGCTCTGCCAATTGAGCTACGGAGGACCGCTGTGTCGCGATCGGTGCCCCGCTCGCTGACGTCAGGAACCCTACAACACCCCCTCCGACCCCCTGCCGACCCCCCTCCCCGGCCCCGGGACCGACCACGTCCGGGGGTGTGGGGCAGGATGGGTGTCGGCGGACCCATCACCCCGGAGGCGAGATGCTGAAGTTCCTGATCGGTGCCGCGGTCGGCTACGTGCTGGGGGCCAAGGCCGGTCGTGAGCGCTACGAGCAGCTCCACCGGACGTACCAGCGGGTGGCGGACCATCCGGCAGTGCAGGGTGCGGCAGGGGTCGTGCGGGCCCGGGTCGAGGACGTGGTGAGCGGCGGGCGGGGCGACCAGAACGGTTCCCGCTGAGCCGCGTACGGCCTCCCCGCGGTGCCGGGATCTTCCTGCGCCGCATCACGATCGGGGACGAGCAGGACTGGTCCTCCTACCCGTTCGCGCTGCCGGTCGTGGCGGGGCTGCGGGGGCGGACCCTCGAGCTCGGGCCCGGTGTCACGTTCCTGGTGGGCGAGAACGGTTCCGGCAAGTCGACGCTGGTCGAGGCCGTCGCGACGGCCGCGGGGTTCAATGCCGAGGGCGGCTCGCGCAACTTCCGGTTCGCCACCCGGGCGAGCGAGTCCGCGCTGGGCGAGGCGCTGACGCTCGTCCGGGCACCGGGCAAGGAGCGGTCGACCTTCTTCCTGCGGGCCGAGACCTTCTACAACGTGGCCACCGAGATCGAGAACCTGGGCATCGAGCTGGACGCCTACGGCGGCGTCTCCCCGCACGAACGCTCCCACGGCCAGTCGTTCCTCGATCTGCTCACCCACCGCTTCCACCCCCGCGGCCTCTACCTGCTCGACGAGCCCGAGGCGGCGCTCTCCACGCAGGGTCAGCTGGCCGCGCTCGCGCGGATCGACGAGCTCACCCGCGCGGGTTCGCAGTTCCTGATCGCGACCCACTCCCCCATCCTGCTCGCCCTGCCGGGCGCCCGGATCCTGGAGATCGACGACGGCGGCGGCCTGCACACCGTCCCCTACGACGACGCCTTGCCGGTCCGGGCCTACCGCGGGTTCCTCGCCGACCCGGAGCGCATGCTGCGGAACCTGCTGGGCTGACCGCCAGACGCTAGCCCGCGAGCGGCCGCGGCGGCTCGCCCGCCGCGGCGGAGACCGCGGCACCGGGCCCGAAGCCGGCCGCGTGGGCACGCAGCCGGGCCAGCTCCCGGGCGACGTCGGCGGCACCGGTGGGCACGCCGGGCGGGTGCCGCAGCCAGGCGGTGACGACGGCGGGTGCGTCCCGGCGGGCCAGCGCGGACCGGAAGGCGGCGTCGAACGCGGGCGGCGCCTCCAGATCCGTCACCACGACGAGATCGTCTCCGACCCCGTGGGCGGCAAGGCTTCCGGGGAACCGGGGGACGGTGTCGAGCACCGCCCGCGCGACCCGCCGCTGCCCGTCGACGACGGCCTCGAACCCACCCCGCCCGAGCGGCAGCAGGTCGGCCGTGACCAGGCCGATCCCGGCCCCCTGACCGGCGGTGAGGCGGTCCTCCAGCGCCTCGGTCAGGGCCGGGACGCCGGGCAGCCCGGTGACCGGGTGCAGGGCCAGCGCGCGGTCGTACTGCAGGCCGGCCATCGCCGTCATCAGGTCGGCGACGCGCGCGACGCCCCGGCAGCGGCCGAACTCGTCCACCACCACGATGTCGTCGTGCGCGCGGCGGGGATCGGCCTCGCGGACCAGCTCGAGGGCCTCTGCGGGATCGGCACCGAGCGGCAGCACCCGCGGCGGGTCGGCCAGCTCGCGGGCCGGTCGGCCGGCGAAGAGTGCGTGGCCGAACCGGCCGGAGACGCCGAGCAGGAAACGATCGCGTTCCAGGGTCGCCACCGGGCGTTGCGACGCCGTGGTGAGGACGACGGTGCCCAGCTCGGGCGAGGTGCGGAACAGCGCGCGGGCCTCGTCGCCGGGTGCGGTCTCGGCCAGCGTCACGGCGGGCCGGACGAACTCCACGAGACTGCTCGGGCCGGCGGAGCGGCGGGCCGCGGGGCGGATCACGGGCGCCGGCACCGGCAGGGCGGCCGCCAGCCGGGTGACGGGACGGCGGGTGGCGTCGCCGAGCAGCGGGCCCCGGCCGATCCGCAGGCCGTGGCGGCGCAGCGCCTCCAGGTCGGCGGCGGAGCCGATGCCCGTCGCGACCGGTTCGGCACCGATCCGGCGGCAGAGCCGCGTGACGGCGTCGAGGACGACCTGGCCGCCCGGGTCCGTGTCGAGGTCCACGACCAGGCACGGGTCGAGGGTGACCTGGTCCGGGGCCAGCCGGGCGATCAGCGCGAGCGGATGGTCGTGCTCGCCGACCCCGGCGACGCCGATGCGGTAGCCGCGGGCGCGCAGGGCGCGGGCACCCGCGAGGACGGCGTGCTCGTCCCAGGCGTCGCCGAGCGGCGGGCCGATCTCGATCGTGAGGTCGGCGGGGTTCAGGGCGGCCTCGCGGACGGTGTCGTGCAACGCCTCCAGGGCCCCGCCGTCGTCCGCCACGGTGTCGGCGAGCAGGTCGACGTGCAGGGGCAGGCGCACACCGAGCTCCGCGGCCCGCCGGATCCCACCGGCCACCGCGCCCACGTCGAGCGCGGCCCGGCCCGGGGTCGCGGCGGTGGCGGCCACGACCTCGGCCATCCCGGGGTCGCGCGGCCGGGGCTGGATCGCGATCCCGACGACCGCTCCCGTCACCAGGTTGGCCTGCGGCGCGAAGAACGGCCGGATGCCCTCGGCCCTGCTGTACGACACGGCCAGGGAGCCGTCGTCGACCATGGGGAGACCGCCTGTCCGGATCGGGCGGCGGGCCCGGGGGCGGCTCACCGCGCGCGACGACCCTCGACCCCTCGTGTGACGAGCCGGCGTCGGGCGGGGGTGCGGAGGGTGAACGGCCGAGGAAGAGCACAATCCCTTACGCGCCAAGATGTCTCGGCCGCGCGGGTGCTTGCCGGCCAGGACCCCGTCCCCGATCAGACCCGGGTCGCCACCACGAAGATCCGGCGGAACGGGAACCAGGTCGAGCCGTCGGCGGTCATCGGGTAGGCCTCCCGCAGCCGCGGGGCGAGCCGGTCGAGGAAGCGCGCGTAGTCCACTTCGGACAGCGCGTCCCGCACCGGCCGCAGGGCCGTGCTGCGGATCCACTGCAGCACCGGGTCCTCCCCCGTCAGCCGCTGCATGTAGGTCGTCTCCCACACGTCGGCGACCGCACCGGTTGCGGTGACCAGGTCCGCGTACTCGGCGGGCTCCCCGACGGCCAGCTCCGTGCGCAGCCCGATCGGCGTCTCCCAGCAGGCGGCGATCTCGCGGATCAGCGCGTGCGAGGGCGCCCCGAAGTTGCCGGGGACCTGCATCGCGAAGGTCGCCCCGGCGGGCAGCGCGCCGATCCAGCGGGTGATCAGCTCGCGATGGGTGGGAACCCACTGCAGCACCGCGTTGGTCACCACGACGTCCGTGTCCGCGCGGGGAACCCAGTCCTCGACGGCCTGCTCCCGCGCGTCGACGCCGGCGGCGCGCGCCGCGGCGACCATCTCCGGCGACGAGTCGAGGGCCTCGACCACGGCCTCCGGCCAGCGGGCGGCAAGCACGGACGTCAGGTGGCCGGGCCCGCAGCCCAGGTCGACGACGCGGCGCGGCGCGGGGGTGCGCACGCGGGCGATCAGGTCGTGGAAGGGCCGCGAGCGATGGTCGTCGAAGTCCAGGTAGAGGGCCGGATCCCAGGTGGTGCTGCTGCTCATCGCGTTCTCCCGGGTCAGTGGGGGTCGTGAGTGCTCGTCACGCCTCCAGGGGCAGAAGTACTCACAGGGGCCAGATCTGACGGACGGTGCCGTCGCGGCCGGGGACCTTGCGGTCGAGGAGCCAGGCGTCCCGGCCGTCGGGCAGGGTCGCGCGCTCGCGGTGGAGGATCGAGCCGGTGACGCGCTCGTGCACCGCCTTGGGCACGGCGCCCGGCTCGGCCAGCGGGAAGCGGCGTGGCGGGCCGTCGTGCAGGAGGACGGCCTTGCCCAGGTCCTCCTCGGTGGCGACGACGAAGGTCATCGCCCCGTCCGCCCACGTCGCCTTGGACACGAGGTGCCAGCCGAAATGTTCGTCGCCGGGGAACCAGATCCCGCGGTTGGTGACCACGAGGTGCCCACCGTTGCGGACCGCGGCGGTGGCCACGACGTGCTCCTCCGCGCCGAGCGTGCCGCCGAACCCCGCAGGCAGGTCCTCCCGCCCCAACAACCGATCCAAGAACCGCATTATGGCTCCATAATGCTCGAAATCGGCCCCGAAATTCGCGTTATGGTTCCATAATGCGTCATCTCGCGGCTCCGGACGCCTGCTCGCGGAGCGCGATCTTGTACTGCTCCAGGGGAACCAGGTCGCCGAAGAGCTCGTTGTAGAGCTTCTCGTCCTCGGCGGGGTTGGTGCGCTGCAGGCGGCTCTTGACCTCGGCGATCTGCGCCTCGACCAGCGCGAGCTTGACGCCGGCGAGCACGCTGCCCACGTAGCGCGCCTCGTCGACGAGCTTGCGCGGCAGCTCCAGCGGCTCCACCGACAGCTCGCTGATCAGCGCCCGCTCCTCCGGCCCGAGCTCGGCCGTGACCGCCTCGACCCAGGTGTGGCCCTCGATCCCGGCGCACACCCCGCCGGCCTTCTGCACGGCCCGGTGGACCTGCGCGTAGGCGGGATGGGTGAAGACCTGCTCGGGCAGCTCGTCGTAGGCCGGCCCGGCCACCGCGGGGATCTGCAGCGCGGACTTGAGGGCCTCGCGCTGCAGGTGCAGGCGGGGATCGTCCCGCTGCGGCGCCGCGACCGGGGCCTGACGACGGCGTCCGCGCTCGGGCGGGCCCCCGGCCTCCTCCCGCACCCGGCGGACGACCATCGCGATGTCGTCCCAGCCGGTCCAGCCCGCGAGCCGACGGGCGTACTCGTCCCGCAGGTCCTCCCGCTTGATCTTGGCGACGATCGGGACCGCGCGCTGCAGGGCCTGGATGCGGCCCTCGGCGTTGTCCAGGTCGTGTTCGCGCAGGATCGACCGGATCGCGAACTCGAACAGCGGTTCGCGACGGGCCACGAGATCGCGGACCGCCGTGTCCCCGCTGGCCTGGCGCAGCTCGCACGGGTCCTGCCCGTCCGGCGCGATGCACACGAAGGTCTGCGCGGCGAAGGACTGGTCGCCGTCGAACGCCTTGAGCGCGGCGGCCTGCCCCGCCGCGTCCCCGTCGAAGGTGTAGATGACCTCGCCGCGGTCGAACGAGTCGTCGCCCATCAGGCGGCGCAGCACGTTGATGTGCTCGGAGCCGAACGCCGTGCCACAGGAGGCGACGGCCGTCCGCACGCCGGCCGTGTGCATGGCCATCACGTCCGTGTAGCCCTCGACCACCACGACCTGGCGGGACTTCGCGATGTCCCGCTTCGCCAGGTCGAGGCCGAAGAGCACGTGGGTCTTGCGGTAGACCGGCGTGTCCGAGGTGTTGAGATACTTGGCCTCGATGCGGTCGTCGTCGAACAGGCGGCGGGCGCCGAAGCCCACGACGTCCCCGCCGAGGTCCCGGATCGGCCACAGCAGCCGGCGGTGGAAGCGGTCGATGTGGCCGCGCTGGCCGGGCTTCGACAGGCCGGCCTTCTCCAGCTCCTCGAGCGAGAACCCCTTGCCCAGCAGGTGTTTCGTGAGCACGTCCCAGCCGGACGGCGCGTAGCCGCAGCCGAACTGCTCCGCCGCGTCCGCCCCGAAGCCGCGCTCGGTGAGGAACCGCATGGCCGGGGCGCCCTCGGGGGTGCGCAGCTGCGCGGCGTAGAACTCCGAGGCCCGCTTGTTCGCCTCGAGCAGCCGGGTGCGGGTGCCGCGGTCCCGCTGGACCGACGAGCTGCCGCCCTCGTAGGTGAGCGTGATGCCGCACTTCTCGGCGAGGCGCTCGACCGCCTCGGGGAAGCCGATGTGCTCCATCTCCATGACGAAGTCGATCGCGCTGCCGCCCTTGCCGCAGCCGAAGCAGTGGTACGTGCCGTGGCTGGGCCGGACGTTGAACGACGGGGTCTTCTCGTCGTGGAACGGGCAGAGGCCCTTGAGCGAGCCGGCCCCGGCGCGGCGCAGCGCCACGTACTCGCCGACGACCTCTTCGATCCGGGCACGGTCGCGGACGTCCGCGATGTCGCTGTCCCGGATCCGCCCTGCCACGGGGCCGAGTCTAGGCCGACGGGTCGGCCCGGGTGTCAGCTGTCCCGCGAGACGGTCGACAGCGACCGCTGGAACGGGATGACGGGTGCGGTGGCGCGGCGCTGCAGGGGCAGTGCGAGTTCGCGGACGGCCTGGCGCTGCGGCGACTGCGCCGGGATCTGCAGGACCGTCCCGCGGGGCGCCGGCAGCGCGACCGGCGCGGGCTCGCGCACGGCCTCGACGAGCGCGAGGATCTCGGCGTCGTCCGTGTCCGCGGTCGCGGGCAGGGAGCCCACGGCGTCCCCGGGCAGCCGGCGCCGGCCCGCCCGGTCCGCGAGGTCGGCGATCGCCGGGGTGAGGAACAGGACGACGACCAGCAGGATCCCGGCGCACGCACCGGCCACGGTCAGCATGTCCGAGAAGAGGTTCATGGCTGGAGAATCTCCCGCTCGGACCTGGTTGTTACATCGGTCGGAGGTAGGAACGGGCCACGAGCACTCCGTCATTCGGACGAGTGAACGACACGCCGGGTGACACGCCGATGCCCCCGCAGGACCTCGTCAAAGCTGATGACGCCGGCTGCGGGCGCTCGATGATGATGGTGGCGTGAGTGCCGATCCCGCCGTCTTCGACGCCCTGCGCCCGCATCTGCTCCGCGTCGGGTACCGGGTGACCGGCAGCCTCGCCGACGCCGAGGACGCGGTCCAGGACGCCTGGCTGCGCTGGTCCGTCCACGCCGACGAGGTGCGGGACCCGAAGGCCTGGCTGACGACGGTCGTCGCGCGGATCGGGCTGGACCGGCTCACCTCGGCGGCCGCGCGCCGCGAGTCCTACGTCGGCCCGTGGCTGCCCGAGCCGCTCGTCACCACCCCCGAGGACGACGGCCCGCTGGCCCGGGTGGTCCGCGGCGAGGACGTCCGGCTCGCCGCGCTCCTGGTGCTCGAGACCCTCAGCCCGGCGCAGCGCGTCGCGCTCGTGCTGCACGATGCCCTCGACACGCCCTTCGTCCGGATCGCCGAGGTGCTGGGCTGCAGCGAGGAGGCCGCCCGCGCGCACGCCTCGCGGGCCCGCCGCAAGGTCGGCGAGGCCGCCCTGCCCGCCCGCGTCCCGGCCGCCGCCGAACAGGCCGTGCTGGCCGCGTTCGCCGAGGCCATGGCCCGCGGGGACTGGCCGGCCGTGGTCCGACTGCTGCACCCGGACGTCGTGTTCACCGGCGACGGTGGCGGCATCGCCCCGAACGCGCTGCGGCCGGTGGCCGGCGCGGACCGGGTCGCGCGACTGCTGGCCGGGCTGATGGACCGCTACGGGCCCGAACTGGATCCGGCGACGTGGCGGCCGGTGCTGGTCAACGGCGAGCCGGGCTTCACCACCCCGGCGACGGCGAGCCTGCCGGCCTCGGCCGGGGCGTTCACCGTCGGCCCGGGCCCGGACGGGCGGTTCGTCGTCACCGCGGTGTGGCACGTCGGGAACCCGGAGAAGCTGCACGTCTGGTGGTGACCCGATCGTCACGGCGTGTCACCACCGCCGGACGATCACGGACGGCCAGGATCGTCGCGTGCGTGCACTGCTCCCCCGCCTGCTCCCGTTCCTGCTCGTCCTCACCTGCGCGTCCGGGTGTGCGACCGTGGCCGGCCAGTTCCCGATCGCCTTCCCCGCCGCCCACACGGCGGCACCTGCCGGCGCCGCCGCCGACGTCCTCGCCGCGCTGCCGGTGAAGGGGCGCGCCCCGAAGACCGGCTACGACCGCGACGCGTTCGGCCCGGCCTGGTCCGACGTCGACCGCAACGGCTGCGACCAGCGCAACGACGTCCTCGCCCGGGACATGACCGGCGAGACCTTCAAACCCGGCACCCACGACTGCGTGGTGCTCACCGGCACCCTCGCCGACCCCTACACCGGCAAGAAGATCGCGTTCACCCGCGGCCAGGGCACCAGCGAAGCCGTGCAGATCGACCACGTCGTCGCGCTGTCCGACGCCTGGCAGAAGGGTGCGCAGCAGCTCGACGCGCCGACCCGCAAGAACCTCGGCAACGACCCGCTCAACCTGCTCGCCGTCGACGGGCCGACCAACATGGGCAAGGGCGACGGCGACGCCGCCACCTGGCTCCCGCCCCAGCGCTCCTCCCGCTGCGACTACGTGGCGCGGCAGGTGGCCGTCAAGAAGAAGTACGCGCTGTGGGTCACGCAGGCCGAGCACGACGCCATCGCGTCCGTGTTGTCCGGTTGCCCCGGTCAGTCGATTCCGGTGGACGACGACATCCCCGGGGCTGTTCACTCGTCAGGGGTGTAAGCCCCGCCCCCGCCCGGACGATGTCCAGGGTGTAGGGCGGGGGATTCCGGGGGGAACGATGGCCGCGAACGACCAGCAGGACGGCAGGGCGGGCGAGGTGGCGCCGAGGGGCGTCCCGACGGTGCCCCAGCAGCGCGGCGTCGCGCCGGAGGCGGCCGCGCCGATCCCGGCACCGCGCAGCGGACCGGACGCTCAGCCGGGACCGGCAGTGTCCGGCCCGCTGCTGCCCGGCCCGGCAGCGCCCGGCCAGACCCTGACGAGCCCGACTGCGACGGGCCCGGCCGGCACCGGCCCGACCGGCCCCGGCCGGCACCGGATGCAGGGCCCCGGTCCGCGCCCCGCGACACCGCCCGCCGGCCCCGTTCCGCCCGGTCCCGTCCCACCCCACCACCCGCACCGTGCGGGCGGTCCGGTGTGGACCCCGCCGGCGGGACCCCGGCCCCCGCGGGCCCCCGCCGCTCCGGGCGCCCACCACCCCTGGCCGCAGCAGGGCCCCCAGGCTCCGCCCGGCACTCCGTGGGCACCCCCCGGCGCTCACCCCGCTTTCACCCCGCCGTTGCCGCCGACCCGGGCCCGGGCGCCCCGGTGGGTCCTGCCCGCCACGCTCTGCGCCGTGATCGTCGGGGCGAGCGCGGCGCTGGCCGGCATCTCCACCGCCGCGATCGACGCCGGCCGGATCGAGGCGTCCGCGGCCTCCGCCGTCGCCACCGGGGACCGGGCGTTCCTCGCCGCGGTGTCGGGCAGGCCGTCGTTCAGCGGGGTCGCGGGCGGCGACCTGATCGCGCTCGGTCACACCGTCTGCGACGCCCTGAAGAAGGGCGCGAGCCGCTCCGACCTCGTCTCGGCGGGGATCTCGAACGGTTTCCTCGCCCGGGACGCCCGCGCCCTCGTCGACGCCGCCCACGCGAGCTACTGCCCCACCGCGGGCTGAGGTTTGCCGTTCCGGCAACGCCGCTTCCACCCGGCACCGACAGCTCGCAGACTGGTGCCATGACGCAGACCGGCTCCGAGTTCTGGGAGCAGCGCTACCTCGACACCGACCCGACCTGGGGCACCCGCCCGAACGCCGCGCTGGTGGCGCTGCTCGGCGATCTCCCGGCCACTCCGGGCCGATCGTGCGAGCTGGCCTGCGGACAGGGCGGGGACGCCCTCTGGCTGGCCGGCCTGGGCTGGGACGTCACGGCCGTCGACGTCTCCCCCACCGCCGTCGGCCGGGTCCGGCAGGCCGCCGCCGCGACGGGCCTCACGGTGACCGCGATCGCCGCCGACCTCGCGGAGACGGCGCCACCCACCGGCCCCTTCGACCTGCTCCACGCGAGCTACTTCCACAGCCCCGTCGAGATCCCGCGCGCCGCGATCCTCCGGCGCGCCGCCGCCGAGGTGACCGTCGGCGGGCGCCTCGCGCTCGTCGACCACGGATCGGCCGCGCCCTGGTCCTGGAACCAGGACGCCGTCTTCCCCACCCCCGCGCAGGTCCTCGCCGAGCTCGACCTCGGCCCGGGATGGACGGTCGAGCGCTGCGAGAACGTCCCACGGGTCGCCACCGGCCCGGACGGCGAGACCGCGACCGTCCAGGACACCGTGCTGCTCCTGCGCCGCACCGCCTGACGGGCGCTCAGCGCGCCGCGAACTCCCGGACGAGCGCGCGGGTCCGTTCCGGCTGCTCCATCTGGGGCAGGTGCCCCGCACCCTCGACCAGCACGAACTCGGCGCCCGGGATGGCCGCCGCGTACGCCCGCCCGTAGTCCGGGGTCACCACGGCGTCGCTCTCGCCCCACACCACGAGCGTGGGCACCCGGACCCCGGCCAGGCGCGCCCGCAACGTCGGATCGTGCATGTACGGCTCGCCCGCGTACGAGGCGAGGACGGCTGCGTTGGCCGCGAACACGGCGGCCCGCTCGGGCGGCAGCGAGGCCGGGTCGATCATGGCGATGGGCTGCCCCGGCACGTCGATCCCCACGGCGTCGAGCAGCACCACCCGCCCGACCCGGTCACCGGGTTCGAGGGCCATCCGCGCCGCCGTCCAGCCGCCGACCGAGCTCCCGACGACGGTGACGTCGCGCAGGTCGAGCTCGGCCAGCAGGTCCAGCCAGTGCACGGCCAGATCGTCGACGGTGCGCAGGTGGTCCGGGCGTGGGGTGCCGTCGAAGCCCGGGATCGTCGGGACGAGGACGCGGAAGTCCTCGGCGAGCAGGCCGCCGAAGGCGCGGACGGAGAGCGGTCCCGCACCACCGTGCAGCAACAGGAGGGGTCGGCCGGAGCCGAGATCGTCGGTCATGCAGCCACCATAAACAAGGATCCTTATATATACAAGGAGACTTACTCACTGCTAGCCTCGCACCGTGCGCATACCCGACCTGCAGGCGATCGGCCTGGCCGTGAAGCGGCTGCAGCACCGCCACCACCGCGAGCTGGACGACAGGCTGCGCAGCATCGGGACCACGCTGTCGCAGTGGGACGCGCTGCGACACGTCGCCGCCCACCCCGGCGCCTCGACCCACGAGCTGGCCGAGCTCACGTTCATGACGGACCAGTCGTTCGGCGCCCTCGCGATCAAGCTCGCCGGCCTCGGGCTGGTCACCCGCACCCCCGGTCGCGGCCGGGTCATCCACCACGAGATCACGGCGGAGGGCGCCGCCCTGCGGCGGAAGGGCGCAGGCCTGGCCGACGAGGTGCTCACCGCCTCCTTCGCGCCGCTCTCCCCGGCCGAGCGAGAAACCCTGCACCTCCTGCTCGCCCGCGTCCTCGAGGAGGGCTCACCCCGGGTCGCAGTCCCTCAGGGAGGAGAAGCCGGCAGCCGCCGGGTCGACCTGCAGGCGGCGATGTCGGGTCGGGCGGATCGCAGGCCGGAGACGTCGGCCCCGGGAGGACGGGAATCCGGAGGCCCCGGGTTACCGTGAGGCCCCGGGGGCGACCACCCCGGACCCACGGAAGGAACAACGTTGACCGACACCGACATCACCCGAGTCGGCGTGGTGGGCTGCGGCCAGATGGGCGCCGGCATCGCCGAGGTGTTCGCCCGCAGCGGGCTGCACGTCCTCGTCTCCGAGTCCAGCGACACCGCCCTCGACGCCGGCCGGGCCCGCCTGCACACCTCGCTGACCCGCGCCGCCGAACGCGGCAAGATCACCGACGCCGAGCGCGACGACACCCTTGCCCGCCTCGACTACACCACCGACCTCGGCGACCACGCCGACCGCGACCTCGTCGTCGAGGCCGTCGTGGAGAACGAACAGGTCAAGACCGAGATCTTCAAGACCCTCGACAAGGTCGTCACCCGCCCGGACGCGATCCTCGCCTCCAACACGTCCTCGATCCCGCTGATCACGCTCGCCGTGGCCACCAGCCGCCCCGAGCAGGTCCTGGGCATCCACTTCTTCAACCCGGCCCCGGTCCAGCGGCTCGTGGAGATCATCCCGGCCCTGACCACGTCGAACGAGACGATCGCGCGGGCCGAGAAGGCCATGACCGACTCGCTGGGCAAGCACCCCATCCGCGCCCAGGACCGCTCCGGCTTCGTGGTCAACGCCCTCCTGGTGCCCTACCTGCTCTCGGCGATCCGGATGTTCGAGAACGGCACCGCCTCCAAGGAGGACATCGACAACGGCATGGTCCTGGGCTGCGCGCACCCCATGGGCCCGCTCGCGCTGTCCGACCTGATCGGCCTGGACACCATCCGCTCCGTCGCGGACTCGATGTACGCCGAGTTCAAGGAGCCGCTCTACGCCGCTCCCCCGCTCCTGCAGCGCATGGTCGCCGCGGGCCGCCTCGGCCGCAAGACCGGCGGCGGCTTCTACCCCTACAACTGACCTCCCCGGGCCGGCCCGGCGTTCCGGGCCGGCCCCACCCCCGCGAGTCGGCACCCCCAGACCCGCGAGTCGGCACTTTCCGTAGGCCGAAACACACCTCTGCGACGTCGGTCAGCCCGTCGACAGGATCGTGACGACGCAGGCGTTCCCGTCCATCCCCGCCGCGCCGCCCCCCATCGTCTCCACCAGCCCGACCCGGTGCCGCCCCACCTGCCGCGCTCCCGCCCGTCCCCGCAGCTGCCACGCGATCTCGGCGATCTGCGCGGTTCCGGTGCCGCCCAACGGATGCCCCCGCGAGAGCAGCCCCCCACTGGGGTTGACGGGCTGTGCCCCGTCCCGCGCCGTGTGCCCCGAGGGCGCGAGCTCCGCCCCTTTGCCCCGCGGCGCCAGCCCGAGGGCCTCGAGGGTCAGGATCTCGCCGATGGTGAAGGCGTCGTGCACCTCGAGGACGTCGATCTCCTCCGGCGTCCGCCCGGCCTGTGCAAAGGCCTGCTCGGCCGCCCGCGCGACGCTCGCGTAGCCCCACACCTCCTGGCTGCGGTGGTCCCACAGCGCGCCGGACACCATCGCGGAGGCCTCGATCCGCAGGTCGTCAGGGTTGCCCCGCTCCCCACCGACGATCAGCGCCCCCGCGCCGTCGCTCGTCGGGCAGCACTGCAGGAAGGTCAGCGGATCGGCGATCATCCGCGAGCCGAGCACCTCCTCGACCGTCGGCGCTCCCTTCCGCAGCTGGGCGCGCGGGTTGTCGAGCCCGTTCCGCTTGTTCTTGACGGCGACGGCCGCGAGCTGCTCGGGCGTGACCCCGAACTCCTGGACGTACCGCTGCGCGGCGAGCGCGTAGAGCCCCGGCAGCGGCAGCGACGCCGCCCCCTCGGGATCGGTCGCCTCGGGCACGATCGCACCGGAGAACAAGGTGGACATCTGGTCGACGCCGAGCACCAGCACGCACCGGAACCGCCCGAGCCGCACCGCTTCCACAGCCTCGTGATAGGCGCTCGTCCCGCTGGCGCAGGCATTCTCCACCGTCCACATCGGAAGACCGGGCAGCCCGATCCCCCGCTGCACCCGGGTGGCGACGCCGGGCGGCCCGAACACCGAGCCGACGACGATCGCGTCGATCTCGCCCGGCGTGATGCCCGCGTCCGCGACCGCCTCGGCGATCGCCGTCCAGGCCAGCTCCTCCACCCGCTTCTCCGGCTGGAGCCCGTAGTCGCTGGTCCCGACACCCCACAGCATGGGCCGGTTCACCGCTGCACCTCCGCGACGAGGTCGCCCGCGTCCGTCCCGGTGATCCGGAGGCGGGCACCGAGGGTCAGTACCGCAGGCTCGGCGAGGTGCACCAGCACCCGCGGGCCGTCGTCCAGGTCCACATAGGCCAGGCCGAACGGTGGCCGCCGCTCCCCCACCGGGATCCGCACGACCGTCGACGACCAGGCGGCGCCGGTCGCCGTGAACCGGGCGGCCTCGACGGGGCCGTAACACGAAGGGCACCAGGGGATCCCACTCTGCGCCGCCGGGTAGCGGCAGGCTGTGCACCGGACGCCGAGGACCGCGCCGTCGTCGAACAGGGGGCGCGGATCGGCCACCGGCAGGCCCCCGACGGCCGCCCCGGGCCTCCGCTTCGTCGGCCGTCCCACCCCGAGCTCGCCCACTAGTGATCGCCTTCCAGGGTCAGCTCGAAGCCCGGCCCGTCGATGTGCAGGTAGGCCCCCACGGACGTCTCCACCAGCTCCCGGATGAACCGGGCCTGCGTCGTGGTCGGCGCGAAGTCCCGGTTCCGCTGCGGGGTGGCCCGCATGGCGTCCACATCGGCCTCCGGCACCAACAGCCGCAGGATCAGCTCGTCGTCGGAGATGTTCTCGCCGAACCGGTGCCGCAGCTCCTGCAGGCTCGGCTGCGGCGGGTGCCAGTCCTGGTAGCTCTTGGCCTTGGCCGAGCTCATGATCGTGTCGACGACGTTCTGGTCCAGCGGCGCCACCGGGTCGCCGTAGAAGCCGTGCGCGTAGATCATCACCTCGTCCGGGACCACCGCGTACCGCTTGCCGGTGACGACGTTGAGCACCGCCTGGGTGCCCACGAGCTGGGAGAAAGGCGTGGCCATGACCGGGTAGCCGAGCTCCTCGCGCACCCGCGACATCTCGTCGAGGACCTCCTCGAACCGTCCCTCCATCCCGCGCGCCTTCAGCTGGTCCTTGAAGGTGCCGGTCATGCCGCCCGGGAGCTGGTGGCGGTAGAGGAACAGCGAGTACTCCGCGGGCTGCCCCACCGGCAGGTTCTCGTACTCCGCCACCCGCAGCAGGTGCTCCGCGACGGGCGCGAACCGCGTCTCGTCGAGATCCACGTCGTACCCGGCGTAGCGCAGGTTCGCCACGGTGTTCTCGGTGCTGGGCAACGAGACCCCGGCCGCGAGCGGCTTCGACGCGGTGTGGACGACGTCGGCGCCGGCGAGCACGCCCTCCAGGTAGTTGATCGGGGCGAGGGCGTTGTTGCTGTGGAAGTGGATCTCCACGGGGATGTCCGGCGCCGCCGCCTTGATCGCGCGGACGAGCGTGCGGGTGCGTTCCGGGGTCAGCAGTCCGGCAGCGTCCTCCAGCTCGATCCCGTCCGCACCGAGCGCGACGAGCTCCCGCGTGCGGGCCGCGTAGTACTCGTCCGTGTGGTACGGGCTGTCCGCGTACAGGATGCACGGGATCGCCCTGGCGCCCTCGGCCTGGGCGGTCTTGACCAGCCGGCCGATCTTGTCGGTGTTGAACAGCCCGTCGTAGATCCAGAAGCTGCCGATGCCGTGGGCGACGAGCCGCTGCACCCACAGGTCCATCACGCTGTCCGCGGTGAGCCCGAAGGTCACGATGCCGTTGGAGCGCGTCCCGGCCCGGACGGTGGTGCGCGGCATGGCCCTCGACAGCGAGATCAGCTGTTCCCAGGGGTCCTCCTTGCAGTGCCGCGCAAGCACTTCGAAGATCGAGCTGCCCACCAGGTCGATGGTGTGGAAGCCGGTGCGGTCCAGCTCGCCGGCGATCGGCAGCCCCATGTCGCGGCGCAGCTTCATCCCCCACCAGCTCTGCGGGCCGTCGCGCAGGGTCTGGTCGATGATCTGGATCTTCCGGCGTTCCGGGGCGATGTCGAGGTAACTCATCGGACGCTCTCCAGGTAGTCGGGCAGGCCGCGGCGGGCGATCCAGTCCGTGGTGACGTGGCCGGCGCGGAAGTCGGAATGGTCGAGCGCGGCCCGGCAGAACTCGCGCGTGGTCGGGACGCCCTCGACCCGCAGCGCGTCGAGCGCGCCCAGCATCCGGTCGATCGCGGTGTCGCGGTCCGGGCCGGAGGCGATGATCTTGGCGAGCAGTGAGTCGTAGTACGGGGTCACGACGTACCCGGGCTCGCAGTGCGAGTCGACCCGGATCCCCTCTCCCGCAGGCGGTTCCCAGACCGTGACGGTGCCGGGGTGCGGCACGAAGCCCCGCGCCGGATCCTCGGTGGTGATCCGGACCTCGACGGCGTGGCCGTCGATCCGCACGTCGTCCTGGGTGAACGGCAGGGGCTCCCCCGCGGCCGACCGCAGCTGCGCCGCCACGAGATCGATCCCCGACACCAGCTCGCTGACGGGGTGCTCGACCTGGATGCGGGCGTTGAACTCGAGGAAGGCGTAGGTCTTCCGGTCCGCGTCGTAGAGGAACTCGACCGTGCCCGCGCTGTCCAGCCCGAGAGCCTCGGCGAACGCGACGCCGCTGCGCCGGATGTCGTGGCGGACCTCCTCGGGGATGTTCGGCGCGGGCGACTCCTCGACGACCTTCTGGTGCCGCCGCTGCAGGGTGCAGTCCCGCTCCCCGACGTGCACGACGTTCCCGTGCTTGTCGCCGAGCACCTGGACCTCGATGTGGCGGGCGTTGCGCACGAAGCGTTCCAGGTAGACCCGGCCGTCGCCGAACGCCGCCCGGGCCTCCTCCGCGGCGGCCGCGAACCTGCTCCGCAGCCCGGCCTCGTCCTCGACGACGGACATCCCGCGCCCGCCGCCGCCCGCGGCCGCCTTGATCAGCACAGGGAAACCCAGCTCCCGGGCCGCGGCCAGCGCGGCGTCGGTCGACTCCAGGATCGGGGAGCCCTCCAGCGTGGGGATCCCCGCGGACCTCGCCAGCTCCCGGGCGCGGGCCTTGTCGCCGGCCTGCGCGACGGCCTCGGGCCGGGGACCGACGAACGTCAACCCCTCCGCCACGCACGCGGCGGCGAACTCGGGATTCTCGGAGAGGAACCCGTACCCGGGATGCACGGCGTCGCACCCGGTCCCGAGCGCGGCGCTGAGCACGGACGGGATCGCGAGGTAGCTCTGCCCCGCCGGCGCGGGCCCGATGCACACAGCCCTGTCCGCCAGCCGCGCCGCGAGCCCGTCCCGGTCCACGGTGGACGTGACGACGACGGACTCGATCCCGAGCGACCGGCACGCCCTGACCACGCGGACCGCGATCTCCCCGCGGTTGGCCACGAGCACCCTGGTGATCGGGCGGGCCTCGACGCGGGGGGTGACGGCCGCCGGGCTACCCATCGGAAGGCCTGATCCAGAACAACGTCTGCTCGTACTCGACGAGGTCCGCGTTGGCGACGCACACCTGCTCGACGGTCCCGGCCACGGGCGCGAGCACCGGGTTCATCAGCTTCATGACCTCGACGATCGCGAGCTGCTGATCCTGCGCGACGACGTCCCCCACTGCGACGAACGGCGGCTGCCCGGGCGACGGCGCCACCCAGAACGCCCCCACCGCGGGCGAGCTCACCGCGACACACCCGCTCACATCCTGCGAGTCGGACCCTGGCTCCGCGGGAGTCGGGGCCTGAGTCGGCGGTGCCGCACCTCCACCGCCACCGACCTCGCGGGTCGCGCCCTCGGCGCCCCGAGTCGGGGTCCGGGGAGACTGCGCCGCCGCACCGCCGGGAGCGCCCACGGCGGGGCCGGTGGACGTGCCCGAAAAGATCGAAGCCGGATCAGCGGCACCGGATCCGACAGCTCCGACGAGCGCGGAGGCCGGCGGCCCCTGCTTCCCCACCGTGATCCGCATCCCGTGCAGCTCCACGGTCATGCCGGTCCAGCCCGAGTCCGAGAAGGTCCGCAGGATCTCCTGCACCTCGCGGAAGGTCACCGACTCCGGCACCTCATCCGTCGGCGCGCTCATCGCCCTCCTCCGTCGTGTCGATGGTCGACTCCGCGACCCCCGTCTCCGCCCCGACGGTCGACCCCACGAGCTCCGTCTCCGCCCCGACGGTCGACTCCACGAGCTCCGTCTCCGCCCCGACGGTCGACTCCACGAGCTCCGTCTCCGCCCCGACGGTCGACTCCACGAGCTCCGTCTCCGTGCTCGATCGCCGCCAGCAGCACCGGCAGCCGGTTGCCCGCGACGATCACCTCGACCCCCGCCTCCAGGGCGGCCTTCACGCCCTCGGAGGTCGCGAACAGCGCACCCCGCACCGTCCGGGTGCCGGGCGGGATCGTGGGCAGGTCCTCCCCCAGCTCCTCCGGAGGCACGGAATCCGCGTCGAACACCGGCCCGGGCACCTCGACGGTCGCCCCCGCCCCGGTCTCGCGCGGCACCCCTGCACCGCTCGCCGATACGCCCTCGCCGCGAGCCGGGTCGGCGAGGTCGGCCGGATCGACCACCCGCACCGGAGCCTCGGCCTCCGCCCACTCGCACAGCCGGCGGAGGTCGTCGTCCCCGGACTCGCTGGCGGCCGTCGTCGGCAGCTCACCGGCGTAGACCGTGCCCGATCCCGCGTCGACCGTGATCAGCTGTCCGACCAGGGCATCGACGGTCCCCGCCCCGCAGCCCACCACGCACGGCGTGTCCAGCGCCCGGCTCACCACGGCGGCGTGCGAGGTCGCCCCACCCTGCTCCGTGACCACGGCCGCGGCGGCGATCATGCCGTGCACGTCGTCCGGGCTGGTGGCCCGCCGGACCAGGATCGTCCCGGCGGTCGCCTCCTCGGGCGTCGCCACCGCGATCCCCGACGCGACGCCCGGGCTGGCCGCCGTGCCGGTCGCGAGCACCGCGGCACCGTCCACAGAGGCCAGGACAGGGCGCAGCAGCGTCCGCACCTGCTCGGCGGTCACCCGCCGGACGGCTTCCGAGGGCGGGACGGAGCCCTCGTCCACCAGCGCCACCGCGATCCGCACCGCCGCCCGCGCCGTCCGCTTGGCGGGCCGCGACTGCAGCAGGAACAGCTCCCCGCGCTGCACCGTGAACTCGACGTCCTGCGCGTCCCGCCCCTCCCGGTCCAGGCACTCCGCCGCCCTCAGGAGCTCGGCGTGCACCTGCGGCGACCGGGAGGCCAAGGCCGACAACGGCGACGGCGTGACCCGGCCGGACACCACGTCCTCGCCCTGCCCCTGCTCCAGGTACTCCCCGTAGGGCTCCCGCTCCCCCGTCACCGGGCTGCGGCTGAACAGCACGCCCGTCCCGGAGGAGGCGTCGAGGTTCCCGAACACCATGGCCTGCACCGTGACCGCCGTGCCCAGGTCGTCCGGGATCCCGTAGTGCTTCCGGTACGCCACCGCCCGCCGCGACCGGCTCGACGCGAACACGGCGGCGACCGCCGAGTGCAGCTGCTCCCAGGGATCGGCGGGAACGGACGACCCCGTGTCGGCGTTGACCGCAGCCCGCACGGCGGCGGTATCAGGCAGGTCTTCCAGGTCCTCGGTGCAGCCCAGCACGAGCCGCCCGTAGAACCCGGCGAACCGCCGGTGCACCTCGGCCGCGAAGGCCGGATCCCCCGTCTCGGCGGCGAGCGCCTCCTCGACGGAGTCCGTGATCCCCAGGTCGAGGATGGTGTCCATCATCCCGGGCATGCTCACCGCGGCCCCGGACCGCACGGAGACGAGCAGCGGCCGCGGCCCGCTCCCGAAGGTGCGGTTCAGCGCCGCCTCCAGCCCCCGGATCCCGGCCGCCAGCTCCTCCACCAGCCCCTCCGGGAGCCCGCCGCCGGCGAAGTACGCGGCGCACGCCTCGGTCGTCACCACGAACGCCGGCGGCACCCGCAGCCCGAGCGAGCCCATGCGCCACAGGCTCCAGGCCTTGCCGCCCACCAGCTCCCGCGACGGCTCGTCACCGGTGGGCAGGACCAGCCAGCGATACCCCACGCCGGAGTTCAGAACAGCACTCATTCCGGCCGCTCCCGCCCGGTCAGCCGCAGCAGGTGCTCGTGCAGCTGGAACCACACCGTGTGCACCGAGTCCACGCGCACGCCGCTGACGTAGTCCGTCTCGCCGCCCTCGGCCCGGGTCAGCGCGGTGCCGATCCGGTCGAGGAAGCGGTCGACCAGCGGGTCCTCCGCGCTCAGCGGCGCGAGGACCCGGGCGGTCTTCTCGTGCACCCGCGCCAGCTTGTCGACGATCGCGGCGTCGTAGTCGGCGTCGCCGTGGTCGTTGGGCACCCGCTCCCCGCCGACCTCCTTCGTCTGCCAGTCCGTGGTCAGGGCCAGGACCTGCTTGTTGACGCCGGTCTCGAAGGCATCCATGGCCTCCCCGATCTGTGGGGAGGACCGGAAGGTGCCGAACGCCGTCGGGTACACCTCGTCGAGCAGGGTCCGGCCGGCAGGGCTGATCATGTACTTGTCCTTCGCCGCCACGACGGCGCCGTCGGCGGCGGCCTTCTCCAGGCCGGCCTCGACGTCGGCGAGCTCCTGGCCCGTGACCTCGGCGAGCTGTGACGCGGTGCCGAGCTGGCGCAGGGTCAGGGTGTGCACGGTGAGCTGGTAGGGATCGAGCATCAGGCGTCCTCTGGGTGGGTGGCGGCCAGCATCCGGTCGCGCACCTCGCGGCGCAGCGACTTGCCGACCGGGCTGGTGGGCAGTCCGGCCCAGATCTCCACGACCTTGGGCCTCTTGAATCCCGCGAGCCGCTCGGCGCAGAAGCCCCGGATCTCCTCCGGGTCCGCGCTCGAGCGGAGCACGACGGCGGCCGTCACCCGCTCACCCCACTTCTCGTCGGGCAGGCCGACGACCGCCGCCTCGACGACGGCGGGATGGGCGAGCAGGGCGTCCTCCACCTCGCGGGGATAGACGTTGAACCCGCCGGAGATGATCACGTCGTGCCGGCGGTCGAGCAGGTGCAGGTAGCCCTCGGCGTCCCAGCGGCCGATGTCGCCGGTGTGCAGCCAGCCGTCGGGTTCCTTCGTCTCGGCGGTCGCCTCGGGGCGCCGCCAGTAGCGCTGCATCGTGTGCGGGCCGCGGGTCAGCACCTCGCCGACCTCGTCGACGCCGACCGAACGGCCCTCGGACCGGATGTCCACCTCGACGAACGTGTACGGCTTGCCCGCCGACGTCAGCCGCTCCGGCGTGTGCTCCCAGGGCTGCAGGCAGGTGATCGCCAGCGGCGCCTCCGCCTGCCCGTAGAGCTGGGTGAACACCGGGCCGAGGACGTCGATCCCCCGCTGCAGCACGGTCGTCGCGATCGGGGCGCCGCCGTAGCAGAGCCGTTCCAGCGCCAGGTCCGCGCTCGCCACCGCGGGATCCTCCAGCAGCATCCCGATCATCGTCGGGACCATGAACGTGGTGGTGGCGCGATGCTTCTGCGCCGCCTCCAGGAACGCCCCCGGCGAGAACCTTCCGACGATCACGTTGGCCGCCCCCTTCACCAGGTGCGGCAGGAAGAACGCGCCGCTGCCGTGGGTGATCGGCGCCGCGTGCAGCATCACCGAGTCCGGGCGCAGGTTCGGCAGGAGGTCGACGAGGAAGTTGTCCACCTCGGCGAGCTCGCTGCGGGTCGTGAGCACCACGGCCTTGGGCCTGCCCGTCGTCCCGCCCGTGTAGGCGAGGCGAAGGGGCGCATCGGGATCGCGCCGTACGTCGCACGGCCCGTCCGGCGCGCCCGCGATCAGGTCCGGGAGCAGGCCGGCGTCCACGACGATCTCCACCGGACCGGGCGGGTCCGCGGCGCCCACGAACCCCCGCGCCTGCGAGTCCGACAGCTTGAAGGCCAGCTCGTGGGCCGTCTCCCGGGCGTTGAGCGGCACCCGCACCAGCCCGGACTTCGCCAGCGCGTAGTACACGACCACGCCGTCGATCCCGTTGGGCAGCAACACCGCGACCCGGTCGCCGGGTTCCAGGCCCCCCGCCAGCAGGGCGTGCCCCAGCCGGTCGGTCAGCTCATCGAACTCGGCGAAGCTCACCACCCGCTCGCCGTCGACCAGCGCGGGCGCGGCGCCGTACTGGCGCCCGGCCCGGCGGATCAGGTCACCGATCTGCACGTCCGCTCCTTGCGGGGAAAGCGAGTCGTCAGCGTGTGTTTCGGGCTCCCGAAACTGCCGACTCGCGGGTCTGTGGGTCCGTGAGTGGCGATCGTCGCTATCACGACTATCGCCACTCACGACCTAGGGAAGGTCCGCTCGGCGGAGGCCGGCGCCGCGGCCGGACAGGGTGCGGCTGGTGGACTGGGCCGCCTTGTAGAGGACGTCCGCGCGGTCGGAGGTGTAGTTGCGCTTGACCCACTCCTCGTCGAGGTAGCGGTTGCCGTCGGCCAGGACGGCGGGGGTGAAGTCCCGGGCCCGGGTGTTGTAGTCGTCGATCTCCAGCCGGCCCGCGCTCGTCGTCCACAGGCCGTTCTTGGGCGGCAGGCTCGACGAGCCGGACAGGGTCGAGCCGGCGGTGCGGGCGAAGTCGTCGTCCGTCAGCACGGTGTACGGGATGCCCGTGAGCATGTTCTGGTTCAGGCCCGAGTAGCGCGCCATCGTGTACTCGTTGGTCTTCTGGTGCGGGAAGCCGAGCAGGCCGACCATCTCGCCGAGGTTGTCGCGGCCGTACTCGTCGTTCATGAGCGGCTTGAACCGCTGCACCCGGTCGTCGAGCTCGAACCAGTCGCTCTGCCGGTAGGTCCCGGCGAGGTGCGCGAAGTCCTTCGCGACCGAGGAGTAGACCAGCGCGCCGGCGTCGATCATCTGCTCGCGCGACCAGCTCGCGATCCGCTTCCACAGGTCCGCTGTGGCCTGGTTGAGGATCTCGCGGTAGGACTCCATCGTCTCGGCGAGCTGCTCGGCGTTGTCCATCCCGACGGGCTGGTAGCCGTCGGTGAGGGCGTCGGCGGTGTACATGCCGACCGCGGCGATGTTCGACGCGGCGTAGGAGGGCTCGGCCTCGAAGGACGCCCAGTCGTCCATCAAATGGAAGTTGGTGTCCTTGAAGACGATCGGGATCGTCAGGTTGGTGTGCGGCAGCTGCGTCGCGATCCCGTCGAGCCACGGGTAGTCGCCCTCGGTGAGCTCGAAGAAGTCCCGGACGATCAGCTGCTTGCTGTCCCCGAAGTTGTAGGGGCCCGAGGTGTGGATCCCGATGCGGCACTCGCAGTGCGCCAGGAAGGCGTACTGCGACAGCTGCGCGATCAGCTTGGTGGCCGCGGTGTGCAGCCGGTCCCCCGGCACGACGCCGTGCAGGTCCGACTCGAACACCTGCAGCGTGCGCTCGGGCAGGAACTGCGAGCGGTCGCCGAACTCCTTGTTCGTCAGGTGCCCGTCGTTGCGGTGGTAGGCGAGGTTGAAGCGGCGCGAGAAGTCCAGGACGTCGACCACGTCGTCGACGGCGTCGGCGGGGCCGAGCAGGCCCCAGTTCATGAGCATCTCCCGGCCGATCAGGTAGAACGCCGGCATCCCCCACGCCGCGTTGACGGTGTCGACCTTGAGCGACACCTCGCGGGCCCGGTCGCCGAGCTCCTCGGCGGGGGTGGCGGCGTCGATCTCGCGCAGCAGCGTCGGCAGCCGGTAGAAGGTGTTCAGGTAGCTGAGCAGCATGTACGGGTTCATCGGGAAGAGCTTCGACTCCTGGACGGTGCGGGTGATGCACAGCCAGTAGGTCGTGTCCGAGAGCTGCCGCAGGTAGTTGTTCGTCTCGAGCAGCTTGGCGTAGTTCAGGTCCATCTCAGGCGCCCTTCTCCAGGATCCAGATCCGGGCGTGCCCGGTGTCGCCGGTCTCGTACGCGTCCGCCGCCGGCGGCGCCGCCGTCACCTCGATCTCGACGACGTCGCCGTCGGTCAGGGTGTCGATCTGGCAGTTCATGAGTGTGGGGACGTCGTACTCGCGGGCGAGGATCCCCAGGTGGGAACGCACGGAGCCGCCCAGGCAGATCACCCCGGCGAAGCCCTCGATGATCGGCGCGGTGAGCGTGCCGCCCGAGTCGTCGATCACCGCGATGGTCCCGGCCGGGACACCGTCGGCGAGGAAGCCCATCACCTGCTCGGTGGTGGAGATCAGCGCGACCGGGCCGCTGACCGTCTCCGTCCGGCGGAGCACGTTGTCACCGATCCCGACCTGGCGTCGGCCGTCGGTGACCGGCCCGTCGGCGAAGGTCGACGCCGCCTTCTCCGGCCGCTTGTACTTGTCCGGCTCCGACTCCAGCGACACGGTCGCGGAGAAGTCAAAGCGGTAGCCGGAGTCGAGCGCCTCCTGCTCGACCGCCCGGGCGTCGGCCAGGGAGAACAGGTCGAACTGCCGGTCGAAGACCACGTCCTTCCAGTCCGCGCCGGTCGCGGCGAAGCGCTTCGCGGCCAGGGCCCGGACGGCGCCGTTGTAGCGCGCGGGCAGCGGCAGCATCTCGGTCGAGCCCCACTTGGGTGGGGTCTGGGCGGCAGCGGTGGGTTCGGACATGGTCACCTCGTCGTGAGTGGTTCGAGCCGATCGACTGAGCCGGAAAGCAGAGAACCACGCCCACACCCCGGCGGATCCCCTCCTGTTCACGAGGTCGAAAGGTAGGTAGCGTTGGCGCTGTGACCCAGTCCACGTTGGTGGACAGTCCGGCGTCGACGACGACAGCCCGGTCCCGTCGCCCGACTCGTCCCGTTCTCCGCAAGGCCGACTACGAGCGCGCCTTCGACGTGCTGGAGGCCTGCGACACCGCCGCCTCGCTCCCGGACTTCAAGGAGCAGATGGTCGAGGCGCTGAGCAGCCATTTCGCGCTCACACACGTCTCGTTCTTCGCCGGTGCCACGTTCCACAACGTCTTCGGCGACCTCGCCCCGCTCGTCGAGGGGCACACCAGCAAGATGCTGCCCGAGTACCAGGAGCGCTGGTCGCGCTACGACGTCTTCGGCACGCCCGCGGCGATGCGCCAGCTCGTCTCCAGCGGGGTCGCCTCGATGGCCGAGCTGCGCGCCCGCGGCACCCTGCCCGCCTCCGCCGAGGCGTACGTGCGGCACTTCCTGCACTCGACATGGGGCATGGAGTGCGCGGCCGCGCTGCGCCTCGAGCTGCCCGGCGGGCACACCGCGCTGGTCGGTATGTTCGATCCGCGTGCGGACAAGCTGGGCGCCGCGGAGCTCGCCACGCTGCGGCTGCTCAGCCGTCAGCTCTCCGCGATCTCGCGGAGCCTGCCGATCTCCCGGCCCAAGGCCGCGATCGCCGGGCTGTCGGAGCGCCAGCGCCAGGTCGTCCAGCTCGTCGCGGACGGCCTCTCGAACGCGGACATCGCGGAAACGCTGTCCCTGGCGGAGGACAGCGTGAAGAAGTACGTCAGCCGCATCCTGGCGGCCACAGGCTGCCAGTCGAGAATGGAACTGGCCCTGTTGGCCCGCTCCCGCTGACAACGCATTATGGAGCCACAACTGTCGTTTCGAGGCCCGAAAACGACAGTTGTGGCTCCATAATGCGGACTGAGGGTTAGAGGAAGCTGGACTCCTTCGTCAGGCCGTACTTCGGGTGTTCGCCGATGACCATGGACTCGAAGATGCCGTAGCCCACCGCGTCGCCCTCGCGGCAGCGGATCACACAGTCCCTCAGCTGATGGATCTCGCGGACCGTCTCCAGGGACGAGGCGTCGGCGAAGCGCTCCCCGTCGAGGTGCGAGGGGCCGTGCCACTGGCCGTGGCGGTGGCCCCTGAAGCCGAAGTACAGGCCCGTCCCGAGGTGGAAGCCGGTGTCGCTGATGGCCTCGATCTCGACCGTGCGGGTCTCGCCCCAGCCGGCGTCGAAGGTCATCTTGCCGCCGAGGAGGCGCCGGTTCACCGGGTCGTACTTGAGCTCGTCCATCACGCCGTTGAGCGGGATCTGCCGGCCGTCGGACTCGTTGACGAAGCCCGAGAAGTAGGTCGTCTCGTGGTCCACGGCCTGCTGGTAGTGATGGATCTCGTACTCCGTGCCGTCCGGGCGGCGCAGGTACATCGGGCTCCAGGTGAGCAGGAAGTCCTGGTCGAGCCGCTGCGGTTTGTGGACGTCCGGGGCCGGCTCCCCCACGTCCATCCGCACGCCCCACGAGTGGTCGCGGAAGCCGAACCACTCCTCGTCCCGCACCTCGATCTTCTCCCCGTCGATCCAGACGGCACCCGAGACCGTCGAGCTCTGGTGGTAGCGCAGCAGATCGGACTGGATCCGGAAGCCGTGGGGCTCCCGCTGCGCGTCCTTGCGCTCCAGGAAGGGCGGCAGCACACCCGTGACGGTGAGGTCGAAGCGGATCGGGAGCAGGTGGTTCTCCCGCAGCACGAACCGCACCTTCCGCAGCGGCTCGATCACCTCGTAGTCCAGGGGGCCGACGCCGACCCGGTCGGGATCGAGGTCGAGCTGCCGGGAGGCCCGGACCGTCAGCTGCTCCTTGCCGCGGGAGATGCCCGCGAACATGTCGATGACGTTCCTGTTGTGGTACTTGCCGATCCCGACGTCGACCTGCAGCGAGCCGTCGCGGGCGAACAGCGAGCCCCACAGCTTCTCGGTCCAGGAGATGTCGGCGTGCGCGATGGTCGCGAACGTCTCGGGCGTCTGGTGGCACAGCAGCTCGTCGGCCGCCGTGAGGATCTGCATTCCCTGGCGCATGGCGCTCCCTAGCTCACGGGCGAGAACGAGCCCGGCATGTCGTTGGCCACCAGCGCGGTGCCGAAGATCGCGGCGGCCTGGTCGTCGTCGTCGAACGGGTCCGGGTACAGGGCCAGCGTGTCCGGCGAGAACGACCAGTCGACCCTGTCCGTGACGCCGGCGAGCGCGGCGAAGGGCCGCAGGCCCGACGTGTACATCCGGGTCGCCGCGAAGATCCGGTCCTCACGGCCCATGTCGGCGAAGCCCTGGTAGAGCGCCATGTGCGACGCCGTCATGGCTGCCGCCACCTCCGGCCAGGTCTCCGGGGCGAGCTGCTCGCGCGTCCCGTCGGCCTGCCACCCGAACACCGCGGCCTCCGTGACCGACGCCAGCAGCTGGTCCGGCTCCGTGAACGTGGTGCCCCAGTCGTTGATCTCGAACTCGCGGAACGACGCCGGGTCGAACGTGAGTGCCATCGTCAGGCCCGCGTAGGGCGGCGTCAGGCCCTCCGCCCACGGGTACGCCCAGGCGCTCGGGCCGAGCGAGAGGTAGTCCCGCACGATCGTCTGCCGGGTGCCCCGTGGGTACGGCCCCGAGTCGCAGATCCCCACCCGCGAGTCGCAGAAGTACAGGAACGAGTAGCCGGAGATGGTGGCGTTGAGCCGCTTCAGGGCCTTGGACGCCGCCGGGTCCAGCAGCGTCGCGGCGCCCGCCAGCTCGTCGACGACCGGCTGGGGCAGATAGCGGTTGGTGAAGCCGGCGTCCTTGTAGTCCAGGGTGCCGTCGCCGCGGTGGGCGAGGGTCAGCCGCCGCCAGAAGTCGACGACCGTGCGGATCTCCTCGCGGCGCTCGTCCCGGCGGAGCTTCCCCATGTGGATCAGCAGCTCGCGCCCGCACAGGTAGTGGTAGCCGATCATCCAGATCCACAGCGGGCTGACCCGGTTCGGTCCCTCCCGCAGCCGCCGGCCGATCTCCTCGGCGGGCAGCGCGGCGTCGATGATCGCGACGCGCTCGGCGTAGCTGTGGAAGTCCTCGATCACCGACAGGGACATGTACGGCAGCATCGGGAACAGCTCGGAGGTGAAGCCCGAGCGGCGGGTCATCTCCGGCTTGAAGGCGCGGCCCATGTGCTGCACCAGGTCGTCGAGGCGGTCGTCGGTGAGCGGCTCGGCGATCAGCGCGTCGAGGGCCTCCGGCGACACGGAGACGTCGAAGTCCTTCACCGCGATCTCGTCGCCGACCCGGCGGACGTAGGACCACCAGGCCGAGCTCACGGCTGAGCTCACGTCCGCGACCGGCGTGGTGTCGGCCTGCTCGGAGACGGAGCGTGCGGAGTCGACCATCGGCACAGACGCCCCGGCCCGGACCACCCCGGCGCCGTCGGCGATGTCGAGGACGATCTCCGTGCCGTCGGCGAGCTCCTCGGTCAGGTCCGTGCCCACCAGGCAGGGGACCTCGAACTCGCGGGAGACGATCGCCAGGTGCGAGCGCAGGGTCCCGTCGAGGCAGACGATCCCGCCGAGACGGCCGAGGATCGGCGACAGGAACGTCGTGCCCCCGGAGGCGACCAGCGCGATCGTCGCCTCCAGGTCGGTGTCCAGGGACTCGATCACGTCCTGGGGCTCGCGGAACCACCGGACGCGGCCGGTGGTGCGGGTGAAGGTGTACGAGGGCGTGCCCTTCCCGATCACGGCCATGATCATCCTCCCAACGGCCGGAAGCAGCTGTCGCGGTCCTGGGGCACGAACACCCCGCCGATCAGCTGCAACGCCAGGTTCGGGTCCTGGAACTTCTCGTAGGACTGCGCGATCCGGGGCGTGACCGACCAGTCGATCTCGTCGTAGCAGCCGGCGAGGCGCGCCCATGCCTTGGTCTTCCACGCGTACATCTGCGTGGCGTAGAGGTTGCGCTCCTCCGGATCGGTCTCGGCGAGGCGCTGGTAGAGCGCGCGGTGCGCCTTGCGGATCGCCTTGGTGGCCTCGTCGATCTCGGACGGACCGAGCGGGGTGAGCACGCCGCCGTCGGTGCAGAACACGCGGGTGGAGATGATGTCGGCCTGGTAGTCGCTGGGGGTGAACCAGGCGGTGCCCCAGACGTTGTTGTCCATCTTCACGTGCGCCGGCAGCCGGTGGGCGATCACGAAGTGCTGGTAGGGCAGGGTCTCGCGGATCCCGTCGAGCCAGGGGAAGTCGCCGTCGCCGTCGGCGCAGGTCTCGCGCAGGGCGAGGAACGTGCCGTCCTCCAGCTCGTAGGGGCCGGTGTCGCACACCGCGGTGCGGGCGTCGCAGTTCTCCAGGAACGCATAGGCCGTGAGCCGCGCACCGAACTTCCGGATCGCGGTCTTCGTCTCGTCCTCCGCGGGGACGAGGTCGTCCAGGATCTCCGCCATCAGACGGTCGCCGACGACGTGGCTCGAGTTCGCGGGTTCGGCGTCCATGTTGAACAGCACGCCGTCCGTGCGCATCGCGATCGTCGCCTCGCGCCAGAACCGCAGCACCTCGAGCTGGTCCTCCAGCCCGTCGGCGAGCGTGTTCTCGCCGAGGTCGACGAACAGCTCGCGGCCGGTCAGGTAGTGCAGCGGCATCGCGGCGAGGTTGATGAAGCTGCGCTTGTTCCCGATCGGCAGGGCCTTGCGGACCAGCTCCGCCGGGCTCGCGTGCTTGCGGATCGCGCGCAGCCGCTCGGGGACGCGGAGGTAGTCCTCCATCATCGACATCAGGATGTAGGTGTTCATGCCGAACAGCTCGGACTCGAACACCGTGCGGGCGGACAGCTCGCTCTTGTAGGCGGCGCCGCCCTTGTGCACCAGCCAGTTCCACTCGTCGAGCGTGGGCTCGTAGGAGGCGTCGGTGTAGAGGGCCTTCAGGTTCCCGGGAGCGCTCACGAGCCCACCCCGATCCGCGCGGTCTCGGCGTCGGTCAGGTCGAGGACCACCGCGGCACCGTCGGGGATCTCGCCGGAGATCTGCGCACCGAGCACGCACGGCACGTCCGACTCGCGCGAGAGGATCGCGAGGTGGGACTCGCGGCTCCCCGCCGTGCACACGATCGCCCTGAGGTCCGGGAGGATCGGCGAGAGGAAGGTCATCCCGCCCTTGTTCACGAAGGCGATCGTCTCCTCGAGATCGTCGTCGTCGATGGACAGGACATCCGAGGTGTCGTGGAACCAGCGGGCCGTGCCGCGTACCTCGCCGGCGGTGAAGAGGTTGACGCCCGTTCCGGCGCCCGTCAGGTCAGTCATCGCTGCTCCGTCCTGTGATCGCACCTTTGCGCTGGTCGGACGGTAGGAGCGGGGCGCCGGTGTGACCCAGTGCACTTAGGGGGACAGCTCGCGGTGGTCCCTGGGGCTGAGCTCGTGGGCGCGCTTGAACGCGGTGCTGAACGCGTAGGGCGTGGAGTAGCCGACGCGGCGGGCCACCGAGCCGACGGTGGCGCCCGGCTCCCGCAGGAGGTCGGCGGCCAGGGCGAGGCGCCAGCTCGTCAGGAAGGCCATCGGGGGTTCGCCGACGAGCTCGGCGAACCGGCGGGCGAACGCCGCGCGGGACAGCCCGGTCCGCTCGGCGAGCCCGGCCACCGTCCAGGCCTCCCCCGGTTGCGCCTCCATCAGCCGCAGCGCGTGGCCGACGACGGGATCGGCGTGGGCGCGGTACCAGGTCGGTCCCTGCTCGGCGAACCACCACCGCAGCACGGCGACGAGGACCAGGTCGAGCAGCCGGTCGAGGACGACGTCCTGGCCCGGCTCGTCCCGCGCAGCCTGGTCGGCGAGATGGTCGACCAGCGCGGCGGGCACCTGGTCCCGAGTCGCGACGACGAGTGCGGGCAGGTTCGCGAGCAGGCGCCCGCCGATGGTGCTCCGGGACTCGTAGACGCCCACGAGCAACTGCGTGACACCCGGGCCCGCGGGCGCGTTGCCCCAGGTCCGGACCCCCACCTCGGTCATCGCCGGCACGTCGGACCGGAGGGGCACGCAGACCTGGCCCGGGTCGATGCGGACCTGCGGCGGGCTCGCCGGATCGTCGGCGACGCAGTAGTGGTCGGGGCCGCGCACGACGGCGACGTCGCCCTGCCGCACGAGCACCGGCTCCGTCCCGTCGATCGCGATCCAGGCGTCCCCGCGGACCGGGGCGACCACGCTGACCGGCGACTCGTCGGCGATCCGCAGCGCCCACGGCGGGCGCAGCGAGCAGCGCAGCACGAACGCCCCCTGGGCCCCGACACCCCGGAGCAGGTGGGACATGGCGTCCATCAGGACACCAGCCCGGCGGTGAGGACGGCCGCACCGGCGATGGTCAGCAGGGTGCGGACGCGGTGGGCGCGGTTCCAGGGGCCGGCGAAGGCCTCCCAGGCCGCGGCTCCCTGCGCCCGGTCGAGGGCGTCGTTGAGCGGGATGTTCCGGGCGGCGGTGATCACGTGCGCGCCCAGCAGCGTCAGGCCCGCCCCGATCGCGAGCAGCGGGCGGCCGTCGAGCAGGCCGAGCACGACCGTCGCCGCGGACGTCAGCGCCGTCCCGGCGAAGACCAGCAGGAACACCGGGTTCACGATCGCCCTGTTGATCTCCCGCATGGCGGCGGCGGCCTGCTCGGCGGGCCGGCGGACGAGACCGGGCAGGACGGCGGTGGAGAAGGCGAGGAACAGCCCGCCCAGGCTGCCCGCCCCCAGCGCGGTGACGGCGGCGACGACGGTCGTGGTGCTCACGGCTCCCCCTCGGTTGGCGACCGCTCCATGGTCGCGAGCCGGGACGAGATGCTGAATGGCTCAGACCGTCGAAGACATACGCGATCGTCTCACGACATCGCCGAGAGCGAGACGCACCGATCAGGCCGCGGCGGCCCGACGGTGCAGCTCCGGGTGCGGGACCCGCCGGTACGCCGCGACCGAGGCGAGGGCGAGCCACAGCCAACCCGCGACCACCGCCACCCACAGCAGCGCCACGCCCGCACCGCCGGGCGAGAGGGCCGCACCGCCGAGGAACCCGAGGATCACCACGACGCCGAGGATCCGCAGCCTCCCCGACGACAGGAGCGCGGCCGCGCCGAGGGCGAGGAAGCCGAGGCCTCCGACGGCGAGATGGAGGATCCCGCTCGTGGTCGCCGCCTCCGGCGCGCCCGGCGGGAAACCGGCGACCGGGTCCGGCGGGAAGAGTGCACTCAGCACCAGGCAGAGCGCGTAGACCCCGACGAGCCCACCCGTCCAGGCCGTCCGCCGGCCGCCCGGTGCGCGCAGGAGGCCGGAGACCGCGGCCGCCGTCATCACGCCGGAGAGGATCAGGTTCAGCGCCTGGAGCCACCCTCCGTGCCCGAGCAGCGGCGCGCTGAGCGGGTGCCGGGCGAGGGAGAAGCCGGGGCGGGTCAGCACCAGGACCAGGCCGAAGACCAGGTAGAACGGCCCGGCGACCACTCCCCAGCCGAGCAGTGAGCGGGTGACCGCCGCCGCTCCGTCGAACCCCTCGCGGGCCATCACGCCTCCCAGAACATGCACTGACGAGTGCAGTAGTGCACGGAAGAGTGCAGGAGTACGGTGCGGGCTGTCAACCGTGAGGAGCGCCCGTGAGCGAGGACCCGCGCGTCGGCCGCTCGCGCGCGATCATCCTGGCCGCGGCCCACGAGCACTTCGTGCGGCACGGCTACCTGGGGGCGAACGTCGACACGATCGCCGCGGAGGCCGGCGTCTCCAAGCGGACCGTCTACAACATCTACGGCGACAAGGAGTCCCTGTTCCGCGCGGTCCTGGAGCGGGCCTTCGAGATCTCGGAACGCTTCACCCGCGAGCTGGCCGACGGCATGGGCGGCGACCTCGAGGACATCGCGGTCCGGCTCGTGCGCGCGGTCCTCGGGCCGCGGGTACTCCCCTTGCGCCGCATGCTGATCGGTGAGGCCGGTCGCTTCCCCGAGCTCGCCCGCGAGTACTACGAGCGCGCCCCCGGCCTGGTCATGCGCAGCCTGGCCGCCCACCTGCCCGCCCAACCGGGGCTGCGCATCGACGATCCGGCGATCGCGGCCGAGCACTTCGCCTTCCTGGTGCTCGGCGCGCCGCTGGACCGCGGGCTGTTCGACCCGGACGTCCCGGCCGATCCCGTGGCCCGCGCACTCGCGGGTGTCGCGGCCTTCCGCCGGGCCTACGAGGACCGCTAGTTTGCCGCCGGCGGGCCCCGGACCGACGACCTCCCCGGCCCGGCCGATGACTTCCGGGCATCCGCCCGGTCAACCCGACGACACCGACGAACCCGCCTCGAGGAGAGACATGACCACCCTGCTCAACCCGTACCTGCCCTTCGGTGGCACCGCACGCGCGGCGCTCGAGTTCTATGCGTCCGTGTTCGGCGGCGACCTGGAGATCTCCAGCTTCGGAGACGCCGGCTTCGAGATGCCCGAGGGCGTCCCCGGGCCGCCTGCGGAGAACGTGATGCACGGCTCGCTGACGACCCCGCAGGGCTTCACCGTCATGGCCTCCGACTCGAGCGACGCCGAGGCGGGCGGCGTCGAGGGCAAGCCGGCGATCGGCCTGACCGGCGACGAGGAGGCCACCCTTTCCGGCTGGTTCACCGCGCTCAGCGAGGGCGGCGTGGTCGACGTGCCGTTCGAGAAGGCGCCGTGGGGCGACATCTACGGCCAGGTCACGGACCGTTTCGGCGTCCGCTGGCTGGTGAACTGCACGAACGCCTGAGAGCGCCCGAACTCTCCCCGGCACGGACCTGCCGAACCGGCGGGTCCGTGTCGAGGACGCTCACCGAGGCGGCCCGGCACGTCGCTCCCGGCCCGCACCCCGAGCCGGGCGAGGTCAGCCGGCCTGCTCCGCCTCGACCTTCCTGCGGGGGATCCCGAAGCGCTGCTGCACGTTCTGCTTCGTGGTGCCGTAGAGCGCGCCGATCTTGGACCAGCTGACGCCGGCAGCGCGCGCCTCCGCGGCCCGGGCCCGCTCGACCTCCTCGGCCATCATCCGCAGCTCCCGGGCGGCGGCCAGCGCCTCGAGCGGGGACGCCGCCTCCGCGAGCGCCTCCAGCGCCTTCTGGACCTGCTTGGGACCCACACCCGCCACGCGGGAACCCTACCGTGCGGATTGGGCCGTTCGCGCCCCGGCGGAAGTCAATGCTAGGTTGACGTTCGTCAACAGGAGCTTGACGGCCGTCGGGGGCCGAGTCGGAAGGACGGTGAACCAGATGAACCGCACCACCACCACGAGCACCGAACCGCCAGCCCGCGATCAGCGGCGGGCCGTGCGCGCCGCCTACTCCGCCGTCGCCGCCCTGCACCATTCGCCGGCCTCCTCGGACGTCGCCCACGCCATCCGGGACGCCAGCGCCGCGGTCTCCACCCTCCCCGCCGGCTTCCTCGCCGAGGCCCTCTACCGCCTGCTGGGCACCGTGGAGGACTGCCACCGCGCCGGCACCCCGGGCTCCGCCCGCCTCAGCGAGCGCTGGCGCGCGGTCTCGGCGGCGGTCCGCCTGGCGGGCTGAGCGCAGGAGCTCACGGCACGAACGTCGTGAGGTCCTGCCAGGTCACCTTCCGCCCCCGGCGCAGCGGGCCGGGGCCGCCGGGGGCGGGGTGGCCGAGGCAGAGGATCATGTCCGCGGTCGTGCCCTCCGGGAGGCGCAGGACCACGGCCACCGCGGCCCGGCTGAACGACGTGACCGGGACCGCCCCGAGGCCGAGTGAGTGGGCGGCCAGCAGGATCGTCGCGGCCGCGGTGCCGACGTCGACCGACGGGCCCGCGGCGCCCGGCGGGAAACCGTAGTCCGCGGCGAGCGCCCGGTCGACGCAGATCGCGATCGCCGCCGGGGGCCGGGCGATCATGCCGGGCGACACCATGCGCAGGACCCGGAGCGTGCCCGGATCGTCCGTGACGACGAAGCGCTGCAGGTGCCGGTTCCCGGCGGTGGGCGCCCAGCGGGCGGCGTCGAGGACCGCCTCCAGGTCCGCCCTGGCGACCGGCTCACCCGTCATGGAGCGGACGACGCGGCGGCTGCGGATCGCCTCCAGGACCGGGTTCACCGGGCGAACCGGGTGGTCAGGTGCTCGGCGAGCGCCGCACAGACGGCGTCGAGGCGTGCCACGTACTCCTCGCGGCCGGCCCGCGGCACGGCCAGCTCGGGCAGGCCGGCGAGCGATCCGGCGACGAACGCCGCCGTCGCATCGGAGGACTTCGGCGCGATCGCCTCCCCCAGCCGCAGCGCCGCCGTGACCAGCCGCAACGGGCCGTACTCCGCGGCCTCGTCGACCTGGGTCCGCGCGGCCGTGACCAGGTAGGCGAGGAGCTCCAGCGCCGCGTCCTCGTCGAGTACGGCCGGATTCGTCATGAACGGCTCCTTCGCGTCGTGTTCACCCTCGTGCCCGAGGATGCCCGGGTGAGCTCCGACGATCCCCGGCCTGCCCGCCTCCTGTCCACGTCGGACGCCGTGGTCGTCGGGCTCGGGGCGATGATCGGCGCCGGGATCTTCGTGGCACCGGGCCTCGCCGCCGCGGTCGCGGGCCCGTGGCTGCTCCTGGGTCTGGCGATCGCGGCGGCGGTCGCGTTCTGCAACGCCGCCGCCTCGGCCCAGCTCGCCGCGCAGTACCCGACGTCGGGCGGCACCTACGTCTACGGCCGGGAGCGGCTCGGGCCCTGGTGGGGCTTCCTGGCCGGATGGAGCTTCGTGATCGGCAAGACGGCGAGCTGCGCGGCAATGGCTCTGACCGCGGCGACCTATCTCGTGCCCGCGGGGTGGCAGCGCCCGGTGGCCGTGGCCGTGGTCGTCGCGATCACGGCGGTCAACTGCGCCGGGGTGACGAGAACGGCACGGGTCGCACGGGTGGTCGTCGTGCTGGTCCTGGTCGTGCT
The DNA here is from genome assembly GCF_039531635.1 of Pseudonocardia ailaonensis. Classification (NCBI taxonomy): domain Bacteria; kingdom Bacillati; phylum Actinomycetota; class Actinomycetes; order Pseudonocardiales; family Pseudonocardiaceae; genus Pseudonocardia; species Pseudonocardia ailaonensis. Next base: position 77,785 of record NZ_BAAAQK010000019.1, on the reverse strand, counting down.
GGCGGTCGTGGTGGTCGGCGGGTTCGCCGGGCCCGTGGCCGCGTCCGGGCAGGTCGCGGCCGGTCCGTACGGGGTGCTGCAGGCCGCCGGGCTGCTGTTCTTCGCCTTCGCCGGGTACGCGCGCGTCGCCACCCTCGGCGAGGAGGTGCGCGACCCGCGCCGGGCGATCCCGCGGGCGATCGGGATCGCGCTGACGATCGCCGTCGCGCTGTACGCGCTGGTCACCGTCGCGGCCCTGCACGCCCTCGGGCCGGCGGGCCTGGCGGCCTCACCCACTCCCCTGGCCGACGTGGCCGTGGCGCGGTTCGGCGAGGGGATCCGCCCGGTCGTGGCGGTGGGTGGCGGGCTCGCGGCCGTCGGGGCCCTGCTCGCGCTGGTAGCCGGCGTGGGCCGCACCGTGCTGGCGATGGCGCGGGAGGGAGACCTGCCGCGGCCGCTCGCCGCCGTCCATCCGCGCTTCCGGGTGCCGCACCGCGCCGAGCTGGCGGTGGGCACGGTCGTCGCAGTGCTGGTGGCGACCACGGACCTGCGCGGGGTGATCGGGTTCTCGTCGTTCGGGGTGCTGCTCTACTACCTGGTCGCGAACCTCGCGGCGTACACCCAGGAGCCCGGGTACCGCCGGTATCCACGGGCGCTGCAGGTCGCCGGGGCGCTCGGATGTGCCCTGCTCGTGGTCACGCTGCCGCCGCCCGCCGTGCTCACCGGCGCGGGCGTGCTCGCGGTCGGGATCGGGTTCCGGCAGGTCGGGCGGTGGGGCGCGGTGCGCTGATCCGTCGCCGTCCGACCCGGCTCACCCCGGCGAGGAGCCGGGACCGGTCGCCTCCAGCACCCGGGTGGCGCTGTCGACGTCCAGGCCGCTGCTCGCGGCCCGCAGGTAGAGCCCGTTCAGCGCGGCGGCGAACAGTTCCTCCCGCCCGGGTGCCAGCCGGGCGGCGGCCGCGTCGACCCCGTCGTCCCACCGGACGAGCTCGGCACGCAGGTCGGGGCGGCGGGCGGCGAGCAGGTAGAGGTCGAACTCCGCGACGGCCTGCTCGCGGTCGCAGGCCGCGACCCGCTCGGCCAGCCCCGCCAGCGACCGCGCCGCGGCGAGATCGGCCAGGTACCGGTCGTTGACCTCCACGAGGGTGGCGACGAGCAGGGCGTCGACCGAGTCGAAGTAGTACAGCACCGCACTGGACGGCACGTCCGCCTCGGCGGCCACCGCCCGCTGGGTCACTGCCGCGATGCCGTCGCGCCCGACCAGGCGGAGGGTGGCGTCGAGCAGCAGCCGACGCCGCGCGTCGCCCTTGGCGCGGCGACCGTCAGGCGGCACGCGAGCTCGCCCCGCCCAGCTCCAGCGCCACCACCCCGGCGATGACCAGCACGATCCCGCCCACCTGCACCCAGGTCAGCGGCTCCTCGAGGAACAGCGCCCCGATGATCGCGATGGCCGCCACCCCGACGGCCGCCCACACGCCGTACGCGACGCCGATCGCCATGCCCCGGCTCAGCGCCCGGGACAGCGCGTAGAAGGCGGTCCCGTAGCCGAGCACCACGATCACGGACGGGACGAGCCGGGAGAACCCCTGCGAGAACTTGAGCGCCACCGTGCCGCTCACCTCGGCGCCGATCGCGAGCGCCAACCACAGCCACATGCCGCCAGCATAAACCTGAGCGATCGCTCCGGTTCCGGGCCGCTACCGGGTGAAGCCGAGCCGGGGCGAGAGCCACTCGAGCCCCGGCACCAGCTGCGCCACGGCCACGTTCCAGGAGTGCCCCTGGTTCGGCACCGACACCCGTTGCACCTTCATGCCGGCCTTCGCGGCCGCGTCGGCCACCGCGTTCATGTAGGCCATGAACTGCCCGTCCTTGGCGCCGGAGGCGAAGTAGGCCCAGCTCTCCGGGTACCGACGGGTGGTCAGCTGGGTCATCGGGAGCACCGACTCGAACGCGGCCTTGTCCCCGCCGAACAGCTGCTGCACGGTCTTGCCGCGGTCCGGCCCGAGCGTGGGCTCCTGCTCCCCCTGCAGGTCGATGAAGCTGCCGTAGCGGTCCGGTGCACGCGTGGCGAGCTGCACCGCACACGTCCCGCCGAAGGAGAAGCCGGCGAAGGTCCAGTGCGCGGGGTTGGTGTCCACGCGCAGCCGACCGGTGATCCACTCCGGCACGTCCTTGGCCAGGTAGGTCTCGGCCTTCCCCACCGCCGAGTCCAGGCAGAGCGTGTTGGCGAACGCGCTCCCGGTCGGGTCCACGACGACGGTCACGGGTGCGAGCCCGTTGTGCGCGGCGGCGAAGCGGTCCATCTGCGAGACCAGCCTCCCCGCCGTGAGCCAGTCCGCCGGCCCGCCGGGCTGGCCCGCGACCACGACCATCACCGGCAGCCGCGGCCCGGTGGGGCTGTAGGCCGGTGGCAGCCAGACGTACCCGTCGCGCGCGGGGAACCCGGAGATCGTCCCCGGGATCCTGGCCGTCGAGATGCCCCCCTTGCCGCGGGCCCCGCCCTTCCAGCGGTCGACGACCGGGGTCTTCTCGAACCCGGACCGCGCCGGGTCGTCGACGGGCGCGGGCCTGCCCGGCGTCGTCGGGGTGGCGGGTGCGGGTGCGGGGAGCAGGTCCGGCAGGGCGGCGACGTCCGGCGGCCCGCCGACGAGGTCCCCGAGCGTGACGAAGCGGGCGTAGTAGCCGTTGACCTCACCGGCCCCGGCGAGCAGCACGAGGACGCCGCACCCGAGCGCCGTCAGGGCCTTCAGGATCCCGGCCCGGGTGGCCGCGGCGATCCCCAGCGCCACCCCGGCCACCCCGACGGCGCCCCACAGCAGCACCTCGAGCGGCAGCGGCTCCGGGAACAGCCCCGCGACGTTCACGGCGAGGGGGTTCGCGGCGAACGCGATGCCGACGGTGACGACGAGCGCGATCCCCGCCGCGAGTGGCCGACGCCACAGCAGCAGCAGCGTCAATGCGAGGGCGAGCCCGGCGAGCAGGAGCAGGATCGTGGGGAACGGACCCTCGGTGAGCTGGAGATCGAGCAGGTCGGGCACGGCGGCGGTCGTCTCTCCCCTCGGCGCCCCGGGTCCGGGCGCCGAGAGGATCTCGTCGCCGGGGCACGTCGGGTTACAGGCACGCTACGTCAGCCGGCCCGGTCCTGGGTGAGGCGACTCTCGGGAAGGCGCCGCTACCAGACCACGTCGAGCCGCGCCGGCCCGCAGAACATCGGGCTCCCCACGTCCTCGTACGCGAACCCCGGCGCGAGGCGTAGGCCGGGCAGCCGGTCCAGCAGCACCTCCAGGGCGACCGAGATCTCAGTGCGGGAGAGCTCGGCTCCCAGGCAGAGGTGGAGGCCGTGGCCGAACGACAGGTGGCGACGGGCGGTGGTCCGGTGCAGGTCGAACTCCGCGGCGTCCGGGCCGAAGACCTCCTCGTCGAGGTTCGCGGACTCCAGCCCGACGATCACCCAGCCGTCCGCGGGCAGCGGCTGCCCGCGCAGCTCCGGCGCCCCGACGACGGTCCGCAGCACCCAGCGGATCGCCGAGCCGTGCCGCAGGCCCTCCTCCCTGGTGTTGTCCAGCAGCGACCGGTCCGCGCACAGCTCCTCCCACCGGGAGCGCTCGACGAGCAGTTGGTGGACCGTCGAGCCGATCGTGTAGGCGGTGCTCTCCAGTCCGGCGACGAACAGCTGCCAGGCGTGGAACGCGACCTCCTGCTCGGTGAGCCGGCGCCCGTCCACCTCGCCGAGCGCGAGCCGGGTGATCAGGTCGTCCGGCGGCTCGCCTGCGGCGCGGCGCCGTCGCGCGGCCTCGGTGAAGTAGGCCTCCAGCCGCGTCCACGCCTCGGTCTCGGTGAACGGCGCCGGCAGGATCGCGGTGATCGCGAGCGAGTCCCGCGCGAGCGCGTCCGCGTCGGCGGCCGGGACCCCGACGAGCCGGGCGATCACGCTCGCGGTCAGCGGCAGCGCGAACTCCCCCACGAGGTCGGCCGGGCCGTCCGCCAGCCCGTCCACCAGGGCCTCGGCGTACTCGCGGACCCACGGCGCGGCCTCCACGATCGCCGCTCGGGCGAACCCGGGGCGGAGCAGGGCACGCAGCGTGGTGTGCTCCGGCGGGTCGCTCTGGGTGATCAGGTCCGGAGGCGCGGGCCCGTCGCCGGAGGCCTCGATGACGAAGTTGCCGTGGTTGCTCAGCGCCTCGTGCGCCAGCAGGGCCTCCCGGGCGGGGCCGTGGTGGCCCACGAACCCGATGCCGGGCGCGATGCCCGTGACCGGGCAGCCGCCGGAGCGGACCCGGGCGAGGTCGCGACGGACCTCGCCGACCTCCTTCACGGTGAACGGGTCGAACGTCTGCTCGGAACTGACCATCACACGCTCCCTTGCGCGGATCGACGGGCTTCTCGGTCGTTGACGGGCACCGGCGGCGCGGCGGCAGGCGGTGTGCGCGGGACGACGGCGACCAGGACCGCGCCGACGAGGGCGGGCGCGGCGAAGGCGCCGAAGAGCACCGGGAGCGGCAGGCCGGCGGTGAGCAGCATGCTGCCGTAGAGGGGGCCGACGATCCCGCCGAGGCGGCCGACGGAGAGCGCGGTCCCGATCGCCGTGGCCCGGATCTGCACCGGGTAGCGGCTCGCGATGAGGACGTTGATGAGGATCTGGGTGCCGACGGTCCCGATCCCCGCGAGCACCACGGCCACGTACAGCAGCACCAGCGGCAGCGGGTAGCTCAGCACCGCGATCCCGACGACGGCGAGCAGGAAGGACCCGGCGATGGCGGCCTTCGACCCGACCCGGTCCGCGATGCGCCCCACCAGGAGCGGCCCGACGGCCGTGCCCAGGTTGAGTACGACGAGGAAGGTCAGCGCGGAGCCCAGCTCGTAGCCGCTGGAGCGCATCAGCTGCGGCAGCCAGGTGTAGAGCCCGAACAGCACCAGCAGGGAGGTGAAGGTGATCAGGCAGAACAGCGCGGTGGTGAGGGCCCGGCCGCCGGCGAACAGGGCGACGAAACGCCCGGTCGGCTCGGTCGGCGTGACGTCGGCTTCGGGATCGACGACCGGATCCACGCCGAGCCGCGCGGCCCATCGCCGTGCCTCGTCCTCCCGGCCGGCGCCACGCAGATGCGCGACGGACTCGGGCAGGAACAGCGCGGCCAGCGGCAGGACGACGAGCGCCGCCAGCCCCCCGACCAGGTACTCGACGTGGAACCCGAAGGCGGGCACCAGGGTCGTGGCCACGATCGCGGCGGCCGCCCCGCCGAGCCCGACCCCGGCGAAGGCCAGCGCCGTGTTGACGTTGCGCCGCCCCGCGGGCGAGTACTCGAACACGAGCGCGGCGACGGACGGCAGCACGCCGCCCACCCCGAGCCCGACGAGCACCCGGCCGATGCCGAACAGCGTCACGCCGGTACTGAGTCCACACAGGATCATCGCGAGCGAGAACACCGCGACGCTGGCGATCACGAGCCGCCGCCGGCCGACGACATCGGTCAGGAACCCGACGAGCACCGCGCCGACCAGCATGCCGACGGGCGTCAGGCTGCCGATCAGGCCGGCCTGCGCGACCGTGAGGCCCCAGCTCCGGTCCGCGAGCATCGCGGGCAGCGCCGCGCCGTAGGCGATGACGTCGTAGCCCTCGAGGGTCATGCAGGCCAGGCAGAGCCACAGCACGCCGGGCGGGGTTCGGGTGGGCACCGTTGCCTCGTTTCGGGAGGGTGGGTCAGGGAGGGGTGAGCTCGAAGCGCTTGCCGAGCCACTCGGTGATCTCGGCGGCGGCCAGCTCGTTGCCGGTGGGCTCGCCCGCGGCGATCGCGGCACCGAAGTGCAGGCCGCGCACCGCGGCGGTGGTCAGGTCGGCGGCACCGAGGGCGCCGATCATGCGGGCGGAGTCGGCCGGGAACGCGGCCTGGTCCCCGCTGAGCTCGACGAACAGGGTCGGGGCCGTGACGCCCGGGGCGCAGCGCACGAAGTCCGCGTTGGTCGAGAGCCCGGACCAGGTCGACAGCCACGCCTCGGGCGTGCTGAGCCGGCCGAAGCCGACCTGCCCGTAGTCGATCAGGTCCGGGCGCTTCCCGAAGAGCGAGCCGTACGGCCGCTCACTGGGATCCAGCGACAGATCCACGGTGCGGGGATCGGCGTCCGTGCGGAACACGGTGAGGATCCGGGGCGCGAGCGCCCGGCGCCGGTCGGCGGCGGAGCCGGACTTCTTGTGCGCCGCACGGGCTTCCGCGGCCCGCGCGAGGTGCTCGCGGGCCACGGCGTCGATCCGGGCGACGCGGTCGCGCTGGGCCGCGCGATAGCGCTCGAGGAACTCCGGTGTGTACGCAGAGCTGGTGGGCGGCTCGGCGAACCCGTTGGCCGGGTCGAAGGGATCCAGCTCCGGGACGACCGAGAGCGGGTCGCCCTCGTCGGCGACGGAGGGATCGATGCAGCCGAGCAGCAGCGCGCCCTGCCCCGGGTGCGGGGCGAGGAAGAGCGCGGCGTCCGGCACCGGCATCGCGGCGTCGGCGAGCGTCGTCGGACGCCCGCCCGGGGTGGTCGCGATCCGCGCGGCGGGTTCGAGCCCGGCCTGCTCGTGGTAGAAGGCGAACAGCGTGCCCCCACCCGAGTGCCCGAGTGTGACGACCGACCCGAAACCGTTCTCGCGCAGGAAGACCTGGCCCGCGGCGACGTCGAGCAGCGCCTGTTCGTGCACCAGGGTGAGGTCGTTGTTGGGTGAGCGCGAGCCCTGCGTCCACACCGCCACCCCGGCCTGCAGCAGCAGCGGCACCATCGCGTGGTGCGTCACGTCCTGGCGCGGGTGCATCAGGCACACCACGGTCCGCGCGCCCGGCACGGTGGCCAGCACGCCGCGGACCGTCGCACCGTCCGATGTGGTCAGCTCGTGCACGCTCGTCACGGTCGCCGCCGGCCGTTCCCCGGCCGCCAGGTAGCGGCCCTCGCCGAGCCGTGATGACGACGGCCTCACACCGCCTCCACGCGCAGGGCGTCCTTGTCGTGCTGGGTGATCGCGCCGCCCGGGGCCACTCCGGCGATGCACGAGTACCAGACCGCGTGCCGGCAGCCGGTCGCCCGGCGGTCGATGACGATCGGCCCGTCCGCGCTGATCACGAAGTACGGCCCCCGCTGCCCCACGGACACCGCCGGGTCCTGCGCCGCGACCTTCGCGACGGCCGTGTTCTCGGGGACGTCGAGCACGAACAGCGTCGTCATACCGGCACCCGCTCCACGATCAGCTCCGCCTTGCGCGCCAACAGCTTCCCGAAGGTGGGCTCCGGCTGCGCCACGACGTCGAGCAGCGCGTCGATCGTCAGGTTCGCGTCCAGGTCCTCCTGCGGCGTGACCGGCCGCATGGCCCGGGTGATCTCGAAGAAGTAGCCGTTCGGGTCGTGCGTGTAGATCGACTCGATCGTCTCGTGCCGGATCTGCATCTCGACGGGCCAGTCGCTCGCGTCGAGCCGGCGGCGGTACTCGAGGAGACTCTCCTCGTCGTCCACGTGGATCGCCAGGTGCCGCGAGCGCACGAAGTACTCCGGCACGTCGGCCCCGAAGCGGCCGTACACGTCCCCCTTCTCCCGGGCCTCGCCGCCGATCGACGGGTCCGTGCCGAAGTAGTAGAAGAACGCGATCCGGTCGTCGTTGCCGATGTCGAAGAAGAAGTGGATGAAGTCCGGGTGGTCCTCCGGGCCCCAGCCCGCCGCGCAGATCGAGTGCACCACCGGGAAACCCAGCACGTCCCGGTAGAAGCGGACGGTCGCGGCCGGGTCGAACGTCGGGAAGGCGACGTGGTCGACCCCGCGCACCAGGTGGTCCTTGCTCATGACAGTGCCTCCTCGTCGTGCGTCGCCACCTACGCTACGCGGCGCTCGACGATAGAGTCAACAGTTTGACGCAGGCGTTCACAGATCGAGCAGGCGCTCCAGGTGGTCGAGGTCCTGGCGCAGCATCTTCAGCGCCGCGGCGGGGCCCGCGCCCTCCGGCGCCTGGTGGTCGGGCCGCACCAGCGAGCCCACCGCCATGTCCGCGAGCTGCGCGATCACGCCGTCCGGGCTGTCGCGACCGCCGGGGTGGAACCACCAGGCGACCCAGTTGCACATGCCGAGGACGCCGAGTGCGGCGACGCGGGCGTCGACCGGCCGGAACCGCCCGGCGCGGACGCCCCCGTCGATCACGCCGGCGATCACCTTCAGCACGACCCGGCGGCTCTCGTCGTAGGCCTCGGTCAGCTCCGCCGGCAGCTCCGCCTCGGAGCGGATGAGCAGTCGGAACCGCTCGGGCTGGGTCACGCGGCGGCCCACGATGATCTCGACGACCCCGCGGAGCCGGCCGACGGGGTCCGGCTCGCGCGCGACGAGGGCGTTCAGCTCGTCGAGCGGCCCGTTGGTGACCTCGGTGACGAGCTTGGCCAGCAGCTCGTCCTTGCTCTTGACGTAGTAGTAGAGCGCGGGCCGGGTGATGCCGAGCGCGTCCGCGATGTCCTGCAGGCTCGTGCCGGCGAACCCGCGCTCGGCGAACAGGCGGGTGGCGTGCTCGTAGAGCTCGTTCTCCACCAGCTCGCGACGGGCGGTGCTCGCCCCGCCGCGGCGCCGAGGCGCTCCGTTCTCGCTCATGCGGGAATGGTAGGGGAGGCGCAGCTCGCGGAGCCGACCATCAGGCCGAGCCCTGTAGGAGCCTGCCCGCGCCCGGGACCACCGGGTCCAGGCCCAGCCCCGTGAGCAGCGCGTACGCCCCGGCCGTCGCCGCGGAGAGCACCGGCAGCCCGAACTCCTCCTCGGCGGGCGCCACGAGGTCCAGCGACGGCATCTGCACACAGGCCGAGATCACCAGCGCCTCCGCGCGCGAGAGGTCGAGGCCACGGGCCGCCGTCATCACCCGGTCGCCGGGGATGCAGCCGACCTCCGCGTTGTCGCCGACCTCGAGCGCCGCCCAGTCGACGACCTCGATCCCCTCGGCCTCCAGGTAGGCCACGACCTGCTCGGCCAGCGGCCGCAGGTAAGGCGTGACCAACGCGATCCGGGTCGCCCCGAGCGCCTTCACGCCGTCGACGAGCGCGCCCGCGCTGGACAGCACGAGGGCGTCGGTGCGGCCGCGGATCTCCTCCTCCACCCGCTGGTGCTCCCCCACCCCCTGGGCCATGACGGCCACGAGGCAGGCGTAGAGCAGGGCGTCGACGCGGGCGTCGCCCAGCTCGTCGACGCACCGCTCGCGCTGCGCGTTCATCGCCTTGAGCTCCTCCGCGGAGACCTGCGCCATCCGCATCCGGCTGGAGTGGAAGGAGAACCGCTCCGGGTGCCGCGCGAGCAGCGCCGGGATCTCCGTCTCGACGGTCACGTTGGAGCTGGGGACGACGAGTCCGATCCGCTTCACGAGCTCACCTTCGCAGTGATGTCGGCCGCCAGGGCCTTCTTGTCGATCTTGCCCACCAGGGTCCGCGGGATCTCGGCGAGGTGTTCGATCCGCTCGGGCCACTTGAACTTGGCGACGTCGAGCGCCGCGAAGTGCTCCTGCACCTCGGCCAGGGACAGCTCCGGCCCGTCGACGACGACGTAGGCGCAGGTCCGTTCGCCGAGCCGCGGGTCCGGCATCGGCACGACGGCGACGCCGCTCACGCGGGGGTGGCGGAGCAGCAGCAGCTCCACCTCCTCGGCGTTGATCTTCTCGCCGCCGCGGTTGATCAGGTCCTTGATGCGCCCCTCGATCGACACGTACCGCTCGCCGTCGATCTCCACCCACGCGGCCAGGTCGCCGGTGCGGTAGAAGCCGTCGCCGGTGAAGGCCCGCTCGTTGTGCTCGGCGGCGTCGTAGTAGCCGGGCAGGGTGTACGGCCCGCGGCAGCACAGCTCCCCGACGCCGTCCGCGACCTCCTCGGAGTCCGGCTCGAGGATCCGCACCTCGTCCAAGGGGGACAACGCGGTCCCGACCGTCTCGAGCCGCGCCCGGCGGGGTGCGTCGGGCCGGGTGGCGAGGAACATCCCCTCGCCCATCCCGAACAGCTGCCCGGACCACAGCCCGCGGGCCTCGAGGGCGTCGAACAGCCGCGGCGGGACCTTGGCGCCGGAGAGGATCACCCGGGTCAGGGACGTGGCCGCGGCGTCGAAGTCCGGATGGTCCGCGGCGCGGTAGTGCACGTGGCCGAGCAGGACCTGCGTGACGGCCTCGCGGGCCATGAGCGGCAACGACTCGTCGAGGTCGGGGCTGCCGAGCACGAGACAGCCGCCGACGCTGTGCACGGCGTGGACCGCGCACACGATGCCGGCGTTGTGGATGATCGGGATCAGGTGCGCCACCCGCGAGTCCGGCGTCCAGCCCCAGGTCCGCGCGTAGGCGGCGGCGTTGTACCAGTACTCGGCGTGCCGGCGCGGGATGACCTTGGGGACGCCGGTGGTGCCACCGGACAGCTGATGGACCGCGACCCCGTCCGGGTCGCCGTCGTCCGGGGGAACCGGGCCGTCCGCGGGAACCGGGTCGGCGTCGGGGAGCTCGCCGAGGACGAGCACGTGCCGCAGGGTCGGATGGTCGCGCTGCTGCTCGTGGGCGAAGGCGACCAGGTCGAAGCGCCCGCCGGGCTCCACGAGGTGCGCCACCGCACCGACGCGACGGCTGATCTCCCCGATCTCGTGGCCGCGGTGCGCCGCCAGCGTCGCGACGGGGACCAGTCCGGCCTTGAGCACGCCGTACCAGGCGACCACGGACTCCAGCCGGTTCGTGACCTGGAACAGCACCGGGTCGCCCGGCCGCAGGCCGAGCGCCGCCAGGCCGGCGGCGAGGCGGTCCGTGCGGAGGTCGAGCTCGGCGTAGGTCATCCGCCCGTCGAGGGCGACCACGGCGTCGCGCTCCGGGTACCGTGCCGCGACGGCGCGGAACTCCTGCGGGATCGTGCGCGAACCCCACAACCCCGCCTCGCGGTAGCGGCGCACGGCGTCGGCCGGGTACGGGACGAGCGGATCGCCGGTCCGGGCCGGGCTCGCGGGCGCGGTCATCGGGCCTCCTCCTCGGTGAGCAGCACCAGGTCGGTACGGCCGCTGACCAGCCCGGCCGCCAGATCGTCCCGCAACGCGGCGGGTCCTTCCACCGCGGTGAGCACCCCGGTCTCGAGCCGGACCCGTTCGGCCAGGTCGAGCCGGGTGAGCAGGGCCGCCCGACCGGACCCGCCGGTCACCAGCACCCCGCCGGTCCCCCGGGCCCGCGCGACCAGCGCGTCCCCCTCGGCCGACCAGGGATCGTCCGGCGCGCAGTCCAGCCGCTCCAGCGAGGGCACCGCGGTCCGGCAGGGGAAGTCCCGCCCCCCGTACACCAAGGGCTGCGCGAACACCCACTCCGCCGATGAGCGAGCGGCCCCCTCGTTCACACCTGGTGAGCCAACGGCCCGTTCGCTCCCATCGCCATCCGATGAGCGAGCGGCCCCTTCGTTCACACCTGGTGAGCGAGAGTGCCGTTCGCTCAATCCGGCGTACTGGTCCAGGGCCGCATCCACCACGTCCGGTGCGGTCTCCGCGAACCGCTCCAGCGGCACGTTCCCGGCCCTCGACATGTAGGCCACCATCAACCGCGCCGCCGGCAGGTGCGTCCGGCCCGGGAACGACTCCCACCACAGCTGGCTGCGCCGGGCGAGCTCCTGCAGCCTCTCGACGGCGGGCCGCCGGACCGTCTCGTACCGCGCGAACGCGGCGTCCACACCGGACTCCTCACCGAGCGCCTCGACCAGCGCGATCGAGTCCTCCATGGCCAGCTTCGTGCCGGAGCCGATGGAGAAGTGCGCCGTGTGGGCGGCGTCGCCGAGCAGCACGGTGTTCCCGCTCGACCAGCGCTCGCAGCGGACCGTGCGGAACCGCGTCCAGCGCGTCCGGTTGCCGATCAGCGGGCGGCCGCGGAGCTGCTCGGCGAAGGCCCGTTCGAGGAACCGGAGCGAGGTCTCGTCCGAGGCGTCGAACGGGGTGCCGGGGGCCTCGAGAGCCGCGGTCGACGCGTCGAAGCCCGCCCGCCGCCAGGTCCGTTCGTCCGTCTCGATCAGGAACGTCGAGCGGCCGCCGGAGTACGGGTAGGCGTGCGTCACGAAGGTGCCGTGCTCGGTGTCGACGGGCGCGAACACGGCGTCGTCGAGCGGGAAGTCCGTGCCGCACCACAGGTACAGCCCACGCCCGACCTCGATCGACCCGCCGTAGGGCCCGGCCTCGCGCGTCGCGCTCGACACCCCGTCCGCCGCGACGACGACATCCGCGTCCACATCAGACGCCGATCGGCGGACCCCGAACTCGAGGACGACGCCGGCCTTCTCCGCGTGCCGCTGCAGCACCGCCAGCAGCTCCGTGCGGGCGACGCCGATCAGCCGGTCGTTGTGCACCCGCACGGTGTCCGCCCCGACCTGCATGGTCATGTCGTGGCGCAGGCCCAGCGCGACCAGCTCGTGCAGGGTGTCCGGGTCCGCGGCCTCCAGCTTCCGCTGGGTGCCGGCCGCGAGCCCGACGCCGAACCCGAACGTCGTGTCGGGATCCCCCTGCTCGTACACCCGCACCTCGCAGGCGGGGTTCGCGAGCTTCAGCAGCCGCGCGGTGTAGAGCCCGCCCGGACCACCGCCCAGCACCGCGACCCGTCGTAACCGCATCTCCACGCCTCCCTTGACGTCATCGTCGACTATTCGACGCCATCGGCGGGACAGAAGTCAAGGTTGCCTTCAGCGTAGGTGTTGAATAGTCTACGCAACCGTCAGGCAATCCCCACCGCGCGAAGGAGCGCTAGTCATGGCCTATGTCATCGGCGTGGACGTGGGCGGCACGTTCACCGATGCCGTGCTCGACGACGGCAGTTCCGGCACCGCCGGGACCGTGCTCGCCGCGAAGTCCCCGTCGACCCCGCCGGACTACTCACGGGGTGTCCTCGACGTCCTGGAGCTCCTGGCCGAGCAGCTCGGCAAGAGCCTCCCGGAGATGCTCGCCGAGACCCACCACATCGCGCACGGCACCACGTCGTCGCTCAATGCGCTGGTCATGGGCAACGTCCCGCCGGTCGGGTTCCTCACGACCAAGGGCCACCGCGACTCGATCTTCATCATGAACGTCGAGGGTCGCTACCTGGGCAGGGCGCCGCACGAGCTGCAGAACGTGCTGGGCCAGGACAAGCAGCACGGACTGATCCCCAAGCGGCACGCGCTGGAGGTCACCGAGCGGATCGACCGCGACGGCGCCATCGTGGTCGCCCTGGACGAGGCGGAGGCCCGCGCGGCGATCCGTTCCCTGGTCGCCGACGGGGTGGCTGCCATCGCCGTCTCGCTGCTCTGGTCCTTCCGCAACCCGGTGCACGAGCGCCGGCTGCGCGAGCTGATCGCCGAGGAGGCCCCCGACCTGTTCGTCGCCCTGTCGAGCGAGGTCAGCCCCCGGATCCGGGAGTTCGCCCGCAACGCGACGACGATCATGAGCACCCAGATCGGCCCCGGCCTGCGGGACTACCTCGGCACCCTCGAGAACTCGTTGCGCGAGAACGGGTTGCGCGGCCCGCTGCTCGTCATGCAGTCCAACGGCGGCGCGGTCGCCGCCACGGAGGCCCCCGCCGCGGCGATCTCCACCGTCGGGTCGGTGCTGACCGGCGGCGTGGTCGGCTCGGTGGCGCTGGGCCGCCAGCTCGGCCACCGCAACATCATCTCCACCGACGTCGGCGGCACCACGTTCCTCGCCGGCCTGATCGTCGACGGCGAACCCGTCCGCGACACCACCACGGTGATCAACCACCACCCGATCAACGTGCCCACCCTGCGCGTCGACGCGATCGGCTCCGGCGGCGGCGCCATCGCGTGGCTCGACGCCGGCGGCAACCTCCGCATCGGGCCGCGCAGCGCTCAGGCGGTCCCCGGTCCGGCCTGCTACGGCAACGGCGGCACCGAACCCACCAACACCGACGCCAACCTCGTCCTGGGGATCCTGCCCGAGAAGGGCCTGCTCGGCGGGCGCAAGCCGCTGTCGCTGGAGCTGGCGCGCCAGGCCATCGACACCCAGATCGCCAAGCCGCTCGGGCTGACCGTCGAGCAGGCCGCCGCCGCGATCTACACCGTCCAGAATGCACAGACGGGCGACCTGCTGCGCAAGACCGTCGTCGAGTCCGGGCACGATCCCCGCAACTTCGTGCTCTACGCCTTCGGCGGTGCCGGCCCCGCGCACTGCGCCGGCTACGCGGCGGAGGTCGGGGTCGACGAGGTCGTGGTGCCGCTGGGGTCCGTGGCCAGCGCGTTCTCCGCGTTCGGGCTGGCGTCGAGCGACATCGTGCTGGCGGCGGAGCTGTCCGACCCGACCATCGTGCCCTTCGACCCGGCCCGCGCCGAACGGAACTTCGCCGAGCTGGAGAAGCGGGTCACCGACGGGTTGGAACGGCAGGGGCTGCGCTTCGAGAAGGTCGAGCTGCATCGCGAGATCGACATGCGCTACTCCATGCAGCTCGCCGAGGTCACCGCCCCCGTCTCGGGCGGCCCCCTGGGGATGCCGGAGATCGAGGCCGCGGCGGACGCGTTCGAGAAGCGCTACGCCGAGCTGTTCGGCAAGGACGCCGGCTTCCGCGAGGCGGGGATCCAGGCGATCACCTTCCGGGTCCGCGCGGTCGGCGTGCTGCCGTTCCGGCCCGAGCTGCCCCCGGTGGCCGACGCGACCGGGGACGCCTCGCCCTTCACCACCCGGCCCGTGTGCCTGAACGCCGCCACCGGCTACGTCGACACCCCGATCTACGACTACCGCGAGCTGCGCGCGGGCCATGTGCTGGCCGGGCCCGCGATCATCGAGGTGCCGACCACCACCGTCGTGGTCCCCGGCGGGAGCACCGGCACCGTCGACCACCTGGGCAACCTCACGATCAGGAGGGACTCGAAGTGACCATGCCGATCCCCGGCTCGGAGGCCTTCTCCAGCCGCCCCGTCGACCCGGACGAGCTGGCGCGCAGCCTGCCGTCGTCGCTCAAGGTCCACAGTGTCACGCAGGAGCAGGTCGACGCGCTCGATCCCCTGACGTACGAGGTCATCCGGCACCGCCTCTGGTCCGTCACGGACGAGATGGGCGAGGCCCTCAAGCGGATGTCCGGCTCGCCGATCGTCACCGACGCCAACGACTTCGACTTCGCCATCTCCGACGAGCTGGGCCAGGAGGTGCAGGTCGGGCTCTACAACACGATGCTCGTCGGCGCCGTGGACCTCGCGATCTACTGGACGCTGCGCAACCGCGCGAGCAACCCCGGCATCGAGTCCGGCGACATGTTCCTCACCAACGACCCGTGGGTCGGCGGCGGGCTGCACCAGAACGACGTCATGGTCTACCAGCCGGTCTTCCACGAGGGCGAGCTCTTCGCCTGGACGAGCGCGATCGCGCACCAGCCGGACCTCGGCGGCGTCGGGCTCGGGTCGTTCTCCCCCGCGGCGCAGGACGTCTTCTCCGAGTCCCTGCCGACGCCGCCGGTCAAGGTGGTGCGCGGCGGGCAGCTGCAGCGCGACGTCGCGGACCTCTGGGTGCGGCGTTCGCGCGTCCCGATGCTGATCGGGCTGGACCTGCGGGCCAAGATCGGCGCGAACAACGTCGGCGCCGAGCGGCTGCACGCGCTGATCGCGCAGTACGGCGCGGACACGGTCAAGGCCGTGATGAAGCGGATGATGTCCGACGCGGAGCACCGCCTGCGCGACAAGCTGACCGCCCTGCCGGACGGCTCGTGGAGCGCAACCGGCTACCAGGACCAGTCCCACGAGGGCGACCGGAACCTGCACAAGATCACGGTGACCACGACCAAGGCCGGCGACCACCTGACGTTCGACTTCACCGGCACGGACCCGCAGGCCGGCGTGGTCAACTGCACCTACGCGGGCATGCGCGGCGGCGTCATGCTCGCCCTGCTGCCCATCCTGGCCGCCGACATCCCGTGGTCCGCGGGCGGTCTGATGCGCTGCTTCGACCTCGTCACCGAGGAGGGCACGCTCAACAACGCGACCTTCCCGGCCGCCGTCGGGCGCGGGCCGATCGGGCCGGCCTGGCTGACGGGCAGCCTGATCGCGGAGTGCCTGTCCCAGATGCTCGACCGGGACCTGGAGCTGGGCAAGAACGTGCAGGCGACCTGCTGCGGCACCTGGGACACGGCCGTGATCGCCGGGCTGGACGAGCGCGGCGAGCAGCCCGCCCCGTTCCTCTCGATCATGATGGAGCCCATGGCCGGCGGCTACGGCGCCCGTCCCCATGCGGACGGCATCGACACCGGTGGGCTCTTCTGCATCCCCATGGGCCGGGTGCCGGACGTCGAGATGACCGAGTTCCTCTATCCCGTCCTGACGCTGTGGCGGCGCGAGGTGCCGGACTCCGGCGGCCCCGGCCGGCACCGCGGCGGGCTCGGCGCCTCCCTGGCGTTCACCCCGCACGGCACCAGCATCCCGATGGGCCTGGTCCTGGCCTCGGCGGGGAAGGCGGTGGCACAGAACGCCGGGCTCTCCGGCGGACATCCCGGCAACACGGGCCTGGACGTCGTGGCGCGGCAGAGCCGGGTCGCCTCGTTGCTGGCGGCCGGCACGATGCCGTCGTCGCTCGAGGAGGTCTCGGACACCCTCGAGCCCGGCCAGAACTACGCGTCGAGCTATCTCGCCCCCGGCGAGGTGTTCGCGATGACCTGGCAGGGCGGCGGCGGATACGGCGACCCGCTCACCCGCGACGCGGCCGCGGTCGCCCGTGACCTGCGCGAGAACAAGATCAGCGCGGACGCGGCCCACGGCGTCTACGGGGTGGTCGTGTCCGGGGGTTCGGTCGACGACGCGGCCACCGCCGCCGAGCGGCAGCGCCTGCGGGGCATCCGGCGGGACCGGTCCCGGGTCGACGGCGAGACCGGCGGCAAGGCCGACCTCGGCTCGGTCAAGCGGGTGGACGACAACCTGGTCGAGTCCGGGGACTCCGTCGCCTGCCGGCACTGCGGCGAGATCCTCGGCGCGATCGGCGGCGAACGCCTGGCGCTGGCGGTCCACGAGGGTCCCGCGACGGACGCGGGCCCGCAGATCATCGCGACCGCCGCGGACTACGTGGACACGCCGATCGTGTTCCGCCAGTACAGCTGCCCCTCCTGCTGGACGGCCCTGTGGTCCGGCGTGGTCCCCGCCGACCACCCCGACGGCGCCACCACCCTCGGCCGCCTCACGGTGACCGCCTGACCGTGAGTGGCGATAGTCGCTGGAGCGACTATCGCCACTCACGAGGCGTGGGGCGCTATCGTCGCCCGATGCGGTGGCGGCCAGGGCAGCGGACGGGCGCGCGGGAGCTCGGGTCCGAGCTCGACGCGAGGCTGCGCCTCGCCGAGATCCACCCCGCCACCGCCGCGCCGCCGGCGACCCGCGACCGCCCCACCGCCCCCGTATGACCCGCGAGTCGGCGGTTCCGGGCGTCCGGACCGCACATCTCGGTGGACGAAGGGCCGGCGCGGGGGTCGTCGCCGCGGGCGTGCTGGGCGTGCTGGTCGCGGGAGCGGAGCGGATCGTCCGGAGTGTCCGTCCCACCCGGGCCGAGGCCCATGCCCCGCGGCCCGGGGACGCCGTCCTGCCCCATCCCGACGTCGTGATGGACCGGGCCTTCACCGTGCCCGGCGCCCCGGACGACGTCTGGCCGTGGATCGCGCAGCTCGGGAAGCAGCGGGGTGGCTGGTACCTCCCCGTCGCGCTCGAGCGCGTTCTGCCGCACCGCAACCGGGCCACCCGGTCGCTCCTCGCACCGTTCACGGACCTCGCGGTGGGCGACGTCGTGCCGGACTACGGCGGGCCGCACGAGACCTTCACCGTGGCCGCGCTCGATCCGCCCCGCTCCCTCGTCTACTCCTCGCGCCGCGGACGCACGGACGTGACCTGGTCGATCACCCTCGAGGAGGCCGGCGACGCCACCCGGGTCGCCCTGCGCCTGCGCCTACACCCGGTCCGTCACCGGTGGCTGGCGACGACGGTGGGCGAGCTGTTCGACCTCCTCACCATCGCCGGCATGGCGGCCGGGCTGCGGGAACGCCTGAGCCACTCCGCACCGCCCGTCGAGTGGTCCGTCCGGCGCGACGAACCGGGCGGTCCGGGGCCGGACACCCACGACGCTCCGCCCGCCGGGTAGCCCCGAGACGCGACGACGACACCGGGAGCTGCTCGACCAGGCCCTGATCGCCGTTGCGGTGCGCTGACGCATCGCCGGCCTGCGTGAGCGCACCACGTCACCGATCACGACGCCCTCGACCTCGGGTGCCGGACGGCCGCAGCCCGACCCCGGCCGTCCTCAGGGCAACGCCCGCTCCACCGCCGGACCGGCGACCCGCAGCGCCGCGACATCGCGCCCCGGCGGTGCGCCGAACAGGCGCCGGTACTCCCGGCTGAACTGGGAGGGGCTGTCGTAGCCGACCGCATGGCCGGCCCCGGCGACGTCGCCGGGGGACGTGAGCAGCAGGGATCGGGCCCGCTGCAGGCGGATCCGCTTCTGGAACTGGACCGGGCTCATCGCCGTGACCGCGCGGAAGTGGCGGTGGAAGGCGGAGCTGCTCATCGCGGCCCGGCGCGCGAGCTCCTCGATCCGGAGCGGCTCGGCGTGGTGGTCCCGGATCCACCGGATCGCGAGCCCGACGTGCGTCAGCGTGCTGTCCGCCAGACCGATCTGGCGCAGCACCGGGCCGTGCGGGCCGGTCAGCACCCGCCAGAGGATCTCCCGCTCCAGCATCGGCGCGAGCACCGCGACGTCGCCGGGGCGCTCCAGCAGGCGCAGCAGCCGCAGCACCGCGTCGAGCAGCTCCGGGCCCGCCCGGCCGACGGCCAACGCGGGGGCCGCGCTGCGGAGCGCCGCGTGCAGGGGCGCCTCGAGCAGCAGGGCGGCGATGACGGCCGGGCGCAACCGGATCCCGATTCCCAGCGCGGGCGCCTCGGGCGTCGCGTCGACGAACTGCCCCGTGACCGGCAGGTCCGTCGTCACCAGCAGGTAGTCCCCCGCCCGGTAGCCGAACGACCGGTCGCCGAGGAACAGCTCCTTGCCGCCCTGGGCCATGAGCACCAGCAGCGGCTCGGCCAGCGAATGGTCCGGCTCGGTCTGTCGGTCCACACGGGACAGCAGCAGCCCGTCGACGGCCGTGGTCAGGTCGGGGCGGGCATGCCGCCGCACCAGCCGCTGAATCTCCGTCAACACGGGCCCAGTCTGCCCCGGATCGGCCCGATCCCACCGAAACGAGCAGGATCGTGCAAGAGCGGAGCAGGGACGGCCTACCCACCGGCACCGGCCGGCGGTTGGCTGAGCAGGACGGATCACCGACCGACGGGAGCACCACCGTGCCGCTCGACCACTACCTCACCCTGGGCCGCTCGGGCCTGCGGGTCAGCCCCTTCGCCCTGGGCGCGATGACCTTCGGCGAGGACCCCGGCGCCGCCGGGTGCAGCGTCGAGGAGTCCGAGAAGATCCTCGCGGCCTACCTCGACCGCGGCGGCAACCTCGTCGACACGGCGAACTTCTACGCCAACGGCCACTCCGAGGCGATCCTCGGGGACTGGTTCGCGGCGAACCCCGGCGTGCGCGACCGTGTGGTGCTCGCGACGAAGTTCTTCACCAACATGCACCCCGGGAACCCGAACGGCGGCGGCGCCGGCCGCTCCTCGATCACCGCGCAGCTCCACGAGTCCCTGCGCCGGCTGCGGACCGACCACGTCGACCTGTACTGGCTGCACAACTGGGACCGGAACACCCCGATCGAGGAGACCATGCGGGCCCTCGACGACCTGGTGCGCGCGGGCACGGTCCGCTACGTCGGCTTCTCCAACACCCCGGCCTGGCTCACCGCACAGGCCCAGACGCTCGCGCAGCTGCGCGGCTGGACCCCGCTGGTCGCGCTCCAGGTCGAGTACTCGCTGCTCGCTCGCACGGTCGAGACCGAGCTCGTGCCCTTTGCCCTGGACCAGGGCCTCGCCGTGGTGCCGTGGAGCCCGCTGAAGAACGGCTTCCTCTCCGGCAAGTACCGGCGCGACGCCGCGGTCGCCGACTCGGCCCGCACCGCGTTCGTCGGCGGTCCGACCGAGGACCAGTTCCGGGTGATCGATGCCCTCACCGCGGTCGCCGACGGGCTCGGCGAGAGCCCCGCCGCCGTCGCCCTGGCCTGGTTGCGCTCGCGGCCCGGCACGGTCGTCCCCATCGTCGGCGCCCGCCGCGTCGGACAGCTCCAGGAGAACCTCGCGGCCGCGGACCTCGTCCTCGACGCCGACGCCCTGCGCCGCCTCGACGAGGCCTCCGCACCCGATCTCGGCTATCCCGCCGGCCTGCACGGCCCGCTGCGCGCGATGCTCCAGTTCGCGGGGACCACGGTGGACGGCGAGACGTCCGAGGCCTACCCGCCGCTCCTGCAGAGCGCCGTGCGCTACTGAGGCGGGCGTCAGCCCTGCAGTCCGAGGAGTTCGGCGGTCCGCGCCACGGTGGCGGCGTGGCGCAGGTGGGCCGCGTCGACGAGCATCCCGTCCAGGCCCGTGGCGCCCTTGCCGGCCGCCTCGGCCTCGCGGTAGGCGGCGACGACGCGGCGGGAGTGGGCGATCTCCTCCGGCGTGGGGGCGAACGCGGTGTTCGCCGGATCGATCTGCGAGGGATGGATCGCCCACTTCCCGACGTAGCCCATCGCGGCGGCGCGATCGCACGCCGTCCGGTACGCGTCGGGATCCCGGTAGTTCGGGAAGGGCGCGTCGATCGCGTCGATCCCGGCGGAGCGGGCGGCGACGACGACCCGGGCGCGCGCGTAGTGCCACATGTCCCCCGGGTAGTCGACGACCGGGTCGAAGTTGGTGTCCACCCGCGCCCCCTGCGACGCGGAGAAGTCCCCGGCGCCGAAGACGATCGCCTCCAGCCGGTCCGAGGAGCGGGCGATCTCCCCGACGTTCTCCAGCCCCTCGGTCTCCTCGATCAGCACCTCGAGCCCGATCCCCTTGGGCGGCAGCCCGATCGTCTCCTCGACCTGGCTGAGCAGCGTGTCGACCCACCACACGTCCCGGGCACGGCGGACCTTCGGCACGATGATCACCTCGAGCGCCGAGCGCGCCTCGGTGACCACCTCGATCACGTCGCCGTACGCCCAGCGGGTGTCCACGCCGTTCATCCGGATCGCCCGGACGGTGCTCCCCCAGTCCAGCTCGCGCAACGCCTTCGCCGCCTTGCCCCGGGCCCCGAGCCGCTCGGCCGGGGCGCAGGCGTCCTCCAGGTCGAGGAACACCAGGTCCGCGGCCGAGGCCGCCGACTTCGCGAACATCCGGTCGTTGCTGGCCGGCGTGGCCAGCTCGGACCGCCGGGGCCGGATCGGGCGCGCCATCAGATCACCCCGTTCTCGTGCAGCTCGCGGCGCCGCGCCTCGGACAGCCCGAGCAGCCCGCCGTAGATCTCGTCGTTGTGCGCGCCGATGCCCGCGCCCAGGTGGTCGATGCCGCCCGGCGTCGCCGAGAGCCGCGGCACCGGGGCCTGGACCCGCATCGACCCGAAGTCCGGGTCCGGGATCTCCGGGTACGTGCCGCGGGCCTGCAGCTGCGGGTCCGCCAGCAGCTGGGCGGCGTCGTACACCGGGGCGGCGGCCACCTCCGCCTCCTCGAACACCGCCATGGCCTCGTCGAGCGTGCGGCCGGCGATCCACTCCGCCATCACGGAGTCGACGAGCTCGGCGTTGCGCAGCCGCTGCTGCGCCTCGGCGAAGCGCGGATCGGTGGTCAGGTCCGCCCGGCCGACCGCCTTGAGTGCGCGCATCGCGATGGTGGGCGCGCTGCCGGACATCGCGAGCCAGTGTCCGTCGCTCGTCCGGTAGGTGTTGCGGGGCGCGGAGATGTCCCACTTGTTGCCCATCCGGGCGGGGAGCGTGCCCAGCTGGTCGTAGGTGAGCACGGGCTGCTCGAGCAGGCGGGCCAGCGGCTCGATCAGGTTGATGTCGATCAGCTGGCCGTCGGCACCGTGCACGTCGCGGTGGTAGAGCGCCATCATCACCGCGTAGGTGGCGTTGAGCGCGGCCACCCCGTCGGCCAGCATGAAGGCCGGCAGCGTGGGCGGCCCGTCCGCCTCACCCGTCATGTGCGCGAAGCCGGACATCGCCTCGCCGAGGGTGCCGAACCCGGGCCGGTCGGACTTGGGCCCGCCGGCGCCGTACCCGGTCACGTGGACCATGACGAGCTTCGGGTTGACGGCGGCGAACCCCTCGTAGTCCAGGCCCCACCTCCGCAGGGTCGACGGGCGCAGATTCATGATCACGACGTCCGCGGTGGCCGCGAGCGCGCGCAGCAGGTCCCGGCCGGCCTCCCCGCGCAGGTTGAGCGTGACGCACTTCTTGTTGCGCCCCAGGCTCTTCCACATCAACCCGACGCCGTCGCGCTGGGCACCCCACTGGCGCAGGGCGTCGCCGCCGTCGGGCTGCTCGATCTTGATCACCTCGGCGCCGTACTCGCCCATCCAGGTCGCGACGAGGGGACCCGCCGCCAGCGTGGCCGCGTCGATCACCCGCAGGCCGGTCAACGGACCGTCGACCATGCGACCACCTCCTGTAAAGCTTTACATCTCAGCGTCGCCCAGTAGAGCACGGGCGCGAGGAGGTGGGCAACCGTCCGCCCCCGACTAGAGTCGCGGGGACGAGGAGGACGGATGGACGAGCAACCGGGCGGCAGCACCGCCGCCGCGGCACCCGAGGGGCGGGACCTCCAGGTCCTCGCGCGGGTCACGCGCGTGATGGAGCTGTTCACCCACGAGCGCGCCCGGGTCGACCTGGCCACGGCCACCGCGGAGCTGGGCCTGAACCGCTCCACGACGTACCGCTACCTGGCCGCGATGGTCAAGCACGGCCTGCTCGTGCACAGCCCGGGCCAGGGCTACGCGCTCGGGCCCACGCTCTCCCGGGTCGGGCTGCTGGCCCTGGACCGGCTCCCGCTGCTCGACCGCGCGGACCCGATCATGCGGTCGCTCTCCGAGAGCGTTCACGAGACGTCGATCCTGTCGGTCTGGGGCGGCAGCGGCCCGCTCGTCGCCCGGGTGCACGACGAGCAGAGCCGCTTCATCCGGATCTCCGTCGCCGTGGGGTCCACGCTGCCCATCGCCACCGCGCAGGGCCAGATGTTCCTGTCCCACCTCAGCGAGCAGCGGGCCGTGGAGCGCGCCCTCACCGGCGTGCCGGCCGGCGAGCGGGAGGCGCTGCTGGAGCGGCGGACCGAGATCCGCCGCACCGGCACGTCGTTCAGCGACGCGTCGGCGGACGGCCTGCGCTGCATCGCCGCTCCCGTCTTCGGCATCGACGGCTCGCTCGCCGCCACGCTCGCGCTGATCGGCACCATCAACCGGATGCCCCAGGGCCGTGACGACGCCCGGGTGGCCGCGCTGCGCACGGCCGCGCGGACCCTCTCGGAGCCGGCCCGCACGGATGATCTCGCCGCGTCCGGCTGAGCCGAGTCCTGAGCCCGGTCCGCCCGAGCCGCGCCGGGCCGACAGTCAGGACCGCTTGCGGTCCGCCGCGCCGGCCGTCGAGAAGTCCCAGCTCGCCCAGTGCTCGACGTGGATGCGGATGCCCACCCGCGCCCCGGACAGCGCCATCGCCCGGCTGTCCGGCAGCGGCTCCTCCCAGTAGCGCGGGATCACCACGGCGCCGATCCGCACCAGCTCGTCGGGGTCCTCGACGAGCTCGGCGCGGCCCCGGGCGCTGACGCCCCGCAGCTCGTCGTAGGCCCGCCCGGACTCCGCCAGGCACGACACGCGCGGATCGTGCCGGATGTTGCGCGCCTTGACCGAGGTCTTCTGCGTCCACATCACCGGATCGCCGTCGAGCACCCCGAACCACATGGTCGCCTGGTGCGGCCAGCCGTCGGGGCCGAGCGTGGCGAGCTGCAGGCTGCGGCAACCCTGCAGGTACTCGAGGATCCGGCCCGGGTCGATCGCGGTGATGGCCATACGGACCAGGATGGCGGGCCGCCGTTGTCCCTGGTCCGGGTAACGCGGCCGGTAATGGACGCACGCTCGAATCGGGTCGTGAGCCATGACATCGTCCACCTCGAGAGCGACGGCCTCCGCCTGCAGGGCGTGCTCGTCACCCCCGCCGGGTTCTCCGGTCCCCGCCCCGCCGTCGTGATGTCCCACGGCTGGAGCGGCGCGGTGAACCATCGCGTGCTGCCCCTGGCCGACCTGCTCGCCCGGGCCGGGTACGTCAGCCTGGCGCTCGACCACCGCGGTTTCGGCGGCAGCGAGGGCGTGCGCGGCCGGTCCGAGCCCGCCGAGCAGGCCCGCGACGTCTCCGCGGCGGCCCGCTGGCTCGCCGGGCGTGACGACGTCGACGGCACCGCGATCGGTGTCCTCGGCGCGAGCTTCGGCGGGGCCATCGCGATCGCCTCCGCGGCCCGGGACGACTTCCTGCGCGCCTGCGTCGCGATCGTCCCGGTGGGCGACGGCGAGCGCTGGCTCTCCGGCCTGCACGGCGACGCCTGGGCGGGCCTGCGGACCCGTGCCGAGGCGGATCCCGCGGCCCGGGTCGAGCTGCCGAGCATGATGCCGATGCCCGACACCGAGCCCGCCCGCGCCGAGGCCGAGCTGATGCGCCAGGCCCAGCCCGCCGGCTACCCGCTGGAGAACGCGCTGCTCGCGGCCGCCTTCTCCCCCGAGTCCGAGTCCGCCGCCATCGCGCCGCGGGCGCTGTGCGTGATCGCCACCGAGGACGACTCCGTGGTCCCGGTGGAGCAGGCGAAGCGCGTCCATGCCGCCGCCGGGGAGCCCAAGGAGCTGCACCTGCTGCCCCAGGGCGACCACGGGGGCCCGCTCGGCCCCCTGGTGGAGACGACCGCGGAGATCGTCCTCGCCTTCTTCGACCGCCACTTGGCCGGGGTCAGGGCATGACCCTCCAGGGCCCTCTCGACGGCAAGGTCGCCGTCGTCACCGGCGGGGCCTCCGGAATCGGCCGCGCCGTCGTCGAGCGGTTCGCCGGCGACGGCGCGCGCGTCCTCCTCGCCGATCTGGCGACGCCCGCGGGAGACCTGGGCGAGCGGGTCGCGGTGACCACGGTGGACGTCACGGACGCCGCGGCCGTCGACGCGATGATCGCCGAGGCGGTGGACCGCTTCGGGGGCTGCGACATCGTCGTCAACAACGCGGGGATCATCGCCGGCGGCGCCCTGCTCGCCGACGGCGCGGACACGGACTTCGAGAAGCTCTGGAAGGTCTGCGTCGCCGGGGTCTGGCACGGCTGCCGCGCGGGCATCGCGCACATGCGTGAGCACGGCGGCGGGGTCGTGCTGAACACCGCCTCGTCCGCCGCCCTGTGGCCGACCCCGGCTGCACCGGCGTACGGGCTGGTCAAGGCCGCCGTCTCGCACCTGACCCGCTCGCTGGCGATGGCGTACGCGGCCGACGGGATCCGGGTCAACGCGGTCTCCCCCGGCCCCACCCGCACGGGGATCTTCGGCGGCGCCGAGGTGCCCCCGGATCTCGAGCGGCGCTACGCGGAGTCCACCCCGATCGGCCGCATGATCGATCCGAGCGAGATCGCGAACGCCTTCGCCTACCTCGCCTCACCCGGGGCGAGCGCGGTGACGGGCGAGATCCTCCAGGTCGACGGCGGCTACCGCCCACCCGGCTGACCACGACCTCGTGAATGGCGATGGTCGCCAGAGCGACTATCGCCACTCACGGGTGCTCAGGCCCGGGGGAAGGCCGCGAGGGGTTCCGGGCTCTCCAGGGCGGTGAGGTCGCCGGGGTCCGTGCCCAGGTAGACCGCCTTCGCCACCCGGCGGAGCACCTTGCCGTTGCGGGTCTTGGGCAGGGCCGCGACGGCGTGCACCGCCTTGGGGCGGGTTGCCTTGCCCTCGCGGGCGGCCACCGCCTCCTGCAGGCGCGGGGTCACCTCCGCCGCGTCCGCGCCCTCGGCGAGGACCACGAAGCACACCAGTGCCTCGCCCTTGGCCGCATCCGGCACCCCGACCGCGGCCGCCTCGACCACGTCGACGTCGTCGACCAGGAGGGACTCGATCTCCGCCGGACCCACCCGCTTGCCCGCCAGCATGATCGTGTCGTCCGAGCGGCCCAGCAGGAACCAGTGCCCGTCGCCGTCGCGGTAGGCGAAGTCGCCCTGCAGCCAGCGGCCGGGGAACCGGCTCCAGTAGGTCTCCAGGTAGCGCTCCGCGCCGTCCCACAGGCCCTGGGTCATGCCCGGCCACGGAGCCCCGACGACGAGCTCGCCGACCTGCTGCGACAACGGCTTCCCGTCCGGGTCGACGACGGCGGCGTCCATGCCGAGGGTGTTGCCGTTGAACCCCGCCGGCTTGATCGGGCGGTGCAGCGACGAGCTGACGATCGACGCCCCGCACTCCGTGCCGCCCGACATGTTGACGATCGGCGCCCGCCCCTTGCCGATGTGCCGGAAGCCCCAGCGCCACGGCTCGACGTTCCACGGCTCCCCGGTGCTGGCGATGACCCGCAGGTCGGGGAACTCGTGGGCGTCGGGCCACTCGTCGCCCATCCCGGCCAGGATCCGGACGAGAGTGGGCGCGAGGCCGAGCACCGTGATCCGGTGCCGCTCGATCAGCGACCACAGCCGGTCCGGCGTCGGATGGTCCGCGACGCCCTCGAACAGCACCGCGGTGCCGCCGTTGGTGAGCGCCGCCGTGACCAGGTAGGCGCCCATCACCCAGCCCATGTCGGTGAGCCAGAGCAGCCGCTCCCCCGGCTGCATCCCGTAGCCGTGCCGTGCCTCCTGTGCGAACTTGAACGGCAGGCCCGCGTGGGTGTGCAGGCAGCCCTTGGGCCGCCCGGTGCTGCCGGACGAGTACAGCAGGATGCAGGGCGCATCCGAGGGCAACACTTCAGGCACAGCGACGGGCTGTGCGGCGGCCAGGGCCTCGTCCCACCACTCGTCCCGGCCCTCGGTCATCGGGACGTCCCGGCCCAACCGGCGCAGCACCAGCACGGACCGAAGGCCCGGGGCCTCGGCGGCCGCCTCGTCGGCGGTCTCCTTCATCGAGACGAGCTTGCCGCGGCGGGTGAAGCCGTCCGCCGTGACCATGAGGACGGCGCCGGAGTCCAGCAGCCGTTCGCGCACCGGGGACGGCCCGAACCCGCTGAAGAACGGCGCCACGATCGCGCCGATCCGGGCCGCCGCCAGCATCACGGCGGCGGCCTCGGGGACCATCGGGAGGTAGAGCGCGACCACGTCGCCGCGGCCCACCCCGCGGGCCCGGAACGCGCCCGCGACCTGCTCGACGAGGGCCAGCAGCTCCGCATAGGACAGTGACCGGGTCGAGCCGTCGTCGCCCTCCCAGGCGATCGCCTCGACCTCCCCGGCACCGGCGTCGACCCAGCGGTCCAGCGCGTAGTCGGACCAGTTGAGCGCACCGCCCGCGAAGAACCTCGGGAACTCGATGCCTCCCGAGAGGTCGACGACCCTGTCGTAGGGCTCGAGCCAGCGCAGCCCGACGTCCTCCGCGGCGGCCGCCCAGAACCACTCCGGATCGGACACGGACCGGGCCGCGAGCTCGTCGAACGTCGCGATCCCGTGCCGGGCCGCCATCCGGCCTGCCGGAGTGCCCGCGAAGTCGGCGGGATCCGGCGACCAGGCGACCTCCAGGTCCTCCAGCTCGGCCGGGTTCACGTGACCGACCCTCTCACCTGACGGCCCCGTTCACTGGATGGCCCCGTTCACTTGATGGCCAGGGGGTTCAGCGGGGACCCCACCGCCCCGGTGAACGGCAACGGGCCCGCGACGAACAGGAACTCGTAGACCCCGTCGCCGGCACAGTCGTCCGCCAGCTTCTCCAGGTCGAAGATCTCCCCGACCATCAGGCCGACGTTCACCAGCAGGACGACGTGCAGCGGCTGGAAGATCTCGGTGATCTCGTTGGGCCGCACCTCCATCCCCCAGGTGTCGGTGGCCAGCCCGGCGATCTCGTTCTCGCACACCCAGTGCGTGGAGTCGAGGTTGAGGCCGGGGGCGTCGCCCGCCGAGTAGTCGCCCCAGGTGCCCTTGGCCCGCACGGCCGCCATCGCCCCGGTACGGACGAGCACGAAGTCGCCCTTGCCCACCCGCACGCCCTGGCGCTCGGCGCAGGCCGCGAGCTCCTCGCTGCCGATGCCGTCGCCGGGCTCGAGCCAGTCCACGCCGCGGTGGCGCGGGATGTCCAGCAGCACACCGCGTCCGACGACCTTCTCCGCCGTCAGGTGGATGCCGTTGCGCTTGGCGCCGGTGCTGGAGACGTTCTCCAGGCCGTAGCCGTTGTACATCTTGCCCTCGTAGAACACGTGCGAGAGGGCGTCCCACTGGGTGCCGGACTGCAGCGGCATGTAGACCGCGTCGTCGGCGTAGCGCAGGCCCGCCATGTGGTCCTGCGCGCCGATCGCCGCGTCGCCGCCGTCCTGCAGCATGAAGTAGAGCGGGTTGACCCGGCCGCCCCAGCCGTTCTGCGGGCCGTTCTGGTCGTAGGGCAGGGCGCAGGAGATCACCTTGCCCTGCTTGGCGAGCGCGCCCGCCGCGGTGATCATGTGCGGCTCGACGTGGTTGAGCGTGCCGATCTGGTCGTCGTCGCCCCAGCGGCCCCAGTTGTTGTAGCGCTCGCACAGCGCGTGGACGTCCGCGAGCGTGTACCCCTGCACGGCGGTCATCGGAGCCTGCTCACGAACCAGTCGGCGATGAGCTGGCGGGCCGGGTCGGGCTCGTCGGTCTGGCAGTGCTCGGCGCCGCCCTCGGCCACGGTGAAGATCCGCAGCGTCTTGTCCTCGGAACCGGCGGCCTCGAACGCGGAGTGCGCGTCGGCGACGACGACCTGGCGGTCGTTCTCGCCGTGCACGATCAGCAGCGGCTGGGTGAGCTTCGGCAACACATCCACGAGCGTCCACTGCTTGACGCGCTCCAGGCCCTCCTCCATGGTCTCGGTGCCCATCACCCACGGCAGCTGGAACCACGGCACGGACACGGTCTTCGACCGGGTGCCCCAGCGCTTCTCCCAGGTCTTGCCCCAGTCCCAGATCCCGCCCCACGCGGCGACGGCCTTGATCCGCTTCTCGAAGGTCGCCGAGCGCGGCGCGTAGTAGCCGCCGAGCGAGATGCCCATGATCCCGATGCGCGAGGAGTCGACGTCCGTGCGCGTCTCCAGGTAGTCGACGACCGCGGCGGTCGGGACCTCGTAGTCCGGCCGGCTCGGCACGCCGCGGAAGCGCAGCGGCTCACCGACGCCGGGCGAGTCCATGACCAGGCAGCTGATGCCGCGGTTGCGGAAGGTGTCCTCGATGAAGCAGTAGAGGAGCTCCTTCGTCACGTCGAAGCCGCCGTAGAAGATCACCACCGGGGCCGGGCCGTCCGTGCCGCGGGCCGGGATGAGGTAGCCGGGCAGCACGCCGTCCGGCGAGTCGACCTGGACCAGCTCGATGTCGAGCGGTGACAGCTCGACGGCCTTCCCGAAGGCGTCGAGCGCCTCCTTGTAGCTCGCCGTCTTCTCCTCGCCCGGCGGGATCATCCGCTCGCCGCTGGCGTGGTAGACCGAGGCACGCAGGTAGCGCGCGCCCGCGCTGCGCGGGAAGCCGGCCTCCAGGTCCTTCGCGGCCTGCTCCTCCTGCTCGCGGGCCATGTTCGCCCACGCCTGACCCCACGCGACGTCGTCGAGGTTGTCGGGGTCGCTGCCGTCCAGGTGGCCCAGCCCGCGGTGCAGCTCGCCCAGCGTGCCGCCCGACATCAGGGCCAGGTTGAACGCCGAGGACCACCGGTAGTTGTCCGGGAAGTAGTAGTACACGGGGCTGCTCCTGTAGTCGCAGTGGTGCTGTGCGCCAAACCAAGCCGCGGCGCGTTATCGGAATCGTTAAGACCGGCCCGTCACCCGGGCACCGGGCGCCCTGCACCCGGGAGGCGCCGTTACCGGCCTCGTTACCCTGCGCGGTCGTGCGGTCGCGAGTCCGAACCGTCGTTCGGATACCTCGTCCAGCCGCTTGAGCGACCGGGGGTGATATGCCTTAATTGGGGTTCACGCGATCACCGTCGATCGATGCGACACAGGGGCTGCCATGATCCTTCGTCACAAGGTTCGGCCACCAGGACTACCGACCGTGACGATCGCCCGCGGACGCCTCGACCTGCACTTCGCGGAGCTCCTCCGCACCCACGAGACGGTCGCGGTGTTCGCCGCCGCCGGCTCCGGCAAGACCGTCCAGGCCCAGCTCTGCGCCGCCGACCAGGGCTGGCCGCTCGCCTGGCTCACCGTCGACCAGGGCGACCGCAGCCCGTCGCGGCTCCTGTTCTACCTGGCGGAGGCCCTGCGCTCGGTGCGCCCGGGCACGCCGAGCGTCGCCGAGACACCGGACCTGCGGATCTCCATCGACGAGGTCGCCGCGATGCTCGCCGAGGGTGTCCCGGACGAGCCCCTGCTGCTGGTGGTCGACGACGCCGAGCACCTCGTGGGCGCGGAGGAGTCCCTCGAGGCGCTCGGGGTGTTCCTGGACTACCTGCCGCCCAGCATCCGGACCGTGATCCTCGGTCGCGAGGACCTCGACGGGCCGATCGGCCGGATGATGCTGCAGGGCAGGATCGCCCGGGTCGGCGGCTCCGACCTGGCCCTGGAGATCGACGAGACCACCGAGCTGCTCGCCGCGCACGGCCAGGGCACCCACGATCCCGCCTCGCTGACGGCCACCACGAACGGCTGGATCGCCGCCGTCGCGTTCGACGTCGTCCCCGGCCTGAACCCGCACGGCGGGCCCGACGCGCTGGCCGCCTACCTCAACCGCGAGGTGCTCGCCCGGCTGCCCGAGGCCGAGCAGGACTTCCTGCTGCGTACCTCGGTGCTGGCCAGCGTCTCCGCGCGGTCGGCCGTCGAGCTCTGCGGCGACCAGGGGTACGCGCTGTGGAAGTCCCTCGCCGCGCGGCACCTGCCCGCCACCCAGGTGGACCGCTCGCTCGTCTACCACCCGCGGTTCCGGCAGTTCCTCCGCGAGGAGCTGCACGCCCGGATGCCGGACGAGCTCCCGGACCTGTTGCGCCGCCGGGCGGGCCTGCTCGTCGACGGGCACCTGTACGAGGAGGCCGTCGAGGTCTACCTGCAGGCGGACGAGCCCGACGCCGCCGCGGACGCCGCGGACCACGCCGTCACCGGGCTCTGCACGCGGGCGGACTGGCCCACCCTGCTCCGCTGGTTCGAGGCCCTCGGGCCGGAACGGATCCGCAGCCGCCCGTCGCTGCAGGGGGCACAGATCCGGGTGCTCTACGGCGTGCGGCGGATCCCCGAGGCGCAGGCGCTGATCCGCCGGCTGCACGAGCAGGGCGCGCTGACGGCGGTCGCCGAGGCCGATCCCGGGGTCGTCGCCTTCTTCGGGTACGCGCTGCAGTGGCATCCCGCGGATGCGCTGGAGCTCATGGGGAACTACCGCGGTGACTACCGCTCCGTCGCGGTCCGTTACGAGCTGGAGGCGGTCGCGGGCCGCACCCCGGTCCCGCCGCCCGCGGGGATCGCCTGGACCGACAGTGAGCGGATCTTCAGCTGGGGCCTCCTGGTCCAGGGCAGGCTCGGCCAGCTGCTGCGCCTGCTGCCCGCGGAGGAGGACTGGCCGCCGCGCTCGTTCTACCGCACGCCGCACCCGTTGCTGGCGCTGATCTGGCAGGGCCGGCTCGACCGCGCCCGCGAGCTGCTCGACGAGGTGCCCGAGGCGGTCCGCTCGGGCTCGCACACCGACCTGTGGTTCTTCCACGAGGCCTGGCTGCTGTGGGCGGAGGGGCGCCCGAAGGAGGCGCTCGACGCCGCCGAGGCCGCCGTGGAACACAGCCGGCGCACCCAGTTCGGGTGGGAGCCCTGCTTCGGCGTCGTGGTCGGGCGGCTGCAGCTCGCCCTCGGCGCGATCGACGACGCCCGCATGACCCTCGCCGACGCGATCAGCAACTCGGCCGCCAGCGGCAACCGCGCCTACGTCGAGTGGGGCCAGACGTTCCAGGGGCTGGCGTTCCTGCTGGCGGACATGCCGACCGACGCGGTCCGCGTGCTCCGCTCGGCCACCCGGGGCATGCAGGCCGCCGGCCGGGACCTGATGCTGCCCGTCGCGGCGGCCTACCTCGCCGAGGCCGAGGCCCGCTGCGGCGACCCGGAGGCGGCCCGGGCCGCGGCCGCGCTCGCCTTCGAGACCGCCGAGGGCATGGACAGCCTGTTCGTGCTGCGCCAGGCGCTGGCCGACGTGCCCGACGTGCTGCGCCGCCAGATCGAGCGGCACCCCACGGACGAGCGCTGGCGGGGGCTGGTCGGCCGCCCGGCGAGCGAGCGCCGCGATCCCGCGCCCACGCGCGTGTCGAGCCGGCCGATGATCGTCGAGGTGCGCACCCACGGGCCCAACCCGGACCTGGTGGTGGACGGGAGCCCGCGCGGCTCGCGGCGCACCAAGGTGCTGGAGCTGGCCGCCTACCTGGCGCTGCACCCCGAGGGCGTCGAGCGGAACCGCCTGCAGGAGCGGCTGTTCCCGGACGGGGACCCGCGCCGTGGCGGCAACTACTTCCGCCAGGTCGTCCACAAGCTGCGCCAGGCCACCGGGGTGAGCCTCACCCGCTCCGCGCAGGGACTGGTCCGCTGGCCCGACGAGGTCCACGTGGACTGCACGGACCTGCGGTTCGAGCGGCTCACGGCCGAGGCCGCGGAGCTGGAGGGTGAGGAGCGCCTGTCCCGGCTGGAGGCCACCCTCGCCCTCGTCGAGGGCGTCTACCTGCCGGACTCGGACCTGGAGTGGGCCGAGCAGCGCCGCCACGAGCTCGAGGTGCTCATCGTCGAGGCCGCGCTCGAGGCCGCCCGGCTCGCGTTCCGGCTGGGGCACACGCAGCGGGCCCGCGCGGCGGCGACGTTCGCGATCGACCGGGACCCCTTCTGCGAGGCCGCCTACTGCGTGCGGATGCAGGTGGAGGCCCAGCTCGGGTCGAGCCACGCGGTGCTCGCCGAGTACCACCGGCTCACCGAGGCGCTCTCCGAGCTGGGGGTCGCGCCGGCGCCGTCGACCCGCGAGCTCATGCAGACCCTGCGGGGCTGAGGAGACGGGAACGGGAAGGGCCCGGCGGTCACACCCGCCGGGCCCCGGACCGGACACTCAGACCTTGGCGGTCGCCAGGTCGAACAGCTCCACCGCGTTGTCGTAGGTCATCGCGCGGACGACGTCCTCGTCGACGCCGGCGAAGTCCTGCGCCACCTGCTCCTGCGCGAACGGGAAGTTGCCCTCGGTGTGCGGGTAGTCCCCGGCCCACATCAGCTTCTTGTGGTCGAGCACCGGCAGGGTGAGCACGCCGGGCCGGTCGTCCTCGAACGTGGCCCAGAAGTTGCGCCAGAAGTACTCGCTCGGCTTGAGCTCGAGCTCCGGCACCGTCCAGCGGTGATGGTCGGTGAACATGTGGTCCATGGTGGTGAGCTGGAAGCCGATCCAGCCGATCCCGCCCTCGACCAGGATCATCTTGAGGTTCGGGTGCCGCTGGGGCACCGCACCGTAGACGAGCTGCATGAAGACCCAGCCGAGGCTGATCTTGTTGCCGATCGCGACCGTCCAGAACACCCCGGGCGAGGTCTTCTCGTCGAACACGGCGACCTGGCCCGCGGCCTGGTGGAAGCCGACCGGGATGCCCATCTCCTCGATCGCGGCCCACAGCGGCTCGAAGTGCGCGTCGCCCCACGCCTTGCCGGGCACCTGCTGCGGCAGCAGGAAGGTCTTCGCGCCGCGGTCGGCCCATTTCTGCGCCTCGGCGATGGCGGGCTCGATCGGGCCGTTGCCGACGGGCAGGGCGGCCGCGCCGATCAGCCGGTCCGGGTTGTACGAGCAGAACTCGTCGAACAGCCAGTCGTTGTAGGCCCGCACGCAGGCGGCCTTGAGCTCGAAGTCCTGGATGCTGTGGACGATCAGCCAGCCCGGGTAGATGACCTCGGCGTCGATGCCCTGGCTGTCCTGGTCGATCAGCCGCGCGGCGGGATCGTAGGCGCCGGGACGCTGGTCCTCGAACCGGTAGCCGGTGGCCGAGGTGATCACGCCGTTGATCTTCGTGTTGATCATGGCGCCCTCGGTGCCGACGGGCTTGGGTCCCATCCCGGTGTTCGGCACGACGAAGAAGTCGCCGTTCTCCCGGGACTCGACCTGCGGGGCCTGGTGCAGGAACTTCTTCGGCAGTCGCTCGAGCCACAGGTCCTTCGGCTCGACGACGTGCGAGTCGACCGAGATCAGGCGGCGCTGGACGGATGAGGTCATCGCGAGTGCTCCTCGTCGAGGGTCTTCGTGCCGGCAGACGCTAGGGCCGGTTCGTTATCGGCTCCGTTACCCACGGCACCCAGGCGGTCGGCCAGCCACCCGAAGATCTCCGGCACGGCGATCTGCAGGTTGTCCATGTGGCAGTGCTGCGCACCGCCCTCCTCGGCGGTGAACACGCGCAGCGTCTTGTCCACGGAGCCGGCCGCCGCGTGGAGGCGCTCCGCGTCCGCCACCGGGACCTGCTGGTCGTCCTCGCCGTGGGCCACCAGGTACGGGCAGCGCAGGTTCTCGACCACGCCGGAGAGCCGGAAGCCCTCCAGCAGCTCGAGCGCCTCCTCCACGTTCTTCGTGCCGGTCGACCACACGAGGTGGTCGCCGGGCACGGGGAGCTGCTTGGCGAAGGCCGCGTTCACGCGCTCCTGCCAGATCCGGTGGTAGTCCCAGATCGCGCCCCAGGCGACGCACGCGGCGAAGCGCGGCTCCATGCTCGCGGAGCGGGTGGCGTAGTACCCGCCGAGGCTGAGCGCCATGACGCCGACCCGCGCGGCGTCGACGTCGGTGTTCGCCTCGAGCCAGTCCAGCGCGGCGCTGCCGGCGGCCTCGTAGTCGTGGCGCAGCGGGATGTCGCGGAAGCGGATCGCCTCGCCGACGCCGGGACTGTCCATGGACAGCACCGAGATCCCGCGGGCCACCAGGTCCTCGACGCCGAGGAACCAGTTGAGCTCCTTGTTGCCGTCGAAGCCGTTCATGAACACGACGGCCGGGGTGCCGGGCCCGGCGGAGGCGAAGAAGGCCGGCAGCGCCTTCTGTGACCCGTCGACGTCGACGTACGGGAGCTCGACGTGCGTGATCGGCGTGGTCTCGTCGAGCTCGGCGGCCGCCCGGAAGGTGCGCAGCATGTCCCGGTAGCAGTCGAGCGCGATCTCGTCCTTCGGGAAGCGGAAGCGCTCGGCGGCGAAGTAGTAGCTCGACGCGCGGCGCAGGTGGGCGCAGGCGCTGCGCCGGTCGCCGCGGGCCAGGGCGGCCTCGCCGAGGGCGGCGACCCGGTCGGCCATCGCCTTCCACTCGTCGAACCAGGCGCCGTCGTCGCCGACCCTGCCGGCGAGGTTGCGGCAGATCCGGTCGATCTCGCCGACCTCGGCGCCGCCCGTGCGGGCCTGGGCCAGCTCGATCATCACGTTGTAGGACCAGCGGTAGTCCTCGGGGAAGGCGGTGTACCAGTCCGCGTTGCGGATCGCGGCGACCATGGAGGTTCCTCTCTAGAGCTGGATG
The DNA here is from genome assembly GCF_039531635.1 of Pseudonocardia ailaonensis. Lineage (NCBI taxonomy): Bacteria > Bacillati > Actinomycetota > Actinomycetes > Pseudonocardiales > Pseudonocardiaceae > Pseudonocardia > Pseudonocardia ailaonensis. The sequence continues at coordinate 42,401 of NZ_BAAAQK010000019.1, read as the reverse complement.
CGGTCGGCGAAGGCCGCGCGCGCGGTGTCGGGGTCGCCGAACAGCAGGGCGTCGGCGGCGGCGCGCTTGTAGTACAGGTGCGCCGGGTGCTCCCAGGTGAAGCCGATCCCGCCGTGGACCTGCACGGTCTCGGCGGAGGTGAAGGTGTAGGCCTCGGAGCAGAAGGCCTTGGCCGCGGCGGCGAGCGCCGGGAACAGCGGGCTCTCGTCCGCGGCCGCGTGGAGCGCCTGGTGCATGGCGGAACGGGCCAGCTCGACCTGCTGCAGCATGTCCGCGCAGCGGTGCTTGATCGCCTGGAACGAGCCGATCACCTGCCCGAACTGGGTGCGCACCTTGGCGTACTCGACGGACATCTCCAGGCAGCGCTGGGCGCCGCCGACCTGCTCCGCGGCGACGACGACGGCGGCGACGTCCTTCAGGTACCCGGTGTCGACCGGCCCGATCTCGCGCGCGGGGGCGCCGTCGAAGGTCAGCGTGGCCTGCTTGCGGGTGGCGTCGACGGTGGTCAGCCGGGTGCGGGTCAGCCCCTCGTCGGAGGACACCGCGTACAGCACGCCGTCGACCGGGACGAGGACGAGATCGGCGAGCGCGCCGTCGAGGACGAAGGGCGCGGTGCCGTGCAGCCGGCCGTCGGTCACCCGCACGTCGTGGTCCTCGAGCGCGACCGTGGCGATCGAGGCGCCCTCGGCGAGCGGGCCGAGCAGGTCCTCCCCCGCACCCGCCGCCACCAGCGCGGACACCCCCAGCACCGCCGACGACAGGAACGGGCCGCCCACCACACCGCGGCCCAGCTCCTCGGCCACCAGCCCGACCTCGAGCAGGGTCAGCCCGGCGCCGCCGGACTCCTCGGGCACCAGCAGCGCGGCCAGCCCGACCTGCTCGGTGGCCTGCCGCCAGAGCGCCGGATCGTGCCCGTCGTCGGTGTCCATCAGCCGGCGCACGGTCTCCTCGGACCACGACCGCTCGACGAACCGGCGCACGCTCGCACGGAAGTCCTCGTGCTCGGGGGCCCACCCGGGGACCGCCGGCACCTCTTCCAGCTCCTGGAGAACCGTCATGCGGGCCGACGGTAGGCACGGTGCGTTTCGCCGCGACCGGTAACGACGGGGGTAACTGCGCGGGCGGAGGCTCCGGCCTCGTCAACGGTGATTGTCCGTGACTGCCGCGACGAAGGGGAAACCGTGGACCTGCGATTCGACGGACGGGTGGCCGTGGTGACCGGTGCGGGCGGCGGCCTCGGCCGCGCCCACGCCCTGGAGCTGGCGCGCCGCGGCGCGAGCGTCGTCGTCAACGACATCGGTGCGTCGCTCTCGGGTGAGGAGGGCGGCGGTGACGGACCGGCCGCCCAGGTCGTCACCGAGATCGAGGCGGCGGGCGGTTCCGCCGTCGCCGACACCAACTCGGTCGCCACCGTCGCGGGCGGCGAGGCCCTGATCGCGACCGCCGTCGAGGCCTTCGGCCGCATCGACATCGTGGTCAACAACGCCGGCATCCTGCGCGACAAGACCTTCCACAACACCACGCCCGCGGACATCGACCCGGTGATCGACGTCCACCTCAAGGGGGGCTTCCACGTCACCCGGCCGGCCTGGCGGCACTTCCGCGAGCAGGGCTACGGGCGCGTCGTCGTCACCTCGTCGTCGGCCGGGTTCTTCGGCAACTTCGGGCAGGCCTCCTACGGCTCCGCCAAGCTCGGCCTGGTCGGGCTGATCAAGGTCCTGGCCCAGGAGGGCAAGAAGTACAACATCACCGCCAACGCCATCGGCCCGGTCGCGCTCACCCGCATGACCGAGGCCTTCGACAACCCGCTCAACCCGCACCTCGGCCCGGAGAACGTGGCGCCCGTCGTGGCGTTCCTGGCGCACGACAGCTGCGACCTGACCGGCGAGATCCTCTCCGCCGGCGGCGGCCGCGTTGCCCGGGTGTTCCTCGGCGTGACACGCGGCTACCTGGCCGAGAAGGACGCCGGGCTGTCCGCCGAGTCCGTCCGCGACCATCTCGCGCAGATCATGGACGACAAGGACTTCGTGGTCCCGCGCAACAGCACCGAGGAGATCCAGGTCCTGGCCCAGATGCTGGAGTCCCGGTGACCAGCGCCCGAACCCGTCCGGCCCCGCTGCGGGGCCAGACGTTCTCGGGCACCCGGATCGGCGAGTGGATCGACGTGACGGCCCACCACGACCCGACCGGGACGTGCTTCGTCACCCCGGCCGGGAGGTCGACCTTCGCCGAGGTCCGCGACCGGGTCCGGCTCGTCGCCGGCGGCCTGCAGGCGCTCGGGGTCCGGCGCGGCGACCGGGTGGCTCTGCTGGCCACGGACAGCGTCGAGTACGTCGAGGCCCTGCTGGCCCTGCTGAAGATCGGCGCGGTCGCGGTCCCGCTGAACTTCCGGCTGAGCCGCCCGGAGATCCGCACCCTGCTCGAGGCCGCCCAGGCCACGACCATCCTCGTCGGCGACCGGTACGTGGCGGACGTCCAGGCGGTGCGGCCGGAGCTCGAGTACCTCGACACCCTGATCGGCCTCGAGGACAGCCCGGGCACCCTGCCCTACAGCGAGGTGCGGTCGACCACGCTCGAGGAGGTGCGGGTCGACGACGAGGACATCGTCGCCGTCGCCTTCACCAGCGGGACGACCGGGCTGCCGAAGGGCGTGATGCAGTCCCACCGCATGTGGAAGACCATGTGCACCAACGCCGTCCTGGAGTACCGCTTCCTGCGCGGCGAGTTCCGCTACTCCGCCTCGCCGCTCTACCACGTGGCCGGGTTCGCCCTGGTGCTCAAGGCGATCGCACGCGGCTCGGCGTCGCTGCTGCTGCCGCAGTGGGACCCCGCCGCCCTCCTCCCCTGGTTCCGGGCCGGGCTCACGGACGTCTTCCTCGTCCCCACCATGATCAACGCACTGGTGCGGCAACCCGGGGTGTCCAAGGAGGACTTCGCCTCCCTGCGCTCGGTGTTCTACGGCGCCGCGCCCATGACGCCGGCGCTGCTCCTGCGCGCCATGGAGCTCATGGACTGCGACTTCTACAACGGCTTCGGCGCCGGCACCGAGGCGGGCATGCAGTCGGTCCTCACGCCCGAGGACCACCTGCGGGCCCTGGACGGCGCGCCGCACCTGTTGGAGTCCGTCGGCCGCCCCGGCTGGAACATCGACATCCAGATCTGGGACGACCGCTGCCAGGAGCTGCCCGTCGGCGAGGTCGGCGAGATCGTCAGCCGCAGCGACATGGTGATGAGCGGATACCTCGGCAGTCCCGAGAAGACGGCGGAGGTCGTCGTGAACGGTTGGTTCCGCGGCGGCGACCTCGGCCGGTTCGACGAGGAGGGCTACCTCTACCTCGCCGGCCGCAAGAACGACATGATCATCCGCGGCGGCGAGAACGTCTACCCGGTGGAGATCGAGACGGTCCTCGCGGAGTTCCCCGGGCTCGTCGAGTGCGCGGTGGTCGGGGTGCCGGACGAGTTCTGGGGCGAGTCCGTGCGCGCGCACGTCGTCCTCGCGGAGAACACCGCCGCCGGCCCCGCCGAGCTCACGGCCTTCTGTGCCGAGCGGATGGCCCGCTACAAGGTGCCCACCGAGTTCCGCCTGCACGGTGGCGCTCTGCCCAAGAACGCCAGCGGGAAGATCCTCCGCCGGCTCCTGCGAGGGGACGGAACATGAGTTTCGCCGACGACGTCCGGGCCTTCCTGGACGCCAACGCCAAGCCCCGCGGTGACCGCACCGGGGGCTGGGGGGTCGGCTCCGACGCCCTCTCGGGCGGCGCCGAGCCCTCGCGGGCCGAGGAGCTGCGGATGGTCGAGGAGGCCGTCGCGTTCCGGAAGCTGCTCTTCGACGCGGGCCTCGGCTGGATCACCGGCCCTCCGGCGTACGGCGGCGCCGGGCTCGACCGAGCCCACCAGGACGTCTACGACGAGATCGTCGCAGGCTACGACGTCCCGACCGAGCAGTGCTTCAACGTGGGGCACAACATCGTCGCGCCGACGATCGTCGCCTGGGCGACCGAGGGCGTGAAGCAGGAGATGCTGCCGGCCCTGTTCCGGGCGGACCTGATCGCCTGCCAGCTGTTCTCCGAGCCCGGCGCCGGCTCCGACCTCGCCGGGGTGCGCAGCCGCGGCGTGCGGGTCGACGGCGGCTGGATGGTCAGCGGCCAGAAGGTCTGGACGTCCGGCGGGCACTACAGCGACGTCGGCGAGATGCTCGTCCGCACCGATCCCGAGGCGTCCAAGCACGGCGGCCTCACCATGCTGCTCGTCGACATGCACGACCCGGGCGTCGACGTCCGCCCGCTGCGGCAGATGACCGGTGGCGAGGCCTTCAACGAGGTCTTCGTCGACGACGTGTTCGTCCCCGACAGCCACGTCCTCGGCTCCCCGGGGGACGGCTGGAAGGTCGCGATGACCACGCTCGGCAACGAGCGGGCGTCCATGGGGGCGCGGGCGTCGGACCCGGCGCGCGAGCCCGTGTTCCGGCTGGCCGAGCTGATCCGCCACGCCGGGCGGGACGGCGATGCCGTGGTGCGCCAGGAGTTCGCGCGCATCGCGATCCGCCATCTCGTGACCCGCTGGACGGGCGGGGCCGCGGCGGCCCGCATGGCGGCGGGCGGCGAGCCCGGTGCCGAGGCCTCGGTCGTCAAGCTCACCGAGTCCGAGAACCTGCGCGCGCTGGCGTCCCTGGCCGGGCGCGTGCTCGGCCCGCGGATGGCGGCCGACTCCGGCGAGTGGGGCACCTACGTGTGGTCCGAGGTCCTGCTCTCCAGCCCGTCGTACCGCATCGCCGGCGGTACCGACGAGATCATGCGCAACATCGTGGCCGAGCGGATCCTCGGCCTCCCGCGCCGTTGAGACGGCACTGAATCCTCTGCAAGAGAAGGAGAATCCATTGGCGAACCGCGAACCCGTGATCGCGGGCATCGGCCTGAGCGATCTGCCCAAGGCGCCGCACCTCGACTCGATCGGCCACCACATCCTGGCGACCCGCCGGGCACTGGCCGACAGCGGACTGACCCTCGGCGAGATCGACGGCTTCGCCTGCGCCCAGGGCAACTTCGCCGAGCCGGACAACGCGGGCGTGATGGCCGAGCAGATGGGCCTCAACCCGCGCTGGTTCGACGGCACGGCCGTCGGCGGCTCGAGCTTCGAGCTGCACGTCGCGCACGCCGCCATGGCGATCCGCGCGGGCCTGTGCGAGAACGTCCTGATCGTGTACGGCTCGGACCTCTACACCAAGTCCGGCACCAACCCCGGCTTCGGCGCCAAGGCCCCCGGCGAGAAGATCCCCGGCGCGCTGCAGTTCGAGGCTCCCTGGGGCAACACGCTGATCGGCGCGTACGCGATGGCCGCCCAGCGGCACATGTACGAGTACGGGACGACGTCGGAGCAGCTGGCGGCGATCGCCGTCGCGTGCCGCAAGCACGCGCAGCTGAACCCGAACGCGCAGTACCGCAAGCCGCTGACGATCGAGCAGGTCGTCAACTCCCGCATGATCGCGGACCCGCTGCACCTGTTCGACTGCTGCGTGGTGTCCGACGGCGGCGGCGCGATCATCATGACCACCGAGGAGCGGGCTCGCGATCTGAAGCAGCCGGCCGTCCACGTGCTGGGTGCCGCGTCCGCGCAGACGCACTGGAACATCAGCCAGATGCCGGACTACACCCGCACCGCCGCCGAGCGCAGCGGCAAGGAGGCGTTCGCGCAGGCCGGGATCACCCCGGACGACATCGACACCGTCCAGCTCTACGACTCGTTCACGATCACGGCGCTGCTGATGCTCGAGGACCTGGGCTTCTGCAAGAAGGGCGAGGGCGGCCCGTTCGCCGCGTCCGGCGCGCTGGAGCTCGGCGGGGCGCTGCCGCTCAACACCGACGGCGGCGCGCTGTCGGCCTGCCATCCCGGCATGCGCGGCATCTTCCTGCTGATCGAGGCCGTGCGGCAGCTGCGCGGGCAGGGCGGCGACGCCCAGGTCAAGGATGCCGAGTACGCCCTGGCATGCGGGTCGGGCGGCTGGCTGTCGGCGATGGGCACCGTGATCCTCGGGAAGGGACGGAACTGACATGACGCTCGCCGGAACCGAGGTCGAGGGACGACCGGTCCCGCTCCTCTCCGCCGCCACCGCCCCCTACTGGGAGGCCACGACCCGCGGCGAGCTCCTGGTCCAGGAGTGCCCGGACTGCGGGCACCGCCAGTTCTATCCCCGCCCGATCTGCACGCAGTGCGGCGGCGAGCCGGGCTGGCTCACCACCGCGGGCAAGGGCGTGATCCACACGTTCTCGGTGGTCCGCCAGTCCGGCGCGGCCCCGTTCAACGAGTGGACCCCCTTCGCCGTCGCCGTCGTCGAGCTCGACGAGGGCCCGCGCATCATGGGCAACGTGGTCGGCATCTCGGTCGACGACGTGCGCATCGGCCAACGCGTCCAGGTGGAGTTCGTCAAGGTCAACGACGAGTCCAGCCTCCCCTTCTGGCGCCCCGAGGAGTAACCCACGCAGTGCACGAGGGCCGGCCGTCACCCGACGGCCGGCCCTCCGCGATGTCATGATCGACCCGACCGCCACCCCAGCGCTGTCCCCCCAGCACTGTCCCCCCAGCACTGTCCCCCCAGCGCTGCGGTCACTCTCACGAGGATCAGCTGCGGAAGATCGCTCCGAGACACCTCAGTGCTGTCGCGGCCGCCCTCACGTCACCCTCGGATCAATCACCAGGTGATCCCTACCAGCGTCACCTCAGCGCTCTCCCGCCGGCGCTCACGTCATCCCTGGATCGATCACCACGGTGATCTTTCCGAGCGGCACCTCAGCGTCGCAGCGACAGCGCTCGAGTCACTCCCACAGCGATCACTCCGGTGATCGTTTCGAGGAGCACCTCACCGCTGTCAGGAAGGCGCAGGTGTCACTACCGGAGAGATCACCGCGTCGTGATCGCTCCCGCCGCCACCCCAGCGCGGCCTGCACAACCCAGCTGCCCCGCTCACAATGATCACCGGTTGATCCTTCCGAGCGGCACCTCAGCGCCGCCGCATCGGCGCTCGAGCGTCCCCCGGATCGATCTTGCGGAAGTGATCACCCCGGGTGTCACCACAGCGCTGCCGCGGGAGCGCTCGCGTCATTCTCGGATTGATCATGGAGGTGATCCTCGCGGGCGCCACCCCAGCGCTGCGACGAGAGCTGTCGGGTACCCCTCGGAGCGATCTTGCACGAGTGATCGACGTGGGAGCCACCACAGCGCTGCCGCATCCGCGCTCGTGTCACCCTCGGATCGATCATGAGGTGATCCTCGCGGGCGCCACCACAGCGCTGCGACGAAGGCGCTCAGGTTCCCGTCGGAGCGATCTTGCGGAAGTGATCACTCCGGGTGTCACTACAGCGCTACCGCGGGAGCGCTCGTGACACCCTCGGATTGATCTTGGGCGAGTGATCGGCGCGGTCCGGAGAGCGCGGGGGTGGCGTTCGGGTGGATCTTCAGGGGGTGTCGGGGCCGAAGGCTCCGGACTGCGACAGGGTCGCGAGCTCCTCGGGTGTCGTGCCGAGGAGCTCGGTGAGGACCTCTCGGGTGTGTTCGCCCAGTTTCGGGGCTCGGCGGTGTTCCGACGGGCGCTCGCCCACCCGGACGGGGCCCGCGACCTGGCGGACTCGGCCGAGGTCGGGGTGGTCGACCTCCAGGAGGAGGCCGCGGGCGTGGGTCTGGGGGTCGTCGAGGGCGTCCTCGACGGTGTTGACCGGGCCGCAGGGGACGCCGGCGGCGCCCAGCTCCTTGATCCACTCCGCGGTGGTGCGGGTGGCGAAGGCCTGCGCGAGGATCGGCAGCAGCACCGACTCGTTCTCGCGCCGGGACGGGAAGTCCGCGAAGCGCGGATCGTCGGCCAGGTCGGGGATGCCGAGGGCGGCGACCATGCCGCGGAAGAACTTCTCCTTCGAGCCGCCCGCCACGATCCAGCCGTCGGACGTCGCGAAGTTCTGGAACGGGACCAGCGACGGATGGGCGGAGTGCGCGCGCCGGGTGGGCTCGATCCCGCCGGTGAGCTGCCAGGCGGCCGGGTAGGTCAGCATCGCCATCGCCGTCTCGAAGAGGCTGACGTCGCAGTCCGTGCCCACCCCGTCCCGGCGCGCCGCATGCACGCCGGCCAGGAGCGACTGTCCCGCAACGAGTCCGCCGCAGAAGTCCACGAGGGACAGTCCGGACTTCGCGGGCGGGCCGCCGGGTTCGCCGGTCAGCGCCATCCAGCCCGCCATGCCCTGCAGGATGTAGTCGTAGGCGGGCTCGGCGCGGCGCGGGCCGGTCGTCCCGTAGCCCGAGAGGGAGACGCAGACGATGCGCGGGTTGACGTCCGCGAGCTGCGCGTAGGTCAGCCCCAGCCGCTCCGGCACGTCGCCGCGCAGGTTGGAGTACACGGCGTCGGCATGGGCGGCGAGGCGGCGGAACACGTCGCGGCCGGCGGGCGTGGTGAGGTCCAGGGCGATCGACCGCTTGTTGCGGTTGAACGCCTCGAAGTACACCGAGTCCTGCCCCTGTTGCAGCGGCGGGACGTAGCGGGCGACGTCGCCGCCCAGCCGCGCGTCCTCGATCTTGATCACGTCCGCGCCGAGCTCCGCCAGCACCATGGACCCGAAGGGCCCGGCGACGAACTGCTCGACGCAGAGGATGCGCAGGTCCTCGAGCGGCCTCATGCCGACACCTCCCCGGCACCCGGGACGGGCACCATCGGCAGCAGGACCGCCGCCGGGAACTCCGACGAGTGCAGCAGGGTCTGGTGGGCCACCCGCAGGTCGGCCGACGAGCGGGCCCGCCCGTCCTGCGTGCCCGCGTGCCGGTCCCACTTCGGGAAGGAGCTGCTCGCGATCTCGACGCCGATCGCGTGCCCCTCGCGGAACAGGTTGCTCGTGGCCACCAGGTCGATCTCGACGCGCACGGGCTCGTCCCCCGCCGCGGCGACCTGCTCCGCCGTGACCCGGCGGATCCCGTCGCACAGCAGCGTCGCGCGGCCGTCGGGGTGGATGTCGACGAGCGTGACCGTGACGTCCGTGGCGGGCGCGTCCGTCTGCAAGTGGACGACGGCGCGCACCGGACCCGTGACCTCGACCGGCTCCGTCAGCACAGGCCCGCGGAACAGCAGCACGTCCGGACGGGTGTGCAGGTCGGCGCGGTCCATCGGGCCGATGTTGGCCGGCGCGGTGGGCAGGTACGTCGACCCGCCGCGGGTGGGGACGGGATCGTGCGGGTCGTGCACCCAGGAGGAGGCCGGCTCCTCCCCCGGCTCCTCGGGGGTGAGTGTCCCGTCGGCGTGCAGGTAGTACGGCACGGTCCGGGCCCGGGCCGGCGGCCATTCCTGCTCGTCGCGCCAGACGTCCGCACCCATCACGTAGAGCCGCACCGGCGGGAACGCCGGATCGGGACCGTCGCCGAGGTGGTGGGCGAACCAGGCGAGCTGCATGCCCTCCAGGTCGATCGACAGCGATCCGGGGAAGCGGCGCTCGGGTCCGCAGGAGTCGCCGAGGAAGGTCGGCATCCACTGGATCCACGGGCCGATGACCAGCCGCTGAGACCGGGCTGCCGGTCCCCCCGAGGAGGCGACGGCCTCGAAGTTGGCCAGGTTCCCGTCGAGGTGGACGTTGTACCAGCCGGCGACGTTGAGGATCGGCACCTCGGTCGTCGTCAGGGCGTCGCGGGCGGAGAGGTCCCGCCAGTAGTCCGACCCGGGCGGGTTCGCGACCCACTCCGCGTAGTGCGGGGAGTGGGCCAGCGCCGGCACGTCCTCGAGCGGCAGCCGGTCGAAGCCGGGATCGCGCAGGGCGGCCGCGAGCGGGGCCGGGTCCGCGCCGACCCGCGCGACCTGGTCGGGCGCCAGGTTCGCGACGCTCCACCAGAGGTTGAAGCCCAGCGTGAAGGCCCCGCCCCGGTAGACCCAGCCCTGGTCGAACTCCGACGCCGTGAAATGCGGGACGATCGCGCCGAGCGCGGGGGCCTTCTCCCGCAGCGCCTGCCACTGCGGGACCCCGTTGTTCGACGCCCCGTACATCCCGACGCGGCCGGTGGACCAGGGCTGCTCGGCGGCCCACGCGATGCACGCGGCGGCGTCCGGCCCGGTGTCGACGAAGGGCCGGAACTCGCCCTCGGAGCGGAACCGCCCCCGGGCGTCGACCACCACGACCACGAACCCGGCGTCGACCGCCCGCTCCGGGTTGACCACGCCGTTGACCGAGGTCCAGTTCGACTTGTCGTAGGCGGTGTACTGCAGCAGCACCGGCTGGGGGCCGGCCGCGGGATCGCGGTACACGTCGGCCCGCAGGACCACGCCGTCCGGCAGCGTGACCGGGAGGTTCCGCTCGCGCAGGAGGGCGCTCACGGGCGCTCGACGCGCGTCTCGAGGGCGCCCAGGCCGTCGATCTCCAGGCGGATCGTGTCGCCCGGCTTGATCCACCGGTCGATCTCGATGCCCGCGCCGGTGCCGACCGTGCCGGAGCCGAGCACGTCACCGGGCTGCAGGGTCTCCCCCGCCGACGCGTGCGCGACGAGCTGCTCGATCGACCAGTGGATGGAGGCGGCGGTGCCCGAGGACCACTGCGCGCCGTTGACCAGCGCGCGCATACCGGCGGCGAAGGGACGGGCGATCTCGTCCGTCGTGACCAGGTAGGGGCCGAGCGCGCAGCCGTTGTCGAAGCCCTTGGTCTTGGCGGGGCCGACCCGGGTGCCCATCTCGCGGCGCTGCACGTCACGGGCCGAGAGGTCGTTGAAGATCGTGAGTCCCGCGATGTGCGACCACGCGTCCTCGGGTGCGACGTCGCGGCCGCGCTTGCCGATCACGACGGCGAACTCCAGCTCGTAGTCCAGCATCTCGGTGTAGGCGGGCCACTGCCCGGTCTCGTCGGCCCCGAAGACCGCGGCGCTGCGCGTCACGTAGTGGGAGGGGGCCTCGTACCACTCGGGCGGGACCTCCTTGCCCAGGTTCTTGAGCGCGTTGACCATGTGGTCCTCGAACGCGAAGAAGTCCCGCAGCGTCGGCGGCCGGTCCACCGGGGAGAGCAGCCGCACCGCGGAGCGCGGGTAGGAGTGGGCCCCGAGCGGTCCGGTGCCGTCGCGCTCGGCGTCGGTGAGCGTGTCGAGCAGGTCCGCCAGCTCGCGCCGCGACCGCTCCCACGACCCGAGCAGTGCCACGGTCGACGGCGGCAGCAGCGTCCGCGCGAGCGTGACCGCCCGCTCGGGGTCCCCACCCTCGGCGAGCAGCCGGCCGGCGAGCACCGCGGCGGCGTCGACCACCAGCGGATCCTCGAGCGAACCGGTGGCCAGGCCCAGCCGGACGTCGGCGTCCGGGCCGCCGCGGGGCACGAAACGGCAGATCCTCATGACCGTGGTTGTAGGGGACGCCGCGTTACCGGTCTTGTTATCCGCCCTCGGGAACGACCCGTGTCACTGCGCACCGGGTTCCCTACAGGGGTTCCGCGGGCTTCCGCGTGCCGGCGGGGAACAACCAGCAGAGGGGTGACCCATGGCCGTCAAGGCAATCGTCCAGCTCTATCCCGTCGTCCCGGCGGAAGGGGGCGCCGAGGGACGCGCCGCCCGCCGGCCGCTCGGGCGCGACCGCGGTGAGTACCAGAAGATCATGCGCGACTGGGCGAGGATCGCGAAGCACGCCGAGGACCTGGGCTTCTGGGGCTTCGCCGGCATCGAGCACCACTTCCACTCCGAGGGCTACGAGCCCGCGCCCGCGCCCGGCGTCGTCAACGCCTGGCTGGGCGCGCACACCAGCCGGATCAACATCGGCACCAACGGGTACCCGATCGCCACCCACGACGCGATCCGCGTCGCCGAGGAGTGCGCGGTCCTCGACCACATGCTCGAGGGCCGCTTCTGGGCGGGCCTGTCCCGCGGCTACCAGTCGCGCTGGACCGACATCATGGGCCAGCACCACGGCGCGCAGGCCACGATCTCCGACGGCGGCGCGATCGACCAGCGCAACCGGCAGGTGTTCGAGGAGCAGGTCGAGCTCATGCTCAAGGCCTGGACCGAGGACGCGCTGGAGTTCAAGGGCTCGACCTACCAGGTGCCCTTCCCCTACGACACCGGCGTCGTCGGCTACCCGGCCGCGGACAGTGCCGCCACGATGGGTGCCCCGGGCGAGGTCGACGCCGACGGCACGATCCGCAAGATCTCGGTGACCCCGGCGCCCTACACGCGTCCGCACCCGCCGGTCTTCGTGGCGTCGTCGAGCTCCGAGGAGTCCATCCGCTACTGCGCCCGCAACGGGTTCGTGGTGTGCAGCTTCTCCCCCGCCAGCAAGACCACGAAGTTCGCGGAGATCTACGCCGAGGAGGCCGCGAAGGTCGGCCACCCGCTGCCCCTGGGCGCCAACCAGGCCCCGGTGCGCTGGCCGCACGTGACGGATTCCGCCGCCGCCTTCGACAAGGCGCTGATGGACTACGACGCCGACATCTTCGAGAACTTCTACCAGAAGTTCTTCACGCACAAGATGCAGGCGGGCTCGGACGTGCTGCAGGGCATCAAGAACTCCGGGCTGTTCCTCGGGGGTACGGTCGACGACACCCGGCGGCAGTTCAGCGCGGAATGGGCGCAGGTGCCCTACGAGTACTCCATCCTGATCTGGCACTGGGCCCAGCAGCCGACGGACGACCTGATGCGCGAGATGGAACTCATGGCCACGAAGGTGTACCCCGAGATCGGCGGAATGGCCCCGCCGGAGGAGAAGCCGCTGGCCCAGTGGGCCGTTCCGACCCCGTAGCGGACGGCGTAACGCGGCCGATAACGATTCGGCGGTACACACTGTTCCCCGACCGACGGACCACGAGGAGTGTCGTTGTTCTCCTACTTCCCCGGCAACTACGCGTGGTCCACCTCGGTGAACCTCGCGTTGATGGCCGGCGGGACGATCGGCGACATCCACCGCTGGCTCGCCCCGCTGCGTGACTCCGGGTCCACGGACGTCTTCGAGTGGGGCAAGGCGTGGTCCGCGATGGGCCACCAGCAGGAGGGGCTCGCCGAGATCGACGTGCGGGCCGGGCACCTCACCACGGCGGGGACCCGGCTGCTGCGCGCGTCGGTGTACCACGCCACCGGCCAGCGGCAGATCCCGCCGGGACCGGTGAAGTCCGAGAGCTACGCGGCGATGCTGCAGGCGTTCGCGGACGCCGTGGAGCACACGCCGCTGCCCGTCGAGCGGATCCACGTGGACTCGCCCGACGGGATGCTCCCGGGCTACCTGATCCCGGCCACCTCGCGTCTCGACGAGACCGGCCGGGCGCCGGTGGTGATCGTGTTCGGCGGCCTGGACATGACCAAGGAGCTGCTCTACGCGATCATCGGCCGCACGTTCGCCGAGCGCGGCATCACCTGCCTGGTCATCGACACCCCGGGCGTCGGCGAGCCCCTGCGCATCCGCGGGGTGCCGGCCCGGCCGGACTCCGAGGTGCCGGCCCGGGCGATCATCGACGACCTGGAGACCCGGGAGGGCATCGACGCCTCCCGGGTCGCGGTGATGGGCCTGTCGCTGGGCGGCTACTACGCGGCCCGGGCGGCGGCGTACGAGAAGCGGATCTCGGCGTGCGTGGCCTGGGCGGGCATCTGGGACTGGGGGACGACGTGGCGGCGGCGCTGGGAGACCGGCGCGGCCTACCACGTGCCCTGGTTCCAGCTGCCCTGGGCGCTCGGTGAGCAGACGATGGAGGGCGCCCTCGAGCGCGTCAGCCGGTTCTCGCTCGTCGACGTCTGGCCCGAGGTCGCGCAGCCCCTGCTGATCGTGCACGGCGAGGACGACCAGCAGATCCCGCTCGCGGACGCGGCCCGCGCCTTCGAGGCCGCCGGCTCGGCGGACAAGGAGCTGCGGGTGTTCACCGCCTCCGACGGCGGCGCCGAGCACATCCAGACGGACGACCCGGACCCGGCGCGCCAGCTCATCGCGGACTGGCTGGCGCAGCGGCTGGTCGTCGCCCCGCGCACGCGGATGCGGGCGTACGGGATCGCCGGGCGCTGAGCACACGGGAACGGGGGACGGCGGACGCCGTCCCCCGTTCCCGTGCGTCAGGAGGGCAGCCCGAGGCGGTTCTCGGTGGGGCGGTCCGCATCCGCGAGGATCTCGGCGACCCGGGCGAGGACGTCGTCGGACAGGGGCACGGACAGCCCGGCGAGCCCGTCGGTGAGCTCCTGCGCGGACCGCACGCCCATCAGCGCGATGTCCGAGTGCGGCTCGCGGACGGTCAGGGCGAGCACGAATGCCGCCGGCGAGAGCCCGAGCTCGTCCGCGATCACCTTGAGCCGCTTCGCGATCCGCACGTTCGCGGCGAACGCGTCGCCGGCGAAGAAGATGTTGCCCGACGTGCCGGACTGGCCGATCGTCCGGCTGCGGCCCCGCCAGTCGTCCGGGCCGAAGTCGTGGTCGGGCTCGAAGTCCTGCGACAGCAGCCCGTGGACGTAGGAGCCGTAGGTGATCCGGCGCCCGCCGCGGCGGCCGGCGTCGGACAGCTCGGTGACGTAGCGCTGGTCGAGCAGGCTGTAGCTGTACTCGACGACGCCGGGGATCCCGGTGGCCAGTGCGCGCCGGCTCGCCTCGGCCCCGAAGTTGCAGAAGCCGACCTCCTTGACCAGCCCGTCCTCGCGCAGCCGCGCCAGGTTCTCCATCTGCTGCTCCGGCGTGAGCGCCGGGTCGAACTGGTGCAGCAGGTAGATGTCGACGTGGTCGGTGCGCAGCCGGGTCAGGGACTCCTCCATGAAGGCCCGCAGCCCGTCGTAGGAGGAGTCGCAGACCAGGGTCCGCATGTCGCTGGGGTCGGTGTAGCGCACGCCGCCCTTGGTGCACAACGTGATCCGGTCTCGCCGCTCGTGCAGCATCTCGCCGACCAGGGACTCCGAACGCCCCGACCCGTAGAAGTGCGCGGTGTCGTAGAAGCGCACGCCCGCGGCGAACGCGGCGTCGAGCGCACCCCGGGCGTCGTCCTCGGCCACCGCGCCGTAGCCGGCGGAGATCATGGTGCCGCCGCCGAATCCGACGTGGTCGACGGGCGCGTCCCCGGTCCGATCTGTCGGGGTCTGTGCGGTCACGGTCGGGCTCCTTCGCTGGTCCGGACGGTCGCGTCGCCCGTCATCACGGTGACGCCGTTCTGGTCGGTCACGGTCAGGCCCACGGTCGCCGTGTCGCCCTCGACGGCCCGCACCTCGGCCCGGACGCTCAGCGTCGAGCCCGGGAAGACCGGGGTCAGGAAGCGGACCTTGTAGGTCAGTGGGGCCTCGGGGCCGAACCAGTCGGTGAGGGCCCGCCCGGCCATGCCCATGGTCAGCATCCCGTGCGCGAACACGCTCGGGCTCGCCGCCGGGCCGGTGGCGAACGGCTCGTCCGTGTGCACCGGGTTGAAGTCCCCGGACGCGCCGGCGTACTGCACGATCTGCGCCCGCTTCAGGTCCTCGACGACGACGGTGGTGCGCTCGTCACCCACCCGCACGGTGCCCGCACCGGTGCTCAGCCCGTTGCCCACTCCGGCGCTCACGACTCCTCCCGCTGCACGATCGTCATACACGCGGTGACGACGAGCTCGCCCGCCTCGTCGCGGTACTCGCTGATCTCCTCGGCGAACCGGAGCTTCCCGCCCTTGCGGGACTCCTTCACCCAGGTCTCGCCGGGTCGCTCGGTCACCGACAGGACGTCCCCGGAGCGGATCGGGCGGTGGTAGGTGTAGCTCTGCTCCGCGTGTAGCCCGCCCTTGCCGTACGGCGGCCAGGGCGCACCCGGCCGCGGGCGCACCCGGCACTCCGGGTCGTAGTGGG
The DNA here is from genome assembly GCF_039531635.1 of Pseudonocardia ailaonensis. Classification (NCBI taxonomy): domain Bacteria; kingdom Bacillati; phylum Actinomycetota; class Actinomycetes; order Pseudonocardiales; family Pseudonocardiaceae; genus Pseudonocardia; species Pseudonocardia ailaonensis. Next base: position 26,648 of record NZ_BAAAQK010000019.1, on the reverse strand, counting down.
CCGACGCCCAGGAGAAGGTCGGCGGTGCGACCACGGGCTCCCCGGTCAGGGCCCCCTGGTAGGCGGGGTTCTCGTCCCCGATCGCGCGGGCGAACATCAGGACGTGTCCCGCTTCGACGGGGAACCGTGCGGCACTCATGGCGTGCACGATGCCCCGCGCGCGTCTCGTCCCGCGGCACGCCGCGGGCGGTAACGGACCCGATAACGGCGCGGCCCCGACGCTGGCGCCATGATCGGGGCTCGCATCGGGTTGAGTGTGCCGCTCGCCCACGGAACCGGGGCGGGCCGAGCGCAGATGGCGGAGTGGTTCGCCAGGGCGGACGCGTCGGGGCTGGACTCGCTGTGGGTCCTGGACCAGCTGATCGGCCGCATGCCGACCCCCGGGCCCGTGGGGGTGCTCGGGTTCGCCGCGGCGATGACCGAGCGGGTCCGGCTGGGCACCGCGGTGTACGTGGTGCCGGGACGCAACCCGATCGCCGCCGCCAAGGAGCTCGCCACGCTCGACTCACTGGCCGGCGGCGGCCGCCTCGTGGTCGGGGTGGGCAGCGGCAACCGGGCGCACTTCCCGACCTTCGGGCTGGGCTGCGCCCACGACGGGCCGCCCGCCCCGCGGGACGTGCTCGACGAGTTCCTCGAGGTCCTGCCCCGGCTCTGGCGCGAGGCCGACGTGCACCATCCGGGCCCGCTGTGGCCGATGGACGGCGTGACGCTCAGCCCGCACCCGGCGGTCCCGCCCGCGCTGTGGGTCGGCGGCGGCGCCCCGGCGGCGCTGCGCCGGGCCCTGCGGTTCGGGTCGGGCTGGATCGGCGCGGGCCGGCACAGCACCGCCGAGTTCGCCGAGCTGGCGGCGCGGTTCCGGGCTCTCTGCGCGGAGGCCGGGCGCCCCGACATGGCCGTCGGCAAGCGGGTGTACCTGCTGGTGGAGGGCGACCGGGCACGGGCGCGGGCGACCATCGAGGAGTGGTTCGGGACCTTCTACCGCCGCCCCGAGCTCGGGGCGACGGTCACCGTGGCCGGTGACGCGGCGGAGTGCCTCGAGCAGCTCGAGGCGCTGACCGCGGCCGGCGCGACCGACCTCATCCTGCACCCGCTCGCCGAGACCGCAGCCCAGCAGGATCTCGTGTTCGACGCGCTGCTCCCGGCGTTGGCGGGCTACCGGACGGCCGCGACCCCGGCGTAGGCCCGGACGACCGGCGCGAGCTCGGCCGGCGTGGAACAGTGGAGGATCACGCCGTCGACGCCCAGGTCGAACTGCGCCCGGACCGCGCGGGCGCAGTCCTCGGCCGACCCCGTCGCCGCAGCCGCCAGCCACTCCGGCGGGATGACCTCGCCGAGGTGCGCGATCTCGTCCCGGGTGGCCACGATGTCGGCCCAGCCGGAGAGTCCCGCGAGCACCGGGTCCTCGCGGAACCGTTGCAGTGCAGCGGGATCCAGCCGTTGGTGCGCACCATGAGGTCGCCGTAGACCTGCAGGTACGTCGCGAGCCGGGCGACGGTGCGGCGCGCCTGCGTCTCCTCGTCGAGCGTGTCCGGCACGGTCGCGAAGCAGGACCACACCTCGACGGCGGCGGGATCGCGCCCGGCCCGCTCGGCGGCGGTCCGGACGGTCTCCACGCACCGCGCGGTCGTCTCGTCGGAGAAGTAGGTGTGGAGCATGACGACGTCCGCCGCCCGGCCCGCCAGCGCGAGGGTCTTCGGGCCGAAGGCGGTGAGCCCCACCGGGATCCGCTCGTCGAAGGTGGGATCGAGCCGCAGCGCCGGGCAGCCCGGCCAGTCCGTCACGGTCTCGCCCCGCCACAGCCGCCGCATCAGCCCGATGAACGCCTCGAGCTGCGCCGTGGTGACCGGCGGCAACCCGAAAGCCGCGAGCTGCGGCGCCAGGCCACGCCCCAGGCCGAGGGTGAGGCGGCCCCCGGTCAGCCGGTGCACCGTCGTCGCCCACGCCGCGGTGACCGCCGGATGGCGCGTGCCGTGGTTGGTGGCGCCGGTGATGATCCGGATGTCCTCGGTGACGGCCCCGGCGGCGCCGGTGAGCGACGCCGCCTCCTTGAGCGCGAACCGCTCCGACAGGAAGGCCGCCCCGAGCCCCAGCTCCTCGGCCAGCCGCAGCTCGCCGAGCATCGCCCGGGGGCTCTCGACGTGCCCGCCGAGGGTGTAGAAGCCCAGCTCGGGATGCGCCGTCATGCGCTGCGTTCGCGGGTCACGGCCACCGAGTCCCAGTCCGCCGCCGCGGCGCAGTTGCGCTCCAGCAGGGCCAGCAGCAGCGTGTTCACCGGTTCGACGTCCGGCAGGATCGCGGTCGCCGCGGTGGTGATGACCAGGCCGGACAGCACCTGGGTGCGGTAGTCCTCGATCGCGTCGGCCAGGGCGTACCCGGGCGCGACCGCCTCGAACTCGCGGACGTAGTGCTCCAGCGGCGCCTGCTCGTGGGCCCGCCGGTCGTCGATGCCGACACTGCCGGACAGGAAGTAGCCGACGTCGTACATCGGGTTGCGCAGGCCGGTGACCTGCCAGTCGATCAGCACGGCACCGAGCCGGCCGCCGACGCTCTCGAAGAGGATGTTGTCCACGCGGGGATCGCCGTGGGTGAGCGTGAGGCGTTCCTGTGGCAGCAGGTGCCACGCGTGCACCACCTCCGCCATCCCGTCGACCAGGTCGAGGTCGGTGGCGGACAGGCGGTCCGCGAAGCGCTTCCGTACCTCGACCGCGCCGGCGCGGGCCTTCTCCGACCAGTAGCCGGCCACCTCGGTCATCCGGATCGGCCAGGCCGGCGCGGTGGCGAGGTCCACCGGGAAGAACGTGGCGTGCAGCCGCGCGAACTGGCGGAGTACAGCCTCGGCGTGCGGGATGTCGCAGCCGGCGACCTGGTTGCCCGCCTCCGCCCCGGTCAGGTCCTCGATCACGAGGTTGATGTTGGTCTCGTCGCCGTCGACGTGGTGCAGGTGCGGGATCCGGCAGGCCGCGCGTTCGGTGATCGCCCGGTAGGCGCCGATCTCGCGGTGGTAGGCGCCGCTGCCCACGCCGTGGGCGTGCACCTCCGGCACGCTCGGCCGGAACTTGGCGACGACGGCGGCGGGCGCCCCGTCCGGGCGCTCGGCCCAGTCGACGGTGACGAGCACGGTGTCGCTGACGTTGCCGGCGCCGATCGGGCGGGTGGTGAAGCCCGCGACCCGGCCGCCCAGCGCGGCCTCGAGCCAGCGGGCGTCGATCTCGTCGATCCGTTCCAAGAGCGGGATGTCGAGAGTGTCCATCGTGGACTCCTACCCCCAGGTGTCGGTGGAGTACGGCGTGTTCCACACGTCCGTGATGCGCCCGTCGCGGACGCGGAAGACCTCGATCCCGGACAGGGTGCGCGCGGCGGTGCGGCCCGAGGCGTTCCAGACCAGCACCGCGTACTCGGCGTCCCCGGCGAGGACCTCGGCGGTGAAGTGCGGCCGCCACTGCGGCAGGTCGGCGGCGATGCGCGCGATCTGGTCCGCGTGGCTCAGCTCCGTCGTGCGTCCGGGATCGTGGCGCACCACGGGATCGGCGCAGATCTCCCGGACCAGGTCGACGTCGCCCGCGTGGTAGATCTCGTCGAGATAGCGGCGGACGACCCCGACGGGGCTCATTCAGACCTCCAGGATCGTCACCGTCGCCGCGGTGCCGTCGACCTCGATGAGGGCCCCGTCCGGGACCCGGCCGGTGGCGTCCGTGGCCGAGACGACGCACGGGATGCCCAGCTCGCGGCTGACGATCGCGGCGTGCGAGAACGGCGCCCCGACGTCGACGACCACGGCGGAGGCGGCGACGAACAGCGGCGTCCACGAGGGGTCGGTGATCGGCGCGACCAGGATCTCGCCGGGCTCCAGCGCCGACGGGTCGTCCGGGTCCGTGAGCACGCGGGCCCGGCCGCGGGTCACGCCCGTGCAGCCGGAGACACCCTGGATGATCTCGCCCGCGACGGCGGCGGTGTGCGTCCGGTCGGAGCGGCGCTTCCACTCCGACAGCGGCGGTGCCTCGCCGACCACGACGAACGGCGGCTCGTAGTCGAAGAGCTCCAGGTAGACCCGCTCCCGCTCCCGCACGGTCCCGGTGAACGAGCCCGGGTCGGCGAGGTAGGCCGGCAGCTCGTCGGCGAAGAGCATGAAGATCTGCCTCGGGTCGTCGAGGTGGCCGGCCGCGGTGCCGCGGCGACCCAGCTCGAGGGCCGGCAGGCGCAGCTCGTGCACCAGCATCGCCGAGGTGGTGCGGGAGCGCTCGCGGCCGCGCAGCCACAGCGCCGCGGCGGCCAGTGACACCTCGAACTGGCCGGCGAGCTCCTCGTTGCCGGCCACGATCGCACGGACGATGGCGGTGGCCTCCTCGCGCTCGCGGGCACGCTGGGCGTTCTTCACCGCGGGCGCCTCGTCGTCGCCGACGCCGCGCATCCGGTCGATGGTGTGCAGCGCGAGCTCGGGCTTGAGCCCCCAGGTCAGCGCGCGCAGCTCCCACTCGGCGGGGCCGCGGAAGTCCCACTCGGCGAGGAAGGCGTCGAGCTCCGCGCGGAACTCGGCGATCGCCGGGTCCGTGCTGGCCGCGATCCGCTCCGGCAGGCCGGGGACGCCGCCGTCGAACAGCGCGGCGACAGCGCCGGTGCGGGCCTTGCGACTGAGTGCCCACATCCCGGTCGACGGGCCGGCGGAGTCGACGTCGCCGATCCCGCTGACGAGGGTCAGCCCGAGCTCGGGCTTGCCGACGGCCGCGGCGAGCTGGCCGATCGCGCCGAGCCCGACGCCGGACTTGAGGCTGGACTCGATGTGGTGCTGGAACAGCCGCCGCTGCAGGTCCGCGAAGGCGGTGATCCGCTCGGCCAGCTCGGCGTCGGTCAGCGCTGCCAGGTCGGGACGGGCGGCGCGCACCTTCTCGACCTCGGCGCGGTCCGCGTCGTAGGTGGCGAGGTCCTTCGCGAGCAGGACCTCCTCCATGAGCCACTGGCCGGCGGAGGCGGAGAACTCCGGGCTGTCGTCGAAGTCCCGGCGCTCGCTCTCGTAGCTCGGGATGCCGGGCATGTCGCCGAAGTACTGCAGGTCCACGGCCTCGGCGCCCATGCCGGGCACCCGCACGCCGAACAGCCGCATCAGCGACATGTTGATGTAGAGGTAGCTGCCGAAGGCGGGCAGGACGTTGCGGTCGACCGCCTTGTCGTACAGGTCGTGGTCCCAGACCTTGCAGGCCACGAACGCGTCCTGCCAGCCCGGCTCCAGGTTCGCCTGGAAGCCCGCCGAGGCGTTCAGCGGCGAGATCGGGTCGGGGAAGATCTCCCCCACGTTGGCCCGCGAGTACAGCGGGAACGTCGTCGAGGTCCTGTCGAAGATCGGCCAGTCGGTCACGGAAGCGGTCTCCTCGTCACTGAGGCAACTGAAGGCGGATGCGTCTGGCGGGCGAGCCCGCGGCACGGGCCCCACGGTGCCGCGCCACGCCGAACCGCGGGGACCGTGCGGTCCGAGCAATTCTGCGACGAACAAGTCACATCGTGGCCCGGACCCCGGGCCGTGTCAAGCCGTTCCCGCCACCCGGCGGAGCGGATCGGTGGCACGACGACGGGCCCGGTCCGGATTGCCCGGACCGGGACGCGTGGGGGTGGTCAGCGGGCGGCGGCCGAGGAGCGGCGCGCGCCGTTCCCGCTGGTGGGGGCGACCTCACCCGGCAGCTCGCCGGCCGGCTCGACGACCGCCAGCGAGCGGTGCCACACCGCCGCGACGGTGGCCGCGAGCTGGTGGATCCGCTCCGGCCGGGGCGCCTCGGCGGGCAGGCCGATGTGGACATAGGCCGTCTGCTCGATGGTCGAGCCGAGGACGTCCGCGAGCAGGTCGAAGTCCGTCTCGGCGATGCGGCCCTGCTGGTGAAGCCGGCGCAGCCAGCGCGCGGTGCGTTCGACGTAGCTGCCGCGCTGGCGCAGCCACAGGTCGGCGAACCCGTCGTCCGCGCTGGTGGCGGCCGCCTCGCGCATCACCCGCAGGATGTGCCGGTTGCGGGTGTACGACGTGAAGTAGGAGGTGGTCAGCGCGACCATGGTGTCGAGGTCGACGCCGTCGCCCACACCCGCCTGACCCCGGCCGGTGGAGGCCGCCAGCTCGTCGAGGCTCGGGCGCAGCGCCTCGAGGAAGATCTCGTTCTTGCTCTCGAAGTGCCGGTAGAAGTTGCCCTGCGAGACCCCGGCGCGGAACACGATGTCCGAGATCCGGGTGCGGGCGTAGCCGTACTCGGAGAAGCAGCTCAGGGCCGCGTCGAGCAGCTCCTGGCGGGTCCGCAGGCCGCGGACGTTCTTGCCGCGGCGCACCGGTCCGGCGGCCTGTCCGCCGTCCGGGACGGCGACGCTCTCCTCCGGCACCGGCGACCCCCTTCCCGCTCCCACGCGGGCTTTGTGAACGGGACTCACCCTATCGCGTCCCCGCCGAGGACGGCCGTGGTCTCCACGAACTCGTCGATGCCGGCCCGGCCCAGCTCGCGCCCCAGCCCGGAGCGCCCGAATCCGCCGAAAGGGGCGTCCAGGCCGTCGCGGGTGCGCGCACCGTTGATCTTCACCTGGCCGGCGCGCAGCCGGGCCGCGACGGAGCGCGCGCGGGCCGGGTCGGCCGACCACACGCCCGCGGCCAGGCCGTAGTCCGTGGCGTTGGCGAGCCGCACCGCGTCGTCGTCGCCGGAGTGGGTGAGCACGGCCAGGACCGGCCCGAACACCTCCTCACGAGCCAGCGCCGACTCCGGCCGGACGTCGGTGACCACGGTGGGCCGGTGGTAGTACCCGACCGGCAGGCCGTCCGGGGCCTCGGGGCCGCCGGCCAGCAGCCGCGCCCCGTCCCCGGCCGCCCGCCGGACGTGATCGCGCACGGCCTCCCGCTGCCGCGCGCTGACCAGCGGCCCGAGGTCCGACGACGGGTCGAACGGGTCCCCGGTCCGCAGCGCGCCGACCGCCGCGACGAGCCGCTCCGCCACCTCGGCCTGCTGATGCGACGGGACGATCAGCCGGGTCAGCGCGTTGCAGGCCTGGCCGGAGTTGAAGAACGCCTGCTGCACGGCGGCGGGGACGGCGACGTCGAGCGCGGTGTCGTCGAGCAGCACGTTGGCGGACTTGCCGCCCAGCTCCAGGCAGACCCGCGTGATGGTCGGGGCGGCCAGCTCCGCGACCCGCGCACCGGAGCGCACGCTGCCGGTCAGGGACACCACGGCCACCCGCGGATCGCGGACCAGCGTCTCCCCCATCACCGGTCCGGTGCCGCACACCAGGTTCAGCACCCCCGGCGGGATCCCGGCCTCGACGGCCCGCTCGACCAGCGCGTACGCGCACAGCGGCGCGATCTCGCTGGGCTTCAGCACGACCGTGCAGCCCGCGACCAGCGCCGGGCCGATCTTCGCCGCGATCTGGTGCAGCGGCATGTTCCACGGGGTGATCGCGACGACCACGCCCGCCGGCACCCGCACGACCTCCCCCGCGGCCAGCGGCTCGCGCCACGGGTAATCGGCGGCGAGGTCCGCGGTGGTGCGCAGGACCTGGATCGGCAGCCCGACCTGCGCCGCCCGCGCCAGGTGCACGGGCATCCCGACCTCGGTGGCGATCAGCGCGGCGAGCTCGTCCACGTCGCGTTCCAGCAGGTCGGCGAGTCGCCGGACGAGCGCGACCCGCTCCTCGAGGGGCGTGTCCGCCCAAGCCGGCCACGCCGCGACGGCCGCATCGAGCGCCGCGCGGGCCTCGGCCGCCGTGCCGGCGGGGGCGTGCCCGACGACCTGCTCGGTCGCCGGGTTCTCGACGGGGATCGGCTCGCCCGCCGAGCGCACCCATCGGCCGCCGATCAGGTGCGCGTCGTGGCCGACCAGGGTTCCGGTCATCCCTGCGTCATCCGCACGGGGAGGTGCTTGATCCCGCGGAACCAGTTGCTGCGCAACCGGTCCGGCTCGCCCAGCAGCTCGATGCGGATGTCGCGGGCCAGCAGCTGCTCGTAGAACACCCGGGTCTCCATCCGCGCCAGGTGCGCGCCCAGGCAGAAGTGCGGTCCGGCGCCGAAGCCGAGGTGCCGGTTCGGCGCGCGGTCCAGGCGGAACTCGTCCGGGGCGTCGAACACCCGTTCGTCGCGGTTGGCGGAGGCGAACCAGAGGACGACCTTCTCCCCCTCGCGGACGGTGCGGCCGTGCAGCTCGACGTCCTCCAGCGCGGTGCGCCGCATGTGGACGACGGGCGAGGTCCAGCGCACCATCTCCTCGATCCCGCTCCGGAGCAGCTGGCCGTCGCCGGCGCGCAGCGTGGGCCACAGCCCCTGCTCCCCCAGCAGCGCGACGGACCCGCTGAGCAGGTTGCGGGTGGTCTCGTTCCCCGCGACCGTCAGCACCATGTAGTAGGGGTTGAGCCACTCCTGGGTCAGCGGGGCACCCCGGAACTCGCCCGCGATCAGGGTGCTGACGATGTCGTCCGCCGGGCAGGCGCGGCGCTCGCTCGTGAGCGCCGCGTAGTAGGCAAACAGCTCGTCGCGCGCCGTCGCCGCCGTCTCCGGGCCCGCCGAGTACTCGGGGTCCTCGCTGCTCGACTCGTTGGTCCAGCGCAGCAGCAGGTCCGCGTCCTCGACCGGGACGCCGAGCATCGGGGCGAAGACCAGGAGCGGCAGGCGGGAGGCGATGACCTTCACGAAGTCGAACTCGCCCAGCCCGAGCGCCTCGTCGAGCAGCTCGGCGGTGACCTGCTCGACCCGCCCCGCCAGCTTCTCGACCTGGCGGGGCATGAACGTGCTGGTCAGCAGGCGGCGCATCGGGGAGTGGTCGGGCGCGTCCATGTTGTGGATCTGCCGCGGGCCGTCGCCCTCGGCGCGCCGGCTGGGGATCTGGGTGCCGTCCGCGTTGCCGAAGCGCGCGGCGTCCTTGGCCACGGCCTCGACGTCGGCGTACCGGGTGAGCGACCAGAACCCCCGCTCCTCGCCGGGGCCGGCGTTCCAGTGCAGCGGATCGTCGTCGCGCAGCGTGCGGAAGGCCTCGCCGTCGCGGGACTCGGCGAACAGGGCGACGTCGAGGAGATCGACGGAGTCGGGTTTCACGTCGGGTGAGGAGACCGGGCAGGAGGCCATGGGGCGGGTCCTTCGTCTCGGAGCGCGGCGCCACCGGCGGCGTCGCCAGGTTTTGCGACTGAGACTATACATCTCGTGCGGTGAGTGGAAGAGTGGAGCACGACCGAGGGAGGACGAGTGGGCACCAGCATCCGCAGGGTCGTCGTCACCGGCGCCGCGTCCGGCATCGGTGCGGCACTGGCCGCGCGGCTCACCGCCGCCGGGCACGACGTCGTCGGGGTGGACCGGGCGGAGGGCGCCGAGGTGCGCTGCGACCTCGCCGACGCGGCGGCCGTGGACACCGCGGCGGCGCGGATCCTGGCCGGCGGCGCCCCGGACGGGCTGGCGCTGGTCGCCGGCGTCCCCGGTACCGCACCGGCCGCGACCGTGTACGCCGTGAACGTCCTCGGCCTGCGCCGCCTCGCCGAGGCCCTGACCCCGGCGATGCCCTCCGGCTCGGCGATCGTGCTGCTCGCCTCGATGGCCGGATACCGGGGCACCCTGTCCGAGGCCGAGGCCGATGCGCTGCTGGACCTGCCCGACGCGGAGCTCGCCCCGGCCCTCGCCGCGCTGGGACTCGACGGCCCCGAGGCCTACCAGGTGTCCAAGCAGCTGGTGCACCGCCACACGCTGCGGCTCGCCGCGCGGCTGCACCCCGCGGGCGTGCGCTGCGTGAGCGTGAGCCCGGGCCCCGTCGCCACCCCGATCCTCGCGGACTTCCGCGCCACCATGCCCTCGCTCGACGTCGCGGCCGAGATCGTCGGCCGGCACGCCCGGCCCGAGGAGATCGCCGCGATCGCGGACTTCGCCCTCTCCCCCGAGGCCTCCTGGCTCAACGGTGTCGACCTGCGGGCCGACGGCGGCCTCACCGCGCTGCGCCAGATCCCCGCGAGCCAGATCCCCGCCGTCCGTTCGTGACCATCCTCTGACCACCCCGGAGGTCGTGTGTATCCCGGCACCGCCGCCGCGCTGGTCCCCGACCGGCCGGCCATGATCCTCGCCGAGACCGGCGAGACCCGCACCCACGCGGAGCTCGACGAGCGGAGCGCCCGGCTCGCCACCCACCTACGCGCGCTGGGCCTGCGGCCTGGCGACACCGTGCTCGTCCTGCTGGGCAACGACCTCCGCTGGGGCGAGGTCTGCTGGGCCTGCTGGCGCAGCGGCCTGGTCCTCGGTGCCGCCAACCGGCACCTCACCGGTGCCGAGCTCACCCCGATCCTGCAGGATGCCGCGCCGCGGGCGGTCGTCACGTCCACCGATCTCCTGCCCCGGCTGCGCGAGGCCGGCCTCGGGGACGTCCCGGTACTGCTCGCGTCCGAACTGGACTCGCTGCTCGCCGGTGTCACCCGGGATCCGGCGCTCGTGGAGACCGCCGGCGGGCGCCTGCTGTTCAGCTCCGGCACCACCGGCCGCCCCAAGCCCTTCCGGGTGCCGCCGCAGGACGTGCACCCCGACACGCTCCCGGTCCGCTCCGCCGGGTTGATGCAGTCCCTGCGGTTCACCGATGCCGGGGACGTCCTGCTCGTCCCCGGCCCGGCCTACCACGCCGGCCCGCTCGGGTTCCTGCAGTCCATGCACCAGCTGGGCGGCACCGTCGTCCTCATGGAGCGGTTCGACGCCGAGGGCGCGCTCGCCGCGATCGAGCGGTACCGGGTGACGCACAGCCAGTGGGTGCCCACGATGTTCGTCCGGCTGCTGCGGCTGCCGGACGCCGCACGGACGAAGTACGACCTGTCCTCCCACCGGGTCGCGGTGCACGCCGGCGCGCCCTGCCCGCCGCAGGTCAAGCGGCAGGTCCTCCAGTGGTGGGGGCCGATCGTCCACGAGTACTACGGCGCCAGCGAGGGATACGGCCGCACCACGATCGGCCCCGAGGAGTGGCTCGCGCACCCGGGTTCGGTGGGGCGCTCGGTCGAAAGCACCGTCCACATCGCGGACGACGCGGGCCGGTTGCTGCCGGCGGGCGAGACCGGGACGGTCTGGTTCGCGAAGCCCGGCGCGGCCGCCCCCGGTCCGGAGCTGGCCGCCACCCCGGGCTGGGGCACGGTGGGCGACCTCGGCCGCCTCGACGCGGACGGCTACCTGTACCTGACGGGCCGTGCGAGCCAGACGATCATCACCGGCGGGGTCAACGTGTACCCGCGCGAGATCGAGGACCTGCTCGGCGGGCATCCGGGGGTCGCGGACGTGGCGGTGCTCGGCGTGCCGGACCCGGAGTTCGGCGAGCAGGTGCGGGCGGTGGTGGTGCCCGTGCCGGAGGCGGGCCCCGGGCTCGCCGACGAGCTGACCGCGTACTGCCGGGACCGGTTGGCGCACTTCAAGTGCCCGCGGACCGTCGTCCTCGCCGCGGAGCTGCCCCGCAGCGACGCCGGCAAGGTCCTCCTGCCCGAGCTGCGCGCCCGCTGGGGTGAGGTCTGATGCAGCTCCTGCTGATCCGGCACGGCCGGCCCCGGCCGCTCGTCGCCGCTCCCGGCGCCGGCGCCGATCCCGGGCTCACCGCCCGCGGCCTCGAGGAGGCCGGCCTGCTGGGCCGCCACCTCGCCGCGGTGCACCCTCCCGACGCCGTCTACACGAGCCCGATGGTGCGGGCCCGGGAGACCGCCGAGGCGATCGTGGCGCACGCACCCGCCCCACTCCACACGGACGAGCGGTTGCGCGAGTTCGACTTCGGGGCCCCGAGCTACACCCCGCCCGAGCTCAGCACCGAGCCGGACGACGTGCGCCGCGCGATGTGGCGGGCGCTCGAGACCGGGGTGTGGGGCACCCACACGTTCGACCCGGACGCGTTCGCGCGCACCGTCTCCGCGGCGTTCGCGGACATCGTGGCCGCCCATCCGTCCGAGGTGGTCGCGGTCGTGTGCCACTCCGGCGTGCTGAACACCTACCTCGGCGCGGTGCTGGACCGGCCGCGCGGGATGTTCTTCCAGCCGGACTACACCTCCGTCAGCCGGGTCGTCGCCTCCCCCGGGCGCTGCCAGCTGCTGAGCCTCAACGAGACCGCCCACCTGCACGTCGACCACCGGGTCACCGCCGACCGAGAGGGACACCGATGAGCGAGCCTGCGAGCGAACCATCCGCACGGCGTCTGCGCGAGGCGCCGACCGAGCGAAGCGAGGGACGGCGATGAGCACCACGACCTCGCCGCTGCTCGTCCTGCACGCGCTGCGGCTGTCCGGGTTCGCCGCCCCCGCCCGGGTCGCCGAGATGAGCGGTCTCGACGAGCCCGCGGTCGCGGCCGCGCTCGGCCGGGCGCAGGAGGACGGGCTCGTGACCGAGCGGACGGGCCGGATCTCCGGCTGGCTGCTCACCCCCGCCGGCCGCACCGCCCACGCCTCGCTGCTCGCCGACGAGCTGGAGGCCACCGGTGCGCGGCCCGCCGTGGAGGAGGCCGACGCCGCGTTCCTCACGCTGAACGAGCCGTTCAAGCAGCTGTGCTCGCGCTGGCAGCTGCGGCCGGACGGCACGCCCAACGATCATGCGGACCCCGCGTACGACGCGTCCGTCGTCGCCGATCTCGGTCCGGTGCACGAGCAGGTCGTCGCGCTCACCGGGCGGCTCGCGAAGTCGTTGCCGCGCTTCGGCCGCTACCCGCGCGCGTTCACCGCGGCCCGGGAGCGGCTCGAGGCCGGGGACGGCTCGGCCTTCGCCAAGCCGCTGTCGGGCAGCTACCACGACGCGTGGATGGAGCTGCACCAGGACTTCCTCAGCACCCTCGGGCGCGAGCGCTCCGCCGCGGACGGCCACTGATGCTCCCGGTCTTCGCCTTCGACCACGCCCACGACGCGCCTCCCCGCGAGCTCACGGACCTGTTGGGCGGCAAGGGCGCGGGGCTCGCCGAGATGACCTCGGTGCTCGGCCTGCCCGTGCCGCCCGGCTTCACGATCGCCGTCCCGCTCTGCCGTGCCTACCGGGAGGGCGGCTGGCCCGACGGGCTCGACGAGGCGATCGCCGGGCAGCTGTCCGAGCTGGAGTCGCGCATGGGCCGCCGGCTCGGCGATCCCGCGGACCCGCTGCTGGTGGCCGTGCGCAGCGGGGCGCCGCGATCGATGCCGGGCATGCTCGACACCGTGCTCAACCTGGGGCTGAACGACGAGACGGTCGAGGGCCTCGCGGCGGTGTCCGGCAACGCGGACTTCGCCTGGGACAGCTACCGGCGCTTCCTCACCATGTACGCCACCACCGTCCTGGGCGTCACGCCGCCGGCCACCGACGGCCCACCCAAGGACCGGGTCGCCGTGCTGCGCCGGGAGCTGCCGCGGATCCCCCAGGACCCGGTGGCGCAGCTGCGCGCCGCGGTCGAGGCGGTGTTCCGCAGCTGGGACAGCCCGCGGGCCCGCAGCTACCGCGCCCACGAGGGCATCGCCGACGATCTCGGCACCGGGGTCACGGTGCAGGCCATGGTGTTCGGCAACCGGGACGAGCGGTCCGGCACCGGCGTCGTCTTCACCCGGGACCCGTCGACGGGCGAGAACCGGCCCTACGGCGACTTCCTGCCCCGCGCCCAGGGCGAGGACGTCGTCGCCGGGATCGCCCGCACCCTGACCCTGGACGACATGGCCGCACAGCTGCCCGAGGCCCACCGTGACCTGACCGGGCGGCTCGGGCTCCTCGAGGCGCACTACCGCGACCTGTGCGACGTCGAGTTCACCGTGGAACAGGGCCGGCTGTTCATCCTGCAGACCCGGGTCGGCAAGCGCGGTGCCGTGGCAGCCGTCCGCATCGCCGCGGACCTGCTGCGCGACAACGTGATCACGGCGGACGAGGCGCGGGCCCGGACGGACGGTCTCCGCGACCGGGCCCGGGACGAGGTCCTCGCCGCGGCCCGGCAGGGATCCACCTCCGAGCCCCTGGCCCGCGGCCTCGGGGCCTCCCCGGGCCGCGCGACCGGCATCGCCGTGCTCGACGCGGACGCGGCCGCCGACGCGACCACCGACGTCGTCCTCGTCCGCCCCGAGACCAGCCCCGCCGACGTCCACGGCATGGGCGTCTCGGCCGGCATCCTGACCAGCACCGGCGGGCTCGTCAGCCATGCGGCCGTCGTCGCCCGCGGCTGGGGGCTCCCCGCCGTGGTGGGGGCCGGGGACCTGGTCGTCGGCGAGGCGGACGTGCGGACGGCCGCGGGCGAGGTCCTGTTCGCGGCCGGCGACACGATCACGATCGACGGCACGACCGGCGAGGTCTGGCGGGGCGAGCTCGCCGCGGGGAGCACGGACCTGTCGGACGAGGACATCCTGGCCCGCGACCTTCCCGAGCTCAGCGCGCTGACCGGGCCGGCCCGCCCGGGAACGTGATCGTGCGCTCCCGGTCGTCGGGCAGGCCTGCAGCTCGGTGACGCCGGCGTCGGCGACGACCGCGGGGAGGGGCGGCCCTCGCCACCGCCTTCAGCCAGGCAGCACGTCCCGCACGTGCTCCACCTGGGGAGCCTGCACGAAGAAGCCGCCCGCCAGCTCCCGCCACCTCGCGAAGCCCTCCGAGCCGCGGAAGGTCTCCGTGTGGTGCTCCACGGTCTCCCACTCGACGAGCAGGCGGTACCGGGTGGGGAGCTCCTCGCTGCGGACCAGCCGGATATCGTGGCACCCGTCCGCGGCGAGGAAGATCGGCACGGCCCGGGCCACGGCCGCCTCGAACGCCTCCGCCTCGCCCTCGCGGATCTCGATCTGCGCCATCTCGGTGATCATGCGGCCTCCTGCGTCCGGGGAACGTGTGCATCCACCGTAGGACCCCTGCGCGGCTCACCCGATCGGATGATCGACAACGTGCCGCAGATCGCTAACACGGTGTGCAACACATCCGATACGCAGCGTGACAGGCCGCCCTCCGTGGTCGGCCCGTCAGCCGAGTCGAGGAGGTCGATCCCCCATCAGTACCGTCCCGAGTCAGTCCAGCCCGGCCGTCCACCTCCGGTGGTGCGGTTGGTGACGCACGTGCACGAGCCCGCTCCCCGACCCGCTCCCCCGTCGAGGCCGTCGCCACCGTCGAGCCTCGAGATCGAGATCGGCAGCCGGACGACCATCCGGCTGGCCGGCGAGCTCGATCCCGCCGACATCGCGGACACCCGCAAGCTCCTGGCCGCCTACGTCCGGGCCGGCACGACGATCGCGGTGGACCTCACCGCCGTCGCCGTCATCGGCCCGCACGGCGTCGCCGCGCTGGCCGAGCTGGCCGACCTGGCCCACCGCCAGGGCTCGGTGCTGGAGGTGATCGCGACCGATGCCCCGATGCGGCAGGCCCTGACCGACGCGGGGCTCACGATCGAGCCCGGATCCCCGCCCGACCCGTGACCGTCCGGCGCGTCGACGGCGGTGGTCCGCACGCGCCCCGACCCTCGACGCGCCCCGCTGCCCTCCCGGGCGGCGAGGCGCGTCGGCCGGGCCGGTTCCCGAACCTGTTCACGGTCATCGGGCCCGCCCGGCCTTCGTGAGCGCCTCCCCGCCCCCGCGGCGCCTCACCGCAGAGCGCGGTCCGGCCCGCCCCCGTCGATCTCGATCCGCTGGCCGGTGACGTGCTCCGCGTCCTGCGAGACGAGGAACGCCACCGCCCCGGCGACGTCGGCGGGCCGGGTCACGCGCCCGAAGGGGTACTCCGCGTCCAGCTCCGCGATGGTGACGCCGCCGGCGGCCCTGACCAGCCGCTCCCCCATCTCGGTGGCGACCAGCCCGGGAGCGACGATGTTGACGCGCACGCCGTGCTCACGCTCCTCGCGCGCCAGCGTGCGGGCCGCGGCCTCGATCGCCGTCTTGGCAATCGTGTAGGCGGCGCCGGCCTTGGGCGTCTTCCCGGTCGTGGTGCTGGAGATGACCACGACGTCCGCGCGCCCGGCGGCGCGCATCCCCGGCAACAGCGCCCGGATCAGGTCCAGCGGGCCGAGCACGTGCACGTCGAGCAGCCGCTGGTACTCCGACCGCTCCGTGTCCCCGATCAGCGTGGCGCGCGAGGCCACCCCGGCGTTGCTCACCAGCAGGTCCACCGTGCCGAGGTCCGAGGCGATGCCCGCGAGCATCGCCTCGACGGCCGCGGCGTCGCCCACCGGCGCGCCGTACGCGACCGCCCGGCCCCCCTTCGCCGTGATCTCCTCGACCACCTCGGCCGCGGCATCGCCGTCGCGCCGGTAGTTGACGGCGACGGCGGCCCCGTCCGCGGCGAGCCGGAGCGCGATGCCGCGCCCGACGCCGCGCGATCCACCCGTGACGAGCGCGGTGCGCCCTGCCAGCGACATTCGGTGTCCCTTCACAGAGAAGCGGTCAGGAGGCGCGCGAGCGCAACGCCTCGTCGGTGGCGATCCCGCGGATCGCCATCTCGGCCATCTCCCCGCCGATCTGCTCGGGCGAGAACTCCCCGCCCGGGCGGAACCAGCGGTAGACCCAGTTCGTGGAGCCCAGGATGGACAGCGCGGCGAGCCGCGGGTCCAGGTCGGGCCGGACCTGGCCGGCGGCCTGGCCCTCGTGGACCAGGTCCCGGAACACGCCCTGGTAGGCGTGCTCGGAACCGAGGATCTCCTCGCGCCGGTCGATCGGCAGCGACGAGAGCTCGTGCAGGAAGACGGCCGTGGGCACGAGGTGGCGGCACGTGTGCTCCACGTGCCCGCGGATCACGTTCTCCAAGCGCTGCAAGGGATCACCCTCGATCTCGGAGCGCGCCCGCACGACCGCCAGGCCGTCCTTGTGGACCGTGCTGATCACGTCGAACAGCAGGTCCTCCTTGGACTGGATGTAGTAGTAGAGGCTGCCCTTGAGCATGCCGAGACGATCGGCGATGTCCTGCAGCGAGGCGCCGTCGTACCCCTTCTCGTAGAAGATCTGGGTCGCGACCTCGATGAGCTCCGCCCAGCGCTCCTCGCGGGGTTTACGCTCACCCCCCGAACGGCGCGGGCTCCGCCCTGCCGGCTGCCGCATACCCGTGCCCCCTTCGCGCCAGGTCGCAGGACCCTACCAAACGGTTGACATGCTCGGAGGGGAACGAGTCGTGCGGTGGGACGTGATGGCGGCGTGCACTGTGGACGACGAGGCACCTCGTGACGACCTACTCGTCGGGCTCGGGGAAGGCGCAGAACTCGTTGCCGGCGGGGTCGGCGAGGACGGTCCAGTCCGGGCGGCGGTCCCGGACCTCGGCGCCGGGGACCTCGCCGTACACGTCCCAGTGCCACCGGTTCTTCACCGTCCGCGGGTCATCGACGGGGACGAACTTCCAGGTCATGCCCAGGCCCGGGACGTCCTCCAGGTAGCGAGGGGCGCCGTCCGGGCCGGGGACGATCCGGGCGCCGGTGCGCTGTGCCCACCACGCCGCGTCGGCCACGGGATCGGCGGCGTCCGTGCACAGTCCGATCGCCCGCGGACCGGCCCGGAGTCCGTCGACGGCCCCGTCTCCCTCGAAGGCGCAGAACTCGTTGCCCTCCGGGTCCGCGTAGACCGTGAAGACGTCGAACTCCGCGAGCCGCCGGGCACCCGGCACCTCGCGGCCGGGCACCGCGAGATCCAGGTGCACCCGGTTCTTGACGACCTTGGGATCGGACACCCGGTTGACCCACAGCCAGGGCACCCCGCCGGCCCGGAGCACCGCGTCCCCGTCCGGCAGCAGCTCCGCGTCGAGCCCGAGCAGGCCCGCCCAGAACTCGGCCACCGCCTCCGGCACGGCGGCGTCGGCGCACAGGTCCTTGATCCGGACGCTCATACCCCGGAACCTAGAGCGTCCCGGTGCCCGTGGCGAGGAGGGTCCGGCCCGCTCCTCTCGTGAGTGGCGATGGTCGCCATGGCGACCATCGCCACTCACGGAGTGGTCGGGAATCCGGCTGCGCGCCCGGGAGCTCGGCCCCTACGGTGATCGGGTCCCCTCCCCGCGACCCGAGACGACCATGACTGCCGAAACCCGCATCCGCCGCGCCCTCGCCAACTGCACGAAGGGCGAGGCGAGCCGGCTGA
The DNA here is from genome assembly GCF_039531635.1 of Pseudonocardia ailaonensis. Taxonomy (NCBI): domain Bacteria; kingdom Bacillati; phylum Actinomycetota; class Actinomycetes; order Pseudonocardiales; family Pseudonocardiaceae; genus Pseudonocardia; species Pseudonocardia ailaonensis. The sequence goes on along the minus strand of NZ_BAAAQK010000019.1, from coordinate 8,687 downwards.
CCCTGCCGCCCGAGATCCGCGAGCTCGACCTCGACGCGCTCGACGACGTCGTCGGCTGGCGGGACGCGAAGGCGCCCGACCGCGCCGTCCTGCTCCTGCCGGGTTCGCCCGAGCCGGCGGCGGTCCTGCTCCGCGCCGCGTCGAACCCCGTGGGGACCACCGGGATGTGCGCGCTGTGCCGCACCACCCACAGCGCCGGCGGCACCACCCTGTTCACCGCGGCCCGCCGCGGACCCGAGGGCCGCAGGGGCGCGACGGTCGGGACCTACGTGTGCGCCGACCTCGGCTGCCGGCGCCACGTCCGCGTCGGGAAGGCCACGGCGGCCCTCCGGCCCGCGCCCGGCCTGAGCGTGGAGGAGCGGCGCGCGGGTCTGCGGGAGCGGGCGGCGGCGTTCGTGGGCGACGTCGTCCGCTGAGTAGCGTCCCGGGCGCTCTCCGCAGGCGGGTCGGCGCGGCCGACGTCGAGACGCCGCCACCGGGATCACCAGGCTCGCGGTCACCTGGTGCGGCGCCCCGGTCTCCGGCCCGCCAGGTCGTCGGCGGCCTGGACCTCGTGAGTGGCGATGGTCGCCATGGCGACCATCGCCACTCACGGGGAGGTCAGGCCTTGTGCTGCATCGAGGTGCGGGCCGGGTTGCCCTGGTCGGCGGCCTTCGGGTCCTGCTCCGACGCCTTCTCCCGGACGCCGGCCTCGATCTGGTCGCCGACGCTCTTGTCGATGTTCTTCCAGTACTGGAACGCCCGCTCGAGAATCGGCTCGGAGACGCCGTTGAGCAGGTGCCCGACCACGTTGTCCACCAGGCGTTCGCGGCCGGCGTCGTCCATCACCTCGCGAACCAACGTCCCGGCCTGACCCCAGTCGTCGTCCTCCGGATGGTCGACGTAGGCGCTGCGCATGATGTCGCCGTCGGCCTGCCAGGTCGGGACGTGGTTCGAGGTGTCCGCCGCCGGACCGCCGTAGGAGTTCGGCGCGTAGACCGGGTCGGCCACCTTCCGCATCTGCATCGCCCCGTCCTTCGAGTAGGTGTGCACGGGGCACACCGGGGCGTTCACGGGGATCTGCTGGTAGTTCGCGCCCAGGCGGTACCGGTGCGCGTCCGCGTAGGAGAACAGGCGCGCCAGCAGCATCCGGTCCGGCGACGGGCCGATTCCGGGCACCAGGTTGTTCGGCTGGAACGCCAGCTGCTCGATCTCGGCGTGGTTGTCGGTGGGGTTGCGGTCCAGCCGCATCCGGCCGACCTCGATCAGCGGGTAGTCGGCGTGCGGCCACACCTTCGTCAGGTCGAAGGGGTTGAAGCGGTAGTCCTTCGCGTCCGCGTACGGCATGACCTGCACGTGCAGCGTCCAGGTCGGGTACTCGCCGTCGCGGATGTGCTCGAAGAGGTCGCGGGTGTGGTAGTCCGTGTCCGCCGACGCCATCTGGTCGGCCTCGTCCTGGGTGAAGAACTCCATGCCCTGGTCGGTCTTGAAGTGGTACTTGACCCAGAACTCCTCACCCTCGGCGTTGATCCACATGTAGGTGTGGCTGGTGTAGCCGTTCATGTGGCGCCAGGTGCGCGGGATCCCGCGGTCGCCCATCAGCCAGGTGACCTGGTGCGCGGACTCCGGCGAGAGCGTCCAGAAGTCCCACTGCATGTCGTGGTCGCGCAGGTTGTTGTCCGCGCGGCGCTTCTGGGAGCGGATGAAGTGCTGGAACTTCATCGGGTCCTTGATGAAGAAGACCGGGGTGTTGTTGCCGACCATGTCGTAGTTGCCCTGGTCGGTGTAGAACTTCACCGCGAAACCCCGCGGGTCGCGCCAGGTGTCGGGGCTGCCGCGCTCCCCCGCCACCGTGGAGAAGCGGACACCGAGGTCGGTCGTCGCGCCGGGCTGGAACAGGGCCGCCTTGGTGTAGGCGCTGACGTCGCCGGTCACCTCGAAGGACCCGAAGGCGCCGCTGCCCTTCGCGTGCGGCTGCCGCTCCGGGATGCGCTCGCGGTTGAACTGGGCCATCTGCTCGATGAGATAGCTGTCCTGCAACAGGATCGGGCCGCCGGCGCCGACCGTCAGCGAGTGCTCGTCGCTCTCGACGGGGATGCCTGCGTCGGTGGTGGTGGGGTTCGGGCGCACCGTGGTCACGGGCCCTCCTTCGGTCGCGGTCGTGCTCGGGGGCGACGGACCACGCTGCTGGATCCGCCGCCATCCGGGCGTACCCGCCCCGGGCGGGCCGACACCTCAGGAGGGCAGCTCGTCCCGCTGGGGCGCCGCCTCCTGCGGCGTCACCGGCGGCGTCTCCGGTGCCGCGACGGGCACGGCCGGGCGGTGGATCGCCACCGCGACGGTGGGCAGGATCAGCACGGTCAGCACCCCGGCCCCGACCAGCGCGGCCCCGTTCTCGGGCAGCATCGTGCCGTTGCGCATCCCGATCTCGACGAGCGCCACCACCAGCGGCAGCGCGGTGGCGGACACGAGCATCGTCTGGATCCGCTCGCGCAGGGACAGGACGCCGATGTAGACCAACAGCGCCGGCAGGCCGCGGATCGCGATCATGAGCCCGAAGAACAGCAGCAGCCGCAGCGGGGCGGCCGCGATGGCCTGCAGGTCGATCGTCATGCCCGAGTACACGAAGAAGATCGGGATCAGGAAGCCGTGCCCGGCGACGTCGAGCTTCTCCTCCAGCGCCGGCGCGCTGTTGCCCGCCCACCGTCGCAGCACCATCCCGGCGACGAACGCGCCCAGCACCGCGTCGAGGTGGAACCGCTCGGTGACCGCGAGCAGCAGGACCAGGAGGAGCACCGTGAAGCGCAGCGTGATCTGACTGGTCTCGTGCTGGCGCTCCTCGAAGATCCGGTCCAGCCGCCCGCCGCCGAGGTGCAGCACCCGCCCGGCCAGGCTCAGCAGCACCGCGAGCACGACGACGGCGGCGAGCGAGAGCAGGGCGACGAACTTGCTGCCGACGCCGAGGAACACCGCGATCGCCAGGATCGGCAGCAGCTCCCCCGCCGCGCCGCCCGCCAGCAGGTAGCCGCCGAGCCGCCCGTGCAGCATCCCGTTCTCCCGCAGGATCGGCACCAGCGTGCCGAGGGCGGTGGTCGTCATCGCCAGCGCGACGGGCACGAAGGCACGCACCACGCCCATCCCGGTGAGCAGGCCGACCACCCCCAGCCCGAGGGCGAGCGAGACGACCCAGGCCAGCGCCGCCCGCCGGCCGGCGTCCTGGCGGTGCAGGCGCTGGTCGATCTCGTAGCCGGCCAGCAGGAACACGAACCCGAGCCCCAGGTCGGCGAGCGGCTCGATGGCCTGCGGTGACGCCACCGCCATGACCTGCGGCCCGACGACGATCCCGCCCGCCAGCAGCAGCACCACCTGCGGGATCCGCAGCTTCGGCAGCAGACCGAGCAGCAGGGGGGCCAGTGCCGCCACCGCCGTCACGGCCAGCAGGGTGTAGAGCGCGGTGCCGACGTCGTCCATCCCGACCTCCCCGCGGCCCGCCGCGGGCCGCCCGGTGATCAGGTCGGTACGGAGGGTGCCTTCGTTAAGGGAGCGGAGGCGGACGGGAATCGAACCCGCCTGACCGAGGTGCTCGGCCACGTCGGTGTTGAAGACCGCGGGGGCCACCAGGCACCCGGACGCCTCCCTCCGCCACCCCGGAAGGCGGCGAAGGTCACCCTACCCACATCCCCCGGCGGCCCGGCTCGTTGGGAGATCGGGATGTCGCCAGCGGGTCCGGCCGGGCCGCGCGACGGCGCCCGGCCGGGCTCGCCCGATCCTCGCCCAGCCATCGCGGCTCGACCAGGCAGGATGCGTGCCCGGCCAGCCTCGTCTCAGGCCAGGTTCCCGGCGGCGGCGAGGAGGTTCTTCGCCGCCAGGGCGAGGCCCTCGGTCCGGGAGAACGCGGCGTCCTCGTGCTCGATGTTCACCGCGATGTCCGGGTCGACCTCGGCGAGGGCGCGTAGGAACTCGGTCCAGTAGCCGACGTCGTGGCCCTCCCCCACCGCCACGAAGCGCCAGGCGGGGTTCTCGGGCCAGGCGTTGCACCAGAAGCCGTAGCCGGTGGGCACGGTGGCGTCCCGGGTGAAGCTCGTGTCGAGCACCCCGCGGATGTCGACGCCCGGCTGGAGTGCGGCGTCCTTGGCCGCGGCGTGGAACACCAGGGGCCCCAGCCACCTGATGCACGCGACGATGTCCATGCCCTGCCACATGAGGTGGCTCGGGTCCATCTCGGCGCCGACGTTCGTGGCACCGATGTCGTCGACCAGCTTCCGGAGGGTGACGGGCGAGAACACCAGGTTGTGCGGGTGCATCTCGATGGCGACCCGCACCCCGTTCTCCCGGGCCAGCGCGTCGATCCCGCTCCAGAACTCGCGGGCGACGGCCCACTGGTAGTCCAGGACGTCCATGTACACGCCGTCCCAGGGGTTGACGACCCAGGAGGGGTACTTCGCGTCCGGGTCCGAGCCGGGCGTGCCGGACATGGTGACGACGTGGCGGACGCCGAGCAGCCCGGCCAGGCGGATGGTGCGGCGCAGGTCGTCGGCGTGCTTGGGGCCGACGCCCGGCAGCGGGTTGAGGGGGTTGCCGTTGCAGTTCAGGCCGGTGAGCTCCATGCTCCGCTCCGCGAAGGTCGCGAGGTACTCCTCGCGGGCCGTCGCGCTGCTCAGCAGCAGGTCGACCGGGCAGTGCGGCGACGGGATGAATCCGCCGGAGTTGACCTCGACCGAGGTGAGGCCGTTGCCCGCGAGGACGTCGAGGGCCTCGGTGAGGGTGCGGTCGTGCAGGCAGGCGGTGTAGGCGCCGAGCTTCATCGGTGGTCCTCTCGGACGGTGACGGCAGTGACGTCGACAGCACGGCCGTCGTTGTCGGCGGAGCGCACGACCGCCTGGATGATCTCCATGGTGCGCAGGGCGTCGGCGAAGGTGGCGCACGCCGGGAGCGGATCGGCCACGCCCGCGACCTGGTCGAGGAAGGCGCGTGCCTGGTAGGTGAAGTTCTCGCTGTTGCCGCCGCCGACCCCCGGGGCCTCCATGGGCATGCCGCCCTTGAAGTACGGCAGCTGCGGTCCGGCGATGATCTGCCGGGCGCCCCGGGTGCGGGCCTCGGGCTGGGCATCGTCGAACAGGTACTCGGCGGGGCGGTTCTGGTCGAACGCCGCGCGGCCGCCGACGCCGAGGACGTCGAACGCGAGGCCGTTGGGAAGGCCGAAGGCGGTGCGGGACACCGAGAAGCTCCCCACCAGGCCCGAGGCGAAGCGGGCGGTGAAGGTGGCGGAGTCCTCGTTCTCGACCTCGCCGAGCTCGTCGGACACCGGTGCGGCGTCGTGGCCGACCACCGCACCGAGCGGCAGGGGGCGCTTGCCGATCTGCGTGGACAACGAGGCGCCCATGACCGCGACGATCGGTCCGGCGACGTACTGGGCGGTGTCGATCACGTGCGAGCCGATGTCGCCCAGTGCCCCGGATCCCTTGGGGCCCTTGAAGCGCCAGCTCAGCGGGCCGCGGGGATCCGTGGCGTAGTCGCACCAGTAGCGGCCCTGGAACACGCTCAGGTCCCCCAGCTCGCCGCGCCGCGCGTGATCGCGGATGGCGGCGATCGACGGGTTGCGCCGGAACGTGTAGCCGACAGCGGTGACCAGGTCGGTCGAGCGCTCCAGCTCGACCATCGCCCGGGCGTCGTCCAGGGAGCCGGCGAGGGGCTTCTCGCAGAGGACGTGCTTGCCGGCCGCCACGAGGGCCTCGGCGATCGGCCGGTGCAGCGCGTTGCCCACCACGATGCTCACGGCGTCGATCGACGGGTCCTCGGCGACCTGCTCCCAGCTCGCGTAGGCCCTCTCGTAGCCGTAGCGGCGGGCGGCGTCCTCGCCGAGCGCGACGTTGGCGTCGGCGATCGCGGCCAGCCGGACGGGCGGCAGGCCGGGGCCGAACACGGTGTTCGCGTTGAGGTACGCCGCCGCATGGCTGCGGCCGGCCATGCCGGCGCCGATCACGGCGACGGAGAGCGGGGTGGTCGTCATCGACGCATGCCTCTCGATCGGGAACCGGAACGTTCTGGTTTGCCTGGTCAGCAGTACCGGAACGTTCTGGTACGGTGCGACGGACGGTAGGCGCTGCGACGCGAGTATGTCAAGACAAACGAGGGCGGGAATGGGCGGCAGGATCACGATCGTCGACGTCGCGCGGCGCGCCGGGACGTCCGTGTCCTCGGCGTCCGTGGCACTGCGCGGGGAGCCCGGGGTGTCCGAGGAGACCCGCCGGCGGATCCTGCGGACGGCGGACGAGCTGGGCTACCGGCCGGACCGGCGCGCCCGGACACTGCGTGAGCAGCACTCCCGGCTGCTCGGCGTCACCTACGGGGTCGACGAGGCCTTCCACGCCGAGGTGGTCGGGCACCTGTACCGGGCGGTCGCGGACACCGGCTACGACCTCGTGCTGAGCGCGACGACCCGGGACCGGGGCGAGCCGGCCGCGGTCGAGAGCCTGCAGCGGGACCGCTGCGCCGCGCTCGTGCTGGTCAGCCCGGAGATGAGTGCCGCCGAGCTGGGCGCGCTGCGCGTGCCGACCGTGCTCGTCGGCTCCGAGCTCACCGCCGCGTCCGTGGACTCGGTCCACGCGGACGACCGGCTCGGCATCGCCCTCGCCGTCGGGCACCTGGTGGGGGCCGGGCACCGCGACGTCCACTACGTCGACGGCGGGCGGGCCGTCCTGAGCCGCACGCGCCGCGAGGGCTATCTCGCCGCCATGGCCGCCCACGGGCTGGCCGACCGGGCCCGCGTGCTGCCCGGCGGGGCGGACGAGGAGTCCGGTGTCGCCGCCGCCGGGACGCTGCTGGCGGGCCCCGTCGTGCCCACCGGCGTGCTGACGCACAACGACATGACCGCGTTCGGACTGCTCCTGGCGCTGCGGGCGCGGGGCGTCGCCGTACCGGGGCGGATGTCGGTCGTCGGCTACGACGACACGCGCCTCGCCGCGTTGCGGAGCATCGAGCTGACCTCGGTGAGCCAGGATCCGGCCGCCCTCGCGGCCGCCGCGATCGGCCGCGCGATCGCCAGGGCCGAGGGTTCTCCCGGACCGGCGACCGAGCACGTCACGCCGCCGCGGCTCGTGGTGCGTGGCAGCTCGGGGCCCGTGCCGTCACTTGCATGAGCGGTGTCCTACCCACGGGTAGGGACAACCCCCGAAAACGGCTCCTCCGGGACGAGGACGGCCCCTGTGCCGGCTCTTCCCGCTACCGAAGGGAAGGAGCCCTCCGATGTACCCCGTCTCCATCCCCGGAGTGCGGATCCACGATCTGGGTCCCGGCCGGGCCGACATCCTGGACACCGTGTTCGGCGGCATGTCCACCACCAGCCGCTACCGCCGCTACCACTCCGGCATCCCCGCCCTCACACCCCGGACCCGCACCGTGCTGAGCGCCGTCGACGGGCGGCGGCACATCGCCGTCGTCGCGTACGCGGGGGCCGATCCGGTCGGCATCGCGCGGCTCGTCGCGATCGACCGGCGGCAGGCCGATCTCGCCGTCGAGGTCGTCGACGCCTGGCAGCACCGCGGGATCGGCACCGCACTGCTGCGCGCCGTGTTCACCGCCGGCGCGCGGGCCGGCTTCACGGAGGTCGTCGCGGACGTCCTCGCCGAGAACTCGCCGATGCTGCGCCTGCTCGCCCTGCTGCTGCCCGACCACACCCGCCATCCCTGCGGCCCCGAGGTCCGCCTGATCGCCTCCCTGGAGAACACCGTGAGCCCGAACCCGCTCGTCGACCAGCACCGCTCCGAGCTCCTCGCCGCCGCCCGTGACCACCGCCTCGCGAGCACGGGCCGGGCGCGGGCACGCCGGGCGACGGGCGCTCGTCAGGTCCTCGGCACGCTGGCCGCGCTGCCGCTCCCGTGGCGGTGCCGCCGCGTGAGTCCGGTGCCATAGGCACCAGCCTTGTTGCCCGTCCGGCCGGTCGACTAGCGTCGCGGAACGGAGCCCCGACGGTGTGACGCCTCGGGTCGCCGCCGTCGTACGACCTGGTGAGGAGTCATCTGGCATGGACAAGTCGACCACCGCCGAGGAGGCGTTGGCGGGGATCACCGGGGGTGCTTCGCTCGCTGTGGGCGGGTTCGGCCTGTGTGGGATCCCGTCGACGCTGATCGCTGTGTTGCACCGGCTCGGGGTGGGTGATCTGAGGGTGGTGTCGAACAACTGCGGGGTCGACGACTGGGGGTTGGGGATCCTGCTCGCCGACAAGCGGATCTCGAGGGTGACGGGCTCGTATGTGGGGGAGAACAAGGAGTTCGCCCGCCAGTACCTGGCCGGGGAGCTCGAGGTCGAGCTGTGCCCCCAGGGCACCCTCGCCGAACGCCTCCGCGCGGGTGGGTGTGGGATCCCGGCGTTCTTCACCCCGGCCGGGGTGGGTTCCCAGATCGCCGATGGTGGCCTGCCGTGGCGCTACGCGGCGGACGGGTCGGTCGCGCTGGCGTCCCCGGCGAAGGAGGTCCGCTCGTTCCGGGGTGTGGACCACGTCCTGGAGGAGGCCATCGTCACCGACTTCGCGCTGGTCGCCGCGGCGAAGGGGGACCGGCACGGGAACCTGGTGTTCGACAAGTCCGCGCAGAACTTCAACCCGTTGTGCGCCATGGCCGGCACCGTCGCCATCGCCGAGGTCCAAGAGCTCGTGGAGCCCGGGGAGATCGATCCCGCCCAGGTGCACCTGCCCGGCGTGTTCGTCCAGC